>JAWKQJ010000007.1:0-160945 GCA_041390205.1 Gemmatimonadales bacterium
TCCTCAGCATTCCGCCCAGGTCGAAGAGCCGGATCTCCTTGGCGTACTCCATGGTGGTGAGCAGCGCGTTGACGTACCAGGCCTGCCGATAGGTCAGCGTCTGGCGCTCCGACCAGGCGTAGAGGCGATTGGAGTAGGCCGCTTTGACGAAGAGGCCCGGCAGTGCCGCGCCGAGGAGGATCGCCACCAGCGCCCAGTGGAAGGTGAGCAGCAGGCCGGTCAGGGCGATCAGCGAGAGTCCGCCCTGACCCACCTGCGCCAGCGCGGTCACGATCTTCGTGGGACGGTAGGGCGCGTTTTCCTGGGCCCGGTGGAGCGTGTCGTAGTACTCGGGGCTTTCGTAGTACTGGAGGTCGACCGAGACCGACTTGCCGTGGAGCACGTCCTGCACCAGATCGCCGAGTCGGCCGGCCTGCACTTCGGTGACCAGGGTGACGACGGCGCGGAGGGCCGCGCTCAGCGCCGCGACCACCGCGGCGAGCAGGATCAGGGTGATGATCGGCCCGCGCTCGGCGCCGCCGGCGTCGAGCGCCGCGGCCACCGCGTCCACGATCGCCTTGGTGAGATAGAGCGCGGCGATCGGCAGCACGGAGAGCGCCAGCAGCAGGCCGATCTGCGCCGCGGTCCAGCCGGGCGCGCTCCGCCAGACCAGCTTGAGACCATCCAGCAGGGGAACCCACTTCGTCCGCCACCGCGTCGGCGTCATCGGGTCAGCCCGCGCCGCTTCCGTGGGTCCGCTCGAACCAGAGGATGAAGCGCCCCATCGTCACACCCCGCAGCAGCAGATGGTGATAGGCCATCTCCTCGGCGGGCCCGAGTCGCTCGGGCCACTGCTCCACCAGGCTCCGCATCCGGGGCAGGTCGAGACAGCGCCGCACGCTCTCCTCGCGCTCGAACCGCGACAGGTCGGTCCGGAACTCGTCCCGCATCTCCACCATCCACTCGGCCCAGTCCGCCCCTTGGGCGCCCCGGGTGGTCCGGTCGACCACCTCGCTCGGCAGCCGATCCCGCATCGCGCGGCGAATCAGCCAGCGGCTCACGCCGTTTCTGAGATACTGCGAGCCGGGAATCGCCAGACAATAATTCACCACCCGGAGGTCGCACGCCGGCGAGCGGGTCTCGATTCCGAACTGGGCCCGGGCCGCGTTGTCGAGGTCCGGCGCGTCGGCCGCCGCCGTCAGCGCCATGGCGCGGTACTCCAGCTCGCCGGCGCGGGCCGCCTCGAGACCGACCACGCCGCTCTCCCGGGCCCGACGGTCCACCCCGGTGCTCCGCGCGAGCTCGGGACTGATGGCCGAGTAGGCGGACGACCAGAGCGCCGCGCCCTGCGGCCCGCGGAGCCGCTGCTGCGCCGCCGCGATCCAGCGGGGCGTGAGCGGGGCGAGAATCTGCTCCCGCAGCACCGCCCAGGTCGACTGCCGGGTCGCCCGCGCGACGGCGCGCACCTCGCGGACCACGTGCCCGATCCGACCCTCGCGCGCCAGGTCCCGGAGGGAGCGGACTCCGCCGTAGCTGATCGTCGCGTTCCCCTTGTGCCCGGCCAGCATCACCCCGATGCCCTGTCGCTTGGCCGAGCCGTAGATCGCGTCGAACCAGTCGCCGGCGCTCGGATTCCGGGGCGGGAGGCCGGCGTAGCGGAAGACCTCTTCCAGCCCGGTGAGCAGCGAGCCGCCGGTGGGACGGTAGATCTCCAGGTCGAGGTTGTCGTAGCGGCTGGCCGCGATCGCGACCTCGCTCGACTCGTCCGCGATCCAGCCCGGCCGGGTGGCGCCGCTGAAGCCGGCGCGGGGCGCGGCGTGAAAGGCCCGCAGCCGCTCCCCGCGATCTCGGAGCTGGAGCGCGGCCGTCGCGGCGATCGACGGCGAATCGAGCCCACCACTCAGCATGACGCCGAGCGGGAGCCGCGAGCGGGTCTGGGCGCGAACGGCCCGGTCGAACACCTCGAGAAAGGCCTCGACGTACTCGTCGTCCGAGCCGAGCGTGATCCGCCGCTCGGGAATCGGCGACCAATACCGCTCGAATCGCGTCCCCTCGGCCGCGATCGACAGCGTGTGCCCGGGACGGAGCCGCTCGATCCCGGCGTAGAAGGTGGTGACCGGATCCTGCATCAGCACGAGCGACTCCGCGATCCGCTGCTCGTTGAGCCGCGCGGTCACGTCGGGCAACGCCAGCAGGGCGCCGGGGATCGTGGCGAAGGCGATCCGCTTGTCGGTGGCGTGATAGTAGAGCAGCCGGTGGCCGATGCCGTCCCGGGCCGTGAGCAGTCGGCGACGGCGTCCGTCCCAGAGCGCGAAGGCGAAATCGCCGACCAGCTTGGCGACCGCGGCGTCGCCCCAGGCCTCGTAGGCGGCGAGGACCAGGTCGGCGTCCGAGCGCTCGCGTGCGTCCGCCGCCGGGATCCCGAGCGCCGGCTCGAGCTCGTCGCGGTTGTCGAGCCGCACGTCCGCCACCAGCGCCAGCGCGCCGTCCAGGGAGCGCACGGGCGGATGATGGAAGAGATCTTCGGGCGTCACCCGGGTCGGCACCGCGCCCAGCGCGACCGTGCCCGACGGATCGGCCCACGACGCGCCGTCGGGACCGAAGGGACGGAGCGCGTCGAGCATCGGGCCGACCGCGCTCGCCTGGAGCGGTGGGCCGTCGAGTCGGAAGATCCCGCAGATGCCGCTCATGGCTGCGTCGGGCTCAGGCGAACGAGGACACGATCGTGTGTCCGCGACGGGGGCCGCCCGTGACGATCAGCGCGCCCGCCCGGACCCAGGCGTGCGCGTCGTAGTCGGCGTTGGGGTCGAGCCCGAGATAGAGCGTGCTCGCGATCCGACGACGGCCGAGCATCCACTTGGCCGCGATGGCCTGGGGGAAGCAGACCGGCTTCCACGGCAGGTGGCGCGCGGCCGTCTCCACGGCCCACTGGATCCGCCCCGCGGTCTCCGCCGGCCCCGGGTCCAGCCGCTCCGGGCTTTCGCCCATGTGGCGCCCCAAGCGGGGCGCGAGCCGCTTGAAGGTCATCAGGCGAAGGAGCAGCCCCGCGCCGATCAGCGCCACGATCGCTTCGAGCAGGACCGAGCGCTCAGCCGCCGGCAGGCGCGTCAGTCGAATCAGGCGGGACGTCATGGACTCGGATCAGACTCGATTGCCGAAGCTGCTCGAGGAACTCGCGCACGTCCGCCTCGCAGTCGGCGCGGTCGACTTCGAACTCCTCCATCAGCCGATCGCAGAGCGACGCCACGGACCGGGGCGTCTCCAGCAGCGCCCAGATCCGCCGGCCGACGCCCTCCATGCCGTAGTACATCCCCTGCGCGATGCTCAGCATCACCACCGTACGATCGACCTCGACCGCGACCGGCTCCTCGTTCCGCGACACCACGGTCGTCGGCTCGATCCGCTCCGTTCGTCCCACGTTCGTCTCCCCGCGTGAGTCGCGATCAGCCGCGCCGGGCGTCGCGTTCGATCAGCTCCGCCAGCTCGGGAACCCGCTCGATGGCCCGGGGGCGAAGCAGACGAGCGACCTGCACGGTTCGGGCCAGGGCCCCCGCGGCGCGGAAGCACCGTTCACCGGCGCCCAGCGCGCCCGCGTACTCGGCGAAGTAGGTCTCCTGCATCAGGGTGGTGACGGCCTCGACGCCCTGGAGCACCTCGAGACGAACCGGACCTTCGTCGTCGGCGAGCAGGTAGACCCCGCGGAGCGGAATCGGCGCGGGTCGCCCGCGATCGACGCCGAGGGGGAGGTGGTACTTGCCCCGGTTGCCGCCGGCCGGAGCCAGATCGCGGCCGGCGCTCTCCACGGCGCGGAGGGAGCGCTGGTCGAGCTTGGCGCGAGCCGGCCCGGGCCAGATCCCATGGCGGCCATCGCTCAGCTCGGTGGTGACGCAGACGTCGTCGGTGACGAACTCCGCCCCGCGCCCGACCAGCGTGGCCACGAGCGTCGACTTCCCGGCGCCCGAGCGCCCGGCGATCGCGACCGCCCGGCCGTCGATCGCGACCGCGCTCGCATGGAGCGGGTAGCGACCGCGCAGGTGGAGCACCGCGCTCATCGCGGCCCCCGTGAGGTAGAGGAGGACGTCCTCCGCCGCCGCGTTCGGCTCGGGATCGACCTCGAGCACCCCCGGATCGGCGACCCGATAGCGCCCCACTCCCTGCACCGCGAGCCCCAGACGACCCGGCTGGACCTGCCACCGCGCGGTGTGCCGCGGGCCGTCCACCGGAGGACCGTCGAGGCTGGTACGGCTGATGATCAGATCGGCGTCGCCGTCGGAATCGGCGAACGGCCAGTCGGGTAGCGGAAGGTCGGAGACGGTCCGCATCCCGTAGACGAGGTGGACTGGGGGGCCGGACCGATCGGATGCTGGATCTGTCGGTTTCACGGCCGGGGACCTCTCGGGAAAGCGGGGGCCCCTCATAGTACCGAACCCCCTGAGCGGAGCCCAGGGGGTTCGGATGGTCTAGAGTCGAGTGCCTGAGCGCTCAGCTCTGAACCTCGCCACGCCCGTCGAGCGGAGCGCCGAGCCCGGAGAAGGTCTCCTGGACCGGCTTCCGAACGAGAGTTGGCTTGACCCACTGCTGCCGGTTACGCATTTGTCCTCCTGAAAGACCGGCGGGGAACGTTGCAGAAGCTCATTCGGCGAGCGGTTGACCTGGTCCCCCACCAGACCAGTGTCTAATTAGCTAGCGGCAACTTTCTTGCCAGTCAAGCACTTGGGCCATCTCGGCCTGGAGCATCTTCGGTCTCCAAGGCCATAGTTGGTTGTCCCCCAGTGTCTTACCATTCCTGGCCCGAGGGGGCTGTTTGGCCCGATTTGGTGTGTCAACCGCGCAACGCCGATGGGCACCGACGACGTGACACTGCGGGGGCGGCGCCTCAGTCTGTGGCTCCCAACCGGGGTGCTCGCCATCGTCATGGGCGCAGCGACCGGCTGCAGCCGACCCCGAGCGTCGACCGAGCGGGTCGACTTCCGGCCCGAGCGAGTCCCGGACGACGATCCGAGCCCGGCCGCCGAGCTCGGATTCCTGGGCGTTCCCGAGAGTCGGTCGTCGCCGGGCTCGCGGACGATCGAGCTCGCCGTGCTTCGGCTGCCCTCGACCAGCGAGCGGCCCGGTCCGCCCATCGTCTACCTGTCCGGCGGGCCGGGATCGTCGGCGATCGACGCGCTCTCCGGCCCGCGACGCGAAGCGATCGAGGCACTCCGGGCCGCCGGCGACGTCGTCCTGCTCGACCAGCGCGGCACCGGCCGCTCGCGACCACGGCTCGACTGCCCGGCGTCAGGCGGACTGCCCCTCGACCGGCCGTCATCGCGACCGGACCTGGTGGCCAACTTCCGAGCTCGAGCGGCCGCCTGCGCGGAGTACTGGCGCGGCCAGGGCGCGGAGCTCGGCGGATATCGGGTCGCCGAAATCGCGGACGACGTCGAGGCGCTTCGGGTGGCGCTCGGCGCGCCGCGGGTCGTGTCGTGGGGTGTCAGCTTCGGGAGCCACGTCGCGCTCGCCGCGCTCCAGCGTCACCCGGAGTCGTTCGCCCGGCTGATCCTCGCCGGGGTGGTGGGGCCCGACGACGTATGGCCGCTGCCGAGCCTCACCGACAGCGCCTTCGCCGCGATCGACGCGGCGGCCGTGGGCGGGGGCGGGGGCGGGCTGGCGAAACGGATCGCGACCCTGGCCCGGGCCCTGGATTCCGTGCCTCGGACCGGTCGGACCCGGGACGGCCGAGCCGTCACGATCGGTGGCTTCGATCTCCGGCACGCGATCGCCGGCCGGGTCTCGACCCCGACGGCGCTCGCCGAGATCACCAGGATGATCCGCCAGGCCGAGCGCGGCGAGCTCGACGAGGTGGCGACCCTGGTCGAGCGGGTTCGGGCCGACGGCTCGATCGGCTCGGCGATGACCTATTTGACCCTCTGCGGGGCGCCGCCGAGCCCGGTCCGACGGCAGACGATCGAGGAGGAGACGGCCGGCTCGCCGTTCGGCGACGTGCTGAGCACGGCGGGCGCCGGCTGCGACGCGTGGGGCGTCGCGGCACCCGACGCCGGGACCCTCGAGCTGCCGAAATCGTCCGTCCCTGTGCTGGCGATCAGCGGCAGCGCCGACGTCACCACGCCGCCCGCCAACGCCCTCCGGGTGCTGCGGACGCTTGTCAACGGTCGTCACCTGCTGGTCGAGGGCGCCCGGCACGGAACGGACCTGGTCGCCGGCCCGGGCGTGATCGCCGCGATGCTCGCGTTCCTCGCGGAGGGTCAGCCGCCCCCGAGGTGACGAAGGAAGCGCTCCGGGTCGTTCAGGAAGTCCCGGGTGATCAGGACGTGATCGAGCGTCTCGTACCGGGCGGGCGACACTCGACCGGCGTCGAAGGAGTAGATCCTGGCGTCCGGCGTGCCCAGCACGATCGGCGAGTGGGTCGCAACGATGAACTGGGCTCGCTGCTCGACCATCGCGAGGAGCAGCGCCACCAGGCCGAGCTGGTTCTGCGGCGAGAGCGCGGCTTCGGGCTCGTCGAGGAGGATCAGCGAGCCTGGCACGAAGCGGCCCCGGAAGAGCTCGAGGAAGGCTTCGCCGTGGGAGCGCGCGTCGGGATCCCGCCCGTAGCGGCGCTCCATCTCCGCGAGCGAGCCGGCCACGGGACCGCGCGCCAGACCGCGCGCGTAGGCGGAGCGGTCCTGGTAGTCGTGATCGATCTCCACCAGCCGCTCCTCCAGCTCCTGCCGCTCCTTCGCGAGGCGACGCTGATAGCCGAAGAAGTCCTCGGCGCGGAGGAAGAAGCCGCGGTGGGTTCGCTTCCTCCACTGCAGGGTGAGGGTGCGGCCCAGCTCCGCCTGCGCGGCGAGCGTCGGGTCCCGCCCCAGGTCCTGGCTGCCGACCGCGGGAAGGCCGGCCGCCGCGCCGATCGCCTCGAGCAGGGTCGACTTCCCGGAGCCGTTCTCCCCCACGAAGAAGGTCACCGGCGCGTCGAGATCGAGCGTGGTGAGCGACTCGATCACCGGCACGGTGAACGGGAAGCGCGGAGGGGTCCGACCGGACTTGCGCTTGACGGCGAGCAGGTGCGGCATCGAGATCCGGGTCACGGTCAGCGCCAAAGATCGGTCGAGGCAGGCGCCAGGCAAACCCGTCGGGATCGCGCGCCGCAGTTGAAGGTTCTCCCGGCGGGCGGTATCCTGGTGCTTCTCGATCGAGCCGACCCGCCTTGATGACGCATTCCCGACGAGAACGCCTCCTCCGGTGGCTCGCCGTGCTCGGCACGGCCGCGGTGATCCTGGCGTTCCCGGTGCCCGAGGGGATCGAGCCGCAAGGCTGGCGGATGTTCGCCATCTTCGCGGCCACGATCGTCGGCGTCATCGCGCAGCCGCTGCCGGGCGGCGCGGTGGTCCTGCTCGGGCTCTGCTCGACCATCTTCACCGGGGTCCTGAGCCTCGGCGACGCGCTCAAAGCCTACTCCAACTCGATCGTCTGGCTGGTCCTGGCGGCGATCTTCCTCTCCCGCGCCCTGGTGATCACCGGCCTCGGGCGTCGGATCGCCCTCCACTTCATTCGACTCCTCGGCAGGCGCTCGATCGGTCTCGGCTACGCGATGATCGGCACCGACGGCGTGCTCGCCACCGTGGTGCCCTCGAACGGCGCGCGGAGCGGCGGGATCATCTTCCCGATCGCCCGGAGCCTGGTCGGCACCTACGACTCCGAGCCCGGGCCGACCGCGGGCCGGCTCGGCGCCTTCGTGATGGCGCTGCTCTACCAGGCCGACGTGGTGATCTGCGCGATGTTCCTCACCGGCCAGGCGGGCAACCTGCTGATCACCGCGTTCGCGGAGGAGGTGACCGGCCAGGGCATCGGCTATCTCGAGTGGATGCTGGCGGGGATCGTGCCCGGTCTGGTCTCGCTCGCCCTGGTGCCGATCCTGATGATGCGGATCAACCCGCCCGAGGTGCGCGAGACGCCCGCCGCCCCGGAGTTCGCCCGGGCGGAGCTCGACAAGATGGGCCCGGTCTCGACCAACGAGAAGCTGCTGCTCGCCACCTTCGTCGTCGTGGCCGTGCTCTGGGCCTCCTCCAGCTGGCTCAAGCTCGACTACACCGTGGTCGCGCTGGGCGGGCTCTCGATGCTGCTCGTCACCGGCGTGCTCCCCTGGAGCGAGCTGCTCGCCGAGCGGACCGCCTGGGACATCTTCATCTGGTACGGCGGGCTGATCCGACTCGCGGAGGGGATCACCGACTTCGGGATCACGGCGCGCTTCGCGGAGGTGTCGGCCTCCCTGGTCCAGGGGTTCCCATGGCCGGTGGCGTTCGCCGCGCTGCTCCTGGTGTACTTCTTCGCCCACTACGGGTTCGCCAGCATCACCGCGCACGTCACCGCGATGTTCATCCCGTTCACCACCCTGGTGATCGCGGCCGGGGCGCCGCCCCGACTCACGGTGATCGCGTTCGCCTGCTTCTCCAATCTCTCGGCGGCGCTCACCCACTACGGCACCACGCCGGCCCCGATCTGGTTCGGCGCGGGCTACCTCTCGCAGCGGGCCTGGTGGCGCCTCGGGCTCGCCGCGGCCTGCGTGACCTTCCTGATCTGGGCTACGGTCGGGATGGCGTGGTGGTGGCTGCTGGGCCTGGCCGGGTAGGGGCGCGCCCGTCGCCCTCGGACGACTCGCCACGGCCGCTGCGACCCGCACGCCGGTCGCCTAGCTTTCGCGCGATGCGCGCGATCCCGCTCTTCCTGGCCGCCCTGCTGGCGGTGCCGTCGCTGGCCGCTCAGGATTGCCGGCCGCTCAAGACCGCCCTGGTGTTGAGCGGCGGCGGCGCCCGCGGTCTGGCGCACATCGGCGTGCTCCGGACCCTCGACAGCCTGGGGGCCCGCCCCGATCTCGTCGTCGGCACCAGCATGGGCGCGATCGTCGGCGCGCTCTACGCGTCGGGCTACACCGGTCGCCAGATCGATTCGCTGGTGCGAGACCTGCCCGTCGCGGAGGTCGTGCGTCCCTTCCAGGTTCCGTCCCCGCACCCCTGGGACCAGCGGCTGCCCCTGCTCTACATGGTGAAGGGTAAAAGCGGCTTCGAGTTCCAGACCGGGGTGGTGGACGAGGCGCGGCCGAACGCCCGGCTCAACGTCGCCTTCCTCCGGGGCAACCTGCTGGCGCGCGGCCGCTTCGACCGGCTCCCGATTCCCTTCCTGGCCGTGGCCACCGATCTCCGCGATCGGAGCACGGTGGTGATGGGAGACGGCGACCTGGCGCAGGCGGTCCGCGCCAGCAGCGCGATCCCGCTGGTCTTCCCGCCGGTGGTCCGGGACGGCGCCATCCTGGTCGACGGCGGGCTCTCGGCCAACATCCCGATCGCCGAGGCCCGGGCGGCCGGCGCCGAGCGGGTGATCGTCTCCGACGTGACCGAGCATCTCGACGACTCGCTCGACGTCGAGTCGCCGATCGCGCTGGCCGATCAGCTGCTCGGCTTCATGTTCCATCAACCCCCGGCCGAGCTCCGCGCCCACGACGTCTTCGTGCGACCCGAGGTGCAGGACTTCAGGAGCCTCGACTTCTCGCGGGAGACGATGGCCGAGGTGCTCCGCCGCGGCCGGCGGGCGGCCGACGCCGTCCTCGGCGGCGCGAGCTGCCTTCCCCGGTCGGAGCCGACCGCCCCCGCGACGCTTCCGGATCGGCTCGCCGGCTGGTCGATCCAGAGCGGCACCTCCGCCGACAGCGCGCTGGTGGCGCGGATCCTCGATCTCAAGGCCGGTGGCCAGCTCGACCTGCCGAAGCTTCGCGGCCGGCTGCTGAGCCTGGCCGACGCCGAGGCCTTCCGCGGAGCCTGGCTCAACCCGGCCGACGGAGACGAGGGTCTGGTCTTCCGAGTCGAGCCGATCCACGCGCCCCGCACCGTCGGGGGCGGCGGAATCGCGTACGACAACGAGCTGGGCGGCCAGGCCTGGGGTGGGCTCTTCGACCGGCAGCTCTTCGGCACCACGCTCGAGGCCAGCGTGCTCGCCTCGATCGGCCGCTACCACCGCGAGCTCTTCGCGACGGCGCTCTCCCACGTGGATGGCGGCTGGTCGCGGCTCACGCCGATGCTCACCTTCCGCCTCCGCGGTGAAGACCTTCGCCAGTTCGACGCCGACGGCGAGACCCTGCCCGAGCTCTCGACCAGCTATGCCCGCGGCACCGGCGGCGTCGAGCTCAGGCTCGGCCCGAGCTGGCGATTCCGTCTCGGCGGCGACGTCGTGACCTACGGAGCCACGCCGCTGCGGGGCGAGACGGGCGTCGGCGGATCGCTCCGGGTGCTCCGGGCGGGCTCGAGCGGGCTCGCCCTCGACGCCGAGGCCATCGCGACCGACAAGTTCCAGCGCGTCCTGCTCGCCGGGAGCGTGCCGATGCTCCACCGCGGCTGGAGCGTGGTGCCCACGGCGAGGCTGGGCTGGGGCGCCGACCTGCCGCCGCAGTGGACCTTTCCACTCGGCGGCTACGGGGGTTTCCCGGGCCTCCACCTCGGCGAAGAGCGCGGCACCCGCGAGGCCTCCGGCAGCCTGCGGCTCGGCGTATCGATCAAGGGACCGATCGAGCTCCGCGTGCTCCTCGCGGGCGGCCGGGCCTGGAGCCCCGCCGACTCGAGTCGCGATTGGCTCGGCGGGGTCCGGCTCGGGCTCGGAGCCGATACGCCGGCCGGGCCGATCGACCTCGCATACGGCGTGTCGACCAGCGGGCGAGGCGCGCTCTACCTCCGACTCGGTCAGTGGTTTTGACGCGCCGGGCGCGCGCGACCGCGACGTGGCACCGACTCGCCATCCCGACGAGATTCAGAGCATGACCGGCCCAGATCCCGCTCGACGATTCACCGACCAGGAGGTCGCGCTCGTCCTGAAGCGGGCGGCGGAGGCGGAGGAGCGCCGGGCGTTGAGCTCGGCCAAGGGCCTCAGCCTGGCCGAACTCCAGGAGATCGCCCGGGAGGTCGGGCTGAGCCCCGAGGCGATCGAGGAGGCCGTGACCGGCCTCGCGACCAAGCGACGGAGCCAGGCCCCCGAGCTGCTCGGCGCGCCACTCGGCGCCAAGGTCGCGCGTGGGGTGCCGGGACACCTCGATCAGGAGGCGCTCCGCCAACTGATCCGCGTCGTGGAGGATCGGCTCGACGCCACCGGCACCGTCACCGACGCGCTCGGCACCGTGCGTTGGACCCGGGCCCCGCACGGAGACCGCTTCGAGGCCACCACCCAGGTCTCCATCTCGCAGGCGGCAGGCGAGACCCAGATCCACGTCACCCAGCGCTATCCCGCGCGACTCCGCGCGATCCTCCATCTTCTCCCGGCGGCGTGGGGGGCGATGATCGGGGGCGCGGTGGCCGCGTCGGCCGTGACGGCTCCGGGGACCGGGATCGGCCTCGCCCTCGGCTCCGCGGCGCTCGGGATCGGGATCGGGCGCGCGATCTGGCAGGCGATCGCCCGGCGCGCGACTGCTCGAGTCGACTCGCTCTCCGCCGACCTCGCGACCGAGGCGAAGCGACTCGCCAGTTAGCCCGCGCGGTGCGGCCGGGGCACCGCCCGATTACCATTGTGTACAATCTGCCTTCACCCAGCCTTGATCTCCCGTCGACAGCGGAGCGTCATTGGGTCCAGGGACCAGTCAGCTGGCCACCGGCGATCGTGACGAGCGTCGACGCGAGTTTCTCTCGCCGCTGGTCTCGATCGTCTTCTTCGTCTCGCTGCTCGGTGGCGTGGTCGCCTACCTCATCGGCATCATCGAGCTTCGGCGGCTCCTGATCGACCTCGGCATCGCGTTGATCGCCGGCGGGGTGCCGCTGGCTCTGTTGCGCCTGGGGCGAGTCCGGCAGAGCGTCGCCGTGGTGCTCGCCGCACCCTTCGTGGCCATCGGCTGGCTGGCCTGGACCGGTGGCGGCCTCTCGGCGCACCTGGCGATCTATCAGCTGCTCTACCTGATCCTCGCCTCGTTCCTGGTGACCCGGCAGCGGGCCTACCTGCTCGCTCTCGCGGTCACAACGCTCGACCTGTTCCTGGTCCTGGCGGACACGCGCGGCTGGCTCCCGCCCTCGGCGGTGCAGGCGAGCGGCGCGTTCACGGTCTTCGTGCTGGCGACGTCGTCGGGCTTCGCGGTCGCCATGATCACCCGCTTCGTCGGCAGCCTCGAGGACGCGCTCGGTCGCTCGCATGCCGCGTTGGAGACTCGCGACGCGGCGGAGGCCGAGCTGATCCGCAGCAATCGCGAGTATCAGCAGCTGGTCGGACTGGTCCCGGGCATCGTCTTCCGCTTCCGGGAAGCTCCGGACGGCTCCTACCAGTTCCCTTTCATCTCCGACGGGGTCGAGCGGATCACCGGACGGACCGCGACCTCGATCATGACCGACGCGTCGCTCGCGATCGAGGCCGCGCTGCCGGAGGCCCGTCCCGAGCTCAAGGCCTCGATCGACGCCGCGGTCCGCGACCGCGGCGCGTGGCTCCACGAGTTTCCGGTCCGCGGCGGCGACGGCTCGGTCCGCTGGATCCGCGGGCATTCGACCCCGACCGGCGTCGACGCCGACGGTTGCTGCAACTGGCACGGGGTGTTGCTCGACATCACCGACCGGCGGGTCGCCGAGACGCAGCAGCAGGTCGTGCAGGAGCGCCTGGTCGAGAGCGAGGAGCGGTTCCGCTCGCTGGCCGCCTCGATCCCCGAGGTCTTCTGGGTGCTCGACGTGCCGGGCGGCTTCGTCTACGTCTCGCCGGCGGCCAAGACGGTCTGGGACATCGAGCCCGCGGACGCGCTGGCCGATCCCTACATCTGGCTTCCCACGGTTCACCCGGACGACCGCGATCACGTGCTCAGGAAGATCGAGCACTGGGTCCGCTCGGGTGAGACCGGGCCGTACGAGGTCGCCTTCCGCCGGCTTTGCGCCGACGGGTCGGTGCGGCACCTCGAGAGCCGGATCACCCTCCGCCAGCTGCTGCCCGACGGCCGGCTCCGGGTCGGAGGCGTGGTGGCCGACGTGACCGCACGTCGCAAGGCGGAGGCCGACGCGCGCGAGGCCGAGCGGCAGCGCTATCAGAGTCAGAAGCTCGAGGCGCTGGGCACCCTCGCCGGCGGCATCGCGCACGACTTCAACAACCTGCTCGCGGTGATCACGGGCTACGCCGATCTGGCGCGGCACGAGGTGCCGGCCGCGGCGCCGCTGATGGACCCGGTGATGGTCGCGGGCCAGCGGGCGCGCGACCTGGTGCGGCGGATCCTGCTCTTCAGCAGACCCTCCGGCGAAGAGCGGCGTCCGGTTCGGGTGAAGCACCTGGTCGACGAGGTGGTGGGGCTGCTCCGGGCGACGCTGCCGCGCTCGATCACCATCAGCGTGACGTCGCTCAGCGACGACGCCGTGATCCTCGCGGACGCGAGCCAGGTGAGCCAGGCGCTGATGAACCTCGGGGTGAACGCCGGACAGGCCATGCCCGAGTCCGGGGGCCGGATCGTGGTCTCCCTCAGCTCGGCGACGCTCGCCGGCGAGGAGGCCGTCAAGCGACACCTCGAGCCCGGCCCCTACGTGATGGTTCGGGTCGTCGACAACGGCGCCGGCATGTCGGCCGACGTCGCGGCGCGGGTGTTCGAGCCGTTCTTCACCACCAAGCCGACGGGTCAGGGCACCGGGCTCGGCCTCTCGGTGGTGCACAGCATCGTCCACAACCACGGCGGGACCATCACGGTCGACAGCCAGGTCGGCAAGGGCACCGCCGTCACGGTCTGGCTCCCCCTGGTCGCGGACCCGGCGCCGAGTCGGAGCGACCGCGACCGGGCGAGCGACCCGTTCGGGGGTCAGCGGCTGATCCTGGTGGTCGAAGACCAGGTGCCGGTCTTGAGCGTCACCCGCGCGATGGTGGAGCGGCTCGGCTTCAAGGCCGAGGCGTACTCCGACCCGACGCTCGCGGCCGCGGCGTTCGCGGCGGACCCGAGTGGCTACGCCGCGGTGCTGTCGGACCGCTCGATGCCGTCGATGAGCGGCATCGACCTGGCCCGGCGGGTAGCCTCGGCGGGCGCCGACACGCCCTTCATCCTGATGACCGGCTACGAGGGCGGGATCCAGCGGAGCGTGCTCGAGGAGGCGTCGATCGCGGACCTGCTGCCCAAGCCGGTTCGGTTGGCCGATCTCGCCCAGTGCCTCCGGCGGCATCTCGGTCCCACGGAAGCGGTCGTCTGACCACGGCCCCGGCCTCCGGGATTCGCCTGATTTTGGTCAACCTGCCGCTGGTGAACCTGCCCGAGCGAGGGCCTCCATTTCGCCTGGCGGTCGGGTGAGCCGCTACGACGCAAGAGCGCCCGGACCGAATGGACCGGGCGCCGGGCTGTTGCGTCTTCAGCGTTGCAGCCGTGGAGTGGCTAGGGACGGAATCGAACCGCCGACACGCGGATTTTCAGTCCGCTGCTCTACCAACTGAGCTACCTAGCCTCGGGGGCGGAAATATAAGACCGCCTCCCGATCCTGACCAGATCGGCCGGCCCTCGCCGGCAAGGCACCAACCTCCTGCCCTCCAACGGCTTACCCCTCCCGCCCCTCTGAATGAACGGAGCCTCACCCGCGCTTCGCCCTCGACTCACCTCCGGCGAGCCAGATTCGGATTTCGACAGCGTGAGGCGACCCATGCCGAAGATTCTCGTCCTGTACGGAACCACCAACGGACACACGGCCCGGATCGCACGCACCGTAGCCGAGACCCTGGAGCGCTCGGGCGCGCGCGTCGAGACGATCGACGCCGCTCGAGGCAACCCGCCCCACCCGGCCCTGTTCGACGGGGTGGTGGTGGCGGCATCGATCCACGTGGGCGGCTATCAACGGAGTGTCCGGCGCTGGCTCCGCCGGCACGCGGCGGTCCTCAATGGGATGCCCACGCTTTTTCTGTCGGTGTGCCTCGCGGTGCTGGAGCGGAAGCCCGAGGTCGACCGCGAGCTCGAGCGGATCGTCGACAAGCTCGTGGCCAAGACCGGATGGCGACCCGACGCGTGGAAGCCCATCGCCGGCGCGCTGCCGTACACCAAGTACGGTTGGCTGACCAGGCTGGTGATGCGCCGGATCGCCGAGAAGCAGCACGGCGACACGGACACCACGCGCGACTTCGAGTACACCGACTGGAGCGACCTCCGGGAAACGGCCCGGGCCTTCGCGGCCCGAGTGGGTGATCAGGGAATGGAGAACCCCCCGGAGGTCACTCCCCTGGCCGGTACGACCGCTCCGAGTTCGCTCTGATCTCCTCGAGAGTGAACCAGGCGGGGCGGAAGCGCCCGCTGGCGTAGAGCGGCGCCTGATCGAAGTAGTGGGGTGAGGTCGGGTCGCCGCTCGCGCCGAAGGCGTGCACGGCGCGCGCCCGTACTCGCGGACCGAACTCGACCACGCTCACGTAGCTGCCGCCACCCACCCCGTAGCGACGCTTGGTGTCGTCGAACCGCACCGGCCAGGCCGTGAAGATTCCACCCAGGCTCGGGTCCACCGCCGGCAGCGCCAGGCTCGGCCGCTCGTCCGACGGCCCGGTGCCGCGGAGGTCGTTCCAACGTTGGGTTCGGCTCACCGCTCCCCACCCCGTCTTCCAACTGCCGAAGTCGCTCGTCAGCTGATCGAGCGCCTGGTCGAGCGCCGCTCCCTCCGGCCCCTGACCGCGGAAGAGCCGCTCGGCCCAGGCCGCGAACAGCGTCATCGCGACCGACCCGGAATCGCTCCGATGGTCCCACTCCGTCAGCAGCCGCATCGCCTCCGCGCGCCGTGGGGGGACTTCGCCGCGCCCGGCCGACGCGAGCCAGCCGGGCAACAGGCTGTCGGCGGCAAGCACCCGGGTGTCGAAGGCCCTGCTGGCCAGGAGCTCGAAGGTCCATTGTGCTTCCGCCGCCAGAATCCTCCGCGACATCATCGCCCGGCGGGTGTCGGGCTCGGTCACCATGTACGACGGGAACGACGCCGGATCGGGGTTCCCGACGTCGGTGAGCAGGAACGGCGTGCCGTTGCAGTTCTGCATCCAGCCGCTGGCCGGATTCTCGAGCTGCGGCAGCTCCTCGAAGCGGTGATAGCCCTGCCACTCGGTGCGCGGATCGGAGCCGTCGAGCGGCCGCTGCCAGTCGAAGCTCGGATCGCGGCGCGGCACCGCGCCATTGTAAATGTAGAACGTGTTGCCCGCGCGGTCGGCGTACATCGCGTTGCCGAACTGCATCTCCAGCGGCGCCATCGCCGCCTTGAACTCGGCCAGGCTCCGGAGCGCGGGTCATCCGATACCACTCGCCGAGCCACCCGTCGGATTCGAGCTTGGCCATCCGGAGGGCCACCTTGCGGCCGCCCGTCTCGCCCACGATCGGCCCGTGGTGGGTCTTGAGAAACCGGAACGCCCGGCGCTCGATCCGGCCGTCGACCAGCACCCCGATCGTGTCGGTCCAGGCGACGGCGCGCCGCCGGCCGTCGCCGTAGCGGTAGGCGAGCGAATCGGTCGGGTCGTCGAAGCGCTCCAGGTAGGTGTCGGCCAGGTCGGCCGCGTTGTCGGTGCTGACCCAGCCCAGCTCCTCGTTGTGGCCGACGTAGGGCAGCGGAAAGCCGAAGCGGGTGTAGCCGGTGAAGTTCCAGCCCTCGCGACTGATCAGGTGCCCTTCGTAGACCTGGCCCGGACCGAACCAGGGCAGGTGCGGGTTGATGAAGAGCAGCGCGTGCCCGTCCCGGGTGCGCGAGGGAGCGATCGCCCATCCGTTCGAGCCCTGCCCGGCGGCGCGGACCGCTTCGCCCGGCGAGGCGCGGCGGAGCCCCGCGCGCCGGAGCTCACCCTGGGCGAAGCCGCCCTGGTAGTAGTTGTACCGGATGAAGGCGAGCTGCTGCCACGCCTCGACCCGGCGGAGGAGCCGCGGCCGCACCTCGGGGTGCCGCTCGAGGTAGTGGTTCACTCCGGCGGCGAATCCGTCTACGATCGCGCGAAGCCCGGGCTCGAGCCGAGCGTACTCCTCGCGGGCGAGTCGGGGAATCTCCAGCACTCGATTGAGTCGATCGTCGTCGAGCGCCTGCTCGCCCTCCACCTCGGCGCGCCGACCGCCCGCCCGGATGAAGTTGTCCTCCAGCTGCGGGAAGTTGTCCTCGGCCTGCGCGTAGCCGAACCCGAAGGCGACCGCGGCGTCGGTCTCGCCTTCGACGTGCGGGATCCCGTAGCGATCCCGATGGATCGTCACCTGCTCGGCGAGCGGCGGCGGGGCGCGACGGGCGGGCGTCGTGGCCGCCGCCGCGCCGGCCAGGACGAGGAGACCGATCCGGTGTCGCATCGTCCGGCCTCCCTCGACCTAGGTGAGCGGGATCCGGGAGGCGTTCGCGGCGAGCCACTGATCCAGCGACTGGAGGCCGGGGTGCAGACGCCGGGCCAGCGCGACCGGCCGGGAGGCGCAGAAGCGCTCCTCGAAGTCGTGATAGAACTGGAACATGTTGCCCAGGTCGTCGGCCCCCGGAAAGCCCAGGCCCCGGTAGACGTCCCAGGGCACGTGGCGGTAGCTGACGGGCTCGCCTAACGCCTTGCTCAGACTGGCCGCCATCTCCGCACCGGTCGGATGCTCGCCGGCGATCCCGATCGACTGGTCGAAGAACTCGCGCCCCGCCTTGAACACGCCGTACGCGCAGGCGCCGATGTCGGCCACGGCGATGCCCGGCATCTTCCTGTCGCCCAACGGCAGCGTCAGCACCAGCGAGCCATCCGCCTCCCGCTTGGGCCCCGAGCCGAAGTGGATGAAGTTGTCCCAGTAGAACACGGTGTGGAGGTAGGTGGTCGGCACCCCCTGCTCGGCGAAGAGCGCGTTGGCCTCGCCCTTGGCGTCGAAGTGGGGGACCTTGTACTTCCCGCCCAGCGTGGGCATCCGGTCGTCGCTGAGCGGGACGAACCGCCGGGTGTCCTCGAGGGTGGACCAGACCACGTGCGCCACGTCGGCCGCCTTCGCCGCACGGGCCAGGTTGCCGGCCTGCGCGATCTCCTTCTCCGGGGAGAAGTGCTCCCAGAAGTTGGTGACGCAGTAGGCGCCCCGCGCGCCCTGAAAGGCGCGACGCAGGCTGGCCTCGTCGTCCAGGTCGGCCTGCACCACCTCGACGCCTTGGGCGGCGAGGGCGCGGGCGCTGTCCGAGCCCGGGTTCCGAGTGATGGCTCTGGCCGCGAAGGGGCCGGTCCGGTCGGCCGCGATCGCGCGGACCAGGCCGCCGCCCTGCGCCCCGGTCGCACCGACCACCGCGATCACTGGCTTATCCGTCATGGATGGACTCTCCAAGGCTTCCGAAGGTTGATCGTGCCCGAACGGGTGTGGCAACAAGAGACTAGCCAGGCCAGGCCGGCGATGCCAGCACGCCCGCCGAGCGCGAACGCTAGCTTGGGGACATGACCGACGCGATCGCCAGACGAGCCGAGGCCGAGCGGAAGCTCGAGCGGGTCCGGGCGCTCGCCCGACTCTGGGACGAGGCGATCACCATCCCCGTGCTCGGGATCAAGATCGGGCTGGACGCGGTCGTCGGTCTGGTGCCGGGAGCGGGCGACCTGGTGGGGCTGGCGGTGAGCCTTTATCCGATCGCGGCGGCGGTCGCGCTCCGCGCGGGGCCGTCGATCGTGGCGCGGATGGGTTGGAACGTGCTGGTCGACGCCGTGATCGGCGCGATCCCGATCCTCGGAGACCTCTTCGACGTCGCCTGGCGTGCCAACAGCCGGAACCGCGACCTGCTGGAGCGCTGGGCCCGGGACCCCAACCGGGTCGAGCGGCGAAGCGGCGCCGTGCTGCTGCTGATCGGGGGCGGCGCGATCGGGCTGGCGGCGGGTCTCGTCTGGCTGGCCGTGCGGGCGGTGGAGCTGGTGCTGCGCTAGCTGGCCAGCCTGCGCTTGAGGCTCCGGCGCGCCAACACCGCGGCGATCAGGCTGAGCGCGGACCCGAGCAGCATCGCCGAGCCGGGCAGATAGATCAGCGTGCCCGGTCTGGTGAACCAGGCGAACACGCCCGTCATCAGCGGAGGGCCCACGATGGTGGTGGCACTCGCCAGGCTGGTGAGGGCGCCCTGCAGCTCGCCCTGCTCATTGGCGGGCACCTGGTTGGAGATGATGCCCTGGAGGGCCGGACCGGCGATTCCGCCCAGCACGTAGACCGCCGTGAAGGCGAACATCATCCAGGTCCGGTCGGCGAGCGCGTAGAGCAGGTTGCCGATCGCGTACATGCCGAGACCGACGTAGACGCTCCGCGCCTGGCCCAGCCGCGGGATCACCGCGCGGACCAGCACCCCCTGCACCAGCCCGACCCCGACCCCGACGATGGCCAGCGAGATCCCGATGGTGCGGGTATCCCACTTGAGCTTCTCCATCGTGTAGTAGGACCAGTTGCTCTGGACCGCGTGGGCGGCGATGTAGAGCAGCACCAGCGACGCGACCAGGCCGAGGATGACGGGATAGCGCTTGAGTCCGGTGAGCGAGCCGATCGGGTTGGCGCGGCGCCACTCGAAGGGGCGGCGATGCTCCGGCTTGAGCGATTCGGGCAGCACGAAGAAGCCGTAGAGCCAGTTGAGCAGGGTGAGCCCGGCCGAGGCGTAGAACGGCACCCGAGGTCCGTAGTGGCCCAGCACCCCACCCATCAGCGGGCCGATGATGAAGCCGAGGCCGAAGGCCGCGCCGATCAGGCCGAAGTTCTGGCCCCGGCGCTCCGGGGGCGACACGTCCGCGATGTACGCGGCGCCGGTGGTGAAGCTCGCGCCCATGATCCCGGCGATGACCCGGCCGAGGAAGAGCCAGGCGATCGTCGGCGCGACGGCCATGAAGAGGTAGTCGATGGTGAAGCCGAAGAGCGAGGCCAGCAGCACCGGGCGGCGCCCGAAGCGGTCGCTCAGCCCACCCACGACCGGCGCGCAGAGGAACTGCATCAGCGCGTAGGCGAAGGTCATCCACCCGCCGTAGCGGGCCGCGTCGCTCATCGTCCCGCCGGTCAGCTCGGTGATCAGCGAGGGCATGACGGGGATGATGATGCCCAGACCGGTGACGTCGATCAGCAACGTCACCAGGATGAACCCGAGCGCGGGGGATCGTTTGGACATGGCCCCTGGGGTTGAGCGGTGTCGGCGGCGGGAAGTATACCTGGCGGCGAGGCGTTTCCAACGCTCGCGCCGTCCGCCACCGTCCAAGCCTGCGATGCCGAGCCGGTCCCGCAGCCATCCCGGAAGCCTCGTCGCGCTCCTGGCCGTCCTCGCCTGCGGCCGGGAACCCCCGATGAGCGTCGATCCCCTGGCGGTCGCCATCGACTCCGCGATGGCCCCCTATTCGGCCGCCGGCGCCCTGAGCGGAGTGGTCGCCGTCTCCCGCGACCGGGAGCCCCCCGTGGTTCGGGCCTACGGTCGGGCCTCGCTCGAGCCGTCCACGCCGGTCCGGGCGTCGACGCGCTTCGTCATCGGCTCGGTCACCAAGTCGTTCACCGCGGCGGCGGTGCTCGCCCTCCGTGGCCGGGGACTGCTCGAGCTGGATCGACCGGTCGGCGACTATCTCCAGGGGTTTCCGCACGGCCACCGGATCACCGTCCGTCACCTGCTGGATCACCGCTCGGGCCTGGGCAACCTGTTCTTCCTGCCGAATTACGGCGAGCTGGCCCGGCAACATCGCACCGCGGCCGAGGTCGTCGGGCTGGTGGGGAGCCTGCCCCTGAGCTTCGAGCCGGGCACTCGCACCGCCTACAACAACGTGAACTACTCCGCGCTCGCGTGGCTGATCGAAGCGCGCTCCGGTCGGCCATATCCGGAGGCGGTCACGGAGCTCGTGCTCGAGCCCCTGGAGCTGCGCCAGACCCTGGTGCTCGACTCGGTCGACCAGGCCGTTCCCGAGCTCGCGGACGGACTGGACCCGGTCGGGATGACGGACCTCGCCCCCGCACGGTTCAACGACCCCTCGATCTTCGTCGGCTCGGGAGCCATGGCCTCGACGGCGAGCGAGCTGATCCGCTGGATCGCAGCGATCGATGCGGGCAGGGTCGCGAGCGGCGGCGATCGGGAGCTGCTGATGGACTTCGCCCGGCTTCGCGACGACTTTCGCGGACGACGCGCCATCTCCGCCACGGGATGGGACGGCGTCGGCTTCGGGACCCACGTGCTCAGGCTCCCCGACGATTCGCTCACCGTCGCGGTGACCCTCAACCTGAACATCTCGGGACTCGCGACCGAGATCGCCCAGGCCGTCGCCGCGCTCGCCCTCGGCCTCGAGCCCGAGGTGGCGCCGATTCGTCTCGGCAGGCTGCCGATGGATTCGCTCGAGGCGTTGGCCGGCCTCTACCGGTTCGGGCCCGACTTCTACGTGCCGGGGGGCGTGCTTCGGATCGTGGCCCGCGACGGCGGTCTCCATGACGTCGGGCGAGCGCCCGAGATCGGTCTCCTGCCGCTCGCCGACGGCGAGTTCCTCTATCGCGCGACCTGGTCTCGAGTCCGGTTCCACGCGGACGATCGCGGCCAAGGGCGGTCGCTGACGTTCGCGGAGCGCTTCGAGGCGACGCGGGAGGGCTCGGTGCCTCCCGAATGAGCCGGCTGGCTAATCGATCGCCGGCGCGGTCCTCGCCACGATCACGGTGACGTTGTCGGAGCCACCCGCCTGGAGCGCACGGTCCACCAGCAACCGACAGGCGCTCTCCGCGCTGATCGCGGCGCCCACGATCTGCCCGATCTCCTCGTCGCCCAAGTGCTTGGTGAGCCCGTCGGTGCAGAGCACCAGGGCATCGCCGGGCTCGAGGTCGACGACGTTGACCGTCGGCCGGAGCTCGGACCCGCCGATCGCGCTGGCTAGCGCGCCGCTGGTCTGGGCCCGGGCGGCCTGTGACTCGCTCCAGGCCCCGGCGTCGATCATGTACTCGCCGAGCGTCTGGTCCCGGGTGACCCGCTGGAAGGCCCTGGTGCGTCCGCGCAGCCGGTAGGCCCGGCTGTCGCCGACGTGGATGATGTAGGTGCGGGGCCAGGCCAGGACCGCCATCGTCAGCGTGGTCGCCGGGGCCTGGGGACCGTAACTCTCGATCAGCAGATCATGAGTTCGGTGGATGCCCTGCTCGAGTCCGCTCAGGAAGTCGGCTTCCTGGCTCACGTCGAAGCGCTGGAAGCACCCGGCGGCCTGGGCGGCGTACTCGGAGAGCCCGCGGACCGCCACTCTCGACGCGAGCTCGCCACCCGCTCGGCCCCCGACGCCGTCGGCCACCATCAGCAGCCTGGCCCGCCCGCCCAAGGTTCCGCCGCTCAGCGGCTCCAGCTCGATGCTGCTGTGCTCGATCCGCATCTGCTTCTCGAGCGTGGCCACCAGGAACTGGTCTTCGTTGTTGCCTCGGACTCTACCGACGTGGGTCAGGCCGAAGCAGTCGACGTCGAATCCGGTCACGTGTCCGCCTTGTCCGCGCCGCCCACGGTCGCGCGGGCCAGCCAGCCGAAGGCCGCCTCGACGCCTTCGCCGGTCTTGGCGCTGGTGCGAAGCGGATGCCACGACTCGGACGCGAGCCGATCGATGTCGCCGGACTCGAGCACCCAGTCGTCGCGCAAGTCCATCTTGTTGAGCGCGATCACCGACGGCACCGGGCCCGCCGCCCGCTCGGCCAGGTCGCGCAGCTCGAAGGCCTGGTCCAGGGTGTCGCGCCGGGTTCCGTCGACCACGTAGATCAGGCCGTGCGCCCCGCGCAGGTAGCTCGGCGCGATGTCGTGGCTGTGGTCGCGACCCTCGAGATCCCAGAGCAGGAGGGTGACGGGCTCGTCGTCCACCAAGACCACCTTGCGGTCGATCTTGACCCCGACCGTGCTCTGGTAGCGAGTCGAAAAGATCGAATGGACGAATCGCTGGACCAGGCAGGTCTTGCCGGTGCCGTAGACTCCCACCATGCACACCTTCTTCTGGATCATGGCGTTCCCTTGGAGGCAACCGGCTCCAGGACAATCGTCAGCGACACGCTGCGGTTCACGCGCTCGCGGTCGGCGGCCGCCGGCGCGGCGATCGGCGAGCTGCTGCCGATCCCTCGTCCGCTCAACAGCTCCGCCTCGATGCCCGCGGCGATCAGGGCCCCGCGCACCCCGTCGACCCGCCACTGGCTGAGCGCCTGATTGGCGTCGTCCCGGCCCGTCGGGTCGGTCCGACCAGTGAGCTCGAGCACCGCGCGGGTGCCGGTCGGCGCGAGCGCCGACTGCAGCCCGCGCATCGTCGTGGCGATCGTCCGGACCGCGGCTCGGGCGGCCGGGTCGAGATCGGCCGATCCCACCCCGAAGAGCACCCGGCTCGATTCCAGCTCCCGCCGATGGGTCTCCGCTTCAGCGGGGAGCACCGGCACCAGCGCTGAATAGTCGACCCGATTGATCCCGGCCGGAAGCGGCGTCGCCCGCGCGGCCCAGAGCCACTCGACCGGCGCACGACCGGTCACCAGGAGTGAATCGACGCCTCGAAGCTCGAGCGACACCGACTCCGGCGCCCGCAGCGCGGCCCGGGCCCGCGCCACGATCATCGCCGGCTCGAGCGACTGGTAGGGCTCCCAACGATCGTCGAGCGCCACGGTGTCGAGGCCGAACCCGGCCGCCAGCGCCTTGGGCGACGCGGCGAGCGGATCCCGGAGCCCGCGCAGACTCGCGCGGCGGAACCCCCTCGCGGCCTCCACCACGACCAGGCCGGGCGACGCGTCGATCGCGGCGACCGCCGCGTCCCAGCGCTGGTTGGCCCGAACCCTGAGCCAGCCCCAGCCGACCAGCAGCAGGACCAGCGGCACCGCCCAGACCAGCCAGACCCGCTTCGACGGGTCGTCCCGGTCGGTCGTGAGGACCGTCTCCAGGCACTCGGCCAGGCGATCGCCCGCCGAGGCGAAGGGCGCGGTGTCGCCCTCGAACTCGACCAGCGCGTCGCCGAAGTCGAGGTGGATCGACTCGACCGTGGCCTGGAGCGTCTCGAGCAGACCCTCGGGGGCCTGACCCCTGACCACGGCCGCCAGGACCGCGTGCGGCCCCGGCTCGACCATGACCGTGAGCTCGCCGACGCTGAAGGTGCGAAGCCGGCCACCCGAGCCTTGCGGGCCGAAAGAATCCGAGACGAAGTCCTGGATCGCCGTGAGCATTCCGGAGACCAGGTCGGCGTTCGGCGTCGTCAGGTCGGGCTGCGCCACGTGCGCGAGGAGCAGACCGGTCTCCGCGTGGATCAGGTAGATCTGCTCGACTCGATAGACCAGCGCGTGGCGGATCAGGACCTTGGCGTACGGAACACCGCTTCGCCAAGCCTCCCAGCGCCACTTCAGGCCGCGCACGGAGAAGCTGTGCTGGATGGCCGTGTTGATGGTGCGGACCAGACCGGCCATCGTCTCGGCGACGGCCTTGCGGATCGCGGGGCCCAGAACCGGAAAGATCGCCGCGGCCAGCTCCCGCGGATTGCGACGGACCGACTCGCGGAGGGCGCGCTCGACGGTCGGGGTCAGCGCCCGCGCGAGGCGACGATCCTGACGCCCGCGGATCGCCACCGCCTCCGGCAGATGCTCGGCCAGCCGCTCCGGGGTGAGCCGGGCCGCTTCGAGCTCTCGCTCCGCGTCCTCGAGTCGCTCCCGCTCGGGGCCGACCAGAAGATCACGGAGCCGGTCGAAGGCGGCCGGCTCGGGCTGGCCGTTTCGCTCGACCGTCTCTGGCGAATCGGCTTCCGTGGTCACGGAGCTATCCCCGCGACGATCCCTTGGCGGGCCGGGGCGCGTCGCCCAGCTCGACCGCGAGCTGACCGATCAGTCCCGCGAGCCGGCTGGTGTCGAGCTTGTCGGCGTCGAGCCGGGCCGCCGCCTGCTCGAGGTCGGACCCCAGCTTGGACCCGAGCTGCGAGAGCTCGGCCGAAAGCGCCGCGGAGTGGGCGAGGATCTGATCGCGGAGCTCGGCGTCCGCGAGACCGGCCGTCTCCTCCAGCTTGCCGTGACGCTTCTCCAGGGCCTTGATCGCCTCTTTGAGATCGGAGCCGAGCGCCTTGAGCTCCTCGGCGCGCTTGGCGCGCTCGGTCTGGACCCGCTCGGTCAGACCGTCGAGCTCCTTGCGCAGGGACCCCTCCAGATCGGTGATCTGCCGGCTCAGCTCGGCGCGGACCCCCTGGCTCTCCCGGAGCAATCGCTCTTCGAGCCCCTTGAGCCGGGTCTCGACCATTCGCATCTGGCCGCCGAACAGGATGTCGCGGACCTGATCGAGGCTCTCCGGACCCGGCATCGGTCCGTTGTCGGTCGGCCGCTCGGAGCGACCCTTCTTGGCGCGGTTCGTCGTCTTGGACATTGCTGAATTCCGAAGTCTCCGCGGGCCGGTTGCCCGCCTCCGCTCAAGCTAGCGCCGGAATAGCGGGTCGGCCATTCGATCGGCGGGCCAAGACGGGCCTCCATCGCGACCTCGCCGACCGGGACGGACGGCGAAAATTGGCCAGTTCACAACTCCTTCACGGCTCCGACATCCTTAACCTGTCGACGCACGACATCCACGACCGTCATTCGGAGGAAGCTCGCCATGCGCGTGTTCGAAGCACCGGTGCTCGCCGCCGCCATCCTGCTGACGCCGGGCCTCGCCCTGGCCCAGGCGCCGAAGGAAGCCCGGCTCGGTGCCGCGGCCGCCACGTTGAAGGAGCCGTTCGGCCTGGTGAACGCCGTCCGCGAGCTGTCGGACGGACGCGTCGTGGTGGCGGCCCCCCTCGACGGCAAGGTCGTGGTCGTCGATCCGGCCTTCCGCGCCGTCAGGCAGCTGGGGCGGGAGGGGCAGGGTCCCGGCGAGTACCGGCAGCCCGACGCGGCCTGGCCCTTCCCGGGAGACAGCACCCTGATCGTCGATCTGGGCAACGCCCGGCTCTCGATCCTCGCCGCCGACGGAAGCTTCGGGCGGAGCATGCCGATGACCATCGGCCGGTTCAATCCCGGCGCGGGCCGCCCGCCCGCGTTCGTGATCCCCCGGGGGGTAGACGCCAGCGGCCGGGTCTACTTCCAGGGCTCCGGCATGGGGCAGGACTCCACCGAGATCCTCCGGATCGACGCGCGAGGCAAGGTCGACTCCGTCGGCCGGGTGAAGCTGCCGTCGACCGACCGGCAGTCGTCCGGGGGTGCCAATCAGCGCGAGGTGCGGATGCGGCCCATCCCGTTCGCCGGCACCGACGGCTGGGCGGTGGCGCCGAACGGCAGCGTCGGCGTGGCTCGGGTCGGCGACTACCACGTGGACTGGATCGGCGCCGCGGCCACGAAGTCAGGCCGCCCGGTCGCCGTGGACAAGGTCAGGATCGGATCGAAGGAGAAGGAAGAGTGGGCCCTCCAGCAGCAGCTGGGCGGCGGGATCGGGGTGGCCGTCGAGGCGAACAACGGCGACGTCCGAGTCTCCTTCCGCCGCGGCGCCGGGGGCCAGGAGCCCGACCTGTCCGGGCTCAACTTCCCGGCGGAAAAGCCCTACTTCGACGCGACCGGGGTCGCGGCCGACGGCTCGGGCCGGCTCTGGGTCTCCCGCAGCGTCCCCGCCGGGCAGAGCCGCCTCTATGACGTCTTCGGTCCGGACGGTAACCTGATTGGCAGCGTGCGATTCCCGGAGGGACGGCGCCTGGTCGGCTTCGGCAAGTCCTCCCTCTACGCCGTCCAGATCGACGACGACGGCTTGAACACCTTGGAGCGGTACGCGCTGCCGCTCTGAGCAGCCTCTTCGCGGGCGGGCCTTGGTGCGGACCGCGCTGGTCATCGAAGACGACTACAAGACCGCGGACACCGTGTCGCTCTACCTGCGGCACGGTGGCTTCCGCGTCACCGTGGCCCACGACGGGGGCCGGGGCCTGGAGCTGGCGATCCGCGAGTCTTTCGACCTGGTCGTCCTGGACCGGATGCTCCCCGGGCTCGACGGGGTCGAGCTCTGCCGCCGCCTCCGGCGCGACTCCGACGCTCCCGTCATCATGCTCACCGCGATGGTCGAGGAGGAGGACCGGCTCGAAGGCTTTCAGGCCGGCGTCGACGACTACGTCACCAAGCCGTTCAGTCCGCGTGAGCTCCTGGCGCGCGCCGAAGCGGTCTTGAGACGCACCGGCCTCCGGGAAGGGCACCGAAGGAGCCTGATCCGAGTGGGCCGGCTGGCGCTCGACCCGGCGGGGCACATCGCCTGGCTCGGCGAGCGAGAGCTGGAGCTGAGCCCGACCGAGTTCCGCCTCCTCCAGGCGATGGCCGCCGCTCCCGGCAAGGTCTTCGAGCGCCAGGAGCTCGCGGATCGCGCGCTGCCCGAGGGTGGGGCGCCCGACCTCCGCACGGTCGACGCGCACATCAAGAACCTCCGCCGCAAGCTCGACTCGGCGGACGGGCCGTCGTGCATCGTCACCGTCTTCGGGATCGGCTACCGGCTCTCCGCCGAGGCCTGTCGCGGTGCGTAGCCTCCGCTCGCAGCTCGCCTTGCTGGTGATGGTGGTGGTGGCCGCCACGGTCGCCGTGCTGGCGCTCTACACCCGCCGCTCGGCCCAGATCGGGGTCCGCGCGATCGTCGAGCGCGCCAAGATCGGCGAGCGGGCGCTCGACACCGATGCGATCGAGGCCGCCTATCGCACCGGCGGTTGGCCCGCCGTCGAGGCGGCCGCGCGACGCGACTCGGCCCAGATGATCGTGATCGACGCCGACGGCCGGGTTCGGGTCTCGCCCGATCCGAGCTGGCTCGGCGCCCGGGCCAAGCTCGCGCCCGACGGCATGCTCACGATCGACCTCTCCGGGGCGGGCAGCAGGACCGCGATCGCCCTCAGGGGCGCTACGCCCTTCCGGACCGTGGCCGGCGACACCGCCGGATACGCCTTCGGCGTCCCGCTCGAGCGACGGATCACCGATTCCACCGAGCGTCACTTCACGACCGCCTACGACCGGCGGCTCTGGCTGCCCGTCCTCGGCTTGCTGCTCGCGGCGGCGGTCGCCGCGGTCTTCTTCTCGGGTCGCGTGCTCGAGCCCCTCGGCCGCTTCGCCAAAGCCGTGGATCGGGTCGGCGCGGGTGACTACGGCGCCCGGGTCGGCGAGCTGCCCACCTCCGAGTTCCGCCCGCTCGGCCACGCGATCGATCAGCTCGCGCAGGACCTCGAGCGCTCCGAGGCGACCAGGCGCCGTCTGATCCGCGACGTCGCGCACGAGCTCCGAACGCCGCTCACCAACCTCCGGGGCCAGATCGAGGCCCTCCAGGACAAGCTCCGGGAGCCGACGCCCGAGGCGTTGGCCTCGTTGCACGAGGAAGCGACCCTGCTCGAGCGGTTGGTCGACGACCTCGGCGAGCTGGCTCGCGCCGACGCGGGGCAGCTCTCGATCGATCGCCGACCGCTACCCCTGGAGCCGGAGGCCCGGCGCGCGGCGACGGGCTTCGTCCAGAGCGGCCGGGTGCCGGCCAGTGCGTTCGAGATCGTCATCCCCGACGAGCTCTCGGTCTCCGCCGACCCGGACCGCCTCGGCCAGATCTTTCGCAACGTGATCGAGAACGCGATCACGCACGGTCGGGCCGACGCGCCGATCACCATCGCAGCCCGCGCGGTCGACGGGCAGGCGGCGATCTCGATCACCGATCGCGGCCGCGGCATCGCCGAGGAGCACATCGGTCGGGTGTTCGAGCGGCTCTACCGCTCCGACCCGGCGCGCGCTCGGGCCGGCGGTGGCGGCGCCGGTCTCGGTTTAGCCATCGTTAAGAGCCTGGTAGAGGCGCACGGCGGCACGGCGTCGATCGAGAGCGCGCTCGGGCAGGGCACCACCGTGACGTTCACGCTTCCGCTCGGCGGCGACACCCAGGCCCCCCTCCGCTCGTAATCCAACTGTCATCCCCTTGTCATTCGGCCGCTATGGGGCCGCAATGGCGCGATCCAAACGTGAAGGGGGGGCCGCCGGTCGATCCCCGGAAGCAACGCCAGTCCGGCGGCGATCATCTAAGCCGTAGGGAACAGCGTACCAATCGCCATCGGGAACCAGAGGAGGGTAGTCGTGGCTCTCTCCGTACGGCGGTGGCTTCGGCTCGGGGTCACCGGGCTAAGTCTCGCACTGATAGGCACTTGGTGGTTCGCGGGTGACGCCGGCAGCAGCGACTCCGCGATCACCGCGGTGGTCCAGCGTGGCGACTTCGCGGTCACCGTGGCGACGGCCGGCGAGCTCCGCGCCCGCGAGGACGTCAAGATCACCGGACCGCCGAACACCCAGCAGGCCGAGGTCTACCAGATGCGGATCGCCTCGATCGTGCCCGAAGGCACGGTCGTCAAGGCGGGTGACGTCGTGGCCGAGCTCGATCGCTCGACGCTCGCCACCAAGCTGGCGGAGGTGACCCTCAACCTCTCCAAGGCGGAGGCCGTCTACGAGCAGGCGATGCTCGACTCGACGCTCAACCTCTCGAAGGCGCGCGAGGAGCTTCGCACCCTGGAACTGGCGCTCGAGGAGAAGAAGCTCGCCAAGGAGCAGGCCGTCTACGAGGCGCCCACCATCAAGCGCCAGGCCGAGATCGATCACGAAAAGGCGGAGCGGGCGCTCGCGCAGGCAAAGGTCGACCTCAAGACCAAGACCGAGCAGGCGCAGGCCAAGATGCGCGAGGTCGGGGCCGATTTCGAGCGGCAGAAGAACAAGCTGGCGATCGTCCAGGGCGTGATGGCGGGCTTCACCATCAGGGCGCCGGCGCCCGGGATGGTGATCTACGTGAAGGAGTGGAACGGGAGGAAGCGCACCACCGGCTCACAGGTTTCCGCCTGGGACCCGACCGTCGCGACGCTGCCCGATCTCAGCCAGATGGAGTCGGTCACCTACGTGAACGAGATCGACGTGCGCAAGGTGGCGGTCGATCAGCCCGTCACGCTCACGCTCGACGCGGATCCGACCAAGAAGCTCACCGGCAAGGTGACCGGCGTGGCCAACGTCGGCGAGCAGCGGCCCAACACCGACGCCAAGGTGTTCGAGGTGCGGATCCAGGGTGGCCGAGTCCGACACCACGCTTCGGCCCGGCATGACGACCGGCAACGTGACATCGAGGCCTCGCGGATCCCCAACGTGCTCTTCGTTCCGCTCGACGCCGTCGACGGCGAGGGCGGGATCGCGTTCGTGTTCAAGCAATCGGGCGGCCGGGTCGTCAAGCAGGAGGTCGTCACCGGCACGATGAACGACGACGAGGTCGTCATCCTCCAGGGCGTCGACGAGGAGAGCGGGTGTTGCTCACGCCACCCGCCAACAAGGCGGAGCCGCTGGTCCGACTGCCGGGGAAGCGCCGAGCGGCCGGCCGGCGCGACGGGCGACACGGGCACGACCACGGTGCCGCTCACCCCACCGGCGGAGCCCGGTCCGAAGCCGGCGGCCGCCGTTGAGCCCGAGCCGGCGCACGCCGAGCTAGCCGCTTCGTGCCTCGATCGCGAGGACTCCTTCGGCGCGTCGCGACGGAGCTGCGTGCGCCAGCGTCGGGTTCAGCATGGACCGCCCTCGAGGCGGTCTGCCACAACACCCTCCGCGCGCTGCTCACCTCGCTCGGGATCCCGTTCGGCGTGGCCTCCGTGATCGCGACGCTGGCCATCGGCAGGCGCCGAGCAGGAGATTCTGGAGCAGATGCGGCTGTTGGGCTCCAACAACATCGTGGTCGCCCCTTCGTCGAGCAGCGGGAAGAGTGCGCTCCAGGGCCAGCAGACGCCGGACCGGCAGGTCAAGAAGTTCAGCCCCGGACTCACCTACGCCGACGTCAAGGCGATCGAGAAGGTGATCCCGGTGGTCGAGGCCACCAGCGCCGAGATCGTGGTCAACACCAGCCTGACCCGGGAAGGCCGGCGCCGGACCGGCAAGGTGGTGGGCGTCGACACGACCTATTTCCGGCTCACCAACCTCGAGCTGGAGAGCGGCGACTGGTTCAGCGAGATCCAGGTCCGGCACGGCCTTCCGGTGGCGATCATCGGCTCCGGGGTCCGGACCCGCTTCTTCACCACGGAGAATCCGCTCGGCAAGCGGCTCAAGGTGGGCGAGGTCTGGGTCACCGTGGTCGGCGTGCTCCGCGACCGCCGGGTGAGCAACGAGACCGCCCAGCGCCTCGGCATCCGTGACGCCGGGATGGACGTCTACGTCCCGGTCCACACCATGCTGCTCCGCTTCCGCGACCGGGCCCGGCTGACCCAGCGCGACGTGGAGGCCGCCTCGCGCGAGGGCACCTTCACCCGGAACGATGGCGAGGAGGAGTCGGAGGAGGCGCGCCAGGAGCGCACCAACCGCAACCAGCTCGATCGGGTGATCGTCCGGGTCGAGCAGTCCACCCTGGTGCCCGGCACCGCTGACGTGATCCGCCGACTCCTCACCCGGCGGCACAACACGGTGGTCGACTTCGAGATCACCGTGCCCGAGCTGCTCCTCCAACAGGAGCAGCGGACCAAGAACATCTTCAACATCGTGCTCGGCGCGATCGCCTCGATCTCGCTCGTGGTCGGCGGGATCGGGATCATGAACATCATGCTGGCCTCGGTGCTCGAGCGGATTCGGGAGATCGGCGTGCGGCGCGCGGTGGGCGCCACCCGGCACGAGATCCTGATGCAGTTCCTGAGCGAAGCCGTGATCATCAGCGTCGCGGGCGGCGTGGCCGGCATCCTGGTCGGCACCGGTCTGAGCGCGGGGATCGAGCGCTTCGCCGGGATCCACACCATCGTCTCCTACGCCTCGGTGGCGGTCGCCTTCGGGGTCTCGTTCTCCGTCGGGCTGATCTTCGGGATCATGCCCGCCTACCGAGCGGCCTACCAGGACCCGGTCGCCTGCCTCCGCTACGAGTGATGGCCATGACAAGAGATCGTTGGTCCCGACTGGCGCCCGGCGTCCGCCTCGGCGCGTTGCTCGCCTTGTTCTGCGTGCCGGGCGCGGCGGCCCAGACCCGGCTCACGCTGCGGCAGGCCATCGCGATCGGTCTCGAGGAGGGCGATCGGATCAAGGCGGCGGAGGCCGGTCGCGAGGCGGCCCGTTATCGCGATCAGGCCTTCTATTCCGACTTCCTGCCGCGGCTGTCGCTCAGCGGCACCGTGCCGACCTACAACCGGTCGATCATCCAGGTGGTGCAGCCGGACGGCAGCACTCTCTTCCGGCCCCAGAACCTCACCAATTCCGCGCTCACGGCCACCCTCGCCCAGCGCCTCCCGCTCACCGGAGGAGACCTCTTCGTCTCCTCGTCGCTCTCGCGGCTGGCGGTCTCGGGGCAGGACGACATCAAGACCTGGTCGTCGACGCCCGTGCGGATCGGCCTCCGGCAGCAGCTCTTTCGGCCGAACACGGCGGGCTGGGATCGCCGCGAGCAGCCGCTCCGCGCCGAGGTGGCCGAGCGGCAGTTTCTCGAGGCGCGCGAGGACATCGCGCTCGAGATCGTCGGTCGCTTCTTCGACGTGCACGCCGCCCGGGCCGGCCTCGACAACGCCACCACCAACGCCGCCGTCAACGACACGCTCTACACCCTCAACCAGGGTCGCTACGAGGTCGGCAAGATCGGGGAAAACGACCTGCTCCAGAGCGAGCTGGCCCTGCTCCGGGCCCGCACGGCGGTCGACGGCGCCCGGCTCGAGTACCAACGCGCCCTGGCGGCGCTCCGACTCGCCCTCGGCCTCTCGCCCTCAGCCGAGATCGAGATCGAGGTGGAGCCGGTGGTGCCCGAGGTCCAGGCCGATACGGTCGTCGCCGTGGCCGAGGCGCTCCGGAACCGGGCGACCGTGACCGAGGCGGAGCTGCAGCACGTCCAGGCCGATCGCCGGGTCACCGAGGCGAAGCTCACCAACTCCCCCGGGGCCACGATCGAGGCCGCCTTCGGCTTCAACGCGACCGGGCCCGACGTGAATCTGGCCTACGAGAACCTGCTGGAGGCCCGGCAGTTCACCCTCCGGGTCGACGTGCCCCTGCTCCAGTGGGGCGCGCACAAGGAGAGCGTTCGCGCGGCCCAGGCCGATCGCGAGCAGGCCGCCAGCACCCGGAAGACGGCGCTCGAGCAGACCGCTCAGGACGCCCACTTCGCCGCCTTGGAGCTGGCGCAGGCCCGCCGCACGCTCGACCTCTCGGCCAAGGCCGACTCGGTGGCGGGCAAGCGATTCGAGGTGGCGTACAACCGCTACGTGATCGGGCGGATCGCGATCGACAATCTCTACCTCGCCCAGACCGAGAAGGACCAGGCGCTCAACCAGTTCGTCCAGTCGCTCCGGGGCTACTGGGTCTCGTTTTTTCGCTTGCGGAGATTGACCCTGTTCGACTTCGAGGCCGGGCGGCCGATCCGCTGAGGCGGCGAGCTACTCCTTCTCGAAGCGGAGCGACGCCGAGTTGACGCAATAGCGGAGCCCGGTGGGCGCGGGCCCGTCGGGGAAGACGTGCCCGAGATGGGCCTCGCAACGGGCGCAGTGGACCTCGGTCCGGCGCATCCCGTGGCTGGTGTCGAGGGTCGTCGCGACCCGCTCGTCATCGACCGGTCGAGTGTAGCTCGGCCAGCCAGAGCCCGACTCGAATTTGTCGCCCGAGTGGAAGAGCGGCGCCCCGCAACAGACACAGGCGTACACGCCGCGCTCGTGATGGTCCCAGTAGGCCCCGGTGAAGGCCCGTTCGGTCCCCTGCTGCCGGGCGATCCGGTACTGCTCCGGGGTGAGCTCGGCCGCCCACTCCTCGTCCGACTTGCGCACCGTGTCGTCCATCTCGTGTTGACTCCCGCGCCGCTCGGTCCAGGGCGGCACCACCTCGTTCGATCGCGCGGACGCGATGGCCTGGCCCGGATGCTCGCGCATGTCGCCGAGGATCAGGTAGAGCGCCTCGCTCAGGCCGCGGCCCCGACCATGAGAGCTGGATCTTCTCCCCGAAGCGCGACTCGGGCAAGTCGGCCACCGACCCGTCGAAGCACCGCGTCGAACGGGGTTCAGGGCAGCAGGGCCTTCACCACCACGCCGAGCGCCGCCACGGCCGACACGGTCAGGATCGCCGGGCGGATCAGACCCCGGTCGACCACTCCGACGATCCGTTTCGACAGCAGGAATCCGATCGCGATGCCGGGCAACAGCCCGAGCCCCAGGAGGAGCTCGCTCAGACCGAACCGTCCGATGAAGTGGAGCCCGGTGAGCGAGAGCACCGTGCCGACGAGAAAGAACGCGCTCAGGGTGGCGCGGATCTCGGGCCCGGCCGCGTGCTGGTAGAGGAGCGCCACCGGCGGCCCGCCGATCGACACGGTGGTGGCGAGGAAGCCGGAGAGGGCGCCCGCGCCGACCAGATTGCTGGGACTGGTGGCGACTCGCCAGCCGCTCGCCGAGAGTCCGACGGCGCCGAGGATCAGGACGCCGAAGACCACGCCGAGATGGGTCAGCGGCACCAGGGTCAACACGCCGAGCGCGACGCCCGTTCCGACCACCCGCCCACCGAGCGACCACTTGAGGTCCTGGCCGAGCACGGCGTGACGCTCCCGGCGGAGCATCACCAGGGTGAGCACGCCGGACGCCAGGAGGATCGGCCCGGGCACCAGGCGCGGATCGATCAGCACCAGGAACGGGACCGAGAAGAGGCCGAGCCCGAAGCCCACCGCTCCCTGCAGCAGCGAGCCCAGACTCACGATCAACGTGACGAGAGTGGCTTTGAGGACGATCGGCATCGACGCCGCGCGAAGATAGACCCGCCGGCGCGGCGGGGGAATCCCCGATCTCGCTACCCGGGCATCGGAGCCCAGGGATCGTAGCTGCCGAAGTTCCAGACGTTGCCCTCCGGATCACGAGCGTCGTACGCGCGGCCCGGATACCCCTGGTTGTCGTAGGGACCTCTGACGATCTCCGCGCCGGCCCGACGAGCCCGCTCGGCATGCGCATCGGGATCGTCCAGCACCACGCAGACGCACATCGTCACCCCACCGGCGTCCGACGGCAGCTTCCAGCCATAGAGGCGGCTGGTCTCCGAGTCGACGGCCGAGGACAGCATGATCATCTGATCCGCGAGAGTGAGCTGCGCGTGATGGATGATCGAGGGGTCGCGATCGTCGGCGTAGACGGCGTGCCGCTCGAACCCGAAGGCGGTCACCAGGAACTCGATCGCGCGGGGCGCGTCCTGATAGCGGAGGCAGGGGATGATGGCGCTGCGAACCGGCACGATGACCTCGAGGTGTCGACCACTCCGATCTTAGCGCCCGGCACCCGGGCTCGCTTGGACGGTTGTTACCTGCTTTCCAAAACGCCGCCACCCGCCGGCAGGTACGCCGCCCTCAGTGCGCCGGGGGATTCTCCGGTCAGCGCCCGCACCTCGCGGTTCATGTGGGCCTGGTCGTAGTAGCCGAGCCGGGCGGCCAAGGCGCCGAGCGGCGCGCTCGGCTCGCGCCCGATCGCCCTGGTCAGGCGCTCGAAGCGCTTCAGCCGCAAGTAGTCGCGCGGAGTCACGCCGATCTCGCGGCGGAACCGATCGACGAAGTGCTTGCGACTCCACCCGATCTCACGCGCGAGGTCGGAAACGCGCATGTCGGGGGTGCGATCGAGCCGCGCGGCCGCCCAGTGGGCCTCCCGACACCCGTCGCGGCCCCGAGTGATCCGCTCGGACACCAGGCGGTCGAGGATCTCGAAGCGCGCGATGGCGTCGGGTGCCGTCCCCAGTCGCTGCCCGAGCCGTGCGGCCGGCGGTCCCAACAGGTCGCCGAGCGGAACCACCCGGTTGGTCAGCTCGGCCACGGAAACCCCCGCAATCTGCGCGAGGCCTCGGGCGGTGACGAAGAGGTGGATTCCGGCCTGTTCTCCCTGAGAGCGCGAGATCGCCGGCCTGAGGTGCGCCCCCGCGGCGAAGCCCTCGCCCTTCGCGACCCTGACGAGCCGCCCATCCCCGCCGACCAGCTCGACGGTGGGCCCGAGGTTGACGATCACCACGTACTCGGTCGACGGCAGCTCGCGTCGCGCCCGGAAGCTCCCCGTGCGCTCGGTGTAGTCGCAGTAGCCGAGCACCCAGGGCGCCAGGGCCACCGGGGGCGCGACCGTCACCATTTCCCAGGCGTCGACCCCGTCATCGAAGCGGCGGACGGAAGCAGGGCGGGCGATCGTCATCACGAGAATCTACCGTGCCCCGAGGCGGCACGGCTCTTGCCCGTTCGGGGCGCCGACCAGAGCCCACGCAACCCGCTGCCGAGTGACGCCGTGCGGATAGCCGTCGCATTCGACACCCCCAACGCCCGCTGGACGCCCGACGACCATCGTCTCCAGATGGAGACGGAGCTGTCCGGCGAGACGCCGCTCGAAGCCGAGATGGAGTACCAGGTGGCCGGGGCGCTGCTCGAGCGCGGCCACGAGGTGCTGTTGATCGGCTTCCGCGACGATCCCAAGGTCCTGCTCGACCACTGCGCCGCCTTCAAGCCCGACGTCGTGGTCAACTGCGCCGAGTCCTTCCGCGGCGACGCCACGCTCGACCACCTCTGTCCCACCCTGCTCGACGCCACCGCCTATCGCTACACCGGCTCCGCCCCGCTGGCCCTCCAGGTCACCCGGGACAAGGCGATGAGCAAGAAGATCCTCGCCTTCCATGGCATCCAGGTGCCCGCCTTCGTGGTCTACCGGACCCGTGACGAGGTGACCGAGCCGCCGCTCGACTACCCGCTGATCGTCAAGCCGCTCGCGGCCGACGCCTCCGCCGGGATCGCCATGGCCTCGGTCGTGGCCGACTTTCAGGCGCTCAAGGAGCGGGTCGCCTTCATCCACCAGCGGTTCCGGCAACCCGCGATCGCCGAGCAGTTCATCCCCGGCCGGGAGCTCTACGCCGGGATTCTCGGCAACGACGAGCGGCTCCAGGTGCTCCCGCTGGTGGAGCTGGCCTTCGACAAGGAGAAGACGGAGCCGGAGGAGCGGATCGCCACCCAGAGCACCAAGTGGGGCGACGCCTACCGGCGGCGGCGGGGCATCAAGTACGTCTTCGCCCGGCCCGTCTCGGCGCTGGCGAGGGAGCGGATCGAATCGGTCTGTCGGGCGGCCGGACGCGCGCTCTGGCTCCGCGACTACGCCCGGATCGACTTCCGGCTCACCGACGACGACCAGGTCTGGGTGCTCGAGGCCAACGCCAACCCCTTCATCAGCAAGGGGCACGAGATGGCCAACGCGGCCGCGAAGATCGACCTGCCCTACCCCAGGTTCATCGAGCGGATCGTGAACGAGGAGGTCGCCCGCTACGAGCGCGCCTGACCCCGCCCTCCGGCCATCCAGGCCCGGTGTCGCGCCTCCACCTTCGTCCACAGCCGATCCAGGTCGTCCGCCCCGAGGCCGATCCCGAACCGCTCTCGGAGCGCGGACTCGTACTGGTCCCGATCCTCGAGGTCCCGGTCGATCGTTCCCTCCGGCGTGATCTCCCGAAGCACGGCCCCTCGAAGGGTCAGGATGCTGGTGCCGGTGTGCCGCTGGCAGACGGTGGTCTGGACGAACCCGGAGTCCGGGTCGGTCTGAAGCCGGTGACATTGCTCGGCGAAGGCGCCGAGGGTCCGGGGCTCGAGTGTGAAGTCGAAGCTCGGCGCGGCGCCGGCCGGATGGTTCCGGAATCGCCAGCGCGGCCCTTCCCGGACCAGACCGAACTCGAATCCGCCCCGGCGGTAGCTCCCCTCCTCGAGGGGGAGCGGCTCCAGGCAGCCGTCGCCGAATCCCACGTCGACCAGGTACGGGCGATCGAGGCTGACGATCAACACCAGGTGGTTGCCCTCGATCGGGGTCGCCGAGCGCTCGCGGCCGACCGTCCCGGCCATCAGCTGGACCCGGTAGCCCAGCCGCTCGAGGACCAGGGCGAAGAGCCCGTTCATCTCGTAGCACCAGCCGCCCCTGCCCTGCTCGACCAGCTTCCGATAGATCGCGTCCGGCTCGAGTCCGAGCCGGCGCCCGAGGTGGATGTCGAGGTTCTCGTAGCTGATGGCCAGCAGGTGCGCCCGGTGGAGCGCGGTCAGGGTCTCGACCGACGGCTCCAGCGGCCCGCGGTGGCCGACGCGGGCCAGATACCGCTCGAGGTCCATGCGCTAGCGCTTGACGAAGACGAAGCGGAAGTGGTCCAGCAGCTCCCGTTCGAAGCAGACCGTGTTGGCGCTGATCCCGGACGCGAACGCGTACCGGAAGTCCGGGCTGGTGAGATAGCGCGGCAGCAGCTGCAGCTTGAGAGCCAGCTTCTTCAGGCTCGGCGCCGCGAAGCGAAGCCGCCACTGGCGAATGGTCTCGATGTAGTCGAGCCGGCCGCTGCTCTTCGACTCGAGCTCGAAGACCGGCTCGGCGGTACGCTCCACCTGCTCCGAGCCGTAGGGCAGCCAGGAGCCGGGGAACTGCTTCCCCATCAGGGCCAGCATGAAGGCGTCGGAGTCGCGCGGCGCGTCGACGCTGATCTGCTCGGCCGGGATCATGTTGCGGCCGAAGACCATGGTCTGGAGGAAGAATTTGCCGCCACTCGGGATCAGGGTGGCGACCCGGCGGAAGAGGTCGGCGTACACCTCGTCCTGCCGGCCGGCCCGATACTCGTCCGGGGAGCAGAAGTGCTCGAAAGCCCCCAGGCTCACCACGGCGTCGAAGGACCCGAAGGTGTCGGCGTCGATGGTCCGGCAGTCCCGGATGTGGACGTCCAGCCCGTTCTTCTGGCAGGCGCGGGCCTGCGCCGAGGAGAGCGTCACCCCGGTGCCCACCGCCCCGATTCCCCTGGCGTAGCGGAGGAAGGGCCCCCAGCCGCAGCCCAGGTCCAGCACCCGGGTGCCCTGGCCGATCCCGAGGCTCGAGGCGATGAAGTCGTGCTTCCGCTTCTGAGCCTGCTCCAGGCTCATCTGGAAGTCCCCGTCGTACTTCGCGCCGCTGAAATCGGCCATCTCCCCGAGACTGAGCCGGAAGACCCGGTCGATCAGCGAGTAGGTGAACTCCAGATCCGCTTGCTTGGCCATGCCGTACCTGTCCTCGCCTCGGTCGTTCGCGCCACAGACAACGGACCGGGGGCCGCTCAGGTTCCAGGGAGCGGGCGGACCGGATCCGAAACAGACGATAGGATACCGGCGTCCTAACGTTGGTGCCAGCGCCCTGGCCGATCCGGTCAGCGCAGCGGCGGTCCGGTGCGTATTCTTAGGGTTGCCTCAGAAACCGTTCATCCTGGTCCCCGACGGTCCCCATGTTCCTCTCCGATCTCTCGATTCGACGGCCGGTCCTGGCGTCCATGGCCAGCGTCGCCCTCGTGCTCTTCGGGGCCATCGGATACCGGGAGCTGGCGGTTCGCGAGTACCCGGACGTGGACCCCCCGATCGTCTCCGTCTCGGTCTCGCTCCGGGGGGCCAACCCCAGGGTGATCGAGTCGGCGGTCACCGACGTCCTCGAGGAGCAGCTCTCCGCCCTCGAGGGGCTCCGCACCATGAGCAGCACCAGCTCGGAGCAGTCGGCCAACGTCACCCTGGAGTTCAACCTCGACCGGCCGGTCGACGTGGCGGCCCAGGACGTCCGGGACCTGGTCTCCCGGGTCCGCCGCCGGCTCCCGCAGGAGATCGAGGAGCCGATCATCACCAAGCAGGACGCCGACGCCCGGCCCTCGATGTTCGTCTCGCTCACCGGCGACAACTACAACCTGCTCCAGCTGTCCGAGATCGCCGACCGCTACGTCAAGACGCCGTTACAGAGCGTCCCCGGGATCGCCCAGGCCCAGGTCAGGGGCGAGCGGCGCTACGCCATGCGGGTCTGGCTCTCCGCCTCGGAGCTGACGGCGCGCGGCCTGACCACCCAGGACGTGGTGGCCGCGATCCAGTCCCGAAACGTCGAGATCCCGGCCGGGCGGATCGAGTCGGCCCGCCGGGAGTTCACGATCCGGTCCCTCGGCGAGCTGAAGACCCCGGAAGAGTTCGGCAACCTGGTCGTGGCCAACACCGGCCGCCAGCTGGTCAAGCTCCGGGACGTGGCGCGGGTGGAGCTGGGGCCGGAGGACGACCGGAGCCGCTTCCGCTTCAACGGCCACCCGGCGGTGGGCGTCTCGCTCAACCGGCAATCGAAGTCCAATCTGGTCGAGGTCTCGGACGCCGTGCGAGCGGCGCTGCCCGAGATCCAGGCCTCGCTCCCGCCCGGGGTGAGCCTGGTGCTCGGCTTCGACTCGTCGATCTACGTCAAGCAGTCGATCAAGGAGGCCCAGGAGACCCTGGTGCTGGCCGGCTTCCTGGTGGTCCTGATCATCTTCGTGTTTCTCCGGAATCTCCGGGCCACCATCATCCCCGGCCTCGCGATTCCGACCTCGATCGTCGCGACCTTCGCGGTGATGTACTTCCTCGACTTCTCGATCAACAACCTGACCCTCTTGGCCCTCACCCTGGCGATCGGGATCGTGGTCGACGACGCGATCATCGTGCTCGAGAACGCCTACCGGCACCAGGAAGAGCTCAATGAGCCGCCGGAAGCGGCGGCCCAGCGCGGCACCAGCGAGATCGCCTTCGCGGTGATCGCCACCACCATCGCGCTGGTGGCCGTCTTCACCCCGCTGGCCTTCCTCAAGGGCTCGACCGGCCGGCTCTTCAACGAGTTCGGGATCGCGGTGGCCGGCGCGGTGATCGTCTCCGGCTTCGTGGCGCTCACCCTGACGCCGATGCTCTGCGCCAAGATCCTCAAGGTGCCTGCGCGGCACGGGGTGGTCTACGAGGCGCTGGAGCGCGGCTTCGCGGGCCTGGCCAGCGGCTACCAGCGCTCGTTGCGCTGGGCGCTCGCCCATCGGGTCGCGGTGCTCGTGGTCGTCATCGTCCTTCTGGCCGGCGCGGGGCTCACCTTCCTCAATCTGAAGCGCGAGTTCGTGCCGCCCGAGGATCGGGCCTTCATCCAGGTGATCGTGGTGGCGCCCGAGGGCTCCACGGTCGACTACACCTCGGAGTATCAGGCTCGCGCCGAGGAGGTCCTGATCAACACCCCGGAGGTGGAGGCCGCCACGAGCGTCGTGGCGTTCGGCGGGGGCGGGGGCGGCGGCCGGGTCAACAGCGGCTTCATCTTCGTCCGCTTGAAATCGTGGTCCGAGCGGACCCGTTCGGTGCCCGAGATCATCCAGGCCATCCAGCCTCAGCTCCTCTCGATTCCGGGCGCTCTGGTCTTTGCCAACAACCCTCCCGCCTTCGGCGGCTTCGGCTCCCCGGTGCAGTTCGTGATCCGCCACCCGGACTTCGACTCGCTGGTGGTCGGGATGGACTCGCTGGTCCGGCGGGCCCGCCAGATTCCCGGGCTCACGAACGTCGACACCGACCTCCGGGTCAACAAGCCCGAGCTGGTGGTCTCCTACGACCGCGACCGGATGGAGGATCTCGGCGTGGCCGTGCGGGACGTGGCGGGCACCATGCAGGCGCTCCTGGGCGGCCAGCGGGTCAGCACCTTCACCCAGCGGAACGAGCTCTACGAGGTGATCGTCCAGCTCGCGCCGGAGAACCGGGCCACGCCGAGCGACATGACCGGCCTGACCGTGCGCGGACGGGAGCGCCGGCTGATCCAGCTGGATCAGGTGGCGCACGTCGAGGAGGCCGTCGGGGCCCGTCAGCTCAACCACTTCAACCGGGTCCGCTCGGCCACGCTCACGGCCAGCCTGGCGCCGGGCTTCACCCTGGGCGAGGCGATCGACTCGCTCCAGGCCACCGCCACCGAGGTGCTGCCGCCGGGGTCCTCCACCGCGCTCACCGGCGAGTCGCGCGAGCTCGAGGAGAGCGGCAACGCCCTCTACTTCGCCTTCGCGCTGGCGCTCGCCGTCGTCTTCATGGTGCTCGCCTCGCAGTTCAACTCGATGATCCACCCGTTCACCGTATTGCTCGCCGTGCCGCTCGCGGTCACCGGCGCGCTTTTCACGCTCTGGATCGCGGGGTCGACCATCAACCTCTACAGCCAGATCGGGATGATCCTGCTGATCGGGCTGGTCACCAAGAACTCGATCCTGCTCGTGGAATACACCAACCAGCTCAAAGAGCGCGGCAAGGCCACGGTCGAGGCGCTGCTCGAGGCCGGGCGGATCCGGCTCCGGCCGATCCTGATGACCTCGGTCGCCACCGTCGTCGGCGCGGTCCCGATCGCCCTCGGTCTCGGGGCCGGGTCCGCCAGCCGGCGGCCCCTCGGATACGCCATCGTGGGCGGCGTGATCCTCTCGACCGCGTTGACTCTCTACCTGGTCCCGGTCGCCTATGCGCTGCTCGATCGCGCCCGGGTCCGGGTGAAGGACCCGCTGGAGACCGGAGCACCGCGGCCGCTCGCGGCCGGCCGGGGCGGGGAATGATCGCCACGGCCCTGCTCGCGCTGGCCCTGGGTGGCGGCGCGGTCGACACCATTCCCCGGCTCACCCTCGACGAAGCGCTCACCAGAGCGGCGCGGGTCGACCCCAACTACGTCCGGGCCCTCGGCAACGTCAGCTCCGCCGACTGGGCGCGGCGCTCGGCGCTCGCGACCTTCGTGCTGCCCTCGCTCACTCTGAGCTCGGACTACACCTTCTTCTCCACCGAGCAGTTCAACATCGGCATCGGCGCGCCGGCCTCGACCATCGTCGCGGCCCGCGCGGACGTCCGTTTCGGGCTCTTCACCGGCGGGCGCAAATCGGCCGAGCTCAAGCGGGCGCGCGCGGAGCAGGAGGGGGCAGAGGCCACCGAGGTCCAGGCCCGGTTCGGCGTCGCCCTGGCCACCGAGGCGGACTTCTACGCCGTCCTCGGCGGGCAGGAGCTGCTCCAGGTCGCCAACGACCGGGTGAGCCGCGCCGAATCGCAGCTGGTCGTCGCCCGGGCGCGGGTGGTGAGCGGCGCGGTGGTCCAGACCGACTCGCTCCAGGTGCTGCTCGAGCTGAACCAGGCGCGGATCGGCCTGCTCCGGGAAGAGGCGGCCGTCCTCGTGGCCCGCCTCAGTCTCGGCCGGCGAGTCGGGGTCGGCGGACCGGTCGACGTCGCGCCGACCGACACCACCCTGCCCGAGCTGCCGCTCGGGCTCCCACAGGCCGTGGAGCTGGCCGCGCTCGAGGGGCCGGACTACCGGATTGCGCTCGCCAACGAGCGCCAGGCCGAAGCCTTCGTGAAGAGCCAGCGGGCTTCGTATTTCCCGCAGCTCTCCCTCGGCGCCAACCTCTCCAGCTTCGACGATCGCTTCTTTCCCGACGCGCTGAGCCGATCCTCGCTGACCATCTCGCTGAGCTTCCCCGTCTGGGACGGCTTCCAGCGGGAGCTGGCGATCAACCGGGCGCGCACCACCCTCGACGTGGCGCGCGCTCAGCGCGAGGACGCGCTCCGCGCGACCGCGGTCGACGTGACCCAGGCCTACTCCGCCTACCAGACCGCCCGGCAAACCGCCGAGGTCAGCAGCCAGGCGGTGTCGATCGCGCAGGAGAACTTCCGGGTGCAGGAGGCCCGCTACCGCGCTGGCGCCAGCACCATCCTCGACCTGCTCGAGGCTCAGACCCGACTCACCGAGGCCCAGGCGCAGCTGGTCCAGTCGCGTTATGCCGCGCGTCTCGCCCTGGCCGGCTTGGAGGCCCTGCTGGGCCGCCGCCTCTTCAGAGACTAGAGACTAGGAATGCCCGTGCCGAACCGCTCGCTCGCTCTCCTGCTGGTCGGACTCGCCGCCTGCAGCAAGGCAGGCTCCGACACTCCGGCCTCCCGCGGTCGCGGGATGGGTGGGCCCGTGCCCGTCGAGGTCGTCGAGGCCCGCTCCGACACCGTGGTGGACGCGATCACCGCCACGGGTCAGATCGAAGCTCTCCAAGCCATCGAGCTGCGCCCGGAGGTGGACGGGCGCCTGGTGGAGATCATGGTCCGCGAAGGGGCCGAGGTCGCCCAGGGCGCCCCGCTGTTCAAGGTCGACGACGGCGAGCTCGCGGCCCAGGTGGCCCGGGCCGAAGCCGACCGCGACCTGGCCGACCAGGCGTTGGCGCGCACCCGGCAGCTCTTGTCCGAGAAAGCGGCCGCGCCCGCCGACGTCGAGCGGGCCGAAGCCTCGGCGCGGAGCGCGCGGGCCCAGTACGAGCTGCTCAAGCTGCGGCTCGATCGCACCGTCGTCCGGGCCCCCTTCGCCGGGGTCGTGGGCCAGCGGCTCGCGAGCCTGGGGGACTACGTCAACACCAGCACCCGGCTGATCACCCTGCAGACGGTCAATCCGCAGCGGGCCGTCTTCCAGGTCCCCGAGCGGTACGCCGAGCGGCTCGCGCTGCGGCAGCAGATCGCCTTCCGGGTGGCGGCGCTCACCGGGCGCGAGTTCCGCGGCACGGTCGACTTCGTCGACCCGCGGGTCGAGCTGCCCGGCCGGACGATCACCGTCAAGGCGCTGGTCCAGAACCCCAAGCGGGAGCTCCAGGCCGGGATGTTCCTCGAGGTGCGGCTGGAGACCGACCGCCGGGCCAACGCGACCGTGATCCCCGAGGACGCCGTGATCCCCGCTCAGGCCGGCAACGTGGTGTGGGTGGTGAACGGCGAGAAGGTCGATCGTCGCGCCGTGGAGCTCGGCGTCCGCACGCCGGGCTTCGTCGAGGTCCGCGGCGTCGACCCGGGCGAGATGGTGGTGGTCGGCGGCGCGGAGCGCCTCAACCCGGCCTCGACCGTCAAGGCGACGGTGGTCGAGCGCACCCCGGCCCGCGCCATCGAGCCGACCGCGGAGCAGGCCTCGCAATGACCGCCGCTCCGCGCGCCCGACCCGGAGCCTCGGCCGCGCCACGATCGGGGTGATCGTGCGGCGCCCGGCGGTCTGCGGCGTGCTGGTTGCGATCGCGGCCTGCGCGGCACCTCGCGGGACCACACCGGAGCGAGACCCGCTGGTGGTGCTGATCGGCGTGGACGGCTTCCGCGCCGACTACCTCGAGCGACCGGCGGCGGCCACCTTCCGCTCCCTGGCCGAGCGAGGCGTCCGCGCGGAAAAGCTGGTGCCGGTCTTTCCCACCAAGACCTTTCCCAACTTCTACACCATCGCCACCGGCCTCTACCCGACCCATCACGGCATCGTCGCCAACACGATGCGGGACTCGGTGCTCGGGAGCTTCACCCTGTCCAATCGCGCCGCCGTCGAGGACGGCCGATGGTGGGGCGGCGAGCCCATCTGGGTCACGGCCATCCGGGCCGGTCACCCCGCCACCGCGATGTTCTGGCCCGGCTCCGAGGCCGACGTGGGCGGGGTCCGGCCGACCGAGTGGCGTCGCTTCACGGCGGACAAGAGCTACGACGAGCGGGTCGAGGAGGTGCTCGGATGGCTGGGTCGCGCCCCTCCCGAGCGACCGATCGTCACCACGCTCTACTTCGACGGTGTCGACGCGGCCGGCCATCGCTACGGGCCCGGCTCGGTCGAAGTCGACTCCGCCATCGCGCGGGTCGACCGGGCTCTCGCCTCGTTTCTCCGCGGACTCGCCGATCGTGGGCTCGATTCGATCGCCAACCTCGTCGTGGTCTCGGACCACGGCATGGCGGAGCTCGCCCCCGATCGCGTGATCTGGATCGACGACTACCTCGACTCCACCCAAGCCGAGATCGTGGACCTCGCGCCGGTCACTACGATCGCCCCGAAGCCCGGAGCCGAGTCGGCGGTCCTCGAGGCGCTCGCCGGGCGGCACCCGCACCTCGCCGTCCATCGTGCCGATCGGCTCCCCGCGCGGCTTCACGCCGACCCGCATCCGCGAGTGCCCGCCATCGTCGCGATCGCCGACCCGGGCTGGTCGGTGCGGCGCCGCGCGGCGGGCCCGCTGACCGACAGAGGCAATCACGGATTCGACCCCGAGGATTCGTCGATGGCGGGGATCCTGATCGCCGCGGGGCCGGCGTTCCGATCGGGCGCCGTCGTCCCTCCGCTGAGCAACGTCCACCTCTACGCGCTGCTCGCGGGTCTCCTCGGACTCGAGCCCGCGCCGAACGACGGCTCGCCCGACTCCGTGCGAGCGCTCCTCCGGTGACCCCGGCCCCATTTGCGGCACCTGGCTCCGACGCTTTATTCCGAGCTATGCCGCACCCCGACCACCCCAACCTGACGGTCCTCGACCACCCCCTGATCCAGCACAAGTTGGCGATCCTGCGGAGTCGGACGACCGAGACCAAGAACTTCCGCCAGCTGGTCGGCGAGATCGCGATGCTGATGACCTACGAGGTCACCCGGGACCTCGAAACCGAGCCGGTCGAGATCGAGACGCCGCTCGAGGTCACCATGGGCCGGCGGGTGGCGGGCAAGAAGCTGGCTCTGGTGCCGATCCTGCGGGCGGGCCTCGGCATGGTGGACGGGATCTTGCAGCTGATCCCCTCGGCCCGGGTCGGCCACATCGGCCTCTACCGGGATCACGAAACGCTGGAGCCGGTCAGCTACTACTTCAAGGTGCCCTCGGCCGAGGCCGATCGCGACGTCTTCGTCCTCGACCCGATGCTGGCGACGGGAGGCTCGGCCGCGGACGCGGTGTCGAAGCTCAAGTCGGTCGGCGCCACCCGGATCCGGGTGCTCTGCCTGGTGGCCGCCCCCGAAGGCGTCGAGGCGATGCGGAGCCGCCACCCCGACGTGCCGGTCTACACCGCGGCCCTCGACCGGCAGCTCAACGAGCAGGGCTACATCCTCCCCGGGCTGGGCGACGCCGGCGACCGGATCTTCGGCACCCGATGAGCCGGCGATCCGGAGCGCCAAAAAGCGTTAGGCAGGAGGTCGGACGATGAGCGCCAAACTCACCTTCTGGGGTGCCGCCGGCGAGGTCACCGGGTCGATGCACCTCCTCGAGGCCGCCGGGGCCCGGATCCTCCTCGACGCCGGGCTCTTCCAGGGCCGCCGCCGGGAGGCCGCCGCCAAGAACGCCGAGCTCCCGTTCGACGCCCGCCGGATCGACATGGTCCTGCTGAGCCACGCGCACATCGATCACTCGGGACGGCTGCCGCTGCTGGTCCGCCACGGCTTCCACGGACCGATCTACGCGACCCCGGCCACCCGGGACCTCTGCGCGGTGATGCTGCCCGACTCGGCCCACATCCAGATGAAGGACGCCGAGTTCCTCGCCCGGCACCGGCGGCCGAAAGGGCCCGAGAGCGAGCCGCTCTACACCATGGCCGACGCCTTCGCGGTGCAGGAGCTGATGGTCGGCCAGCCCTATCGCCGGGTCACCCACCTGCGAAAGCACCTCGCCTTCGAGTTCACCGAGGCTGGCCACATCCTCGGCTCCGCCTCCGTGGACCTCCGGCTCACCGAGGGCGGAGGGCGCCGCATCGTCTTCTCGGGAGACATCGGACGGAGCGGGCTCCCGATCATCCGGGACCCGGACCCGCCCACCGGACCGATCGACTGCCTGATCGTCGAATCGACCTACGGCAATCGCGAGCACGAGACCACCGGCGACGCGGAGCGGCGCCTCGGCGAGATCGTCCGCACCGTGGCCGCGCGGGGCGGCAAGGTGCTGGTGCCCTCGTTCGCCCTGGGGCGGACCCAGGAGCTGGTCTACGCGCTCCATCACCTCTTCCGCCAGGGCGAGATCCCCGAGATCCCGATCTTCGTGGACAGTCCCCTCGCCGTCGAGACCACCAGCGTCTTCCGGATGCACCCGGAGATCTTCGACCGCCGCGAGAAGCTGGTGGAGCGCACCGACCACATCCTCGACTTCCGGCTGGTCCGCTACGTCAGCGACGTCAAGGATTCCAAGCGTCTCAACACCATGCACGGGCCCGCGATCATCATCTCGGCCTCGGGCATGGCCGAATCGGGCCGCATTCTCCACCACCTGAGCAACCACATCGGCGACCACAAGAACCTGATCCTCTTCGTCGGCTTCCAGGCCGAGCACACCCTGGGTCGGCGACTGCTCGAGGGTCAGCGCGAGGTGAAGATCTTCGGCGAGAAGGTGGTGCGCCGCGCCGAGGTCGAGGTGATCGGGGGCTACTCGGCCCACGCCGACAAGCACGAGCTGCGCGCCTGGGTCAAGCGTCTCGGCGGCCCGGTGAGCCGCGCCTTCGTGGTCCACGGCGAGCCCGAGGCGGCGGCCGGGATGGCGACGATCCTGCGCGAGGAAGGTGTGGGTGAGGTGGTGATTCCCGAGCTCGGCCAGTCGTTCGACCTGTGATCCGGCGGTGGCTCCGGCGCGCGGCCGCGCTCGCGGTGGCGCTGCTCGTCGTCTACGGCGCCCTGCTCGCCTGGGTCGTGTTCGTCAGCCGGGAGGACCAGCAACGGCCGGCCGACGCCATCGTCGTGCTGGGCGCGGCCCACTACAACGGGCGCCCCTCACCCGTGCTGCTCGGCCGGCTGGAGCACGCCCTCACCCTCTATCACGGGCGGCTCGCCCCGTGGATCGTGGTCACCGGGGGCACCCATCCCGGCGATGCCGAGAGCGAGGCCTCGGTACAGCGCCGCTATCTGCTCGAGCACGCCGTGCCCGACTCGGTGGTCGTCCCGCTCGAGGAGGGCGCGACCACCCAGGAGACCATGGCGGCCGTGGCCCGCTGGCTTCGCGCAGAGCGGCTCGACACGGTCCTGCTGGTGAGTGACGGCTTCCATCTCGCCAGACTCCGACTCGAGGCCCGGAACAACGGCGTGATCGGCTTCACCACCCCGACGCCGGAGAGCCCGATCGCGCGCGGCAGCTACCGCGAGTGGACCTTCCTCTCGCGCGAGGCGCTCAAGGTGCCGGTGGCCTGGCTCCGTCGCTTCCCCTAATCCAGAAGATCCCCATGCTGCTCTCCACCACCCGTCGCTACAGCGGTCGGATCATCCACGTGGACGCCGACCGGGTCCAGTTCCCGGACGGCTCGGAGGGAACCCTCGAGATGATTCGGCATCCCGGCGCCTCGGCCGTCGTCCCGATGCTCGACCCACCGACCGACCCCGACCCCAGGGTCCTCCTGATCCGGCAGTTCCGCCACGCCGCGGACGACTTCATCTGGGAGATTCCGGCCGGCACGCTCGACGCCGGCGAAGACCCCGCCGAGTGCGCGCGCCGCGAGCTGGCGGAGGAAGCGGGGTGCTCCGCGGGTCGGATCGAGCACCTGTCCACGGTCTTTACCACGCCGGGGTTCACCGACGAGCGGATCCACCTCTACCTCGCCACCGACCTCGAGCGCGGCGAGACCCGGCCGGAGCACGACGAGTTCCTCAGCGTGCACGAGTGGCGCTGGTCGGAGATCGGGCGGATGATCCGCCGGGGTGAGATCCGCGACGCCAAGAGCCTCTGCGCCCTCTTCTTCGTGCAGTCGTTCCAGCGCGCGTAGCCGTTCCCGAGCGCCGCTTTCGCCTTACATTTGGATCCATGAGCGCGGGGAGCTTCGACCGACTGTTCCGTGGGGTGCTGAAGGGGGAGATCCCGCCCGCGATCTACCTCCACGGGCCCGAGGACGTCCTCAAGGACGAGCTCGTCCGGGAGGTGCTCGACCGCCTGCTCGATGCCTCGCTGCGGGACTTCAACTTCGACCAGCGCTCCGCGGCCTCCCTCGCGCCCGAGGACGCCGAGACCTTGCTCAACACCCTGCCGATGATGGCCGACCGCCGGGTGGCCGTGATCAGGGACGTCGAGGCCTGGAACAAGCGGGCCCGCGCCAAGCAGGCGGTGCTCCGCTACCTCGAGCGCCCGGCGCCGGAGACCGTCTTGATCCTGGTGCAGGGCGGCGACGCGGCCCCCGACAAGGAGCTGGCCGGCTCGACGGTGAGCGCCGTCGCCGATCGGCTGCCCCCCGAGCGGGCCCGCAAGTGGCTCGAGCTCGAGGCCGGCCGGCAGGGCGTCGAGCTCGCGGCCGAGGCGGCGGAGCATCTCGTGCGGGTCACCGACGCCGACCTCGGGGTGCTCAAGATCGAGCTGGCCAAGCTCTCCGGGCTGGCGGAGGGTCGGCCACTCTCGGTCGACCTGGTGGGCGATCTAATGGGCGTCCGCCGCGGGGAGACCCAATACGACTGGCGCGATCTCGTCCTCACCGGCCGGACCGGCCGGGCGATCGGGTGCTGCCCCACGTGTTGGCCCAATCGGGCGTGACCGGTGTCTCATTGGTGATGCTGCTGGGGACCTCGCTGCTCGGAATCGGCCTGGCCCGCGCACCACGATCGCGGCGCGGGCGGGGAGCCGGCTCGAAGGGCCGTGAAACGCTCGCTCTTCCGAGCCCGTCCGGCTCGAGTGAGCTACGACGCGGCCGCGCGCGAATGGAGTCGCCTCGCGCCCGCCTGGACCCGGACCCGGATCGACGCCGCCATTCGCGCCACCCTGCGGGCGGACGAGCGTCTGAAGAGCACCACGCTGACCACGGAGCAGGGCATCCTCGTCGATCTGATCCTCCAGCTGGCCAAGCCCGCGCGAGCCGCCGCATGAGTCGCTCGATCCGTCTGGCCGGCGCTCTCGCGCTGCTGGCCCTGGCCACGCCGCTCGAGGCGCAGACCACCGAGCGCTTCGTCCAGATCGTCCGGCTCGCCCAGGACGGTCTGGTCGACTCCGCCCGGGCGGAGATGCAGCGCGTGCTGGCCAGTTCCCGCCCTCGGACCCGATCTTCCCGAGGCGCTCTACACGTCCATCGTCGCCGAGAGCGACACCGAGCGCCGCCGCTCCGCCGGGTGATCATCGAGTACTCCCGCTCCCAATGGGCGGACGACGCGCTCCTCCTGCTCGCGCAGCTGGAGTACGCCGACGCGAACCCCGACGGCACCGTCGCCCAGATCACCAAGCTGATCGACGACTACCCGCTGAGTCCGCTCCGCGGGGTCGGAGCGTTCTGGGGAGCGCGCGCCGCTGGCGACCTGGGCAAGGGCGAGCTGGCCTGCAAGTGGGCCGTCGTCGGCCTCGGCGCCGTAAAGGACGACGTCGAGCTGCGCACCCAGCTCGATTTCCAGCGGCTCCGCTGCGAAGGCCTGCTGGCGCAGGCGGCAGACTCCGCGACCCGGCCAGCCGACCGGGGCACGCCATCGCCCGCGCCGCCGCCCCCACCACCGCCGCCGCCGCCCCCGGCCACTCCGCCCGGGAAGCCCGCGCCCGGGATCTACGTGCAGGTCGGCGCGCTGGACACTCCCGCGGCGGCCGAGGAAGCCGCGGCGCCGCTCCGCGAAGCCGGACTCCCGGTGGTGATCGTGAGGGAAGGACCGTACCACAAGGTGCGGGTCGGTCCCTACGCGAACCGGACCCAGGCCAACGAGGCGCTCGCGCGGATCCGAGGCTTGGTGCGGACGCAGCCGTTCATCGTCACCGTGCGCTGAGCTTGTCGAGCCCCGCGACGGTCTCGAGCCGACTCCCGATCGAGACTTCCTCCTCGGGCGGCGGCGGGACCGGCGCCTCGCCCTTGAGCAGGAGCCCCGGCAGGAGCGTGTTCCCCAGGGTATAGACGATCAGCCCGCCGAAGAGGTAGGGCGCGAGCCCGAACTCGTCCCGCAGGATCTCCGCGATCACCAGACCGAAGACCAGGGTCGGCACCATCGAGAGGCCGACCCGGACGCCCGGCTCCACGTCTTCCTTGAGGACCAGCTTCCGATGCCCCGCCACCAGCAGGATCCGGATCGGCGTGACCACGGCCAGGAAGCCGATCCCGATCACCAGCGCGTCGAAGGAGAAGTCGTCCCGGTGGAGATGGAGACCGGCGTTGAAGAAGTAGAACGGGACGAAGACCGAGGCGAAGACCTCCATCGCGTGGAGCATCTGCTCCGAGGCGAGGGTCGGGAGCCGCCGCCGGAACCCCTGCGCGACCAGGCCCACCACGAACGCGCCGACCAGGTAGTAGACGCCCAAGCGCCGGGTCACCATCGCCGCCACCGTGGCGACCATCAGGAGAAAGGCGAACTCGGACTTCGGCGCGTACGGCACCACGGCCGTGGCGAACCAGCGGAAGACCATCGGCAGGAGCGCCACCAGCACCACCAGCACCGCCGTGGCGATCCCGAACCGGGCCGTGCTCTGCGACTGGAGCGTGAAGAACAGCGCGCCGAGAGCCACCAGCTCGGTGGCGATCGCCTTCGACTTGACCCAGAACCGCTCCCGCTCCGACAGACCGAAGCGATGCAGGGAGTCGAGAATGAAGCCGGTCGACGGCGTGAGCAGCGCCAGCGAGACCAGCAGGGCCGGCCGGAACGCGAGATCGAAGATCTCGATCATCGCCCAGGCGCCCAGGAAGAGAGCCGTCACGCCGACCACCAGGTGCTGGACCAGCACCCGGGCCTCCCGGCGAAGCTCCTGGAAGTCGACCTCGAGCCCCGCGAAGAGGAAGAGCGACACGATCCCGAGCGTGGCCAGGAGCCCCACCGTCGAGTCGCCCTGGTAGAGCCGGAAGCCCAAGCCGAGCACCGCGCCGAGGGCCACGCTGGTGATCGCCTGCGGGAGACGGTAGCGCTGCAGGAACCGGGGTAGCACGAACAGCACGAACAGGAGCAGGACGTAGCCAAGCTCCGAACGCAGCGCGTCCGCCAGCGCCGAGGTGCTGCTGAGCAGTTCCCGAATCACATCCATGTGCGTTTGGATCCCCCCCGGAGGAAGCTACCGTGGCCCCTCCGCCACGGGCTAGGTCACGGAGGCCTCCGTACCGCGCTAAATTCCGCCCGCCATGGCTGTTTCCGCCTCGGACGAGACGCCCCTGCTCAGGCAGTACCGGGAGATCAAGTCGCAGCATCGCGACAAGATCCTGTTTTTCCGGATGGGCGACTTCTACGAGATGTTCTACGACGACGCGGAGCTCGCCGCCCGGGTCCTCGACATCACGCTCACCGCGCGGGGCGACGGGGTGCCCCTCGCCGGCGTGCCCGTCAAGGCCGCCGCCGAGTACCTCCGCCAGCTGGTGGCGAGCGGCCACCGGGTGGCGATCTGCGAGCAGGTCGAGGACCCCCGCAAGGCCAAGGGCATCGTCAAGCGCGCCGTGATCGAGACGGTGACGCCCGGCGCCTTGCTCGAAGACGGCTGGGTCCCCGGGGGCCGGAACAACTATCTGGTGGCCGTCGGGCCGCCGCCTCGCGGGGCCGGCCAGGTCGGGATCGCCGCGGTCGACCTCACCACCGGCGAGTTTCTGCTCGAGCAGGCCGAGCCCGGCCGGGTCAGCGAGGCCCTCGATCGACTCCAGCCCGCCGAGGTCATCGCTCCGGAATCCGCGGCGATCCCCGATCGCGACACGCTCCGCACCACCCGGGAGGCCTGGGAGTTCGACCCCGAGCTCGCCAGCGAGGAGCTCACCCGCCGATTCGCGATCGCCTCGCTCGACGGCCTCGGCCTCGCCCGGGACGACGGGCCGGCCGTCGGCGCGGCGGGCGCGCTGCTCCGCTATCTGAGCGAGCTGCAGCCGGCGGGCCTGCCTCACCTGCTGCGCCCCAGCCTCCGCCGACCCGAGGAGCACCTCTGGCTCGACGAGATGACCCGCCGGAACCTCGAGCTGGTGGAGCCGCTCAGGAGCGGCGCCAGAGGGGTCACTCTGCTGGAGATGCTCGACGAGTGCCTGACCCCGATGGGATCGCGGCTGCTCCGCCAATGGCTGCTTTCGCCCCTCAGGGACCCCGGAGCGATCGACGCCAGACTCGACGCGGTGGCCCGACTGGTCGACCAGTCCGGCCTGCGCGGCACCGCCCGGGACTCCCTCGACGGCGTGCGGGACGTCGAGCGCCTCGCCGGCCGGGCCGCGGCGGGGCGCGCCAATCCGAGGGAGATGGCCGCCCTTCGCGACTCGTTCCGCCGACTGCCCGACGTCCGCGACACCGCGCGCGCCCTCGCCGAGAGCGGCTCGACGCTCCTGGCCGACGTCGCCGAGCTCGACCCGCTCGAGGACCTCCTCGACGCGCTCGATCGCGCCCTGGCGGACCGACCGCCGGTCAATCTCGCCGAGGGGAACGTGATTCGCCCCGGCTTCGACGCGGCGCTCGACGAGGACCGCCAACTCCGCGACGGCGGCAAGCAACATCTCGCCGCGGTCCAGGAGCGGGAGCGCGCCCGAACCGGGATCGGGTCGCTCAAGATCGGCTACAACAAGGTCTTCGGGTACTACCTCGAGGTCACCCACGCGCACCGCAGTCGGATTCCCGACGACTACGAGCGCCGCCAGACCCTCACGTCCGCCGAGCGCTACATCACACCGGAGCTCAAGGAGTACGAGGCCAAGGTGCTCGGCGCCGAAGAGCGGATGGCCGCCCGAGAAGCCGAGCTCTTCGGCGAGCTGCGGCGCCAGGTCGGCGACGCCATCGGCCGGATCCAGGCCACCGCTGCCCGCCTGGCCCGGCTGGACGTCTGGTGCGCGCTGGCCGAGGTCGCGATCGTCAACCAGTACGCCCGACCCGCGATCCACGACGGATTCGAGCTCGCCCTCACCGCCAGCCGCCACCCGGTGATCGAGCGGATGATGCCCCGGGAGTCGTTCATCCCGAACGACGTGCTCTTCACCGAAGCGAGTCGGGTCGCCCTCGTCACCGGCCCGAACATGGCCGGCAAGTCCACCATTCTCCGCCAGATCGGCCTGCTGGTGATCATGGCCCAGATGGGGAGCTTCGTCCCGGCCCGAGCCGCGTCCGTCGGCGTGGCGGATCGGCTCTTCACCCGGGTCGGTGCCAGCGACAATCTCGCCCGCGGGCAGTCCACCTTCATGGTGGAGATGAGCGAGACCAGCGCGATCCTCCACAACGCCACCGCCAGGAGCCTCGTGCTGCTCGACGAGATCGGCCGCGGGACCTCGACCTACGACGGCGTCGCCATCGCCTGGGCGGTGACCGAGCACCTCCACGACCTGGTCGGCTGCAAGACCATGTTCGCCACCCACTATCACGAGCTGATGCAGCTGCCGGAACGTTTGGCGCACGCCCGCAACATGAACGTCGCCGTGCGGGAGACCGGCGAGACGATCGTCTTTCTCCACCGGCTCGAGCCCGGCGGCACCGATCGCTCCTACGGGATTCACGTCGCCGACCTCGCCGGACTGCCCGGTCCGGTGATCGAGCGCGCCAAAGAGGTGCTCGGCACCCTGGAGGGTGAGCATCGGATGGTCCCCGGCGAGCCCCCGCGCGCCGACTCGCGCCAGCTCGCCCTGTTCGCCGAGCCGCGCGGGCCCGATCCGGTCCGCGAGGAGCTCGAGCGACTCGATCTCGACGCGCTGACCCCGATTCAAGCTCTGAACCGGCTGGCCGAGCTCCAGCAGAAGGCCCGGAGCAAGTGAGGCGGCTCGCCCTGACCACCGCCCTGCTCCTCTCGAGCGGCTGCGCGAAGGAGCCGGATCAGACGGTCACCTTGCCGCTCGACCCGCCGGCCGCGCCGACCGCGGGCCTCGAATCACCCGTGGCGCTCAACCCCGACGCCCCGACCGAATACCCTCCGGCGCTCGCGCAGCAGCGGATCGGCGGCACCGTGATCCTCCGGCTCTTCCTCGACGAGGGCGGGGCCGTCGTGTCAGAATCCACCCGGATCCACGAGTCGAGCGGCTACCCCGCGCTCGATTCGGCCGCGCTCGCCGCGGTCCCGGGTTTGCGTTACGCCCCGGCCCTCCGCGACGGACGCTCCGCGGCGAGCGCGTTTCTGCAGCCGTTCAACTTCCGACCGCCACCCGGCTCAGGTGCCACGCCATGAAGCCCCAGCACACCACCCCGTACGAGTCGGTCCTGGAGACCGTCGGCTGGACGCCGCTGATCCGACTGTCGCGCGTCGCCGGTGAGCTCCGCACCCCCATCTACGGCAAGGCCGAGTACGCCAACCCCGGGGCGTCGGTGAAGGACCGCATCGGCCTCGCCATCATCGAGCAGGCCGAGCGGGAGGGCCAGCTCACGACGGGCGGCACCGTCGTCGAAGGCACCTCGGGCAACACCGGCGTCGGTCTCGCCATCGCCGCCGCCCTCAAGGGATACCGCTGCATCTTCACGATGCCCGACAAGATGTCCCAGGAGAAGGTCCGACTCCTCAAGGCCTACGGCGCCGAAGTGGTGATCACCCCGACGGCCGTCCCGGCCGATCACCCGGACAACTACGTCAACAAGGCCAAGCAGATCGTCCACGACACCCCGGGCGCGATCCTGGCCAACCAGTTCTACAACCAGATCAACCCCGAGTCTCACTACCGGACCACCGGCCCCGAGATCTGGGAGCAGACCGGCGGCCGGGTCACGCATTTCGTGGCCGGCGCCGGCACCGGCGGCACGGTGAGCGGCGTCGGGCGGTTCCTCAAGGAGAAGAACCCGGCGGTCCGGGTCGTCTGCGGCGACCCGGTGGGATCGATCTACAGCCACTACGCCGCCACCCGAACGATCGGCGAGGGCTTTCCGTATAAGGTGGAGGGAATCGGTGGCGACAAGATTCCCACGACCATCTGGTGGGACGCGATCGATGAGTTTCGGCAATGCGGTGACCGCGAGTCTCTGGGCATGGCCCGCCGGATCGCCCGGGAAGAGGGCATCCTGGTGGGCGGCAGCGCCGGGCTCAACGTCGCCATCGCGCTCCAGATCGCCCGCGAGGTCGACGACCCGGAGGCCTGCGTCGTGACGATCCTCTGCGACACCGGCGAGCGGTACCTCTCGAAGCTCTTCAACGACGAGTGGATGCAGGAGAACCAGCTGCTCGATGTGCCACGGGTCCTGGCGGGCGACCTGGTCGGGCGGCCGGAGCGCAAGGGCCCCCCGCTCGTGAGCGTGGCCCCGGCGGCGGCCGTCCGGCAAGCCCTCAACCTGATGACCTCCTACGACGTGAGCCAGATCCCGGTGATCGAGGAGGGGCAGTGCGTGGGCGGCCTGATCGAGGGCACCCTGATGACGCGGGCGCTGGCCCAACCGTCCCTGCTCGATCGCCCCGTCCGGGAAGTGATGGACGTCCCCTTCCCGGTCGTCGAGGCCTCGATGCCGGCGGACCGCCTGGTTCCCATGCTGACCCGGGAGAGCCCCGCGGCGCTGGTCCAGCGCGACGCGAAGCTGATCGGGATCGTCAGCCGCTACGATCTGCTCCAGCAGCTGATCGGCAGTCGGCGCTGAGGGCGCGATCGATGCGGATCACCGTGCTGACCGGCGGCACTTCCGCCGAGCGCGACGTGGCCCTGGCCTCGGCGGCGCAGGTCGTCGCGGCGCTCCGGAGCCGCGGCCACAAGGTGGCGGTCGTCGACACGGCGCGCGGGTACATCCCCGAAGCCGAGGAAGGCCGGCTGGTCAGCGCATCGGTGGCCCGGACGCCGCCCAGCATCGATCACTTGATCGAGCTGGAGAGCGGCGTCCTGCTCTCGGGGCTCGCCGCGCTGCAGGCCGTCCGCCAGGCCGACGTGCTCTTCCTGGCCCTCCACGGCGGCCGCGGCGAGGATGGCACCCTGCAAGCGGTCCTGGACGTCGTCGGCGTCCCCTACACCGGGAGCAGCGCCCTCGCCAGCGGCCTCGCCATGGACAAGGACGTCTCGAAGCACCTCTTCCGGGCGGCCGGCGTGCCCACCGCCGACTGGCTGATGGCGCCGGCCACGGCCGAGGAGGTGGAGCGGGCGATGGGCTGGCCGGTGGTGGTAAAGCCGAGCAAGCAGGGATCCACGGTGGGGCTGAGCGTCGTCAAAGCCCCCGACGGCCTGGCGCCGGCCGTCGCCGAAGCGGCCCGTTACGACGACGAGGTCATGATCGAGGCCTTCGTTCCGGGCCGGGAGCTGACTGTCGGAATCCTGGACGGTACGGCTCTCGCGGTGGGCGAGATTCGCCCCCGGCACGAGATTTTCGACTATGAGTGCAAGTACACGCCGGGGATGGCGGAGGAGATCTTCCCGGCCGATCTGGACCAAGCCGTTACCGAGCGGTGTCAAACCCTTGGCCTGAAGGCCCACAAGGCCCTCAAGTTGGGTGGTTACAGTCGAGTGGACTTTCGCTTGACAGAGGTTGGTGAACTCGTCTGTTTAGAAGCGAATACCCTGCCGGGAATGACGGCGACGAGTCTGATGCCTCAGTCGGCGAAAGCGGCGGGAATCGAGCTTCCGGAGCTCTGCGAGCGGGTCTGCGTCGCGGCCCGGAACAGCAGCAAAGGTCGGGACTGATGGAAGGACCGAGAGTGGCCCGAATGACACCGTGGGTCGGTCGCCTGCTGGCGGCCAACCTCGTGGTCATGCTGCTGGCCAACACGGTCTTTACCGCGCCCCGCTACCTCGATGCGCTCGCCTTCGATCCGGAAACCTTCCTCGCCCGACCCTGGACCGCGATCACCTACCTCTTCGCCCACGGCGGGGTGGTGCATCTGGCGTTGTCCAGCCTCGCGCTGGCCCTCTTCGGCCCGCCGGTCGAGCGGAAGCTGGGCTCCCGCCGGTTCCTCGCTTTCTACTTGTACAGCGGCGCCGGCGCGGCACTCTTCGCCTTCGGTCTCTCCTCCGTGCTCACGGTCGGCCCGATCGTCGGGCCGACCGGCGCTCTCTACGGGGTGATGCTGGCCTTCGTCTGGTTCTGGCCGGACGCCGGCGTCCCGATCGCTCCGTTCCCGGCGCCGATCTCGGCCCGCACCCTCTTCACCGTCCTCCTCACGGTCGACACCCTCGGCGCCCTGGTGTCCGGCACCCTCGGCGCGTCGGTCCTGGGCATTCCCCATCTCGCCCATCTCGGCGGCGCCTGCGCGGGCTACCTCTTCTTCAGGGTTCGCGCGTTCGCCGCGGAGCGGCCGGCGCCACGGATTCCGAGCGCGCCGGCCCGCCGGCCCGTCGTGACCCCGATGCGCGTGCAGGAGACGGTGACCGAGATGAGCTCCGCCCCGGCTACCTTGGAAGCCGGCCCGCCGGAGGTCAGCGACGACGAGATCGATCGGGTCCTCGACAAGATCTCCCGACACGGGATGGGCAGTCTCACGTCGGAAGAGCGTCAGTTCCTCGCCGACGCCTCCAAGCGCAAGCGCGAAGACCAGATCTGACGTTGGCCCCACGCCGGCGGCCAGCCGCGACCACCAGAACAGATCGGTCGAAGAGTCTCCTGCCATCTTGATTTTGATCGCGGGAATTCGGTATTCTGTCCCGTGCTCATCAATTTGCTGCCGGATTTCATCGAAATCCTGGCGTCGGCAAACCGAGAAGCAGCCTATCACCGCTACTTCGAAGCCCACCGGGCCGTCCTCTCGGCCTATTGGAACAACTACGTCCTCGATCCCGAGAGCACGCACGCCCACGAGGTCATCGCCACGACCTTGCGTGCCGATCGCAGCGACCTGAAGGCGCTGCTCCAGACGGTCCGCTTGAGCGAGCTGGCCGAGGAAGCCGTGGCCCGTGCCTTCGAGCTGCTCGGCATCGAGCGTCCGACCGACGTCGTCCTCATGGTCGGCGTCGGCGCCGCGAACGCCGGAGAGCTGGTGGTGAACGGGCGCGGGGTGGCCTTCATCTGCGTCGAGCACTTCACCGGCAAGGTCAACCCGACCACCTTCGGCCTGGGCCTGTCCCCCGATCTGATTCCGCTCTGGATCGCGCACGAGCTGGCCCACACCGTCCGCTACACCTCGGACCAGAGCGCCAGCGAGCTCAGACGTCTCGTCGAGGCCTGCGGCGGCTACTACGACTACTGGGCCACCGGCAGCCGGGCGCCTCTGCGCGAGCTGCTCCTCAACGAAGGCCTGGCCGTGCATGCCGCCGAGCAGGTGGCTCCGGGGCACGACCAAGCCGACTACTTCGGCTATCCCAAGCGTCACTTCCAGCGAATGCGCGAGCTCGAGGCCTTCCTTCGTCGGGCGGCGCACCATGACCTCGACCGATCCGGCATCGGCCTGAGGCTCCGCTTCCTGTCGGGCGGGATGAGCCCGGCCTCCCGGCTGGCTCTGGGCCGGGTGCTTCCCGAGCGATCGGGCTACTACCTGGGCTACCGGATGGCGGAGGCGCTGGTTCGGGAACGGGGAATCTCGGAGGCCCTCCGCGCCCATTCGTCCGAGTTCGCCACCGCCGAGGAGCAGGCGAGCGAAATCCGCACCGCATGACCGGCGGCGGCCGCGTCGTCATCACGGTCAAGCCGAACGGTCCCCTCCTGGTGGAAGGACAGGTCACGATCCAGGATCCGTCGGGCCGGCCGATCCCGGTTCCCACGCCGAAACGGCCCGGTCCGGTCAAGCTGTGTCGCTGCGGTCGGAGCGGCATGAAGCCGTTCTGCGACGGCACCCATCGCGACACGGCGGCCGCGGCTTCCTGAGCGGGCTACTTCCCGATGCAGAAGCGGGCGAAGAGCCGATCCAGCACGTCGTCCACGACCACGACGCCGATCAGCGAGTCGAGCTGGTCCACGGCCGACCTGACCTGGTGAGCCACGATGGCCGGGTCGCCGTCGCCCAACCGGCCACGGGCGTCGATCAACGCCTGGCGAGCCGCCGCGAGCGCGTGTCGATGCCGCTCCTGGGTCAGCATCGGCTCGAGCGACTCCGGCCCGATTCGACGAGCGAAGAGTCGCTCGCCTAGCTCGCGTCGCAGGTCGCCAAGACCCTGACCGGTGAGGGCCGACACGGCGAGCCCTGGAGCCGCCTGGAGATCGGACTTGGTTCGGACCACGATCGCCGGATGCGAGGCCTCGAGCGCCAGCTCTTCCTGATCGAGCTCCCGTCCGCCCTCGACACAGATCAACACCAGGTCGGCCGCGGCCAGATAGCGGCGACTCACCTCGACGCCCATCCGCTCGACCCGGTCGTCCGAGTCCCGGAGCCCAGCCGTGTCGACCAGCCGAATCGGCCAGCCCTCCACCTGCCCCGGCGCCTCGATCGCGTCCCGGGTGGTTCCCGGAACTTCGGTCACCAGGGCCCGCTCTTCTCCGACCAGCGCGTTGAACAGGGAGCTCTTGCCCACGTTGGGCCGCCCGGCGAGCACGACCAGGGCGCCCGTCCTGAGCTTGGTTCCGATCGGCGCGGTGGCGAGGAGCGCGTCGGTCGCGCCGACGGCGGTCTCGAACGCCGAATCGATCCGGCCCCGATCGATCGGGCCGTCATCTTCCTCCGGAAAGTCGATCTCGTAGCTCAACAGCGCCTCGAGCTCGATCAGGTCGGACCGGAGTCGCTCGATCCGCCGCGACAGACCGCCCTCCATCTGGGCCAGCGCCGCCCGCGCCTGGATCGGCGCCGTCGCGTCGATCAGGTCCCCGATCGCCTCGGCCTGGAGCAGATCGATCTTGCCGTGCTCGAGCGCCCGTCTGGTGAACTCGCCCGGTCCGGCCTGTCGGGCGCCGCCCGCCTCGAGCGCGGCCAGGAGCCGGGCCGGGGCGAGCACCCCGCCATGCCCGCTGAACTCCACCAGGTCCTCCCCGGTGTAGCTCGCCGGGCCGCGAAAGAACACCACCAGGCCGCTGTCGATCGGGCCGGTCGCGTCGTACCAGGTGGCGCGCGTGGCGCTGCGGTAGGGGGGAAGCGGAGCGTCGTCCGGCATGCAGAGGATCCGCCGGGCGATCCCGAAGGCGCCGTTGCCGGACAGTCGGACGACCGCCAGGGCGGATCGCCCCGGCGGGGTTGCCAGGGCGCAGATCGGGTCAGAGAGCATCGTCGCGAGTCACGCTCGAGACGGCGCCGGTGGTGCGGCTACCGCTTCGCCTTCCGCTGGGGGGCTCCCCGGGCGGCGGGCTTGCCCCCCGTCTTGAGCCGTTCCTTCGCCACGAACCACTGCTGCGGAATGCTCGCGATGTTGATGGTCGCGTAGTACAAGTTGAGCCCCGACGCGAACTTGAAGAACAGCACGACCATCATCAGCGGCATCACGTAGAGCATCACCTTCATCTGCGGGTTCGGCGGCAGGCCAATCTGGCCCACCTTCGTCACCGCGAACATGGAGACGCCCATCGCGATCGGCGTGATGAACAGGGGATCGGGTCTGGCCAGATCCGGCAGCCAGAGGAACGAGGCGCCTCGAAGCTCGATCGAGTTCTGAAAGACGAAGAAGAGGGCGATCAGGATCGGCCAGGGCAGGAGCAGGGGCCAACACCCGCTGAACGGGTTGACGTTGTGCTCCTTGTAGACCTTGAACATCTCCTGCTGGAGCTTCTGAGGCTCGTTCTGGTGCTTCTCCTGCAGCTCTTTCAGGATCGGCTGGATCGCCTGCATCTGCATCCCGGCCCGCATCGCCCGCTGATTGAGCGGCCAGAGCACGACCCGGATCAGGATGCCGAAGAGGATCAGGCCCAGACCGTAGGCCAGCCCCAGCCGCTCGTGGAACCAGACCAGCAGCCAGCGGGCGCCCACGGCGACCGGGCGGATGATCGGTCGGAGCCACGCCCAACCATACGGATTGATGTCGTCGAAGTCGTGACCGATGGCCTGCAGGCGCGGGTACTCCATCGGTCCGAGGTAGAGCTCGTAGCCGAAATCCCCCGACGCCTGCACCGGCAAGCTGGTCCAGATGGTGGCCGCCTCCGGGGTCCGGTGTACCTGGTCGGTGGCGACGACATAGGTCCCGCCGATTCCGCCGTGGCCGGCGCGGGTCGAGTCGAGCGCGAGGAGCGCGGCCGCGAAGTACTTCGACTTGACCGCGACCCACTCGAATGGACCGGTCAGCGACTGCGGCTCGCCGACGTCGAGCTTCGAGAAGTGGGTGAGCTCGGAGCGCGACGCCTTGGTCACGATCCCGAGCTCTCGCGCGTGCTCGACGCTGTCGGCCTCGGTGTTCCTGAGCCCCGGTCCCATCCCGACCAGGAGCGTCCCGCCGTTCGGCCCGATCCCGGTCACCCGCCCCGAGACCGCGATCCGATACTCGTCCGGCAGGAAGCGGTAGGTGAGCTCGACCCCGAGCTCTCCTTCCCCACCCCTGAAGGTGAGGCTGGAGGGCCCGGTCACTTCGAGCGAGCGGGCCGAAGGGCTCAGGGTCCACTTGGAGATCCGAACGGTGTCCCGGCCGACCAACACCGCGGCCGCCAGGAGCTCGGTCTCGGGAGGAAGGATCTGGGCCGCCCGATCCGGCTCGTCGGGCCGCATCGACTTGTAGTTGATGAGCGTCGCGCCCACCAGCTGCCCACCCTGCGTGGAGAATTGGTACCGGTAGAGCGAGGAGCTCACCGTGATGGTGTCAGCCCGGGCCCTCGCGGGAAGAGCCGCTACGGGCGGCGGCGCGGAGTCCTCGACCACCGCTGGCGACCCCGCCGGGCCGACCACCGCCGACGGCGCGGGCGGCTCGACCACCTGCCCGGAGGTCGCGGCCGCTGAGGTCGGCGGCGGCCGCTTGATGAACAGCGACGGGAGTATGACTACGGCCACCATCAACGCGATGGCCAAGAAGAAGCGACGATCCATTTTCTATTGCCGACTCGGTGGAGGTCTCACGGCACCGGATCGTAACCACCCGAGTGGAACGGGTGGCACTTGATCAGCCGCCGGAACCCCAGCCACGAGCCCTTGAGCAGTCCATACCGATCGATCGCCTCGAGCGTGTACTGCGAACAGCTCGGAACGAATCGACACCGGGGAGGCAAGGCCGGGGACACGAATCGCTGGTACCCTCGGATCAGCAGCATCCCGATCCGCCGCGGCGCCCCGACCACCATCCCGACGACGTTCACCCGCCAGCGCCGAGATCGGCCAGCCACGTGGCCACGTCGGCCCTCAACTCGGCGAACGATGCCCCGTAGGCCTGCCGCCTGGCCCTGATCACGACGTCCAGGGGACCGGCCTCCGAAGCGAGGCGGCGAGCCAGTTCCCTGAGTCGCCGCCGCAAACGATTGCGGGCCACCGCGGTCGACTGGAACTTGGGTACGATCAATCCCAGTCGCAGGTGACCCGCTTCCCTTCGCCTCCATGCCACCTCGATGAAACCCAGCCGCCGGCGGTGACCCCGCTCCAGGACCCGACGTACCTCGTCGGTCCGCGCGAGCCGGCCCGCCCGCTCGGTCCCTCGACCCGCCGTCAACGACCTCCGTGCTTCGAGGCCAACTTGACGGTCAACTGCTTCCGGCCCTTTTTCCGCCGGCGAGACAACACGGCCCGACCCCATCGCGTCGCCATCCGCGCGCGGAACCCATGACGGTTCACGCGCTTGCGATTTCGCGGGCGGAACGTAGGCTGCATCTGCTCCCTCAAATCCTTGGTAATGAGCCCGAAAAGCTAGCTCCGACATGGGGTTGCGGTCAAGGTTGACTTTTCCACACAGGGGTCGTAGGTTCGCTGCCCCTTCGACGGCCCCCCTCTGGTTCGAGGCGTGATGCAGCTCTCTCCGAAAGAGGCGTGGAAGCGCATTCTCGATGAGGCCCGTCGAGAGCTTCCGGAACAAGCCGTGACCACGTGGCTTGCCCCAGCCGAGCCCCGGGGAATCGAGGACGGCAGCTTCATTCTCGAGCTGCCGGACGAGTTCGCCGTCAAGTGGAACCAGGCCAAGCACGCCGGTCTGCTCACCCGACTCGCCCAACAGGTCGTCGGTCAGAACACCGAAGTGGCCTTCCGGGTGTCGGGAGAGCGGCTCCAGCGGCCGCAGATCGACTTCTTCGTCGAGCAGCCCGCCGAGGAGCCCCAGCCGGCCGCCCCGAAGGTGACCCCTTCGCCCCAGCCCCTGAACGAGCGCTACACCTTCGACTCGTTCGTGATCGGCAAGTCCAACGAGCTCGCCGCCGCCGCCGCGCATGCCGTGGCCGAAGCACCCGGGAAGACCTACAACCCGCTCTTCATCTACGGCGGAACCGGACTCGGGAAGACCCACCTGATGCAGGCGATCGCCCACGCGGTCCAGCTCAAGGCCCCGGCCACCCGGGTGGTCTACGTCGGCGCCGAGCATTTCATCAACGAGGTGATCGAAGGGATCCATGGGCGGACCATGCCGCAGCTCCGGCGGCGGTATCGGACCGAAGTGGACCTCTTCCTGGTCGACGACATCCACTTCCTGGAGGGCAAGGAGGCCACCCAGGAGGAGTTCTTCCATACCTTCAACACCCTCTACGAGGCCCAGAAGCAGATCGTCCTGACCTCCGACAGGCCACCCAAGGAGCTGCCCGGCCTCGAGAGCCGCCTGGTGAGCCGTTTCGGCTGGGGCATGGTGGCCGACATCGGCCAGCCCGATCTCGAGCACCGGATCGCCATTCTCCGGAAGAAGCAGGAGCAGGACCACCTCGAGACCACCATTCCCGACGACGTCCTGGCCTTCATGGCCGAGCACGTCTACTCGAACGTCCGGGAGCTCGAGGGCTGCATCATCAAGCTGCTGCTCTATGCCTCGCTCCGGCACCGTGAGATCACCATCGAGCTCGCCCGCGAGGCGCTGGCCGATCGGATCCGGCCCGGACCGGCCGCGACGCCCGGCAAGCCCAAGGCGCTCCCCACCATCGACCGCGTCCAGGACGTGGTCGCCCGGCAGTGGGGCGTGACCCCCGAAGGGCTCCGCTCGAAAGCCCGCATCAAGAGCCTGACCGTGCCCCGCCAGATCGCGATGTACCTGGCCCGGGAGGTCCTCAACATGCAGCTCGTGGAGATCGGCCAGGCCTTCGGCGGACGCGATCATTCGACCGTGATCCACAGCGTCGACAAGGTGCAGCGGCAGCTGGCCCGCGACCGCTCCTTCCGTGAGCGCGTCGAATCCGCGCGGGCCCAACTGGGCACCTGATGGAGCCGAGGCCGCTAACCCCTGAGTCGACGGCCACTCCGGCGGTCGGCGCATGGGCGGCCTCCCCGTCCCGCCGAGCCGCCGCCCCCGACCGGCGCTTCCCGACCCAATCAGGGGCGATGGCAGCCCTGGAGCTGACGGCATGAAGTTCACGATCACCCGCGAGAAGCTGCACGAGGGGCTCGGCGCGGTCACCGGCATCGTCCCCACCAAGACGACGTTGCCGGTGCTCTCCAACATCCTGGTCGAGAGCACCGGCGGCGGGATCCGACTCTCCGGCACCGACCTCGACATCGCGGTCTCGACCGTCGTCCCGGCCCAGGTGGATCAGGAGGGCGCCACTACCCTGCCCGCCCGGAAGCTCGCCGAGATCGTCCGGGAGCTGCCCAGCGCGGCCATTCGATTCGCCAGCTCAGGCGAGCAGCGGGTCCAGATCGAGTGTGGCCGCTCCCGCTTCAAGCTGCTCGGCTTGTCCCGTGACGAGTTCCCGTCTCTTCCGGCGGTCCGATTCGAGGACGGTTGGTCGCTCGCGGCCAAGGACCTCCAGAAGCTGATCGGCCACGTGGCCTTCGCCGCGAGCACCGAGGAGAGCCGGCCGATCCTGAACGGCATCCTCTGGGAGCTGCGCCAGGATCGGATGCGGATGGTCGCGACCAATGGCCACCGGTTGGCGCGGATGGACATCCCGGTGAAAGGCGCCGGGGGTGAGGCCGTCCTGATCGTGCCCCCCAAAGCCCTCGAGCAGATCCGCCGGCTCTTCCGGCCCGAGGACCAGATCGAGATCGCCAGGAGCGACAACCACTTGGGCTTCCGCTCCGCCGAGACCCAGGTCTATACCCGGCTGATCGAGGGACCGTACCCCAACTACGAGCCGGGCATTCCGCGCGACAACGACAAGATCGTCACCGTCGATCGCGCCGCCTTCGCCGGCGCGATCCGTCGCATGAGCATCGTGGCCAGCGACCAGACCCACCGGGTCCGGCTGGCCTTCACCAACGGCGCCTGCAAGCTCTCGGTCACCACCCCCGACCTCGGCGACGCCCAGGAAGAAATCGCCGTCTCCTACGACGGCGACCCGCTCGAGATCGGCTTCAACGCGTCGTACCTCCTCGAGATCCTCAAGTTCATGCCGACCGACGAGGTGCGCCTCGCGTTCAAGGCGCCCGAGCGGGCCGCCACGATGGAGCCGGTCGGCTGGGACGACCCCGCGAGCTATCTGACCCTGGTGATGCCGTTGCGCTTGCTCGCCTGATGGCGTCGCGACCAGCCCGGACCGCCACGCTGGTCATCCGGTGGGCAGCGGAATCGACATCCCCCATTTGCCCGAGCGCTCCGTGAGCGGCGTCAGGCCTCGTGGATAGCTCGACGGTCGATGACGACAACCGCGTTGGGAACTTGTGGAAGAGCGGGAGGCCCGGGCCCGGCGGGCTCGGTTTCCCAGACTGCCAACACCGCCCGGCGCGTCGGCGGGTGAGATAAGCGCTCTGCCCTCCAGCGCTTGGCGGACCCGTCCACAATCCCACGACTCTACGATTACTACGGTTTCTAAATTAAGATTTGCAGTCATAGAAAAGAGCATGGGCAAAACCCCGGAGCGGACCGCATGAAGTTCACGATCACCCGTGAGAAGCTGCACGAAGGACTCGGTGCAGTTACCGCAAGCGTCCCCACCAAGACGACGCTGCCGGTGCTCTCCAACATCCTGGTCGAGAGCACCGGTGACGGGATCCGACTCTCCGGCACCGATCTCGACATCGCCGTCTCGATGGTGGTTCCCGCGCAGGTCGATCAGGAAGGCGCGACCACCTTACCGGCCCGGAAGCTCGCCGAGATCGTCCGGGAGCTGCCCAGCTCGGCCATTCGGTTTGCCAGCTCCGGTGAGCAGCGGGTTCAAATCGAGTGTGGTCGCTCGCGCTTCAAGTTGCTCGGCTTGTCGCGTGACGAGTTCCCCGCGTTTCCGGCGGTCCAGTTCGACGGTGGCTGGACCGTCGCCGCGAAGGACCTGCAGAAGCTGATCGGCCACGTGGCTTTCGCGGCGAGCACCGAGGAGAGCCGGCCGATCCTGAACGGCGTGCTGTGGGAGCTCCGTCCGGATCGGATGCGGATGGTCGCGACCAACGGTCACCGGCTGGCGCGCATGGACGTTCCGGTGAAGGGCGCTGGGGGCCAGGCCGACCTGATCGTGCCCCCCAAGGCGCTCGAGCAGATCCGCCGGCTCTTCCGGCCCGAGGACGAGATCGAGATCGCCAGGAGCGACAACCACCTGGGGTTCCGAGCCGCGGGCACCCAGGTGTTCACCAGGCTGATCGAGGGGCCCTACCCCAACTACGAGCAGGTGATCCCGCGGGAGAACGACAAGATCGTCACGGTCGACCGGGGCGCGTTCACCGCGGCGATCCGCCGGATGAGCATCGTCGCCAGCGACCAGACCCACCGGATCCGGCTCGCCTTCACCAGCGGTTCCTGCAAGCTCTCCGTCACGACCCCCGACCTCGGCGATGCCCAGGAGGAGATGACGGTCTCCTACGACGGCGATCCCCTCGAGATCGGCTTCAACGCTTCCTATCTGCTCGAAGTGCTGAAGTTCATGCCGACGGACGAAGTGCGGATGACCTTCAAGGCGCCGGAGCGCGCCACGACCTGCGAGCCGGTCGGCTGGGACGACCCGGCGAGCTATCTGTCGCTGGTGATGCCGCTTCGTCTGCTGGACTGAGGACGGGGCTCGGCTCGATTACTCGGTGAGGCCGAGCCGAGCCGCCGCGATCGATCCTTCCTGCGACATTCGCTTCAGAATCAGCTGCTGCCGCCATCGGATTCGCCCCGAGCGGTAGCCCGGGTTGGCCGTGAGCGGTGCCGGCAGCGTCGCCGCCAGAGCCGCCGACTGGTCTCGCGAGAGCCGCTCGGCGGGGCGGCGATAGTAGGTCTGGCTCGCCGCCTCGACACCCCAGACCTCGGGACCCAGCTCGACCACGTTGACGTAGAGCTCGAGGATCCGCCGCTTGCCCAGCGCCCACTCGAGACGGTACGCGGTGACCGCCTCCTTGAGCTTTCGGAACGGGTTCCTGGACGGTGAGAGATAGAGGTTCTTGGCGAGCTGCTGGGTGATCGTGCTCGCCCCCCGGATCTCCCGCCGATTGCTCCACGCGTCCTGCAGCGCGCGCCAGAGCTCGGCCCGGTCGCGCTCGTCTCCGATGGCGAAGTCCGCCCGGCGATATCCCAGCGCCTCGCGCACCGCCTGGTAGTCGATCCCGCCATGCTCGAAGAACCGGTGGTCCTCCGCGACGAGGACCGCCGCGAAGACGTCCGGGTCGATCCGCTCGGCACGAACCGGCTGATACCGGCGCTCGAGCGGGGCCCCGTCCTGACTTTCCCGGCGCCGCTGGGGGTGGCTCGCGAGCTGGCTGGCCTGGCGATCCCGCAACGCCATGAACGCGGTTTCGCCGGGCCAGGCCCACCGGTACCAGATCGGTGGGGGCCAGACGGCAAAGAGCCATAGCAGGCCGAGGCCGAATCCAACCAGCGTGAGACGGCGGAACCACCAGAATACCGACCGACTCTTGGTGGTAGCCTGTGCTGCTACCTCACCGGGCGACTGCGGAGGCGCTTGGCCCGACGGCCGCTCCTGCGGGTCGGGCCTGTCGGTCACTCAACCACCGAGATCTTTGTCTCACGCGTGATCTTGACCGGAATCGGCGCTGGCAGGGCCGGGGCGCTGATCGTCGCGTCGGCCTTGCCGGACGTGCTCCCGCCCAGATAGCGGCCGCCGGACGAGACGAAGAAGGTCCGGGTCGCGGTCTCCTCGGTGGAGATGTCCATCGCGCCGAGTCCGGGGTTCTGGATGGTTCCAGTGCCCTTGCTCGTCACGGTGGCGTCGATCCGCTGGGCGCTCCCGCCGCCGAACTGCTCCTTGCCACCGGCGGTGTAGGCGGTGACGACCACCGAACTCATCTCCTGGGAGGAGGTCTTGCTCTGCACCGCGGTGGTGTCGACCCACTGCGCGCCGCTCTGGAGAGCGGCCCGGATTCGCGGGTGGAAGGTGAGGATGCTGGTCTTGAGCTGCCCTACCAGGTCCGATTGCTCGTCGGAGACTCCGCTCACGGTGGCTTGCCCGTCCTTGGACAGGAATCCGTGGAGCCAGGCGCCCTTGGCGCTGTCGAGCACGGCCCGGGGCGGAGTGCCCACGCCGGAGGCGTCGACCGAGTCGATCACCACGTGCATCGCCTTGCCGCCGGCCGAGTCGGTCAGCGTAACCGTGAACAGCACCGTCTGATTGACCGTGTTGCGCTGCTCGGCCTGACCCACGACCGAGAGATCGACGACCTGCTCGATCGACGCATCCATCCGGTACTTCGTGACCATTGGCGCCGAGCTGACGGCAGCGGAGACGGCGGCACCCAAGCCCAGAACCAGCAACCCGCGAATCAACATGATCGACCTCGTCGTTGGACATCCTACGGAGGGGCCGCTCTGGCTCCTCCCCCTGGCAGCAAAACCCCCCTCGCCGCCGATGGGAAGCGAAAAGGGGGGTGGGGTCGGGCCGTAAGCCGAGTTCTGTTCGGCCGGAAACCGGCCGGTTGGTCATCTCTCTGGGAGGGTCGTTGCCGGCCCCCTCGTGCAGCCTACCCGCGGCTCGTCCCGAAGGACCTGGCGGTGTGGGTCACACCTCGCCGCCTATTCGGCCTTGCTCCGACTGGGGGTTGCCATGCCGTCGGTGTCGCCACCGACGCGGTGGGCTCTTACCCCACCTTTTCACCCTTACCCTGCCGGCCTAAGCCGACCGTGGCGGTTCGTTTTCTGTGGCCCTAATCCGTCGCCTTTCGGCGCCCAGGCGTTACCTGGCAGTCTACCCGTTGGAGCTCGGACTTTCCTCGAGCGCCGAAGGCGCCCGCGACCAAACCCGCCCAACCCCACTCGGAAGCTAATCCGCCGCCCTGAGGGGCGAAACGGCCCTAGCCCCGGGCCCCCTCGAGCCGGGCGAGGCCGGCTCGGGCCGCCTGGACGATGCCAAGCAGCTCGGCGTCGGCGGTGCCCCACTGCTCCACGACCGCCCGATACTCGGTCGCCGCGAGCTGTCGCTGGCCCAGCTGCTCCCAGGCGGCCCCCCGCAGCAGCCGAACCCTGGGAAGGGCCGCCCAGCGCACGTCGAACCCTCTGGTGCCGAACCGATTGGGGTCGAAGTCCCGGAGCACCTCCACGACCTTGGCGTACTCCCCGAGCTCGAAGAGCGCTTCGGCCTGGAGGGGTCTGAGGTCGCCCCAGCCGTAGGCCGCTTCCTTGCTCGTGGCGGTCGGGACCGAAGCGCTGTCGAGGAGCGAGCGGGCGGCGGCCGAATCGCCTCGGCGGAGCGCCACCAGCCCCTCGATCGGCTGGGGCAGCGGCCGGCCGGTGATCTGGCGGAGCTCGTGCAGCAGGGTCGTGTCGGCACCGGGCGCCATGAAGACCCCGACGGCGGCGCTCGCCACCGAGCGGGCCACCGACGCCTTCCGCTCCGCTCGCGCGCTGCGGGCCAGCTCGGCTCCTCGGTTCCAGACCGCCCGGAGCCGCGATGGCGCGGCGCCGGTGCCGCTGAAGAGCTCGGCCAGCCGGCCGAGCTCCCAGGCTTCGGCCACCGTGGCTCGCTCGATCGAATCGACGGCCTCGGGGAGCAGCAGGTTGATCTCGCGGCTCAACCGGATCAGCTCGGTGGCGCCGTCCAGGTCGCCGTAGTAGGCCAGCGCGTTGACGCCGGTCATCACTTCGGATCGGGCCTCGGGGGCGTAGTCGAGGGTCACGAAGGCGTCGGCGGGCGCGTGCGCGATCGCCTGGCGGACCGTCTGGGCGGCGCCTTGGACGTCGCCGCTCACCAGCTGGGCGCGGGCGTCGAAGAACCCGAACACCGGCTGCACCGAATCCGGGTACATCGTCCTGAGCTGGGCGACGACCTGCCGGGCCTCGTTGGCGCGGCGGCCGGCCAGCAGCGCCTTGTAGAGGTGGTAGTGGGCTCGCGGCGTCGCCGGCTGGGCCCGGATCCACCCCTCGGCCGTCTTGACCGCCTCGGCCACCGCGTGGACCCGAGCCGGGCTGGCCGCGGTCGAGTCGGGCGGTCTGGGCTGGGCCGGAGTCGCTGCCGACCACAGCGTGAACGACCCGAAGCGGACGCGGCGTCGGTGAGCAGCTGCCCGAGGTGCTCGTACGCCAGCGCGTAGGCGGAGTCCAGCTCGACGACGCGGCGGAAGGAATGGAGCGAGCGGCTCAGCGTCTGCACGTCCCGCCCGGCGTAGCCGCCGTGGAACGAGGCGTCCGCGAGGCCATACCAGGCCTCGATGTCCGCCGGGTCGCGGGCCACCAGCCGCTCGTACACCGAGAGGCTGCCCGGATAGTCGCCCTCGATGAAGGCCAGATAGGCCTGGATCAGACCGCGCTCGCGGTCGGGCAGCCGCTCGGAGGTGAGCGCCGCCCGCCGAATCGCCCGGACGCCGAGGGTGTCGAACGGGCTCATCCAGCCGCGCGCGACCGCGAGTCGGAAATGGGCCAGCGAAAACGTCGAGTCGATTTCCACCGCGTGCACGAGCGCCTGGCTCGCGTCCGTCAGGCGCCAGTGATGGAGGTCGTCCACTCCCTGGAGATAGGCGCGGTACGCCTCGACCGATTCCGTGGTGACCGACGCCAGGGACGAGCGCCCTTCGGACGGCGCGCCGCTCAAGTCGAGGAGCCGAGCGGCGAGCCGGTCGAACAGCTGCCGCACGTCTTCGGATTCCCGGGCCTCCACGCTGATCACCTCGAGCCGGCGCCCGGAGGCGACGTCGTAGGTCCGCGCGACGAGATAGAGGGAGTCGTTGGTCCGGCTGAAGTCGCCGAGCACCACGGTCCACGCGCCGCCCGCCCGCGCCAGCCGCCGAGCCTGCTCGAGACCGATGGCTTCGCCGTCGTCGTGGCGTTCGCCCTCGAGCAGATCGTGCACGCGGTGCTGGTCGACGACGCTGAGATCCCGCCATTGGGACAGGGCCAGCGTCAGCATGTTCACGCTGCCGTCGCGCAGCCAGTCGAGGCTGGTGTCCTGACGGAGGTTGTCGAACGGCAGCACCAGCAGGGAGTGGCGGGGATCGAGCCCCAGGGGCGGCCCCCCCGGATCGGGCCGCTTGACCAGCGCGGTGATCAGCAGGGCCGCTGCGGCCACGAGCGCCGCCCCGAGCGCCAGCCGCGAGGGCCGAAGCAATGGCGCCCGCCGCCGCGGCCGGTCTCCCCAGAGCGAGGCGCGGAGCGCCTGGCCGGTGGGCCAGCGATCGTCCGGCGCCTTCTCGAGGGCTCGCATGATGGTGTCCGATACGGCCGCCGGGACGTCCGGCCGGATGGTCGCGAGGTCGGTCGGCCGGTCGAGGATCTGCTTCGAGATCACCACCCGGTGCTGGCCCTGGAACGGTGGCGCGCCCGCGAGCATCTCGTAGCCGACCACGCCCAACGCGTAGAGGTCGCTCCGGCCGTCCACCTCGTCGCCCGAAGCCTGCTCCGGGCTCATGTAGGCGGGGGTGCCCATCACCGCCCCGGGGCCGGTATGCCCGCCGCTCGCCTCGGTGAGCCGGGCGATGCCGAAGTCGGTCAGGAGGGCGCGCGGCGCCTTGGGATCGCCCTCGAGCAGGATGTTCTCCGGCTTGAGGTCGCGGTGGACCACGCCCGCGGCGGAGGCGGCGTCGAGCGCGGCCGCGATGTCGCTCAGGATCCGGCGGGTGAGCTCCGGATCGAGCCGCCCGTCCCGGGTCAGGCGCTGGCGGAGCGTCTCCCCGGGGAGGTAGTCCATCACGTAGTAGAGGTGGCCGTCCACCTCGCCGGCCGCGTGCACTGCCACGATGTTGGGATGCCGGAGCCGGGCGATCGTCCGGGCTTCCGCCAGGAAGCGGCTGGCGATGACCCCGGTTGGCGGTGAGTCGCGGTGGACGACTTTGACCGCGACCTGGCCGGTCGAGGGTCTCGTCCTTGGCCAGAAACACGACCTCATCCCACCACGGCCGAGCTCGCGCTCGATCCGGTACTGAGACCCGAGAGCCTGTTGCAGGTTGAGTTGGGTTTCGTCGGTCACGGTCACGTGCTACTCGAGCCCGGGGTCTCAAAATATCACGATTTCTCGCTTCGGCCCATTTTCGGGGTCGACCGAGCCCGCGTACGTCCGGCCGTCTCCAATTGGATGATCGGTTCCGGCGTCGCGTTGCATCGGTCTGCCTATGGGACGCTTCGAGACCCGGGACCGTTTGTCGCTGAGTTGAGGGACGGCTGCAGGATTGAGACAACCGAGCCCGCCCGGGGCCCTGAACCGGACGCTCGCGTCATGCCCCACCCGTCCTCAACCGAGAGCCGCTCCATGTCCACCTTCGGACTGGTCGAAAGCAAAGTCACCGTCGCCGCCGTGGTCGGGCCCGTGGAGCGGGCTCGGCTGGATGCGGCCGGCGCGGGGTGCTTCGCCGTGATCCATCGGGCGTCGGTCCCCGCGGCGGTGCGGACCGTCAGGGAGCGCGCCGTCGATGCGATCGTCCTCTCGGTGCACGAGTGTGCCCGGGAGCCGGCCGACGTGGTCGATCACCTGGTGCGGAGCTTTCCGGAGATTCCCACCGTCGCGCTGGTGAGCCGGGCCGATCCCGCCGCGTCGGCGACCCTGCTGCGGCTCGGAGCCACCGGGGTCCGTCACGTGGTCGACGTCACCGACCCCGGCGGGTGGGTGAGGCTCCGACAGCTCCTGCTCGAGCCGGTCTCCCGGCCGGCGGCCCGGATCCTGGGCCGGCTGGGCGACCTCCTCGACCGGGTTCCGCCCGAGACCCGCCTCTTCGTGGAGTTCCTGGTGCGGATGGCCCCGTCGACGCCCAACGTCCGCCTGCTCGCCCGGCAGGCGCGGGTCGCCTCGAGCACGCTGGTGTCGCGATTCCTGCGCGCCGGGCTGCCGTCGCCCAAGAGCTATCTCGCGGGGATCCGATTGCTCTACGCCGCGCAGTTCTTCGAGCAGGAAGGACTGACCGTCGCCGACGTCGCCTATCGGCTCGAGTGTTCTTCGCCCCAGAGCTTCGGCCGCCACCTCCGGGCGATGCTCGGCGTGACCGCCGGCGAGTTCCGGCGGCGCTACAGCTTCGAGAAGGCGGTGGATCGTTTCGTCGCGGTGATGGTCAAGCCGTATCTGGATCGCTGGGCGACCTTCCACCCGCTGGTCTCCGAGTCGCGCCGGCGCGCGAAGCGCGGGGCGAAGGCCCGAACCCTACGAGAGGAGCTCCCCCACGCGCGCCAGTGAGCGCACCGGCAGGCCCTGCTGCTCGATCGCGGCGCGGCCACCCTCGTCGCGGTCGACCACGGCGAGCACCCCGACCACGGTGCCCCCGGCCTCCCGGATCGCCGCCACGGCTTCGAGAGCCGAGCCACCGGAGGTGATCACGTCCTCGACCACCACGACAGCATCGCCGGCGGCGAAGTTGCCCTCGATCCGTCGACCGGTTCCGTGCTGCTTGGCGGCCTTCCGGACGCTGAACGCGTCGATCACCGGGGGCGCGTCGAGACTCGCGCGGGCGATCGCGTACGCCACCGGATCGGCCCCCATCGTGAGGCCGCCGACCCGGGTCGCCTGCCACCCGGCTTCGCGGATTGCCGCGAGGCCCAAGCGCCCGATCAGGTCCTGCCCGGCGGCGGACATGGTGGTCTTGCGCGCGTCGACGTAGTGGTTGGAGCGGCGACCGGAGGCGAGCACGAAGTCGCCCTTGAGGACCGAGCGCTCGCGAAGCAGCGCGCGCAGGTCGCTCGCGCTCACTCCCGGATCCGACGGATCAGCGAGGAGAGGAACCCGCCCTTGGGCTGCGGCTCCGCCCGCGCGGCCCGACAGAAGGCGTCGGCGAAATCGCCGACCGTCTTGTAGCGCTTGGACAGGTCGCGTTCGAGACCCTTCATCACCGCGGCCTCGAGGTCCGGCGAGAACTTGAGCGACTTGTTGGCCTGGTTGAGGGCCATCGGCGGCTTGGAGAGTAGTTGCTGGAACAACTCTCGCGGGTTCTTGCCAGGATACGGGAGCTGGCCCGTCAGGAGATGGAAGGCGATCGTGGCGAGACTGTACACGTCGGCCTGCTCGTTCACGAGCTCGCCGCTCAAGGCCTCCGGCGCCACGTACTGCAGGGTGCCCACGAAGAAGCCCGCGCGGGTCAGCCGCTGGGCGGGATCGTCGTCCGCGTCCCGGGCGATGCCGAAATCGAGCAGCCGGGCGGTCTTGGTGGCCGGGTCGAACATGATGTTCGCCGGCTTGAGATCGCGGTGGATGATTCCGGCGCGATGGGCGGCGCCGAGCGCCGCGCCGAGCTGCTCGACGATCGTGGCGACGAGGTCCGGAGAGAGCGGGCCGGCGGCCGTCAGGAAGCCTGCGAGCGGCTCGCCCTCCGCCCACTCGAGCGCGAGATAATACACCCCGTCGGCTTCGCCGTACTCGTAGGTCTGCACGATGTTGGGGTGCTTGACCCGCGAGCCGAACTCCGCCTCGCGCAGAAACCGTTTGACCGCGATCGGGTCCTGGCTCATGCGCGAGCGCAGGATCTTTACCGCCGCCCGGCCACGCTTGTCGTGGGTAGCGCGATAGACCGTCGCGGTGCCGCCCTCTCCCACGTACGACTGGAGAGAATACCCGGCCACCGTCCGGCCGACGAGGTTATCTTGGCTCATGGAAGTGGGTGCAAGCTACACCCCGTGTCGGGGGCCAGCAAGATGACGGTGTCGAGGGGAATGGGGAGGTTCGGAGGGCGGATGGGCACTCGGACTCGACGACGCGGAGAGGTCATCGGATGAGGTCGCTGGCGACACGCTGGGCCACCGTCGGAGCGCTGTGTGGACTGGCCGGCTGCGGCGGAGGTCGCGGCCCGGAGGGCACCCCGGCGGCGCAAACCGATCAGACCCTGTCGCAGCTGTTCAACCTCGGCGCGGTGTACCAGCGGATGGGGCGACTCGCGTCGACCGGCTCCCTCCAGTTCGTCGGCAACCTCGCCTACCTCGCCGGCCCCGCCGACTCCACCAACCTCGTCGTCGGACTCTCCTTCGAGAACCGGGCGCTCTCCTTCCAGCGAGACGCCGGCAGCTTCGCCGCCCGCTACCGGGTCGAGGTCACCCTCGCGCGATCGGTGGGCGACCCGATCCAGGTGGCTCGGAACGAGATCGTCCGGGTGCCGACCTTTCAGGAGACCCAGCGCGGCGACGAGTCGATCTTCTTCCAGCAGAAGTTCCTCCTCGAGACCGGCCCGTACACCTTGCGGGTCGTGGTGCGGGATCCGACCTCGACCAGCGTCGGTCAGGTGGAGCAGGCGATCACCGTCCCCGGCTTCCAGGCCGGATCGATCACGGCCCCGGTCATGGTCCACGAGGTCCTGCCGCGGCGCGCGGAGACGGACTCCGTCTACATGATTCTCAACCCGCGGGGCACCGTCGCGCACGGGGGCGCCGACACCCTGCTCCTCTACGTCGAGGCGAACGGACTGAGCGGGCCGACCACGCTGCCCGTCGCGGTCACCGACGAGCAGGACAGCGTCGTCTACCGGACCGACGTCGACTTCTCCGGCGGGCGCTCGGTCGAGGGCCGGGTCATCCGGCTCGCCGCCGACGCGCCGCCGCTCGGCGAGCTGACGATCGCGGTGGGCGCCGGCGCGGACGCGAAGGTCACCAAGGCGCTGGTGTCCTTCGCGCGCGGCTGGGTGGTGACCAACTACGACAACCTGCTCACGCTGCTGCGCTTCTTCCCCTATCGGCCGGACCTCGTCTCCGCGATGCGCAACGCCCGGCCGGGCGACCGCCCCGCGCTCTGGCGCCGGTTCTGGATCGAGACCGACCCCGATCCGACGACGGGCGAGAACGAGGCCCTCAACACCTACTTCACGCGGATCGCGATCGCCAACGATCAGTTCCGCGACGAGGGCGGCGAGGGATGGCGGACCGATCGCGGCGAGGTGTTCATCACCCTCGGCCATCCGGACCAGGCCTACGAGTCGCCCCCGGGCAACGACCGCCGCTACGTTCGCTGGGTCTACAACCAGTATCAGGCGATCATCGACTTCGAGGGCACGCTCGGCTTCTCGCGGCTGCGGTTGACGACTCAGTCCAGGGCCGAGTTCGCGCGCGCGCGCGCCCAGCTCCTCCGCGAGCCCCCGCGGCGCTGACCCGTTGACCGCGCGCGAGCGGCCTCGCCTCTTCCTGATCGACGGCCACGCGCTGATCTACCGCGCGTTCTTCGCGCTCATCAGCCGTCCCCTGCGCACCTCCCGCGGCGAGAACACCTCGGCCGCCTGGGGCGTCGTCAACTTCCTGCTCCGGCTGCGCGAGCGCTATCACCCCGACTACGTCGCCTGGGTGCTCGATGCCGGCGACTCGCACCGCCGGGCGATCTATCCCGAGTACAAGTCGACCCGGGAGAAGCTCGACGCCGAGTTGCAGCAGGACTTCGACCTGGCGCTCGAGCAGGTGCGCGCTCTGCTCGAGGCCTTTCGGATCCCGGTGGTGACCGTGCCCGGGTTCGAAGCGGACGACGTGATCGGCACCCTCGCGGCCCGTGAGGCCGCCGCCGATCTGCAGGTGGTGATCGTCTCCGGCGACAAGGACTTCTATCAGCTGATCCGGCCCGGCGTGGCGCTCCTCAATCCGGGTCGGGGCGGCCCGGCCGGGGTCGACGAGCAGTGGGTCGACGAGTCGAACGCCGCGGAGCGTCTCGGCGTGCCGCCGCGCCAGGTGATCGATTTCCTCTCGCTGGTCGGCGACAGCTCGGACAACGTGCCGGGCGTGCGCGGCGTGGGCGAGAAGACCGCGACGAAGCTGCTGGAGGCCTACGACGACCTCGACGCCATCCTCGCCCACGCCGCGGAGGTGAGCGGCAAGCGGGCTCGGGAGGCGCTCCTCGCGGAGGCCGACAACGCCCGGCTCTCCAAGACGCTGGTCACCATCCGGACCGACGTGCCGGTGGACTTCGAGCTCGATGCGGCCAAGGTGCGCGAGCCGGACGGGCCGGCGCTCCTGTCCGCGTTGACCAAGTTCGAGTTCCACTCCCTGGTTTCCCGATTGCAGAGCGAGTTCGAGGGCGCGGTGCCCACGACCGGCGATGCCTCGCCGGTGGCCGAGCCGGTCGGGGAGACGACGGTGGTGGACGACCCGGCGGATCTGACGCCGATGCTCGAGGCCCTGCGATCGGCCGGGTCGGTGGCGATCAAGGCGGTCGCCGTGGGGGCGGCGCCTCGCGACGCCGAGCTGGTGGGGCTCGCCTTCGCGACCGACGAGGCCGCCTGGTATCTGCCGCTCGGGCATCGGCCGCGGGACGGCGAGCTGGCTGCGCCCGAGCCGATTCGGAATCTCGACCTCGCCGGAGCGGCTCTCGAGCCGCTCCGGGAGTATCTCGGCGACCCGGGCGGGTCCAAGATCGGGCACGACCTCAAGCTCGACTGGGAGCTCCTGAGGGGCGCCGGCGTCGAGCTCGGGGGCGGCACCTTCGACACGATGCTCGCGAGCTTCGTGCTGGACCCGGGTCGCCGATCCCACGACCTGGCCACGCTCTCGCTGGATCACCTCGGCCGGGGTTTGCCGGCGGATCCGTGCGCGACGGGCAAGGGACGGCCCGACCTGCCGATCGCCGTGGTCCCGGTCGACGAGGCGGCGGCCTATTTCGGAGCCGCGGTGCGCACGATGATCGCGCTGCACGACTTCCTGACTCCGCGGCTGGAGCAGACCGAGCTCGCCCCGCTGCTCGCGAACGTCGAGATCCCGCTGATCGCGGTGCTGGTGGACATGGAGTGGAGGGGCATCGCGATCGATCGAGCCGTGTTCGACCGGCTCTCTCGGGAGCTGACCACCGACCTGGTCCGACTCGAGGCCGAGATCGCCAAGGCCGCCGGCGGGTCGTTCAATCTGAACAGCCCGAAGCAGCTGGCCGGGGTGCTCTTCGAGAAGCTCCAGCTGCCGGTGGTGAAGAAGACCAAGACGGGCCCCTCGACCGACGCCGACGTGCTCGAGCAGCTGGCCGCGATGGGACACGACGTGCCTCGACTGCTGCTCGAGTACCGCGAGCTGCAGAAGCTGCGGTCGACCTACGTCGACGTGCTCCCGGCCAGGACCAGCCCGCGCACCGGGCGAATCCACACGACCTTCAACCAGACCGGCGCGGCCACCGGCCGGCTGTCCTCCTCGGATCCGAATCTCCAGAACATCCCGATTCGAACGGCGCGCGGCGAGGAGATTCGGCGGGGCTTCGTCCCGACCGACGGCTTTCGCTTCGTCGTGGCCGACTACTCGCAGATCGAGCTGCGGCTGATGGCCCACTTCTCCGGCGATCCGGCGTTCGTCGAGGCCTTCCAGCGGGGTGGAGACATCCACCGTCAGACCGCGGCCGTGATCTTCGGCGTCGAGGTCGACGACGTGACGGCCGAGATGCGGGCGCGGGCCAAGACCATCAACTTCGCGACCATCTACGGACAGGGACCCTTCGCCTTGAGCCGCCAGCTCGGGATCCCGATGGACGAGGCGAAGGCGTTCATCTCCCAGTACTTCGAGCGGTTCGCCGGGGTGCGGGCCTATCTCGACGGTCAGATCGCGCTCGCCCGGCGCCAGGGCTACGTCGAGACCCTGTTCAAGCGGCGGCGGTACATCCCGGAGATCAAGGACAAGAACTTCAACACCCGGTCGTTCGGAGAGCGCCTGAGTCAGAACTCGCCGCTCCAGGGCTCGGCCGCCGATCTGATCAAGATCGCGATGGCGCGGATTCACGACGGGCTCCGCGAGCAGGGCGGCGGCGGACGACTCCTGCTGCAGGTCCACGACGAGCTGGTCCTCGAAGCGCCGGCCGACCAGGTGGACGCGGTCGCCGCGATCGTCCGGCGTCACATGGAGGGCGCCGCCCAGCTCCAGGTGCCGCTCGTGGTCGACATCGGGATCGGCGACAACTGGCTGGACGCGAAGCGCTGAGCTAGTCGGCCTCGGGTGGCGGATGGCCCCGCCGGTCGAGCCGCCGCCCGCCCGGCCACCAGTTCCACCGTCCCATCAGCTGCATGAAGGCGGGCACCAGCACCATCCGGATCACGGTGGCGTCGAGCAGGACCGCGACCGCCAGCCCGAAGCCCAGGAACTGCATCACCAGGACCCGGGCGAACGCGAAGGCGCCGAACACCGAGATCATGATCAGCGCCGCCGAGGTGATCACCGACGCGGTCGCGCTCAGGCCCTCCATCGTGGCTTCGGTATTCCGGCCCGTGCGATCGAAGACCTCCTTCATCCGGCTCAGCAGGAAGACCTCGTAGTCCATGCTGAGACCGAACACCACCGCGAAGACCAGCACCGGCACCACCACGAAAATCGCTTCGGTCGCGCCGTCGAGTCGCAGGAACTCGGCCCCGAAGCCGAATTGGAACACCAGCACGATCAACCCGAACGTGGCCGTGACCGAGAGGGAGTTCATCACCACGGCCTTGAGCGGCACGAGCACCGAGCGGAACGCGATCGCCAGCATCAGCGCCGTGGCGCCCAGGACCAGCGTGATGAGGAGCGGGAATTGGGCCAGCTGCTCGTCCTGGCTGTCGACCGCGGCCGCGACGTAGCCTCCGACCGAGACGGTCGCGGTCGCGAGCTGGCGGATCTGGCCGTCGGCGCCGATCCGTCGAATGTCGCGGACCAGGTCCATCGTGGTCGTGAGTGAGGTCGAGTCCTGCGGGATCACGTCGACCAGCGTGGTTCGGGCGTCGGCGCTCAGGTACGCGTCCAGGAACTCGCCGTACTGCGCCCGGGCCGAATCCAGCTCGGCGTAGAGCAGCGAGTACCGGAGGATCGAGGTGTTGGGCTCGAGATCGACGATGCTCCGAACGTCCCGCACCCGGGGGTCGGCCCGGAGCGAATCGGAGAGGGCCCGGAGGCCCCGGAGGGAGACGGCACGAGTGGCGGACTCGCCCTCGGGCAGCTCGACCACCACCCTGATCGGCGTGACGTAGCCCGAGACTCCCATCTCGCTCAGGGTCGTGAGCCCCGCGCCGGCCTCCACCTGCGTGGGCCACCAGTTGCGGGCAGGCAGGCCGATCCGGATCAGGAAGAGCGGCGCGGACAGCGTCGCGACGATCACCCCGCCCACCACGATCGCCTGGTAGGGGTGTCGGGCCAGCCATCGGGCCCACTTCTCCCACACCTGCGGCGCATGGTACCAGGCGAGCTTCCGCGCCAGCCACTTGGGACGGTCGATCGTCCGGCCGAGGGTCGCGAGCAGCGCGGGCAGGAGGGTCACGCAGAGCAGCACCGCCACGCCGACCACGATCAAACCACCCAGACCGACGCTCCTGGTCTCCACCAGCGGCGTGAGCAGGAGGGCGCTGAAGCCGACCACGACCGTGAGGCCGGAGTTGACCACCGCGACGCCGGCCGTCATCAGGGTGCGGACCGCCGCCTCCCTGCGGCGGAGACCCCGACTCAATTCCTCGCGAAACCGGGTCACCATCAGCAGCGAGTAGTCGATTCCGACCCCCAACCCGACCATCGTGGTGAGGTTGAGGAGGAACACCGACATCGGCGTGACTCTCGCCACCAGTTCCCATGACGGTGAGCGACACCGCGGCGGCCAGCATCCCCGTCACCAAGGTGGCACCACGGTCGCCACCAGGGCGCCGAAGGCGAGGATCAGGATCACCAGCGCGAGATCGCGCACCCGGAGCTCGAGCGGCGGCGTCCTCGGCGCTGGACGGCGCGGACGTCGAGATCGAGCGGAGCGCGGCCCGTGACTCGAAGCCGATAGCCGGCCGGTTGGGCACCTGGGCGAGGGCGTTCGCCATCGCCTGGCGGATTCGGGCCACCTGTTCCCGGCCGACTCGCCGTCGATTGCGAGCGACGCCAGGAAGAACGTGGTCCGTTCGTCCGAGCCGAGGAACAGCGAGTCTTCCCTGGTGAGCCAGGAGACCACGGTCTGCACGTGCGGCTGCCGGGCCGCGGTCCGGGTCAGGGAGTCGAGCACCGCCCGCGCGGGTCCGGCCCGGAACGAGGTCGGCCCCTCGAGGATGACTGCAAAGAACTCACCGAAGGGCCGACCGAAGCGCTCCGTCAGCAGCCGATCGGCGCGCCGGGCCTCGCTCTCGGTTTCGGAGCCCCCTCGAAGCGCCAGCAGCTCGGGCGTTTTCGGGGCCTGAGTGAAGGAGATGACCCCGATCACCAACCAGATGGCGATGACCACCAGCCGCCAGCGGACCAGGGCGTGCGCGAACGCGGCGAGCACTAGCCTAGCTCCATCTCGTGGCGGGGCAATTGATTCGCATGCTGGGGCGTTAGGGGGGAAACGCGCCCAATGTAGACCCGGCCCGAGTCAACCGCCAGGACGGGCATCGTCCTCGCAACTAGGCGTCGATATTGCAGTTGCGCAGCCCCATGTCGCGGGTCCTCCTGTTCCTGCTGCTGGGCCTGGTCGGGCTGGTGGTGGTCGAGCGCCTTTCGGGCGAAGCCGAAACCGGCTCTCTGGCCCCACCCGAGGCCGCGACCCCGGTGCCCGAGCCGGTGGCCGCGGGTACGCCGCAAAGAATTGCACCATCGGCAGCGCCAGCGCCGGCCCCTCGGCCGGCGCCGTCGGAGCCGACCGGGCCGGTCGACGACGAGCCCGAGAGGACCCTCGACGCCCCCTTCGTCGAAGGCGCGCCCGCCGGGAGCGGCCCGAGCCGGACCCCGACCATCGAGCGGATGGCCCGCCTCGAGAGCCGGCGCCGGCTCTTCCAATCGGCCCGGGACACCTACATCGATTCGCTGCTCGTCACCGTGGACTCGGTGGTGCGCCGATGGCCGGCCCGCCGGCAGCCGCTCTCGGTGTTCGCCACCATGCCGGACTCGCTCCGGGGGCAGACCGCTCGGGCGCACCGGGCGGTCGAGCTGGCGATGGGTCGTTGGGCGGCGCTCTCCCTGGGCGTCACCTTCCGCTGGGCCACCGACAGCGCGGATGCCGACATTCGCGTGTCCTGGATCACGAAGTTCGAGAGCGATCGGAGCGGCCAGGCGGAGATCCTCTTCGACCACCGGGGGGTGATCCGTCACGCCACCGTCACCCTCGCGTTCAGAGATCCGCGCGGGGCGCCGCTCAACGACGAGGAGCTCGGGATCGTCGCCACCCACGAGCTGGGGCACGCGCTGGGTCTCCCCCATTCGAGCCGCTCCAGCGACATCATGTTCCCGACCAGCTCCGCCACGGCCATCTCCCGGCGCGACCGGGCCACGGCGGTGCTGATGTATTCTCTGGTTCCGGGGTCCCTCCGGCTGCCCTAGGTCCCTGCTTTACCGCCCACCCCGCCGCCGATAGGTTCCTGCGGTATCTCGGAATGGAGCCGCGGATGGTAACCGCCGACAGCGTGCGCAAGGCGCTTCGCGCCGTCAAAGATCCGGAGCTGGGCCTGAACATCATCGACCTCGGTCTGGTCTACGAGGTGGAGGTGTCGGAGGCCAACGACGTGGTGGTCAAGATGACCCTCACCTCCCCGGGGTGTCCGGCCGGGCCGGAGATCATGGAGGACGCCCGCCTCGTGGTCCAGCAGATGGAAGGCGTCAACAGCGCCACCATCGAGCTCGTGTGGGAGCCCTACTGGACGCCCGAGAAGATGGATCCCCGCGTCCGCGCCTTCCTCGGCTGAAGCCTAGCGCCCCGGGGCGAGCGCCCGCAGCACCTCGGCCCCGAACGCCGCCACCTGCCAGCGGCGAATCCCCGGCAGGGACCCGAGCGCCTCCAACGACGTGGGCTCGCTCCTGGCGATCGTCTCGAGGGTGGCGTTCGGACAGAGCACCCCGGGCGCGAGACCGAAGCGGGTCACCAGCTCGTTCCGGAGGGTCTTGAGCCGCTCCAACCGCTGCTCGAACTCCGGGTCCGGCTTCGGACGCCGGCTCTTGGGGAATCTCGGCAGCGCGTCGTCCCTCACGGCACGGCCCCGCTCGATCGCCGCGAGCAGCGCGTCGCCCCGGGTCGCGACCAGCTCCCGCCCCAGCCCCTTCACCTTCCCCAGCGCCTCGCGCGTCGTCGGCGGGTTCGCCGAAAGCGCCAGCAGCGTCTCGTTGCCGACCACCCGGAAGAGGGCTCGATCGAGCTCCGCGGCGACCGCCTCGCGCCACGCGAAGATCTGCTGGAGCACCGCGAGCCCGCGGGGATCCAGCGCGCGAGCGCCCTTCATCCGAAGCGCCGCGGACTCGGCGGGCTCCGGCGGCGCCCACTCCACCGAGGTCAGCAGCCGGCACTCCTCCTCGACCCACTCGAGCCGGCCGGCCGCCTCGAGCCCGGATCGGAGCCGGTCGCGGAGTGCCGCCAGATGGCGGGTGTCGGTCGCCGCGTACTCGATCATCGGCGGCGTCAGCGGGCGGGTGGACCAGTCGGCTCGCTGGAACCGCTTGTCGGTGGCCACCCCGAAGAACTTCTGCAGGAGACTGCCGAGGCCGATGGCCGGCTCGTTGAGGAACTGGGCCGCGATCCGGGTATCGAAGAGGCCGCGGACCCGGTAGCCGTATTCGTGGTAGAGCAGCCGGAGGTCGTAGTCGCCGTCGTGGAAGACGAGCTCGGTCTCGCGGCTCTCGAGCAGGCGATCGAAGCCGGGGAGACCGCCGACCGCGAGGGGATCGACCACGAAGGTCCGGGTCGCCGAGGAGAGCTGGAGCAGGTAGACCCGATCGCGGTAACGATGAAAGCTGGCCGCTTCGGTGTCGATCCCGACGACCGCCTCCCGGGCGAGCTCGGCGACGAGCGCCTCGAAGCGGGCGCGGTCCTGGACCAGCTCGACCGGGTCTACCATCGCTGTCGGAGTCGGTCGGGGTCGGCCGGGCGGATCGGCAACGGAAGGGTGTCACGGGCGGTGGAGACGACGGCGCGCATCAGGGCCCAAAGGTAGCGACACCCGAGCGCCCGGGCGTAGTATTCGAGCGAGCAGCACCCCATTCAGATCGGGGCCCCTGCGTGGACGACCTCGAAGTCGAGCTGACCGTCAACCCGGACGATTGCGACGCGTCAGGCCTGGTGGGCCATGGCGCCTTTCTGCGTCTGTTCGAGCGCGCGCGCTGGGACGCCTTCGCCGCCGGGCCGGGTGTCGACGTCTTCGCCCGCCAGGGCGGATGGCCGGTGGTGCGCCGGGGCGCCAACGAGTTTCACGCCCCGGTCCGCGCCGGCGAGCGACTCCGCTTCCAGATCGCGCTCACCCATCTCGGTCGAACCAGCTTCACCCTGCGCCAGACCGCCCGCCGGCAGACCGAAGACGTGGTCGTGGCGACGGTGGAGCACCTGTTCGTCTGCCTCGACTCGCAGGGACAGCCCCACCCCGTGCCGGAGGCGGTCGGCCGCTTCTTCAGCGCGGAACGGGCCGAGGAACCGATCGACCGGGTCACGGTGAACGGGGTGAGCCTGGCGATCGAGACGCGTGGCTCCGGCCCCGCGATCGTCTTTCTGCACGGCTTCCCGCTCGACCGGACGGTGTGGCGCCATCAATTCGACACGCTGACGGGGTACCGCCGGATCGCGCTCGACCTGCGAGGGATGGGCCAGTCGGATGCCCCGGACCTGGGCTATTCCATGGCGACCTACGCGGACGACCTCGCCGGCGTGCTCGACGCGCTGGGCGAGGATCGCGTGGTGCTCTGCGGCCTGTCGATGGGCGGGTACGTCGCCTTCGAGTTCCTGCGCCGATACCGGAACCGGGTGCGAGGGCTGGTCCTGATGGACACCCGTCCGGAGGCCGACAGCGCCGAAGGGCGGAGGGCCCGCGACAGCCTGATCGCCAAGGTTCGCGATCAGGGCGCGATCGCCGCGGCCGAAGCGATGCTGCCGCGGTTCTTCACGGCCACCGTCCCGCCGGAGATCATCCAGACGGTGCGCGAGATGATCATGCGGACGCCGGTCTCCGGCATCGTCGGCGCGCTGAGCGCGATGCGCGAGCGACCGGACAGCAGCCCGCTGCTGCCGACGTTGTCGGGGGTCCCGGCGCTCGTCGTCGTCGGGCAGGAGGACGTGATCACACCGCCTAACATCGCGCAAGCGATGGCAGCGGCGTTGCCGGAAGCGCGACTGATCGAGATCCCAGGTTCGGGACACATCCCATGCGTGGAACAGCCGGTGCCGACCACGCGCGCGATCTTGAAGTTCTTACAAAGCCTGAAGCAATCGACGTGAAACGATTCGGCGGGGTCGGGCGTCTATAGCTTTGGCGGCACCGATCCGATGTTCGTTTGGATCACCGCCATGCCTCATGCAGTCCCTCCATTCCCTGGGCTCCAGGGTCGGCGTCGCCGATCCTGGAGCTGGGTGTTTCTGGGCCTGTCGGTGCGGGAGCGGCTAGCGGTTCGGCGGGCCGGGCGGGGTGTCCGAGTTGAAGATCTCGCGATTCTTCTCGATGTAGGTCGTGAGATTGTCCGGCACCTCTTCCTCCGGGAAGATCGCCGAGACCGGGCACTCGGGTTCGCAAGCCCCGCAGTCGATGCACTCGTCAGGGTGGATATAGAGCATATCCTCCCCTTCGTAGATGCAGTCGACCGGGCAGACGTCGACGCATGCCCGATCCTTGACTCCAATGCACGCCTCTGTGATGACGTACGTCATTGCCGGGGCTCCAAGTCCGTCGTTCGAGTCGGGCTCACAGTATCCGGCCGCCCCAGGCGGCGCAAGGGGCCCGGAGCGGCGAGCGGCTCAGAGGTTGGCCCGCAGAAACTCGAGGGAGCGCTCCCAGGCCAGCTTGGCGGCATCCGCCTGGAAGACGGTCGGTCGGGTGTCGTTGAAGAAGGCGTGGTCGGCCTCGTACTCGTGGACCACGAACGAGCCGCCCGCCGCCCGTACGTCCGCCGCGAGCTGCCTGACCTTGGGAAGCGGGATCGAGCCGTCGCGGGTGCCGAAGTGGCCGAGCACCGGGGCCCGCACCTTGGCCGGATCGATCGGGACGTTGGGATGGATCCCGTAGAAGTCGACGACGGCGCCGACCCGGTCCGCGGCGACCACGGCCGCGTAGAGGGCGAGCTGCCCGCCCATGCAGAACCCGATCACGCCCACCCGGTCGCTGGTGGCCGCGTCGAGCGAGAGGAGGTAGTCCGCGGCGCCCCGCAGGTCCCCGGCCGCCCGATCGATGTTGAGGGCCATGAAGAGCTTGGGCGGCGTCGTCCGGCTCTTGGTCGTCTGCCTGTCGTAGAAGTCGGGCGCGAGGGCGGTGAAGCCTGCGCCGGCGAAACGATCGGTCACCTGCTTGATGTGGTCCACCAGACCCCACCACTCCTGGATCACCAGGAGCCCCGGACCGGTGCCGGCGGACGCCCGGGCCAGGTAGCCTCGAGCCGGTGTGTCCGTTGGCGGGTACCGCACCATCTCAACCATCTCTCGCTCCTCTGCTATCCATGGACCTCGGCGATCACGTGGGCCGCGCGCGGCTCGGGCTCGCCGTAACGATCGGACGGCCGATACCAGCGGTGCCACTCCTCGCGGAGACAGAACGGATCGGCGCCGGGCCTGGTCCACCGCCAGCACGCCGTCCAGGTGATCGATCTCGTGCTGCAGCGCTTCGGCGCCTTCCTCGAAACTCCTCCTCGTGCCAGGCCCCCTTCACGTCCTGGTAGCGCACCCGGATCCGATGCACGCGCTGGACCCGGACCATCAGGTTGGGGAACGAAAAGCAGTCGTCCCAGACGGAGAAGTCGTCCGGCCCGATGTCGACGATCTCCGGGTTGAGCAACGCCCTCGGCTCGCCCAGTTCTCGAGGTAGACGATCCGGACCGGAGCCCCGATCTGAGGGCCGCGATTCCGCGCCCGCTCCCGGAAACGGGACTTCCAGTCGCGAAGGGTGTCCTTCAGGTCGTCGACGATCATCCGGACCCGGCAGACTGGGGGGCGCTGGACGGCTCACCGGGCCCTGAGGACCGGATCACCGAGCAGTCGGATGCGGTGGACGGCGTCGGCTGGATCGGCGCTCCTGGAGGCGGGCTGGGTTCGCGAGTTTGGGAAGGTTGGCCGGGCCGCGCCCCAACATTGGTCATACCACGGTTCAGCCGAGGTTAATACAACTACTCAGTGGGCTCAGGTCCACTCTGGTCGGCCCGCAACCCGGGGCGCCACATCGGCTTTGACAATTCCGACAATTTCACTTAGATTTCAACCCCTCGGTCGAAAGAATCGCCGGGGCCCGCTCTCGCTTGGCAACGCTGGGGCCGTCGCGTCCGACTCTGTTGAATCACTCGTCAATCGCGAATACAAGTGGGATTCGTCACCGACATAACGAGACCGATGGTGCCGCCCGGCTTGAACGAAGCTGCTGGTCCGGCTCATCTCGAGAAGAAGCAGGAGCCGCCTTCTATGCTCGAGTGGCGGCTCCGGGCCTATCGAGCCTGGCTCAAGATGACCGAGCTGCACTGGTCCAACGTCAGCTACCCGCCGATCGACTACCAGAGCATCAGCTACTACGCGGCGCCGAAGACCAAGCAGCCGCTGGGAAGCCTGGACGAGATCGATCCTAAGCTCCGCGAGACTCTACGAGAAGCTCGGGATCCCGCTCGAGCAGAAGATTCCTCGCCGGCGTGGCTGTCGACGCGATCTTCGACTCGGTCTCGGTCGGAACCTCCCATAAGAAGGCTGCGGAGATGGGCATCATCTTCTGCCCTTTTCCAGGCGTAGAAGGACTATCCTGACCTGGTCCAGCAGTATCTCGGGTCGGTCGTGCCGGTGACGGACAACCCCTTCGCGGCGCTCAACTCGGCGGTCTTCACGGACGGCTCGTTCGTGTTCGTCCCGAAGGGCGTCCGCCCGATGGATCTCTCCACCTACTTCCGGATCAACGCCCAGAACACCGGCAATGGAGCGGTTCCGATCGTCGCCGAAGAAGGGGCGCACGTCAGCTATCTGGAAGGTTGCACGGCGCTTCCAAGCGGGACGAGAAACCAGCTCCACGCCGCGGTGGTCGAGATCGTCGCGCTCGAAGACGCCACGGTCAAATACTCCACGGTTCGGGAACTGGTACGCGGGCGACGAAGAGGCAAGGGGCGGCATCTACAACTCGTCACCAAGCGCGGGAAGTGGCGGGCCCCGCAGCAAGATCTCCCTGACCCAGGTCGAGACCGCCGTCCATCACCTGGAAGTATCCCAGCGCGATCCTCCAGGGCGACGATTCGGTGGGCGAGTTCTACCCGGTCGCCGTCACCAACGGGCGTTAGTGGCCGATACCGGCACGAAGATGATCCACATCGGCCGGAACACGCGGAGTTCATCAGTCTCGGCGGGCATCTCCGCGGGCCGGGGCCAGAACAGCTATCGCGGCCAGGTGAAGGTGATGCCGAAGGCGGATCGGGCCCGCAACTACACCCAGTGCGACAGCATGCTGATCGGCAACCGCTGCGGCGCCCATACCTTCCGCACATCGACGTGCGGAACCTGACGGCGTCGACTGAGCACGAGGCCTCGACCTCGAAGATCGGTGAAGACCAGATCTTCACTCCCGGGCAGCGCGGGCCTGACTACCGAGAACGCCATTTCGATGATCGTCAACGGCTTCAGAAGTCTTCCGCGAGCTCCCGATGGAGTTCGCCGTGGAGGGCGAGCGCCGGGCATCAGCCTCGAAGGCGCAGCGGGCTGAGTCGAGTCGACGCACAAACCAATCGATTCCGGAATTCCGACACATGATGCTCCAGGCCTAACCTCCATGCTCAGCCGGCGAGAAGCTGATCCTCACAAAGGCATCGACCACGATCAACGCCGGCGAGGTCACGGACCAGGGCCTGAACGGCCCGGCAAGCATCGCTGGCCTGCAGCATCGCCGGCACCCGGCGTACGAGGTCACTGGCCGCGGGGTCGATCACCTTCGAGGGGCAGGACCTGCTCGACATGGAGCCCGGAGGAGCGGGCCCAGGCCGGTGCTTCTGGCGTTCCAGTACCTGACCGATCCCCGGCGTCACCAACGCCTACTTCCTCCGCTCGGCCTACAACGAGCCCGCACTGGCGCGCGGCCAGGAGGAGATGGACCTGATGGACTTCCTCGATCTGCTCGAGAAGAAGCTCGAGATGGTCGAGTGGGGCCCGGAGCTGATGCAGCGCCAGGTGAACGCCGGGTTCTCCGGCGGTGAGAAAAAGCGGAACGAGATCCTCCAGATGGCGGTGCTCGAGCCCAAGCTGGCCGTGCTCGACGAGACCGACTCCGGCCTCGACATCGACGCGCTCCAGATCGTCGCCCGCGGGGTGAACGCGCTCCGGACCCCGGAGCGGGGGTTCCTGGTGGTGACCCACTACCAGCGGCTGCTCAACCACATCGTTCCGGACTTCGTGCACGTGCTGGCCGACGGGCGGATCGTCCGCTCGGGCGGCAAGGAGCTGGCGCTCGAGCTGGAGGAGAAGGGCTACGAGTGGCTCACCGGGGTCCAGGAGGCCACCGCGTGAGCGAGAGCCTGGTTCGGCAGTTCGAGGCGTTCGCCGCCAACGGCGGAGGGAAGGGACCGGCGTGGCTCCGTCCGCTCCGGGAGCGGGCGATCGGCCGCTTCCGGGAGGTCGGCTTCCCGACGGCCAAGGACGAGGAGTGGCGCTTCACACCGGTCGGTCCGATCGCGAGCACCGAGTTCGCGGTCGAGTCGCCGGCGGGCACCCCGGTCCGGCTGGCCGACCTCGAGCCGTATCTCTTTGGAGAGACCGGTTGGCGGCGGCTGGTCTTCGTCGACGGCCGCTACCAGCCCGAGCTCTCGATCACCGGCGATCAGCCGGGGGTCCGAGTCCGTCCCTGGTCGGTGGCCCTGGCCGAAGACCCGGAGCTGCTCGAGCGGAATACCGCCAAGCACGTCGAGGCGGAAGCGACGGCGTTCACCGCGCTCAACACCGCGTTCATGAAAGAAGGGGCGGTGATCGAGGTGGCTCCCGGGGTCGACGCGGGGGAGCCGATCCACCTGGTGTTCGTGGCCACCGGTGCCGCCGCCCAGGTGGCGATCCAGCCGCGCAACCTGATCCTGATCGGGGCCGAGGCGAGGGCGCAGCTGGTCGAGAGCTATCTGACGCTCGCGCCGGAGTCGAGCTACCTCACCAACGCCGTCACCGAGGTGGACGTCGGGGCGAACGCGTGGGTGGAGCACGGCCGGATCCAGCGGGAGAGCGAAGCCGCGTATCACGTGGCCTTCACCCACATCGACCAGGCGCGGGACAGCCACTACCGGTCGTTCTCGCTGGTGATGGGGGGCGCGATCGCTCGCCACAACCTGCACGCGCGGCTCAACGAGCCGAACGCGGAGTCGCTGCTCTACGGGCTCTACGTGGGGCGGGGCAAGCAGCTGCTCGACAACCACACGGCCATCTTCCACGACCAGCCGGATTGCCGGAGCTGGGAGGTCTACAAGGGCGTCCTCGACGACCGGGCCCATGGCGTGTTCAACGGGAAGATCTTCGTGCAGCCCGAGGCCCAGAAGACCGACGCCAAGCAGACCAACCGGGCGCTCCTGCTCTCGGACCAGGCCTCGGTCGATACCAAGCCGCAGCTCGAGATCTTCGCGGACGACGTGAAGTGCACCCACGGGGCGGCGGTCGGGCAGATCGACGAAGCGGCCTTCTTCTATCTCCAGAGCCGCGGGATTCCCCGGGCCGAGGCCGGCCGACTCCTGACCTACGCGTTCGCCGCCGAGGTGCTGAACGAGGTGGCGTCGGCGCCAGTCCGGACGGCGCTCGAGCAGGTCGTGCACGAGCGGCTGGCCGTGGTCCACGGCGAGGAGGCGTAGCCGATGGGGTCGTCGTCGGTGGCAGCGACCAGCTGGGACGTGGGCGCCGTCCGGCGGGACTTCCCGATGCTGGAGCGGGTGGTCCGGGGGCGTCCGATCGCCTACCTCGACAACGCGGCGACCGCGCTCAAGCCGAAGGCCGTGGGTGCGGCGATGGGCCGCTACTTCGACGAGTACTGCGCCAACGTGGCGCGCGGGGTCCACACGGCCAGTCAGGAAGCGACCTCCGCCTATGAGGCCGTCCGGGATCGGGTCGCCGGCTGGATCAACGCCGACGGGGCCGACGAGATCGTCTTCAGCGCCGGCACCACGGCGTCCCTGAATCTGCTGGCGCAGAGCCTCGCCCGGCCCCGGCTCGGGGCCGGCGACGAGATCCTGGTGTCGGAGCTGGAGCACCACTCCAACATCGTCCCCTGGCAGCTGGTCGCCGAGGCGACCGGGGCCCGGGTGCGCCGGATCCCGGTGACCGACGCGGGCGAGCTGGATCTGGAGGCGCTCGAGCGGCTGTGCTCCGAGCGGACCAAGATCGTGGCGGTCGCGCACGCGTCGAACGTGGTGGGGACCATTCTCCCGATCGAGCGGATCGCCGCGATCGCCCACCGGGTCGGCGGCCTGGTCGTGGTCGACGGTGCCCAGGGGGCGCCCCACCTGCTGGTCGACGTGCGCGGCCTGGGCTGCGACGCCTACGTGTTCAGCGGTCACAAGGCCTTCGGGCCCACGGGCGTCGGGGTGCTCTGGGCGAGACGGGAGCTGCTGCAGGGAATGCCGCCGTGGCAGGGCGGCGGCGGGATGATCGCGTCGGTCGAGATCGAGCGATCGACCTACGCGCCGCCGCCGGCCCGGTTCGAGGCGGGCACCCCGGCGATCGCCGAGGTGATCGGTCTCGGCGCGGCCATCGAGTACCTCGAGGGCTGGGACCGGGCGGCCGGGCTCGCCTACGAGGACGGACTCCTCGCCGAGGCGGTGGCCAGGCTCGCGGAAGTCGCCGGGGTCCGCTGCTTCGGGCAGAGCGAGCGGCGGGTTGCGGTGCTCGCGTTCACGGTGGACGGAGTCCATCCGCACGACGTCGGCACGGCCCTCGACGCCGAGGGAGTCGCGGTTCGCGCCGGGCACCACTGCGCCCAGCCGCTGATGAAGCGCTTCGGCGTCCCGGCGATGGTGCGGGCCTCGTTCGCCCCCTACAACACGAGCGCCGACGTCGACGCGCTGGTGCGCGGGGTGAAGCGGGCCCAGTCGGTCTTCGGCGTATGAGCGAGCTCGACGACCTCTACCAGTCTCTGATCCTCGATCACAATCGGTCGCCGCGGAACTTCCGCTCGCTTGGCGCCCCCTCGGGAACCGCCGAGGGGAAGAACCCGCTGTGTGGCGACGCGTTCACGGTCGGGGTGCAGGTCGAGGACGGGGTGGTGACCGACGTCGGCTTCACGGGTCAGGGCTGCGCCATCTCGAAGGCCTCCGCGTCGATGATGACGACCGTGATTCGCGGCAAGCGGGTCGAGGAGGCGGAGCAGCTGTTTCAGCGATTCCACCAGGTGGTGACGGGCAATGCCCCCGCCGACGAGGAGGCGCGGACCGCGGTTCGAAAGCAGCTCGGTTGCTTGAGCGCCTTCAGCGGCGTGTCGGCCTTCCCGATCCGGGTCAAGTGCGCGACGCTCGCCTGGCACACGATGATGGAGGCGCTCCGCTCCGCCGGGAGCGAGGCGTCACCCGAACACCAATAGGAACGGCGGCGGACTTCCCGCCGCGGGAGATCGGCAATGCCATACGACGAGAGATTGGTGGCCCCGATGCGGGCCGAGCTCACCCGAATCGGGGTGAAGGAGCTCAAGACGGTCGCCGACGTGGACGCGGTCCTGGGCGATCCGGAGGGCGTGCAGCTCGTGTTCGTCAACTCGGTCTGCGGATGCGCGGCCGGCGCGGCGCGGCCAGGGCTGGCGATGGCGCTGGGCCAGGGCGTCCGGCCGAGCGCGGTCTACAGCGTCTTCGCCGGGCAGGACCTCGACGCGACGGCTCGGGCGCGGAGCTACTTCGCGGACTACCAGCCCAGCTCGCCGTCGGTGGCGCTGCTTCGGGACGGCGAGGTGGTCTACTTCCTCCATCGGCACCAGATCGAAGGCCGCGGGCCGGACGCGATCGCGGGCGACCTGAAGCGCGCGTTCGAAGAGCACTGCGGCGCCCCCCGCTGACGCCATGGGACACGTCTTTCATCCCGGTCACGAAGAGCTGCACGGCGTCACCGTGCTGGTGAAGGGCAATGCCGGCCAGGTCTGGGTGGGGCGCTATCACGAGCGGACGGCGCGCGGGGTGGTGATGCGCGACGTCGCCGCCTTCGATGCCGAGGGCGGCGAATCGGTCGAGGCCTGGCTGCGGAAGCAGCTCAAGTTCGGGGTCAAGATCACTCACCGGACACTGGTCGTGCCCAGCTCGGACGCGGCGTCGATCGATCGGTTGGTCGACGTGGACCCGAGTCAGGTCCGGTGAGGTAGTAGCGACGCATACCTCTTAAGTCTGCTACCTCAGACAGGGGTTTCGATCGAAGTAGGAAGCCACGGCGGAGCTCGCCGGAGCCCCTGGTGCGTGTAAAGCGTCCTTGTCATAGTGACAAGGACGCTTTACTTTGTCCCGCGACGACTTCGACGGAGGGCAAATGGCCGTGACGGCAAAGCGACGCTCCGGGCACCCTTACCGGCTGCTCTGGCTGGCGATGGTGTCAGCTGGTCTCTCGCTGGTGGTCGCGCTGCTGCGGCGTGAGCACCTGCTCCCCGCCGGAGTCGAAACCGTGGCGGTGCTGGTTCCCGTCATACCGCTCGTTGCGTTCTTTCTCGGCTTCGCCGGCTGGATCCGGGGCTTGGACGAGCTCGAGCGTCTGATCCACCTCGAGGCGCTGGTCGTTCAGTTCGGCGGGACCGGGATCCTGGCGATGGCGTACGGGGCGCTTGCCAGGGCGGGCGCCGTGCCCGACGTTCCGGCGAGTCATGCCTACCCGTTTCTCTGGGTGGCGATCTTCGTGTTCTGGGCGATCGGGCTGGCGGTCGTCCGGCGGAAATACCGGTGAGGAATCGGCTGCGGCTGCTCCGGGCCACGCGGGGGTGGTCGCAGGCGCAGTTGGCCGAGCGTCTCGGCGTCTCGCGGCAGACGGTGAACGCCATCGAGACCGGCAAGTACGACCCGAGCCTGCCGCTCGCGTTCGCGATCGGACGGGTGTTCGGCGAGGCGCTGGAAGCGATCTTCGAGCCGGGCGACGAGGCCCCGGGCGACTCCGAAAACGGAAGGCGATGACGATGAGCGAAAACGTGATCACGGTCGACCGGGTGACCAAGCGGTTCGCCGGTCACACGGCGGTGAGCGATCTCTCCCTCACGGTGCCGCGGGGTGGGATCTTCGGGCTGCTCGGTCCGAACGGCGCAGGGAAGAGCACCTCGATTCGGATGATGATGAACATCATCATGCCGGACGAAGGGCGGATCTCGGTGCTGGGCGAGCCATCCGCGAGCCGGGACCTGTCCCATCGGATCGGGTATCTGCCGGAGGAGCGCGGCCTCTATCCCAAGATGCGGGTGCTGGACCAGCTCTCGTTCCTTGGGGAGGCGAAGGGGATCAAGCGCTCGATCGCGCGCGAGAAGGCGGGCGCGTGGCTGGCGAGGCTGGGCCTGCAGGACTGGGCGATGAAGAAGGTTCAGGACCTGTCCAAGGGAATGCAGCAGAAGACCCAGTTCATCGGCGCGCTGCTGCACGATCCCGAGCTGGTGGTCCTGGACGAGCCCTTCAGCGGGCTCGACCCGGTCAACAGTCAGGTGATGCGTGAGGTGGTGGTCGAGGTGGCCCGGCAGGGACGAACGGTGCTCTTCTCGACCCACATCATGGAGCAGGCCGAGAAGATGTGCGACCGGATCGTGATCATCGCCCGAGGCAAGAAGGTGGTGGACGGGCCGCTGGCCGACATCAAGCGGGAGTTCGGCGGGCGCCACGTGGCGCTGAGCTTCACCCGGAACGCCGAGCGGGCGGCTCCGATCCTTGCCGACCGGCGGCTGCTGACCCGGGTCGAGGATCACGGCGCCACGGCCGAGGCCGAGCTGGCCGAGGGGGCGGACCCGGAGAACCTGCTGACCAGTCTGGTCCAGGCGGGCGTGGGCCTTTCGAGATTCGAGGTCCGCGAGCCGTCCCTGCAGTCGATCTTCATCGCCAAGGTCGGCGCGGACGCCACGAGCGCTCCCGCCAGCGAGGTGGCCCATGCATAAGGTCTTCGCCGTCATCCGACGGGAGTTCGTGGAGCGGGTCCGGACCCGCGCCTTCCTGCTCACCACGCTGCTCGGGCCGCTGTTCTTCGGGGGCCTGATCATCCTGCCGGCGCTGCTGCTCAGCCGGGGCAACACCGGGGTGAGGGTGGCCATCGTGGACGCGTCGGAGGGCGAGTTCGGCCAACGGGTGGCCGACGCGCTGGGGAAGGTGACGGTCGGCCGAGGCGAGAAGGCCACGGCGAAGTACGAGGTCACCCGGATCCGGTCGGGCGCCGACTCGAAGGCGGTGCTGGATTCGCTGGTGCCATTGACCGGACTCCAGGAAGCGGACGGCGCGCCCGGGTTCGACGGGATCCTGGTGGTGGACGAGGACGGGATCGCCTCGGGGCGGATGCGGTACTTCGGGGAGAACGTCGCGAGTCAGGAGGACATGGGCTCGCTCCGGAGCACGCTCACTCCGCTGGTGGTGACGGAACGGCTGCGCCGGGCGGGCGTCGACCCCACCGTGGCGCTCCGGGCAACCACGCCGCTCGGCCTCGAGACCAGGAAGATCACCCAGGGCAAGCTGACCGAGGAGTCGGGCGGCGCGGTCTTCGCGCTGGCCTACGCGATGGGGATCATCCTGTACATGGCGCTGCTGCTCTACGGCACCCAGGTGATGACCTCGGTGATCGAGGAGAAGTCGAATCGGATCATCGAGGTCCTGGTGTCCAGCCTGACGCCGTTCCAGATGATGCTCGGCAAGGTGGTCGGGGTCGGGCTGGTGAGTCTGACGCAGATCAGCATCTGGGCCGGGGCGGCGTATCTGCTCTCCTCCAATCGCGTGGCGATCATGTCCGCGTTGGGCATCCCGATCCCGGCGACCGGCGGTCTCCTGCCGACGATGAGCGCGGATCTCCTGGTCGTGTTCCTGTTCTTCTTCGTGCTCGGCTTCCTGCTCTTCAGCTCGCTCTACGCGGCCGTCGGATCGATGTGCAACACGATCCAGGACACCCAGCAGGCGCAGTTCCCGGTGCTGATGGTGGTGATGGTCGGCTTCTTCTCGACCTTCGCGCTGCTCAACGATCCGTCGAGCTCGTTCGCGCAGATCGCCGGGTACATCCCCCCGTTGGCGCCGTTCGTGGTGCCGGTGCGGTACTCGCTGTCACCGATCCCGGTCGTGCAGCTGTTGCTCTACGCGGCCACGACGATCATCGGATTGCTGGCGATCGTCTGGGTGTCGTCGCGGATTTACCGGGTCGGGATCCTGATGTACGGGAAGCGCGCGAGCGTCAAGGACGTGGCGCGCTGGATCGCGGCCGGCTAGAGGGACTCGTGGAGTACGACGTCATCGTGATCGGTGGCGGGCACGCCGGGACCGAGGCCGCAGTGGCTTCGGCCCGGCGTGGCGCTCGCACGCTGCTCCTGACTCAGAATCTCGAGACGATCGGCCAGATGTCCTGCAACCCCGCGATCGGCGGGATCGCGAAGGGGACGGTGGCGCGCGAGGTGGACGCGCTCGGCGGGGTGATGGGCCGCGCGACCGACCGGGCGCGGATCCAGTTCCGCATGCTCAATCGATCGAAGGGGCCGGCGGTCTGGTCGCCACGGGCGCAGTGCGATCGGGGGCTCTACCGCCGGGCGGTGCGGGCGGAGGTGGAGCGGCTGCCTAACGTTCGCTTCGCGCAGGGAACGGCCGCCCGGCTGGAGACGGCCGGCGGTCGGGTGACCGGCGTGCTCACGACCGACGGCCGGCGGTTCGCCGGGCGGGCGGTGGTGGTGACGGCGGGCACCTTCCTGCGGGGCAGGATCCACGTCGGGCTCGGCCCGGGCGCCACCGGCGGGCGGGCGGGGGATCCCGCCTCGGTGGAGATGGCGCAAGATATTGAAGACAAAGGAATTACGAGAGAACGCTTCAAGACCGGGACACCTCCGAGGATCGATGGTGGCACGGTCGACTTCAGCCGGACGAAGCGCCAGGACGGCGATCACGGGGCCTATTGGTTCTCCTCATTCGTAAGGGCGGATCCGCCGCGGCAGCTTCCGTGTTTCGTGACCTACACGGGAGAGCCGCTCCGGGACATCGTGCTCGGCCATCTGGCGGAGTCCGCCCTCTATGGTGGTGAGATCAGCGGCCGGGGTCCCCGGTACTGTCCGTCGATCGAGGACAAGGTGGTGCGGTTCCCGGACGCGCGGCGGCACCAGGTCTTCCTGGAGCCGGAGGGGCTCGAGACCCGGGAGATGTACGTCAACGGGCTGAGCACCTCGCTGCCGACGGCGGTGCAGCTCGAGTACCTGCGCACGGTGCCGGGGCTCGAGCGGGTGGAGATGACCCGTCCGGGCTATGCCATCGAGTACGACTACTACCCGCCGACGCAGCTGGACCGGACCCTGATGCTGCGGTCGCTGCCGGGTTTGTTCTTCGCGGGGCAGATCAACGGCACGACCGGATACGAGGAGGCCGCCGGGCAAGGCGTCGTGGCCGGGATCAACGCGGCCGGCCTGGCGCTTGGTCTCGAGCCATTCGTCCCGGCCGGACCAGGCCTTCATCGGTGTGCTGATAGACGACCTGGTCACGAAGGGCGTCGACGAGCCCTACCGGCTGTTCACCTCGCGGGCGGAGTTCCGTTTGACGCTCCGGCAGGACAACGCCTTGCGCCGTCTGTTTCCGACGGCGGTTGCCCTGGGCTTGCTCGACGACGAGGAGCGTCGAACCGCCGAGGCGGCGCTGGAGGCGGAGGAGCGGGTGCTGTCTCTGGCTTCCCGGGCGACGGTTGCTCCCGACGGTGTGAATCGCCATCTGAAGGAGATCGGGTCGGCGGCGATCGTGGCTCCTTGCCGGGTCGCGGACTTGGCAAAGCGACCCGGGGCTTCTCTCGGGGTCCTGCTGGAGGCGGCTGGGGTCGCCTATCGGGAGGGGGACGAGCGCTGGGCGGAGATCGAGCTTCGCTACCAGGGGTATATCGACCGCGAGGGTCGGATGGCGGGGAAGCTCAGGGAGATGGAGGCTTTCGAGCTTCCCGCGCAGGTCGACTACCGGGACTTCCAGGCGATCTCCTTCGAGGCCCGGGAGAAGCTCAATGCCAGGCGCCCGTCCACGTTGGGGCAGGCCGCGAGGATTCCCGGGCTCTCACCGGCAGATCTCCATGGTCTGCTCTTCGAAGTGACCAAGCGGCGTCTCGCCGCGAGCTGACTCCGCCCCGCCCACGGGCTCCTGCTCTGACGCCGCCCGGGCGGGGTCCCCAACAAGTTCTCGCGGCCGCGCAGGCGTTTCACGTGAAACATGAGGCCCCTCCCGGGGCCTTTTCGTTTGTTCGAGCTTCGGCGACTCCCGCTCTGGGGGGCTGGCGGAGGCCGTTTGGCGCCATTCCGGTCCGGCATCTGTTGCGAGGGAGCCCGGTCGACGGAGTGGGGACATGGGTCGCTCCGCACTCGGACCGGCATCTGGCCGGTCGCTCGAGCGTGCTCGATCCCGGCGCGATGCGGTGTCCCGGGTGGCTCGGCCGCCAGGGCCAGAGCGACGGCCCCCGATGACCGCTGCGGGCGAACTCCGTGAGGCTGGCTCCTTGTCCTTTCCCGGGTTGGTCGGGCCACCGGGGGCGCCTTCGCTTCGAACGAGGTGCGGCGTCGCCGAGCAGGCTGGCCCGCTGGTGGCTCGGCTTCGACCCGGCGGCGGTCGCGCGCCCGTGGCCGGGCCTTCGAATGTGGGGCCGCTGCCGCAACCGACTGGTAGGGCCTTTTGGTGGGGAGCCGCTGCTGGCCTCGGGCTGTGATTCGGTAGGCGCACGAGGCGTGTCGGTCGCGGCCCCGGGGCAGGGGCGGCGGGGAGGGAGCGCCTCGGCGTGGGGCCTTTCTCGACCTTTCGGGCTTTCGTCGAGGCGGGTACGGGGGGGCCGGTCCCCCAGCAGGGGGTTCGTCCGACGGCGGTGCGCTGCGAAGGATGCTGGGCCGGGCAGCTGAGTCCCCCTGTGGGCTGGATCGGGTCCTTGGGCCCTGGCCAGCGTCGCGCGGCGTGGTCCCCTTGGTCCTGGCCGGTGTCTGGTGCCCCCTCGCAGCGAGCTCGCCGACGGTCCTACTACCCCGGCGTCGCACCATTGGCCGGCCGGGCCGAAGACGACGAGCTGGCTCTAGCCGGCTCGAGGGGCTTCGCCTGAAGCGTCGTCGGATCGTGGGGAGGGACAAGCTGAACGGTTCGGAGTCTATGGCTGCCGGGGGCGCCGCCGACCTCCCGGACGGGGCTGGATCCGGGCGATGCCGGCATCTTCGGCCAGGAGTTTCACGTGGAACAAAACAGCCATTTGCCAAGGACTCGACGAGAGCTATATTCTCTGCTTCCAGGGTAATCCGCGGTCCATTCGTCGATGTAATCCTATGCAGAGTAACACATTAGCTTACAAAGCATGGCAAGAATAATCGCGATCGCAAACCAGAAGGGCGGAGTAGGGAAGACTACTACTGCCGTCAACCTCGCCGCCTCCCTGGCCATCGCCGAGCGAAAGACCCTGCTGGTCGACGCCGACCCCCAGGCGAACGCCACCAGCGGCGTCGGACTCGACAAGGCGGCCGACCGCCCCTCGCTCTATCACGTGCTGGTGGAATCGGCGCCGGCGGCCAGCGCGATCTCGGCCGATCAGGAGCTGCCGTTTCTGTCGGTCCTGCCCGCGAGCCAGGATCTGGTCGGCGCCGAGATCGAGCTGGTGAGCGAGACCTCGCGCGAGCACCGGCTCCGCACCGCCCTGGCGCAAGTCGAGTCCGAATACGACTTCGTGTTGATCGACTGCCCGCCCTCGCTCGGACTGATCACGCTCAACGTGCTCACCGCCGCGCAGGGCGTGTTGATCCCGATCCAATGCGAGTACTACGCGCTCGAGGGAATCTCCCAGCTGCTCAACACGGTCCGGCTGGTGCAGCAGAACTTCAACCCGGACCTCGCGCTCGACGGCGTGTTGCTGACGATGTACGACTCGCGCCTCAACCTCTGCCGGCAAGTCGCCCAGGAGGCGCAGGAGTATTTCGGCGCCAAGATGTTCAAGACGGTGGTGCCGAGAAACGTCAGACTCGCCGAGGCGCCGAGCTTCGGGAAGCCGATTCTGATGTACGACGTGCAGTCGGTCGGCGCGAAGAGCTACATCGCCGTCGCCCAGGAGCTGATCAAGCGAGCCGATCGGGCGCGCAGCATGCCGGCGGGAGGCGCCACGTGAGCGAGTCGAGACGCTTGGGTCGAGGCCTCGAGGCCTTGCTGGGTCCGATCAGCAAAGAGCAGGCGGTGCAGGCCGGGGCCCTCACGGAGCTGCCGGTCGCCTCGATCAAGCCGAATCCGTTCCAGCCGCGACGCGAGTTCGAGCCGCAGGCCCTCAAGGAGCTGGCGGATTCGATCGGCGCGTCGGGTCTGCTGCAGCCCGTGGTGGTCCGCGCCGGCGCCGGCGGCGGCTACGAGCTGATCGCAGGCGAGCGGCGCTGGCGGGCCGTCCAGACGCTGGGTTGGCAGAAGGTGCCCGCGGTGGTCAAGGAGGCCGACGACACCAGTCTCCTCACCCTGGCGCTGATCGAGAACCTGCAGCGTGACGAGCTCTCCGCGCTCGACGAGGCCCGCGGCTACGACCGGCTGATGCAGGAGTTCGGTCTCAGCCAATCGGAGGTGGCGCGACTGGTCGGCAAGGATCGGGTGACGGTCGCCAACACCGTGCGACTGCTCCGGCTGCCGAGCGAGGTGCAGGGGATGGTCGAGGCGGGCTCGCTCTCGGAGGGCCACGCGCGCGCGCTGCTCGCCCTGGGCGAGGACCGACAGATCGCCAAGATGGCCAAGACGGCGGCGGCCGAGGGCTGGTCGGTTCGTGAGCTCGAAGCGCGGGTCCGCGGCGAGGTGCCGGGTCGGAAGCTCAAGCGGGGGAAGACGCCGGAGCGCTCGGCGTCGGCCGAGGTGCGCCGGGTGGAAGACGCGCTGCGTCAGCGGCTGCAGACGGACGTCCGGGTGACCGCTCGCCGGCGGGGCCGCGGGTTCGTCACCGTCACCTATTACTCGAACGACGATCTCGCCCGGCTCCTCGAGCTGATCCTCGGCGCGCCATTCGAGGGATGAACCTCCGGCGAAGCGTCTCGGTGATGATCCACCGGGACGGAGCTCTCAAGTCGACCAGCTACCGGGTTCCGCTCTGGCTGCTCCGGGGCCTCCTGATCGCGACGATCGCCGTGGTGGTGTTTCTGGTGCTGGCGGTCGCGTACTACGCGCCGATCGCGCGGCAGGCGGCCCGGGTGCCCGGGCTCGAGCGCGAGGTGGAGCGACTCCAGCGGGACAACGCCCGGGTGCGCGAGCTGGCGCAGGCCCTCGACAGCGTCGAGGCCAACTTCTCCCGATTACGCCGACTGGTCGGCGCCGACATCGTCCCGGACCCGGTTCAGCTGGGATCGCCGCTGCCGGTGGCGCCCACCGTGCAGGTGCTCCCCCGAGAGCTTCGCCCCGTCTACGTTGCGGGGCCGACCGATCCGCGGTACTGGCCGCTCGACGAGCGGGGCTACGTGACCCGCGGGTACTCCGAGGCCGAGGGCTCCGACCAGCATGCGGGGCTCGACGTCGCGGTGCCGGTCGGAGCGCTCGTACGGGTGGCCGGGGGCGGCACGGTGCTGCAGGCGGGAGAGGACGCCGAATACGGGCGCTTCGTTCTGGTGCAGCATCCCGATGGCTATCAGACGATGTACGGCCATCTTTCCCGGACCACGGCGAACGAAGGCGAGCGAGTCCGCGCCGGCCGGGTGATCGGCAGGTCGGGCAACACCGGGCGCTCGACGGCGCCCCACCTGCATTTCGAGATCCGACACAACGGGGTCTCCATCGACCCGCTCACGATGGTGAAGGAGGGCCAGTAACCAATGGGCATCTTCTCGAATCCCGGATCGGAAACCGCCGCGCCCGCCGCGCCGCGCCGCCGGGTGGAGGGCAACGCGCTCTCGATCGTCGCGCCCGACCTGGTGGTCTCCGGCGATCTCACCGCCGACGGCGTGATCCGGATCGAGGGTAGGGTCACGGGCAACGTCTCCGCCGGGCAGCAGATCCTGCTGTCCGAGGGTGGCGTGGTCGAAGGTGACATGAAGACCCGCGAGGCGGTGCTCGGTGGCGAGGTGCGGGGAAGCGTCACGGCGGACGAGCGCATCGAAGTGCAGCCGACCGCCGTGGTGCACGGCGACCTGGCGACGCCGCGACTCCTGATCCAGGAGGGCGGACGGGTGAACGGAGCCGTGCGGATGGAGACGGCCGCGTCGTGAGGCTGGTGCTCCTCGTCGTCCTTCTGCTCGCGGCCGGCTGCGGCGGTGGGTCCGGCGAGGCCGGAGGAGCCGACGGCGCCGGGAGCCCGCGGCTCCGGGTCGCGCTGATCACGCCGGGGTCGATCGCGGACGCGGCCTGGAACGCCGGTGCCTACGCGGGGCTCACGCTGATCCGCGACAGCCTCGGAGTCGAGGTGAGCCACGTCGAAGCGCGGACCCCGGCCGAGCAGGAGGAGGCGCTCCGGACCTACGCGGTGCAGGGCTGGGACCTGGTCTTCGGCCATGGCTTCGAGTTTCAGCAGCCGGCCGAGCGGGTGAGCGCGGAGCATCCGAACACGGTGTTCATCGTGACCTCGGGCGAGCGGGTCGCGGGCAACGTCGCTCCGCTCGTGTTCCGGATCGAGGAGGGGACCTTCCTGGCCGGCATGGTCGCCGGGGCGCTCAGCAAGACGGGCAAGATCGGCTTCGTCGGCGGGATCGAGCTCCCACCGATTCGCCGCGGCTATCAGGGGTGGGTGGCCGGCGCCCGGCGGATGAACCCGGCGATCGAGACCCGGGTCTCCTACCTGAACAACTTCGACGACGCGGCCGCGGGTCGCGAGGCCGCTCTCGCCATGATCCGAGTCGGCGTCGACATGCTCCACCACAACGCCGACGCCGCGGGGCTCGGCGTCTTCCAGGCGGCCAAGGAGTCGCGAGGCGTCTACGTGTTCGGCGCCAACGCCGACCAGCGGAGTCTGGCGCCCGAGCGCGTCGTCGGCTCGGCGATCATCGACCTTCCCCGGGCGTTCCTGGCGGTCGCGCGGGAGCTGGCCGAGGGGCGCTTCACGCCGAAGGTCGAGTCGTTCGGCCTGGAGGGTGGGGTGATCCGCTACGTGCCCAACCCGGCGCTCGACTCGCTGCTGCCGCCGGATCTGATGGGCCGGGTGGCGGCTGCCACTGACTCGATCATCGCCGGCACGCTGCCGCCGGTGCCGCCCGCCTGACCGTGGCGGCCCGCCTCGCCGCGCTGGTCGCCTATCTCGACCAGTACCTTCGGATCAAAGAGGTCCCGGACGAGACCAATGCCGTCAACGGGCTCCAAGTGGCCAACGGCGGCCGGGTCGGCCACCTGCTCGCTGCGGTCGACGCGTCGCAGGCGGTGATCGACCACGCGGTGCGGCTCGCCGGCGAGCTCGGCGCGCCGCCCTGCATCCTGGTGCACCACGGTCTCTTCTGGGACGGCAATCAGCCCGTGGTGGACCGGCGCTATCGGCGGCTCTCCGCGCTGCTGACCCACGACGTCGCCCTCTACTCCAGTCACATCCCGCTCGACGTCCACCCGGAGGTCGGGAACAACGTGCTCCTCGCGCGCGAGCTCGGGCTCGAGGAGCCGACTCCGTTCGACACCTACAAGGGCATCTCGATGGGGTGCCAGGGCCGGCTGCCGGGAGGGGTGTCGCGCGAATCGCTGGTCGACCGGCTGAACGGCCTGCTCTCGACCGACGCCAGGCTGATTCCCGGCGGGCCGTCGGTGGTGGATCGGGTGGCGATCATCACCGGGGGGGCGGGCTCGCGGATCCGGGCAGCGCGGGAGGCCGGGATCGACACGTTCATCACCGGCGAAGGCGCCCACCACACCTACTTCGATGCCATGGAGCTCGGCGTGAACACGATCTACGCCGGCCACTACGCCACCGAGCAGCTCGGCGTCAAGGCGCTCGCGGCCCACGTTGCTCCGCGGTTCGACCTCGGCTGGTCGTTCTTCGACCATCCAACGGGTCTCTAAGGCCGGGCCGCCCCGGTGGCGCGAGAGTCGGCGCTCCAGCTCGTCGCCATCGCCAAGCGCTTCGGCGCGGTGGACGCGCTCAAGGGCGTCGACTTCGAGCTGGAGCGGGGCGAAGTCCACGGCCTGCTCGGCGAGAACGGGGCCGGCAAGTCGACGCTGATGCAGATCGCGTTCGGGCTGGTGAAGCCGGACGCGGGGAGCGTCGCCGTCGGCGGCCGCGCGGTCCGGATCGGCTCTCCGCTCGAGGCCCGCGCGCTCGGGCTGGGCATGGTGCACCAACACTTCACGTCGATACCGACGCTGACCGTCCGCGAGAACCTCGAGCTGGCCGGTTGGGCGGAGGGTCCCGCGCGGAACGCCGGCGGGGTTCGGGAGACCCTCGCGCGAGGCCTCGACCCGGCCGCCCTCGTCGAGGAGCTCACCGTCGGCCAACAGCAGCGCCTCGAGGTGCTGAAGGCCCTCGCCACCGACGCGCGAGTGCTCCTCCTTGACGAGCCGACCGCCGTGCTGGCGCCGAGCGAGGTGGCCGAGCTGCTCGGCCTGCTCCGCGAGTTCGCTGGCAACGGCGGCTCGGCGGTGCTGATCACCCACAAGCTCGAGGAGGCGTTCGCCGCGGTCGACCGGGTCACCGTGCTCCGCCGGGGTATGGTGACCTACTCGGGAGCGATCGCCGGTCAGACCCCCGCCTCGTTGGCGCGCGCGATGCTCGGCGACGAACCCAAGCCCGACTCGGGGCGGAGTCCACCCGCCGTGCCGGGTGAGATCCGGGTCCGGGCAGACGGCGTCGACGTCCGAGCGGGCGAGATCGTCGGGATCGCCGCGGTCGAGGGCAACGGACAGCGCCGCTTCCTGCGAGCGGTGGCCGGCCTCGAGCCGGCCGACGACGTCTCGGTGAGCGGGCCGGCCGCGTTCGTGCCGGAGGATCGAACCGTGGAGGGACTGATTCCGGGATTCTCGCTCACCGAGAACCTGGTGCTGGGCGCCTCGGAGGATCCTCGCTGGTCTCGAGGGCCCTGGCTCGACTGGCGGGCCGCCGGGGCAAGGACCGAGCAGCTGATCGAGGAGTTCGAGATCCGGGCGGCTGGACCACGTGCTCCGGCCCGGAGCCTGAGCGGCGGCAATCAACAGAAGGTGATCTTCGCCCGGGCGCTCGAGGGCGATCCGGCCGTGTTGGTGGCCGAGAATCCGAGTCGCGGCCTGGATCTCAAGGCCACCGGGTTCGTGCACGGCAAGCTGCGCGATCTGGCGGCCCGCGGGGTGGCCGTGCTGGTCTACTCGTCCGACCTCGACGAGGTGCTCGCGCTCGCGGACCGGGTGGTGGTCTGGTATCGCGGGCGCCCGATCCCGGTGGCCGCCGGGGCGAGTCGCGACGAGGTCGGGCGTCTGATGCTGGGGGGCCAATGAGGGTGGCGCCGCGCGGCGCCGTGCTGGGCTGGCTGCTTCCGATCGGGGCCGCGGCGCTGGGCCTGGCGGTCTTGGCCGTGGGCCTCGCCGGGCTCGGCTACGACGCTCCGTCGGCGCTCGCCGCGCTCTGGCGGGGCGCCTTCGGCTCGTGGTACGCGATCACCTCGGCGACGCTGGTCCGCGCGGTGCCGCTGGTGATCGTCGGGCTCGGGATCGCGGTGGCGTTCCGGGGCGGGGCGCTCAACATCGGCGCCGAGGGCCAGTTCTACGCGGGTGCGATCGGCGCGACCTGGGTGGCCTTGCTGCTCGGCTCCTGGCCGCCGCTGGTCGGCGTGCCGGTGGTGCTGCTGGCGGGGGCGATCGCGGGGGCGCTCTGGGCGGCGCCCGCGGTGCTCCTCAAGCTGCGGTTCGGAGTGCTGGAAGTGATCAGCACCCTGCTCCTCAGCTTCGTGGCCGAGGCGCTGGTCAGCTGGATCGTGCAGGGGCCGCTGCAGGAGCCCTCCGGCATCTACCCGCAGAGCGCACCGATTCCGGCGGCGCTCCGCCTGCCGACGTTGCCAGGCACCCGGCTGCACGCGGGGTTCGGGCTGGCGCTCCTCCTGGCGGTCGTGGCCTGGGCGATCTTCGTCCGGACTCGCTGGGGATTCTGGCTCCGCGCGGTGGGCGAGGCGCCGCGGGCGGCCGCGGTGTCGGGTCGGATTCCGGTGGATCGGGTGATCGGCGCGGCGCTGCTCTGGTCGGGCGGACTCGCGGGGCTCGCCGGGGCGATCGAGGTCTCGGGCGTCACCTACGCGCTCTACCAGAACCTGTCTCCGGGCTACGGCTTCACCGCGATCGCGGTGGCGCTCCTGGCCCGTCTCAATCCGCTCGGGGTGATCGCGTCGGGGCTGGTGTTCGGGGCGCTCGAGGCCGGGGCGAGCGGGATGCAGCGAGACGCCCAGGTGCCGTCCGTGGCGGTGTACGTGGTTCAGGCGGTGATCATCGTGGTGGTGCTGGTCGCGGTGAGCCGGGCGCGATCGGCGCGGACCCTGGCGGCGACGTGAGGGAGACCCCGTGGATCCGCTGAGCGGCTTTCTCGCGGCTTCGGTCCGGATCGCCACGCCGCTGCTCTGGGCGGCCACGGGCGAGCTGGTGGCGGAGCGCGCCGGGGTGATCAATCTCTCGATCGAGGGGGCGATGCTCGCGGGCTGTCTCGGCGCCGCGTTGGGCGCGGCTCACGGTGGGCCGTGGGTCGGCGTCGCCGCGGGTGCGGCGGCGGGTCTGCTGGTGGCGGTCGGCTTCGCCGCGGTGGCCGTGATCGGGCGGAGCGACCAGATCATCGCGGGCACGGCGTTGACGCTGGCGTCGATCGGCGTGACCGGAGTGATCTACCGCCAGGCGTTCGGCTCCGCCGGGGCCGGTCTCGATCTCCCGACCCTCGGCGCGGTCGAGGTGCCCGGCCTTCATCGGGTGCCGATCCTGGGCCCGGCGCTCTTCGCGCAGCCCGCCCTCACCTATCTGGGGCTTGCGGCCGTTCCGTTGATCTGGTGGCTGCTCTTCCGCACCCGGTTCGGTCTCCGGCTCAGGGCGACGGGTGAGGGGGCCGCCGCGGCGCACGCGACCGGTGTCCGGGTGATCCGAACCCAGGTGATCGCCGTGTTGCTCTCGGGCCTGTTCGCGGGGGTGGCGGGTGCGACGCTGGTGCTCGCCCAGGTCGGGACCTTCGCCGAGCGGATGACCGCCGGCCGCGGCTTCATCGCGATCGCGATCGTGGTGCTGGGCCGCTGGCGCTCGCTCGGCGTGTTGCTCGGCGCCTTGCTCTTCGGTGGGACGACGGCGCTCCAGTTCGCCTTCCAGGCGATGGGGCTCGCGGTGCCCTATCAGTTCTTCCTGATGCTGCCCTACCTGGTGGCCCTCGTGGCGCTGGCCGGCGTGGTGGGTCGGGTTCGCGCGCCGGCCGGCCTGGCTCGGACGATCGAGGTCGGCTGAGCGCTCAGGGCTCCAGGTGAACCGGGCCACTCGCCGAGCCGAGCTTGCGGCCCAACGCGGTGAGGTAGGCGTCGAGCGTGCGGTGGTGACCCATCGCCTTGGCCACGACGCGGAAGATCTTGTTGTCGACCCAACCGTCCTCGGTCACGGTCAAGTCGGTGCCGTCCGCCGTGGTGACCAGCTCGTAGATCCAGCGGCCTCCAAACGGCGCGCCGGCCGGGGCGACGATCGTGGTCACCAGACGAGTGGGCGGGGATTCCTCGGTGACGGCGATGGTGAGCTCCTGCGAGCCCTTCTCGAGCCAGACCTCCCTTCCGCCGTCGTCGGGCAGCCGCTCGACCTCGGTGAAGTCGCTCCAGTAGCTCGGGATCCGGCCGAAGTCGCGGACGAAGGTCCATACCTGATCGATCGGCCTCGGGATGGAGAGCCGGCTCGAGGCGCGATGCTCCCGGGGCAGCATCGCGCCCGCGACAACGGCCACCAGCAGCTGGGCGGCGATCGCCGCCGCGCCGATTCCGATCCACTTCATGGCAGCCTCCGGGGTCTCCCCCTGCGTTTACGGGTTGCCCGAGATCAGGGGCGCTTCCAGTCCAGGCTGAGGGGATCCGTCGCCGGGAACACCTCGAGCAGACTGTTGCCGGCGCGCTGTCGGAAGGGTCCGACCTCGTCGCTCAGCAGCCGGTTCACGGTCTCGAGTGCCGACGCGAGCGCCGCCTCCGCCCGGGTCCACTCGAGTCGTTGCGCCTCGGTCGGGGCGTCGCGAGACGAGGCGAGGGCCGAATAGACGGAGCCGACCTTGCTGGCGACCGCCTGGTCTCCGCGAACGATTCCCTGCTTGCCCTGGGGACCGAGGAAGACCTCTTTGGTCTCAGTGATTCGCTTCTGAAGGGCCTTGGCGGCCTCGGCGAGCTCCTTCGACGGCGCGTCCGTCCGCTTGCCGACCTGCTCGAGCACACGACCGACGGCCTTCTCGGAGGCGTTCAGCCGCTCGATCGCCTCGGTCACCACGTTCTGCCTTCCGGCAACCACACGCAGCAGGTCACGCTTGGCGCGCTGGTCGGCCTCGGAGATCTGGAAGCGAGGGTCGGCGTCGACCCGAACCGTTCCGGAAGAGACCTCGTCACCGTGGCGAACGGTCACCGTGAACACGCCGGCCAGCACCGGAGGGCCGGGTGGGAGGAACGCTGACGGGGTGTCGTCCCCGCCGGGGCGCCGGGGTCCGTCGTAGCGGAGGTTCCAGGCGGTGCGGTTGAGGCCGCGCCTGGCGGGTCCCTCGAAGCGCCGAACCGTGTCGCCCGCGGCATCGGTGACGGTGATGGCGACCTTGGCCGAATCGCCGCCCTCGCCCACTAGGTAGGTGAGCAGCGCGCCATAGGGCCGGTTCTCGCCCACGAACTTCGCGTCGGCCAGGAAGCGCATGCCGGCGACCTGGGCGGCGTTGTACTGGATCGTCGGGGGGATCTCGAAGAGGTGGAGCGGCTTCGCCGCCAGGGCCGGATCGATCGCGAGCGCCCGGAGCGGACGGACGTCGTCCAGCACGTACGCGGCCCGCCCGTGGGTGCCGATCACCAGGTCGTGATCCCGGGGATGAACGACCAGGGCCCGATGCGGCGCCCGGGGAAGGCCGTTGCGCCAGAGACGCCACTTCTTCCCTCCGTCGAGCGAGACGTACATCCCGTATTCGGCGCCGAGGAAGAGCAGGTTGCGGCTGACCGGATCCTGCTCGATCACGTGGACGAAGTTGAACGGCTCGATCTCCGAGGTGACCAGACTGGTCCAGGTGCGGCCGTAGTCCGTCGTCTTGAAGAGGTAGGGGGTGTTGTTGCCGCGCCGGTGGTCGTCGAAGACCACGAAAGCGGCGCCGCGATCGAATTTCGAGGCCTCGATGTGAGGGACCCAGGTGGCCTTCGGGACGCCGGGGATCCGATCGACGAGGTTGGTCCAGGTCCGGCCGCCGTCGCGGGTGAGTTGCACGTTGCCGTCGTCGGTGCCGACCCAGATCACGCCCTGCTCCACCGGGCTCGGCGCGATGGTCAGGATCGTGGTGTGGTTCTCGGCGGCGGTGACGTCGTAGGTGAGTCCTCCGCTCTCGAACTGACGTTGCTTGGTCGAGTCGTCGGTGGTCAGGTCGGGGCTCAGGATCGTCCAGGTCTGGCCCATGTCGGCGGTCCGATGGACGAACTGGCTCCCGTAGTAGACCGCGCCGTCGAACGGATCGATCGCAATGCCCGCGTTCCAGTTGAAGCGGAGGTCCACGCCATCGGGGTGCGAGGGGCGGATCGACTTCCATTCGCCGGTCAGCACGTCGGATCTGACCAGCGAGCCGCCCTGCGACATCGCGAAGACGTAGCGGCGGTCGGCGGGATGGGCCAGCGCCGCGAAGCCGTCACCGAAGTCGACCTCGCGCCAGTGGTAGTAGCGGATCCCGCCGTTCTCCCAGATCGAGCTCGGACCCCGCCACGACCCGTTGTCCTGAAGGCCGCCGAGGATGTTGTAGGGGGTCTCCATGTCGACGTTGACGTGGTAGAACTGCGCCAGCGGAAGGTTCTCCACGAACTGCCAGGTCTCGCCGCGGTCGCGCGAGATGTAGATCCCGCCGTCGTTGCCGTCGACGATGAAGCGACCGTCTCTGGGGTTGATGTAGAAGGCATGGTGGTCGACGTGGACCCGCGCGAAGGGGAGCAGGGTGCGGAACGACTTCGCGCCGTCCTCGCTCAGGTCGAGCGGGCTCCTGACGTTGTAGACCCGGTTCTCGTTCTCGGGATCGACCCGCAGCTGGCCGTAGTAGAAGGGACGATCGCCGATGCCTTCGGTCCGGTTCACGACCCGCCAGGTGAGCCCGCCGTCGTCCGAGCGGGCGATCACGCTCCGCTTGGCTTCGATCAGGGCGTAGACGACGTTGGGATTGCTGACCGAGAAGTCGAGGCCCATCCGACCGAGCTCGCCCTCCGGCAGGCCGTCTTTCGGGCCCAGCTTCTTCCAGGTCTCCCCGCCGTCGTAGCTCACGTGCATGCCGCTGCCGGGCCCGCCCGACTCGAAGAACCAGGGCCAACGGCGGTGCTGCCACATCGCGGCGATCAGGTGATTGGGATTGGAGGGGTCGACCACCAGATCGCCCACGCCGGTCTTCTCGTCGACGTAGAGCACCTTGCGCCAGGACTTGCCGCCGTCGGTGGTCTTGTAGACGCCCCGGTCCTCGCTCTCGCTCCAGGTGTTGCCGAGCGCGGCGACCCAGGCGGTGCTCGGGTCGCTCGGGTGGACGATGATCGCCTCGATGGCGCCGGTGTTCTCGAGGCCGAGGTGGGTCCAGCTCTTGCCGCCGTCCATGGTCTTGTAGACCCCAGTGCCGACGCCGGCCGAGTTGCGCCGGTTGCGCTCGCCCGTGCCGACGTAGACGATGTCGGGCGCCGCCTGGTAGATGGCGATGGCCCCGATGGAGCTCGCGGGGTAGTCGTCCATCAGCGGCGTCCAGGTCATCCCACCGCTGGTGGACTTCCAGAGACCGCCTGTGGCGGCGCCGGCGTAGATCACGTTCGGATCGGCGTGGACGCCGTCGACCGCGGCGATCCGGCCGCTCATACCGGACGGACCGACGCTCCTGGCACCCATCCCGGCGAAGAACGCCGAGTCGAGCGGGGTCTGGCCGGCTGCCGGCGTGACCAGGGTGGCCCAGAAGACGAGCAGGGCCGGCCACCGAGAAGTGGGTGAGAGCATTCCGATCGCCTCGTGAATGGTTGGCGTACAGAAGAAACGCCCCGTCAGGGGCGTTGCCAAGTCGGACCGGGAACCGGCTGGGGGGTGGCGGCCTCGATTCGGAGCGGACGAATCGAGGCCTCGCGCGGGTCAGGTCAGGACCACACCTCGGAGAACATCCGCAGCAGCTTGGACCACGACTCCCGATCGGCGTCCGCGTCGTAGCCGAGCCCGTCCATCCCGACGTGATCGGCGTTGGGGTTGGTGAAGCTGTGCTTCACGCCCGGATAGCTGACGATCTCGAAGTTGGCGCCGGCGCCCGTCATCTCCTTGCGGAAGTTCTCGACGGCGTCCGGGGGCACCATCGGGTCGGCCGCGCCCGTCTGGACCAGCACCCTGGCCTTGACCGCGCCGGAGTCGACCGGCCCGGGGATCAGAGCGCCGTGGAAGCTGCCGACGGCGTCGACGTCCATTCCGGCTCGAGCGGCCGCGAGCACGACGGCTCCGCCGAAGCAGTAGCCGATCGCGCCGATCCGCTCCGGGTCGACGTGGGGGTCCTGCTTGAGCTGCTCCATGGCCGCGGTGAACCGCGCCATCATGACCGCGGGGTCTTTGGTCGCCTCGGCCACGAAGGCCTGCGCCGAGTCGGGATGCACGGTCACCTTGCCGTCGCCGTACATGTCGAGCGCGAAGCCGACGTAGCCCGCCTCCGCGAGCCGGCGGGCCTGGTTGCGAGCGTGCTCGTTGTGGCCCCACCACTCGTGGACCACGATCACGCCGGGCACCTTCTGGGTCTTCGAGGCGTCCCAGGCGACGAAGCCCTTGAGCACGGTCTCTCCCTGGCGGTACTCGAGCTCACGGGTCTCGATTTGCGGGGTCGCGGCGGCCGGGGTGGCGGCGTGGTCGGTGCGACTGCAGGCCGAGCTGACGAGGATGAGGGACAATCCGGTGGCGGTGATCGCTCGATAGAGGCACATGTTCCTGGCTCTCGGGGAGTGGAGTCGTGGACGCCTGCAACATAGCGCGGCGGCCGGACGGTAGACACCGCCGGCCCGGCCGCCTGCCGATACCCTCAGCGGAGCCGGCCGTACTTGCGGAGCGCCGCGAGGAGCCGATCGTGGGGCAGCGCGTGCACCGTGTAGCCGTCCGCGCCGGTCATCGTCTCGGCGGCGAGCATCGCGTTGAGAATCGCCTCCGCCGTGGCGTCGATCGTGGCCTCGAACACCGGGTTGATCCGCTCGTTGGGGATCGCCTCCACGCTGACCACGCGATCGGCGGCCTCGGCTCCGGCGTTGGCGGTCGAGAAGGCGATGAAGATGTCTCCCGAAGAATCGCCGCCGATGCCGCCCATCGTTCCGATGCCCAGGGCGGCGCGCTTGACGACCCGCTTGAGCTGGTGCGGCAGGAGCGGCACGTCGGTGGCGACCACGACGATGATCGAGCCCTGGTCGCCTTTGTCCTCGCCGCCGGTGTCGCAGTGGGCGGTAGGGCGAGCGTAGCTCCCGTCGGGCAGCGCGGCGAAGCATGGCAGCAGGTCGGGGATCTCCAGACCGACCGGCACGCCGGCCACCGAGAGCCGGCCGCGACCGCCGTAGTTGCATTGCACCAGGACGCCGACCGTGTACCCCCGGTCGAGTACTTCGACCCGCCGGGACGAGGTGCCCGTGCCGCCCTTGAAGCGGTTGCAGACCATGCCGGTGCCGCCGCCGACGTTGCCCTCCGGGACGGCGCCGGGGCGCGCGCCGTCGATCGCCGCCAGGGTGTGCTCGCGGGTGACGTGGAAGCCGTTGATGTCGTTGAGCCCGCCGTCCCAGGTCTCGGCCACCACCGGCAACGACCAGTCGAAGTCCTTCCCGTGGCCGACGATCCACTCGATCACCGCGTCGTGGACGATCCCGACGCTGTGGGTGTTGGTGATCATCACCGGCCCGCCCAGGAAGCCGGACTCCTCGACCCAGGTCGTGCCGGTCATCTCGCCGTTGCCGTTCAAGGTGAACCAGGCGGCGTAGACCGGGTGATCGCTCTCCTTCCCGCGCGGGAGGATGGCCGTGACGCCGGTGCGGACCGGTCCCTTACCCACCTCGAGACGGCCGGAACCGGCGATCAGGGTGACGACGCCGACTTCGACGCCCGCCACGTCGGTGATCGCGTTGAGCGGTCCGGTGACGCCGGGCAGCGGGATGCCGAGGTCGCGGCCGCGAGGCTTCGACTGGGCGTGGGCGACGATCGGAACGAGGGCGGCGAAGGCGGTGAGCCAGAGCGAGGTCGTTCGCATCGGAGTCCGATGGTGGTGGAGGATCCAGGAATGTACCCGACCGCTCCCGGGCACGAGAGTTGACGGCGGCCCCGAGGCGCGGTGATCCTCAGGTCATGCCCCCCTCCGTGCCGGCCGACTGGTGAGCTCCTCCCTGTCGAAGAGCCTGGCGCTGCCCGACGGCCGGATCCTCGGCTACGCCGAGTACGGCGATCCGACCGGAATCCCGGTCTTCTACTTCCACGGGACGCCCGGCTCGCGGCTCGAGGCCGGCGTGCCGGGCGTCAACGAGCGGCTCGCGTCGCACGGGCTCAGGTGTCTGGCCATCGATCGGCCGGGGCTCGGGCTCTCGACCCCGCGACCGAAGCGCCGCTTGGTGGACTGGCCGGAGGACGTCACGGCGTTCGCCGACCAGCTGGGCATCCATCGCTTCGCGGTGCTGGCGGTATCGGGCGGCGCGCCCTATGGGTTGGCCTGCGGCGCGCGGATCGCGGAGCGCCTCCTCGGGCTCGGCCTGGTGGCCGGGTTGGCGCCGCCGCTCGAGCGGTTTCGCGAGCATCTCTCGGAGGCGCACCGGCGGGTGCTCAAGCTGGCCCGATGGCTTCCCGGTCTGCTCAAGGGCCAGGTTCGGAAGTTCGGCGCCGGCATCGCGGCCTCCGGAACCCGTCACCTGATCGAGACCAGGCCCAACCTCGATCCCGCCGACCGCGAGGTGCTCGAGGACCCGGAGTGGGCCCCGGTGCTGGTGGAGTCGTGGACCGAGGCCTTTCGTCAGGGCTTCGAGGGTCCGTGGTGGGACCTGGTGCTGGGGGCCCGGCCGTGGGGATTCGAGCTCGGCGAGGTCGGCACCATCGTCCGGCTCTGGTTCGGCGGCGCGGACCGGATCGTGCCACCCGAGATGGGCGAGTACCTGTCGCGGGCGCTGCCGATGAGCGACGCGCGATACTTCCCCCGCGAAGGACACTTCTCGATCGTCGCCCGCCGGTTGGACGAGGTGATCGCCCAGATGGCGCCCCACCTGCGCGAGGCGATCGCGGCGGGGCGGAACGTGCCGATCGCCTGAGGGGCGGTCAGCCGGCGCGGGCTTCGAGCCGGCGGAGCCGCTCGACCGCGGCCTCCAGGACGTCGAGCGTCTTGCAGAAGGCGAAACGGGTGAGGTGGGCGCCGTCCTTCGGGGTCCTGAAGAAGCTGGTGCCCGGCCCGGTGGCGACGCCGCCGGCGGTGCCCAACCACCTGGCGAACTCGTCCGACGGCAGGTCGGACAGGGCCCGGATGTCGGCCAGCACGTAGTAGGCGCCTTCCGGTGGGACGCAGACGAAGCCGGCCTCTGTCAACGCGGGTATCAGGAGATCGCGGCGGGCGCGATATTCCGCGCTCAATCCCTCGTAGTAGTCCCTGCCCAGAGTCTCGATCGCGACCGCCAGGCCTTCCTGGAGCGGCGCGGGCGCCCCGACGGTGAGGAAGTCGTGGACCTTGCGGATCGCGTCGGAGACCTCGGCCGGCGAGATGATGGTGCCGATCCGCCACCCGGTGATGCTGAAGGTCTTCGAGGCGCCGCTGATGGTGATGGTCCGATCCCGCATCCCCGGCAGAGTGGCCATCGGGATGTGCTCGCCCTGGTAGCGGATGTGCTCGTAGATCTCGTCGGTGACCGCCCAGGCGTCGTGGCGCTGGCAGAGCTCGGCGATCCCGGTGAGCTCCTCCCGGCTGAGGACCCGCCCCGAGGGATTGCCCGGGGTGTTGACCACGATGGCGCGGGTCCGGTCGGAAAAGGCGGCACGGAGCCGATCGAGGTCGAGCGGCTGGCCTGGCAGGAGCGGCACGAAGACCGGCTTGGCCTGGCAGAGGATCGCGTCGGGGCCGTAATTCTCGTAGAAGGGCTCGAAGACGATGACTTCTTCGCCGGGGTCGACCAGCGCGAGCAGCGTGGTGGCCATCGCCTCCGTGGCCCCGCAGGTGACGGTCAGCTCGCGCTCCGGGTCGACGGTCATCCCGTACCACTCGGCGTACTTCTTCGCGATCGCGTCGCGGAGCCGCTTGGCGCCCCAGGTGATCGCGTACTGATTGACGTCGGCCGCGATGGCGCGCTGGGCGGCTTCCTTGAGCACCTCGGGCGCCGGGAAGTTCGGAAAGCCCTGGGCCAGGTTGATGGCTCCGTGGCGATCGGCGAGCCGGGTCATTCCGCGGATCACCGACTCGGTGAACGTGTGTGTCCGACGGGCGGTGCGCATCGCGGTCCTCTCGCTAAGTCCGCTGATAGGGTCGGTCCTTCCAGTTCCACCACAGGAGCAGCTCGGGGCGGTGCCGCGAGCGGCTGGCGTAGTAGACGGCGCAACGGAAGGTGTAGAGCACGCAGGGGTCCTGGCGGGTCCGGGTCAGCCGGGAGAGGCGCTGATACATCTCTTCCGGGTCGGCGTCGCGCAGCTCGGCCGGAGTGTGATAACCCAGCAGACGGAGATCGCGCGCGAGGCTCGGCCCGATGCCGGGGATCACCTGGAGTGGATCCCTGGCTCGGCGCTGGGCGGCTCTGGGGCGGGCTCGGCTCATCGGCGGTCTCCGTCGGGGCTCAAGGATACACGTCCAGGTCCCTCGCCGCGACGACCCGACCCGGGTATCCCGCCTCGCGCAGCTCCCGGACGAGGTCGTCGTCGGTGGCCCCCCAATTGGTGTGGGGCACTGCGAAACGCCCGCACCACGATCGCCGAATCACGCTCCGATTGGTGAAGGTCGCTTCAGGACGACGCGCCTCGTCCAACGCGAGGCTCCCGCCGTGCGTAACGACACCAGACCCCCGTCATCGCCGCGAGCCAAACTCACCTCCCCCGGAGGGTCGTCGCCCGTGGCCCCCGGCGGTCTCAACCCCGACCAGAGCTTCAGATGACTCCACGCAGACGTCTCCTACTCGTCGCCCTGCTGGCCGCCGTGCCGGGCTGTCGGCCCTCCGCGCCGGCCACCACTCCACCCGCCCAGACGCCCGGACCGAGGCAGGGTCCGGCGGCCCCGGGGCCCCGGGCCGGTCCGCCGGCCGAGGGTGAGGATCAGGATAGCACGGCTCAGCGCCCGGGGGCCGGCCAGGCGGGACGGCCGCGGCCCTACAACCGGGTGATCACCAGAGAGGCCAAGACCCGGAGCGGGCTCTTCAAGACCCACCAGGTCGGAACCCGATTCTACTTCGAGATTCCGCGGGCCGCGCTCGACCAGGAGCTGCTGCTGGTGACCCGACAGGCGCGGGTCCCGGTGAACGGTGGCTACGGCGGCCAGCAGGTCGGCCCGAGCCTGGTGGTGCGCTGGGAGCGGCGCGACGACCGGGTGCTGCTCAGGAGCGTCTCGTACGAGACGGTCGCCGACTCGACCACCGCGATCTATCAGGCGGTCAAGAACTCGAACTTCGACGTGGTGCTGGCCGGCTTCAACGTCGAGGCGTACGGGCCCGACAGCGCGCCCGTGATCGACGTCGGCCGACTCTACACCAGCCCGCCGCCGGAGCTTCGCGGCGGGAATCGCTGGCGTGGCAATCCCGACAACTCGCGCTCGATGATCGAGCGGGTCCTCTCGTTTCCGGAAAACGTCGAGGTCGAAGCCCTGCTGACCTTCCCGCCGCCCCCGCAGGGCCCCGGCGGCGGGGGCGGCGGCAATCCCTTCTCGCCGACGGCCTCCGGCACCCAGAGCGTGGTGCTGCACTGGAGCATGGTGAAGCTGCCCGAGCGGCCGATGTTGCCTCGGCTCGCGGACAAGCGGATCGGGTTCTTCTCGCTGTCGCAGATCGACTACGGGCGTCCCGACCAGCGCTCGGAGCAGCGGCGCTACATCGTCCGCTGGCGGCTGGAGAAGAAGAACCCGGGCGCCGCGATGTCGGAGCCGGTCAAGCCGATCACCTACTACGTCGATCCGAACACGCCCGACTGGCTCAAGCCCTGGGTCAGGAAGGGCATCGAAGACTGGCAGCCGGCCTTCGAGGCGGCCGGCTTCATTCGCGGCATCGTCGCGGCCGACGCCCCATCGAAGGCCGAGGATCCGGACTGGGCGCCGGAGGACGCGCGCTACTCGGTGGTGCGCTGGTTCCCGTCGACCATCGAGAACGCGACCGGGCCGAACGTGCACGACCCCCGGACCGGGGAGATCCTCGAGTCCGACATCTACATGTACCACAACATCATGAACCTCCAGCGCTCGTGGTACTTCACCCAGGTGGGGCACCTCGACCCGCGGGCGCGGATGTGGCCGTTCCCGGACTCGCTGATGGGCCGGCTGGTCGAGTTCGTGGTGGCCCACGAGGTCGGCCACACCCTCGGCTACCAGCACGACCAGAAGGGCAGCTCCACCTACCCGGTGGACTCGGTCCGGAGCCGGAGCTGGGTCGCGCGGATGGGTCACTCGCCTTCGATCATGGACTACTCGCGCTTCAACTACGTCGCGCAGCCGAGCGACGGGATCCCGCTCGAGGATCTGATCCCGCGGATCGGCCCGTGGGACAAGTACATCACCCGCTGGGGCTACACCCCGATCCCGAACGCCCGCACGTCCGACGACGAGTGGCCCACGCTCAACCGCTGGTCGCTCGAGCAGGACTCGGTTCCGTGGTATCGCTTCAACCTGTCCGACTCCGAAGGGGCCGATCCCGGGGATCAGACCGAAGCCGTCGGCGATGCCGATCCGGTCAAGGCGACGGGATGGGGCGTGATGAGCATCAAGCAGATCGTGCCTCTGCTGGTGCCCGCGACGGTGCGGCCCGGCCAGGACTACGACGATCTGGATCTGCTCTACTCGCGCTTGATCCAGCAGTGGACCCGCGAGATGAACCACGTCGCCATCATGGTGGGCGGGGCCGACGCCCAGGAGAAGTACGCCGGCCAGACCGGGCCGCGGTACGTGCCGTGGTCGAAGGCGAGGCAGCGGGAGGCGGTGCGGTTCCTCAACGAGAACGCGTTCGCCACGCCGCGGTACTTCCTGGACGACGAGATCCTCCGGCTGATCGAGGTGGAGGGCGCGCTCGAGCGGATCAACCAGGCCCAGTCGAGCGTGTTGAACAACCTGTTCAACGACCGCCGCCTCGAGCGGCTGATCGAGTTCGAGGCGCTGGCGCGCGATCGTCGTGACGCCTACAGCCTGAGCGAGATGCTCGGCGACGTGCGCCGCGGCGTCTGGAGCGAGCTCGGCCCCGGTTCGGTGCGGATCGATCCGTATCGGCGGGAGCTGCAGCGGAGCTTCCTCGCGGCCGTCGGGAACAAGATCAATCCGCCGGAGCGAGAGGTGCCGGCGGGTATCCCCGCCCAGTTCCGGGCCCGGTTCGCGCCGGCGCGGGAGACGAGCGACATCCGCTCGATCTTCAAGGCGGAGCTGCGGAGTCTCGACGCCGCGATCCGCGGCGCGCAGGGCCGCGCGGGAGACCCGGAGACCCGGGCCCACCTGCAGGACGCCCGCGATCAGATCGCCCGAATCCTCGATCCCGAGGACTGATCCTCCGCCTCGCGAACCGAGGAAGACGACGGGCCCGGCTCCCTCGTGGAGCCGGGCCCGTCGGGCTTCCGGCCTGGCGCTCGCGCACCAGGGCGAAGCGGCTGCGCCAGACAAGACCGCCGGGGCGCCGAGGTATCGCCCAGGTCCAGCGATCAGGCCCGTCGCGGTATCTTGAAACCCCCGAGCCTGGTAACCCTGTCAGGTGAACATCGGCGACAAGGAGGAGTGGTGAGCGAGGTGCGATGGAACCGGTTGGCCACGGTCGTTCTGATGGGGGCTCTCGTGTTGCCCGGGGCCGCTCCGGCCGGCGCCCAGGAGCCGGTCGACCTGGAGGTCGTCACCCGGATCCGCGAGGAGGGCTTTCAGCGGTCGCAGGTGATGGACCTCCTCAGCTACATGACCGACGTCCTCGGGCCCCGGTTGACGGGGTCGCCCAACATGCGGCGGGCGCAGCGTTGGGCTAAGGCCACGCTGGACTCGATGGGCTTCACCAACTCGGTGATCGAGCCGTTCGGCGAGGCGGGGGTCGGCTGGGCCAACACCTATACCTCGCTCCACCTGATGGCGCCGGACTATCAGCCGCTGATCGGGTACCCCTTCGCCTTCACGCCGGGCACCAACGGCAAGGTGGCGGGGCCCGCCACGCTGGCGGTGATCCGCTCGCGGGGCGACTTCGACAAGTTCCGCGGCAAGCTGCGCGGGGCGATCGTGCTCGTGGCGCCGCCCGCCTCCGTCCCCCTCGGCGAGACGGCCGACGCGGAGCGGTTCTCCGACGCGGCGCTGGAGCGGATGGCGGCCGCGACGAGCGGCGCCCGTTTCTGGAGCGACGGCCGCGCCTACGAGTGGAACGACCAGGCCAAGTCGTTCCTGCCGGTCGGCTCCTCGGGCGGCGGCGGCAGCTTCGCGGTCGAGATGCTGCGCTTCCTCAAGGGCGAAGGGGTGGGCGTCGTGCTGTTTCCGGGTCCCGGGCGAGACGGCACCGTCTTCGTCGCGGGGCGGCCAGGGAGCCGCGAGGACAGGAGTTACGCCGGTGTGATGTCCTCACCGCCCCTGGTGGCGCTGGCCGCGGAGCACTACAACCGGATCTATCGGATTCTGGATCGCGGCGTGCCGGCCCGCCTGGAGGTCGAGGTCCGCAACACGATCGATACCAGCGACACCAAGGGCTACAACGTGCTCGCCGACTGGCCGGGAACGGATCTGGCCGATCAGCTCGTGATGGTCGGCGGGCACTACGACTCGTGGCACGCGGGCACGGGCGCGACCGACGACGCGGCGGGAGTGGCGGTCGCGATCGAGGCGATCCGGATCCTCAAGGCGATCGGGGTGAAGCCTCGGCGGACGATCCGGGTGGGGCTCTGGAGCTACGAGGAGGGCGGCAAGGTCGGCTCGCGAGCCTATGTCGCCAACCATTTCGGCAACGAGCGCAATCCCAAGCCCCTGCACGCCAAGCTCGCCGCGTACTTCAACCTCGACAATGGCGGCGGTCGGGTGCGGGGCGTGTACCTCCAGGGCAACGAGTTCGTGCGCCCGATCTTCGCAGCCTGGATGGCGCCCTTCGCGGATCTCGGGATGAAGACGCTCACGATCGACGACGCGTACGGGGTGGACGTGGTCGGATTCGACCTGGCGGGGCTTCCCGGCTTTCAGTTCATCCAGGACCCGCTCGACTACGATACCCGCACCCATCACTCGAACATGGACGTCTACGACAAGCTCCGGCCCGACGATCTCCGCCGGAACGCGGTGATCATGGCGAGCTTCCTCTATCACGCGGCGATGCGCGACCAGCCGCTGCCGCGCGAGCGCTGGCCGGTCGGGCGCTGACCGGCCAGCGGGCGCGGGTCCTCAGCGGCCGCCCGAGCGCGTCTCGGCGCGAGCCCGCGCCACCATCTCCTTCACCTCGCGGAGGAGCCGGGGTCCGTGGTAGGGGATCCCGTCCTTGAGGGTCCACTCGACGCCGCCGGTCTTGACCGCCTTGCCGTCCACGATCGTGGTGGTGCCGGTCGGGTAAAGCACCTTGAGATCCTCGAGCGGGTTGCCGTTGACCACGATCAGGTCGGCCAGGTGGCCCACCCGGAGCCTCCCGATCTCGTTCTCCTTGCCGAGGATCCTGGCGTTGTTCAGGGTGGCGTGCTGGACCACCTTGAGGGGGTGGAATCCCGCCTCCTGGTGGAGCTCCATCTCGCGGATCACGCCGAAGCCGTACATCTGGTAGATGAAGCCGGCATCCTCACCGACGCCGATCAGCCCGCCCATCCGCTCGAAGTCGCGGAGCGCCGCCATCCAGATCCGGTAGTTCTCCTTCCAGTACGCTTCGTCGGTGCTGCTCCAGCCGATGAAGTAGGAGCCGTGGTTCGCCGGGTTGGGGCGGAAGTACTCCTCCAGGGTCGGGTGGAGATAGTCCTCGAACCAGGGCTGGTTCTCGGCCCGCTGGAGGTCGCGGCTGGCCTCGTAGATCACCAGCGTCGGATCCCAGGCGACGTCGTGCTCGACCATCGCCTTGAGGAGCTCGCGGAGCCGCTCGGGATCCGCCTCCCGCCAGATCCGGCCGGCGTAACGGAAGCGATGGGTCTCGTCGTTGTAGTTGAAGTCGGAGGGAAAGCGCTGGACGCCGTCGGCGAAGGCCGCGTCCGGTACGCCGTACCAGTGCTCGATGCTCCGGGTGCCGAAGCGGACGTCGTCCCACGCGGTGGTCTCCTCGACGCCCACGTGGTGGGCGATCGGGAGCCCGGCGGTCTTGGCTTCCTCCTCCATCGCCTGCATCACGTCGCGGTCGAGCCCGCCGATCTTGATCCCGTCGACGCCGAGGGCCTTGAGCTCCTTGACCCGGGCGCGGGCCTCCGCCGGGGTGGAAGGGTACGGGCGCTGCGAGTAGCCCGCGTAGACCAGCAGTCTGGGCGCTTCCAGCTCACCTCGCGCGCTCGCCGCCTTGAGCGCGAGGAACTCCTTGGGGTCGCCGCCGGAGCTGACGTCCCGAACCGTGGTGACGCCCGACGCGAGCCAGAGCTTGAACTGGTAGGCATAGGGCTGCGGGATGCCGCCGCGCTCGTTCTGGAGATGTCCGTGCGCGTTGATCAGCCCCGGCAGCACGTACTTGCCGGTGGCGTCGATCTCGCGGTCCGCCTCCGGACGCCGGGCCCGGCCCGCGCTCAGCGCCACCGGGTCGAGCGGCACCATCTGCACGATCCGATTGCCCTCGATCACGATGTCGTAGGGTCCCTCGGCCGGGGTGCCGTTGCCCTGGACGATCAGGCCGCCGCGGATCGCGAGTCGTCCCGATGGGCGGCGCCCGTGCTCCGGCGCCTGGCTCTGGAGCAGGGCCGGCGTGGCCAGGGTGAGCAGGACGAGAGTGAGCGGGATCGTGCGCTTCATGGCGTAGCCTCGGGCAGCGGGGCGATGGGGAGCACGACGTGCGACGGATGCGCGCCGTCTCGATGGATGGTGACCAGGGGCGGCGGATCGGGAAAGACCTTGCTGTGGGTGTCGCGATCGGATCCCTGGACGGTGATCCGAATCCGGTGCCCGGCGCGGAACCGCTTGGCCGTCGGGAGCAGGTCGAAGACCAGCTCGGTGGGCCGGCTCGGCAACGCCGCCACGTCGCTCTCGTGGCTTCGGGGCCACGGGAGCCCGAAGTTCTGGTAGTCCGGCCGCGCCAGCGTGCGGTGGGAGGCTCGCAGCACCCCCTCCGTGACGTAGGTCGAGCGACCGTTCGGCTCCAGGTCTTCGAGATAGACGAAGGCGTCGACGTCGTTGGCCGAGGATTCCACCCAGAGGTGGACGATGGGGTGGCCGATCACCTCGACGTCGGTGGCGAGCGGCTCGGTGGTGTAGCTCCAGCCCTTGGCGTCGTTGGGGGCGAGGTCCGGGTAGCCGATGGCGCCACCGTAGGTGTTGGTCCAGCGGGTCCCGTTGCCGAGCGTCGCGGTGGTGTCGACCACGCGTCGGTCGCTCGCCTCCGATACGGTCGGCTCGGCCGTCGAGAGGAGGCCCGCGATCGGCCGCTCACCGGTCTCGGGCTCGCCGCCGCCGAAGTAGTAGGGCGTCGGGGTCGCGGTGGGGATGGGCCAGGTGTCCGCCGTGCGCCAGGCGAGGCTGTCGGGCGCGTCGAGCACGAAATAGCGGATCGGGGGCTCGTTCATGATCCCGTTGTCGATGTCCTTGAGCCAGTAGTCGAACCAGCGGGTCCGCTCGACGCCGAGGTCGAATCCCTCTCCCTGGCCGTGGAACCAGGGACCGATGATCAGCTTCTGGGGCACTTCGAGGTTGGCGAACCAGAGCAGGGCGTCGCGCGGGAAAGCGTCCATCCAGCCGACCAGGTCGTAGACCGCCACGCCCGAGGCGTTGATCGCGTCGAGGTAGGTCGCGGGACCGCGCTCCTGATGGATCTCCTTCCCGCTGACCGGGTCGATGCTGTTGCGGTAAGGCACCCCCCGCCACATCTCGAACATGTCGCGGTTGATCCGGTGACCGGCGAGGGCCGAGTCCCGCAGGACCATGCCGTTCGGCCCGTCGACGGGCGCCACGCCGTTGAATTCGATCTCGCCCATCTGGAAGGGAATGGCCCAGTCGAGCTTGTGGGTGAGCGACTGCCAGGCGGTGAAGAAGTCGTCGCGATAGACGCCGCCCGGATAGATCGTGGGATACCACTCGAAGACCACCATCTCCGGGAAGATGGCCTTGAGCGAGGGCGGCGCCTGGCTCGCGGCGAACAGCTGGGTGATCCCGAGGTAGCTCCGGCCGAGCATCCCGATCTTGCCACTCGACCACGGCTGCGCGGCGAGCCACTCGGTGATCTCGTAGGCGTCCTTGGCTTCTTCCGGCATGAAGAAACCCTGCTGGGTCCCGAACGAGGCGCCGCCGCCTCGGGTGTCGACGGCCGCGATGACGTAGCCGTGGGCCAGCATCGTCGGGGTGCCCCGGCCGAAGCCATGGATGTAGTCGACGATCGAATCGCCGTGGAAATAGGCGCGGTTGTACCGGTGGTGGGTCCAGACCACGGGCAGCGGCTCCTCGTGGAGCACGCCGCCCCGGGTGGGCCGGTAGACGTCGATGGCCAGCCGGACGCCGTCGCGCATCGACAGGTACTGCGAGGTCCGCTGATATCCGTCGTACACCGGGTCGGAGTAGCCCGCGTACTCGCCCGGGCGGGAGATCCGCTCGACCGTGGTGGTTGGACCGGCGCAGCCGGTCAAGAGGGCGAGGATCAGGAATCCCGCGCCGCGGGTGCGCTGCGTCATTCGACGCCTCCTCGAATTGCTGAAGCGGTTGCTCGGTGCCCTCAGCGCAGCGCGCTGTTGAGCGGCTGGCCGTCGATCGGCTCCGTGGGCTCGACGCCGAGGGCCCGCGCGAGGGTGGGGCCCATGTCGATCACCCGGGCGAACTCGTCGTACCGACCCGTTCTGAAGGCGGGGCCGTAGAAGATCATCGGGACGTGGGCATCGTAGTCGTGCGGCGAGCCGTGGGTCGCGACGACGGGATAGTCGTAGACGTTTCCCTCGTCGAGAGTGACCACGACCGCCGGCTCGATCTCCGGCGGAAACATGTTGAGCCACCGGCGGGCGATCTTGTCGTGCGCGAGATCGCGCCGCTTGAGGTCCGCGAAGCGATCGACCCGGAGCACCCCGGGAATGGCCCTGGCCGCGGCGACGAAGGCCTCGGCGCCGGCCGACCAGCCGGAGTCCGGCAGGAACAGGGCGCCGCTCTCGACGTCCACGGCGGACGAGTCGCCGCCGGCCGCCGCCACGGCCGTGCGGGCCGCGGCCACCGCCGGGCCCAGGCGGACGCGGAGCTTGCCATGCAGCTCCGGGATCGGGCCCACCCCGTGGTCCGCCGTGAGCGCGATCAGCACCCTTGTCGAGTCGACCCGGCGGAAGACCTCCTCGATCAGCCGGCCCAGCTGACGGTCGAGGCGGAGGATCTGGTCGTGGATCTCTCGCGACTCCGGTCCCCAGTAGTGTCCGACCCCGTCGGTCGCGGAGAGCGAGACGGCCATCACGTCGGTCGAGGGGCCCCGGCCGATCTGGAGCTGGTCGAAGCCCTCGAGGGCGAAATCGACCGTCAGCTCGTCCATCATCGGGGTGATCCGGAAGATCAGCGCCGCCCGGCTGCTGTCGCTCGGGTATTCGTGGGGAAAGGTGGTGTTCCGGCCGAAGAACTCGTACGGCGAGCTGTCGGGCTCGGCATAGCGGCTCTCCGGAAGGAGGAGGTTCCACGACCTGCCCGCCATGCGCCTGGCGATGTCCCGCTGGTTGAACCGTCGGACCCAGGTCGGAAGGGTGTCGGCGTACCAGATGCTGGTGGTGAAGAACCCCTGCATCGCGAACCAGTAGACCTGCTGTCTGGAACGGCCGATCGGAAGGATGGCGCCGCGATCCTTCATCGAGACGGAGAATGCCCGAGTGCCGGAGTCCACCGCGGTGAGCCAGTCGGTCAGCGTGGTGCCCTGGAAGCGAGACGGCGACGCGCCCAGCTCGTCGGTGCCGATCAGGGTCCATTGCGGATCGTTGACGCCGAGGATGTTGCGGGTGATGCCGGTGTGCTTCGGGAAGCGGCCCGACATGGTGCTGGCGTGCCCGGGCGCGGTCTCCGTGATGGCGTGGTCCTGAAAGGCCTGGGTGAAGACCGCCCCGCCGTCGAGCAACCGGGCGAGGCCGCCGTGGAGCTCGCTCCGGTACCGGCGGAGATAGTCGGGATGGAGCTGATCGACGGTGACGAAGAGGACCAGCGTCGGCCGCTCCACCCGCGGCGCGGGCACGCTCCCCGTCGGCGCGCACATGGTGGCCGCGCTGACCAGGAGCACCGCCAGAGCGAGTCGGAGCAGGTGGAGCATCATCGGGGAGCCAGGGTCGCTCCAAAGGTACCCGCCCGGCGGGTCCTCCGGAACGGCCGCGTTCGCCAGCCGGCTCGGGCGGTGCTAAGATGAACGAACGCTCCGACACGACAGATACGCCCGGGGGAACGATGGGTCGTCACCTGGTGCTGCTCCCGTTGGTCGCCCTGCTGTCGTCCAGCGGGCTCTCCGCCCAGCTCGCGACCAAAGAGCCCGAGCGGCTGTTCCGCTCGCGCGAGATCCTCGACCTGACGCTGATCGCTCCGCTGAAGTCGCTGTTCAAGAACCGCGACACGGTGGAGAAGGTCCCGCAGAGCGGCCGGCTCGTGGTGCCGTCCGAGGCCGGCGTGGATACCGTGCCGGTGACCCTGGAGACCCGCGGCCACTTCCGGCTCAAGTCGTCCACCTGCAGCTTCCCGCCGATCAAGGTGATCTTCGACAAGTCGACGTTGAAGGAGACGCTCTTCAAGGGCCAGGGCTCGCTCAAGCTCGCGACCCATTGCCGCGACGGCGACCGCTACGAGCAGAACGTGCTGGTCGAGGAATCGATCTACCGGATCTACAACCTGCTCACGCCCCTCAGCCACCGGACCCGGCTGGTGCGGATGCGCTACCTGAACACCGAGGATCCGGACAAGGACCTGGTGCGCATGGCCTTCTTCCTCGAGGACGACGACGAGGTGGCCAAGCGGAACGGGGCCACCGAGATGAAGGTGCCGGCGCTGGCCCTGAGCGAGATGGACCCGCCGCAGCTCGACCTGATGAGCGTCTTCCTCTACATGATCGCCAATCACGACTGGTCGATCTACGCGCTGCACAACACCCGGGTGATGCGGGTGGAGGGCTATCCCCTGATGTACCCGGTGGCCTACGACTTCGACTTCTCCGGTTTGGTCAACGCGCCCTACGCCGGTCCGCCGCCGCAGCTGCCGCAGCTCAAGCGGCTGCGGGACCGGCTCTACCGTGGGCCCTGCCGAGCCGTCGAGGAGCTGACCCCGACCCTCCAGCTCTTCTCGGCCAAGAAGGACTCGATCCTGGCGATCATCCGCGACCAGCCCGGGCTCGAGCCCGGGCGGGTCAAGGATGCCGTGAATTATCTGGACGATTTCTTCGAAGAGATCGAGAAGCCCAAGGACTTCGACCGGGACCTGGACTACGCCTGCAGGCGGTAGCGTCTAGACGGTCCAGGTTCGTCCCGAGCGGATCACCGACGCCAGGTCGGCTCCGCCCTGCACCGCGGCCCGGGTCTGCTCCAGGACCGAACGCTCGTAGGAAGGCGCCGGGTCGCAGTAGAGCACCCCGATCACCTCCGGAAAGGTCGGCGGGTGGAGCGACGCGAGGAGACTCGCCAGGGCTCGATTGGTCTCGTCGTGCACCAGCACGTCGCTCTCGCTCACGCCGCCCTCGCCGACCCGCACCACCTCCAGCTCGAGCGCGTTGCTGCGCAGACGGAGCCCCTGGGCCCGGTCCTTCCCGAAAAGCAGCGGCTTGCCATGCTCGGCCAGGAGCTGTCGCTCCGGCGCGACGCTCCGCTCGGTGAACTCGTCGAACACACCGTCGTTGTAGACCACGCAATTCTGGAAGATCTCGACGAAGCTCGCGCCCTGGTGCTCTCGGGCTCGCTTGAACACCTCGATCAGCTGCGCCTGCTGGGTGTCGACCGCCCGGGCCACGAAGCGGGCGCCGGCGCCCAGGGCGAAGACGGCGGGCACGACCGGCGCCTCGATCGAGCCCTGCGGCGTCGAGGGCGAGCGGGTGCCGACCCGCGAGGTCGGCGAATACTGCCCCTTGGTGAGCCCGTAGATCTCGTTGTTGAACAGCAGGATGTTGAGGTCGACGTTGCGGCGGAGCGCGTGGAGCAGGTGGTTGCCGCCGATGCTCAGCCCGTCGCCGTCACCGGTCACCACCCAGATGTCCAGCTTCTCGTTGGCGAGCTTGAGTCCCGTGGCGATCGCCGGAGCCCGCCCGTGGATGGTGTGGAACCCGTAGGTCGACATGTAGTACGGGAAGCGCGACGAGCAGCCGATCCCGGAGACGAACACCGTGTTCTCCCGGGTGGCGCCCATCTCCGCGAGCGCCCGCTGGGCCGCCTTGAGGATCGCGTAGTCGCCGCAGCCTGGGCACCAGCGAACTTCCTGGTCCGAAGAGAAATCGGCGGGCTTGAGCGGCGCCGGGTTGGGCGGAGGAGCGACGGTCGTCATGAGTCCATCTCCAGACGCGCCCGAAGCGCGTCCTTGAGCTCGCTGATCTTGAACGGCTTGCCGGTCACCTTGTCGATCCGCTCGGCCGGCACCAGGTACTCGGCGCGGAGCAGCGTGACCAGCTGCCCGGCGTTCATCTCCGGCACCACCACGGTGCCGAATCCCTTGAGCAGCTCGCCGAGATTGCTCGGGAACGGGCTCAGGTAGCGGAGGTGGACGTGGGCCACGCTGTAGCCTTCGGCGATCAGCCCGCGCACCGCCTGGAAGATCGGCCCGTAGGTCGAACCCCAGCCGACCACCCCGATCTTGGCCCCGGGCTCGCCGACGGCCAGCTGCTGCTCGGGAATGTCCCGGGCAATGCCGGCGATCTTGGCGTGGCGGACGTCGGTCATCCGCTGGTGGTTCTCGGCGTCGTAGGAGACGTGGCCGCTGTCGTAGTCCTTCTCCAGGCCGCCGATCCGGTGCTCGAGCCCCGGCGTGCCGGGCACCGCCCAGGCCCGGGCGAGCGTCCCGGGATCCCGGAGGTAGGGGTGGAACCCCTCGGGGTCGGTCCGGAACCGAACCGGGAACTCCCCGATCGCCTCGAGGTCCGGGACCCTCCACGGCTCGGAGGCGTTCGCCAGGTACCCGTCCGTCAGCACCATCACGGGCGTCATGTACTTGGTGGCGATCCGGACCGCCTCGATCGCCACCTCGAAGCAATCCGAGGGCGTGGCGGTGGCGAGCACCGGGAGCGGCGTGTCGCCGTTCCGACCGTAGACGGCCTGGAAGAGATCCGACTGCTCCGTCTTGGTGGGGAGGCCCGTGGAGGGGCCCGCCCGCTGGTTGTTGAGCACCACGACCGGGAGCTCGGTCATCACGGCGAGGCCGAGGGCCTCGGTCTTGAGCGCGATGCCGGGGCCCGAGCTCGAGGTCAGGCCGAGCGCGCCGCCGAAGGCCGCGCCGATCGCCGCGCACATGGCGGAGATCTCGTCCTCGGCCTGGAAGGTGACCACCCCGAACTGCTTCAGCCGGGCCAGCGTGTGGAGCACCGGAGAGGACGGGGTGATCGGATACGACGCCATCACGATCCGATCGAGCTTGGCCGCCCGCGCGCCGGCGATGATGCCCCAGGCGAGCGCGTCCGTTCCGGTCACGGTCCGGTAGAGCCCGGGCTCAGCCGGGGCCGGCGCGATCTGGTAGGGCACGATGTCGGCCGAGAGCTCCGCCGTCTCACCGAAGGCGTGGCCCGCGTTGAGCGCCGCCACGTTCGCCTGGGCGATCTCCGGCCGGCTCGCGAACTTGCGCTCCAGCCAGGTGAGCGTGGCGCTCCGGGACCGGCCGTACATCCAGAGCATCAGGCCGAGCGTCCACATGTTGCGGCAGCGCGTCGCTTCCTTGGAGCTCAGCCCGAAGTCCTTGACCGCATCGTTGGTCAGCTTCGAGACGTCGAGCTTGAGGACCCGGTAGTCGGTGAGCGAGCGATCCTCGAGCGGATTGCCCGCGTACCCGGCCTTGGTCAGGTTGCGCGCGTTGAAGGTGCCCATGTCGCAGACCAGGAGGCCTCCGGGCCGGAGGTCGCCCAGGTTGACCTTGAGCGCGGCCGGGTTGAGCGCCACCAGGGCGTCCAGCTCGTCGCCCACCGTGAGCACCTCGCGGCTTCCGAAATGGATCTGGAAGGCGGAGACGCCGTAGGTGGTGCCGGCGGGCGCGCGGATCTCGGCTGGATAGTCGGGGAAGGTGGCCAGGTCGTTCCCGGCGATCGCCGTCTCGGCGGCGAATTCGGAGCCGGTGATCTGGATGCCGTCTCCCGAGTCGCCCGCGAAGCGGACGACGGCGGATTCTCGGGACTCCCGGGAGCGGGATGACGAAAGGGGCGGAGCGGTGGTCATGCGGTGGGTTCCGGTCGGATGCAAGCGTCCCTGGAAACTACGCAATCTCGATCCATCGCGCTGAGACCAGCTTCTTCGCGCGCTTCCATCAGAGATAGCGGTCGGTGATCACCCGGAGATGATGGCGGACGTGGCCCGGGATCATCGTCGCGATCGCCGGGACGCTGAGCGGGCGGCCGTTGGCCATGCCCTTCGCCGCGCGCGCCGCCTCGGGGAGCCCCTGCAGCAGGCCCACCGTCGCGCGGCGCACCGAGGTCCACTCGTCCACCAGGTCCTCGAGCGAGCGCTGGCCGAAACCGGCTGGCGGCACCCAGGCGTTCTCGTCGAAGCCGGGCAGCTCGGCGGAATCGCCGCGGGCGAAGGAGAGCGCCCGATAGGCCATCACCCGTTCCGTGTCGGACAGGTGCCCGACGACCTCCTTGATGGTCCACTTGCCCGGCGCGTACGCGAAGTCGGCCTTCCCGCCGGGGAGGCCCGCGAAGAAGCGGGCCGCCTCGTCGATCTGCCGGGTCATCACCGCGATCGGGTCCGGCTCGGTGACGTGGCCCAGGTAGGTGTCGAAGTAGTCGGGGTAGTCGCCCTTGGTCGGGCGCGGGAAGGGTGCGGTCATCGCGAGGATCCTCGGGGAGAGAGCGGCGCGGCCGGAAAGCTACCCGGACCGGCCGCGGTGTCGCACCCCCGCCCGGATCCGGCCACTACGGCGTGGCGGGCGGGGCCGGCAGCAGCGTCACCCGCACCTGGTTGGCTCGATCGAGATAGACGCGTGCCGCCCGCTCGAGTCGGTCGTGGGTGAGCAGCGCGAGGAGGTCGCTCGCGTCGAGGATCTGGTGGGGATCGTCTCCGTTGCGGTCGGCGTCGGCCAATCGGGAGAGCCAGTAGCCGTTTTCGCGGAGCTGGGTCTCGCGGCTCCGGATGATGGTCTCGCGGACCTTCTCGATCTCCTTCGCGTCCGGGCCCAGCTGGCGGAGACTGTCGATCGCGGCGTCCACGGCCGCGAGCAGCTGCGGCACCCGGTTCGGGTCCGACCCGAAGCTGATGCTGATGGAGTACTGCTCGCGAGGGACCCGGGTCGGCGACGCGCCCACGGAGACGCTGTAAGTGCCGCCCAGCTCTTCCCTGAGCGCCTCCCGGAGCTTGATCTCGAGGATCTCGGCCAGCACGCCGACCAGGAATCGCTCGGTGCGGTCGTAGCGCATCGGGCCGCTCAGCACGATCCTGGTGCTGCTCTTCGGCTCCAGGCCCTTGCGGACCACCCGCTCGACCTTGCCGGTGGGCGAACGGATCCCGACGTCCCTGAACTGCTCGGTGCGCCCGCGGCCGGGCAGATTGCCCAGATAGCGCTCGACCAGCGGGCGGGCCGCCGCGGTGTCGATCGCGCCGACGAAGTAGAAGACGAAGTCGCCGGCGTCGGCGAATCGCTCCCGGTAGGCCTCCATCGAGCGCTCGAGGTCGAGCGAGTCGAAGAGCGCCGGCGTGAGCGGCCGGGCCCGCGGGTGATGCTGGGCCAGGGTGACCGTGATCGTGTCCTGGAAGGCCACGTTGGGGCTGGCGCTCCGGTTGGCGAGCAGAGCGCCGACGTTGGCCTTGAAGGCGGCGAAGGCGTCGGGGTCGGCGCGGGGCGCCACGAACCGGAGGTAGACCAGCTCGAAGAGGGTCTCCAGATCCTTGGGCGAGGCGCCGCCCTGGAGCCCCTCCTCGTAGTTCCCGACGTAGGCGCTCAGTCTCACGGCCTTGCCGGCGAGCTTCTTCTGGAGATCGACCTCGGAGAACTCCCCCACGCCGCCCAGCGAGGCGATCTGGCTCGCGAACGCGGTGGCGAGGTAGAGGCTGTCCGGGGCGACCGAGCTGCCGCCCGCGCTCGAGGCCGAGAAGAGCACCTCGTCGTCCTTGAAGTCGGTCGGCTTGACCACCACGGTGGCGCCGTTCGCCAGGGTCCAGCGCACCAGGCCGAGCGCGCTGTCGACCCGCTCGGTCACGATCGGCACCGGCGCCAGCTCGGCCGTGACCAGCGGGCCTTCGGCCAGCTCCTCGACGTAGGCCGCCACGTCGCGACGGCGGACCTCGTCGAACACCGCGAGGAGCTCCGCCGCCGTTGGCGGCTGGTAGCCGGGCTTCTCCGGCGCGTTCACCAGCAGCACCCGGTCCGGCCGGGCGAGCCACTCCCGGGCGGCGGCGTTGGTCTCCTCGAGCGTGATGCCCGGGAGGAGCCGTTGAACCAGGTCGTACTCGACCGCGATGCCCGGGCTGGGCTCCGCGCTGAGGTAGTTGCGGACGTACTCCTCGGCGAGCTGGCCGGACTCGGTCTTCTCGCGCTCCGCGTAGGCCTGCTCGTAGCTCCGCAGGAAGTCCTGCTTGGCCCGCTCCAGCTCGGGCGTCGTGAAGCCATGCCGCTCGGCGCGCTCGACCTCGGTGAGCACCGCGGCGAAGCCGCGGATCAGCCCGGTGTCGGGCACCGCGGCGCCGAGCGAGAACGCGTCCATGGTCCGCACCAGCGAGCCCGCGCCTCCGCCGGCCCCGATGAAGGGCGGATCGGGCCGCTGCGAGAGCTCGTAGAGCCGATCGTTCAACATCCGCGCGTAGATCCGGCCGACCAGCGAGCGCCGGTAGGCCTCGACCGTTCCCTCGGGCCGCGCCGGGCGCATCACGTAGAGGCCGAGCGAGGTCGAGGTCGCCTCGGGGTCGGTGGCGATCGCCACGGCCGCCGTGTCGCGCGGGGGGATCCCGTAGAGCGGGCGCGGCGCGGCGCCGGGCCGGGCCGGGACCCGACCCAGGTGATCGCGGATCAGGGTGAGCATCGAATCGACGTCGAAATCGCCCACGGCCACCACCGCCATCAGGTCCGGGCGATACCAGTCGCGATAGAAGCGCCGGAGCGCCGCCTGGTCGAACGACTCCAGCGACTCCTTCGTCCCGATCGGCAGGCGCTCGGCGTAGCGGGAGCCCCGGAACAGCACCGGCAGCTGCTTCTTGAACATCCGCTCGCCGGCACCCTGACCGAGGCGCCACTCCTCGATCACCACCCCGCGCTCCTTCTCGACCTCGACGCTGTCGAAGGTGATCCCGTGGGCCCAGTCCTCGAGGATCTGGATTCCCTGCGCCACGAGGTGGGCGCTGTCGGTGGGGACCTGGAGCTGGTAGACGGTCTCGTCGAACGAGGTGCCGGCGTTCAGGTCGGCGCCGAAGCGCATTCCGATCCGCTCGATGTAGTCGACCAACGCCTGCTTCTCGAAATGCCGGGTCCCGTTGAACGCCATGTGCTCGGCGAAGTGGGCGAGGCCGAGCTGGTCGGGATCCTCCAGAATCGAGCCCGCGTTCACCACCAGCCGGAGCTCGGCGCGCTTGGCGGGGCGGGTGTTCTGCCTGACGTAGTAGGTGATCCCGTTCGGGAGCCGACCCCATCGCACCGCGGGGTCGAGCGGGAGCGAGTCCGCCGCGGGCCGGTTCTGGGCCGAGCCGGTGCTCCCCACCAGGAGGGTGAGGGCGAAGAGAAGGAGACGCGAAGTCACTTGGTCAGCTCGATCCTGAGTTGAGTGGAGCGCTCCGTCCCGTGGCGGCCGGTGACGGTCAGCAGCAACGTGTACCAGCCGGTGTCGAGCTCCGCCAGATCCAGCTCGAAGGAGCGACCGAGCACGGGGGCGGCGCGCTCCGCGGTCCACTGCAGCGTGAGCGGGGCCCGTCGCTTGACCAGGCTCAGTGATTGACCAATACGGCCAAAGAGGCCCCGCCGTTCCGGAACCAGCGCCACGCTCACCTCCACCGAGTCGCTCTCCGGGCCGCCCACCTCCCAATAGACGCCCACCGGGCTGGAGCGTCGCAGCCGGGCGCCCTGCAGGGCGCGGCCCGCGGCCTCCGCGAGGCCGGACGGCAGCTCGTCACCGGGATCGAAGAGCAGCGGATCGGAGACGGTGAGCGGGTCGTCGCCGGCCAGGGGCGCGAGGAGCCACCGCGCCCGGGCCCAGTGTTTGTCGGAGCCGGCTTCGATCTCGACGCCGAGCTGCCCGGCGACCGCGGGCACCCGGATCAGCCGGGCGCCTCGGCGGGCGAACGGAGAATCGGCCAGGAGCGGCGCCGCGCCGGGGCCTTGGCTGAACGCGAGGCGCACGACGGCGCCGTCGCCGTCGATCCGGGCCTCCGCCGGATCGCCGGTCACGGCGAGCACCATCGAATCGCCGCGAGCGAATCGGGCCACCCGGTAGCCCTCGAGCAAACGGATCCGCTTGGCGTAGACCGGCGCGTAGCGGGACCGCGGCCGGTCCGGCTCCAGGTCGTAGCGCCACTCGGCGCCGTCCTCTCCGGGGTCGTCGGGCTTGGGGAAGAAGGCGTACCCGGGCACCCGGCTGTGCCCGATGATCGAGGGCGGCTCGGCGGTGGGCCAGCCCCGGTCTTCGCGGGCCCAGCGCACCGAACGGCCGTAGCGAAGCGCCAGCTCCGCGATGTCCTTGCCGAAGGACATGCCGTGCGGTGAGCGCGCGGTCTGGAGGTACCAGGCCGCCACCCGCCGCGAGAGCAGCTCGGTCTCGAGGTCGTTGCCCGGCAGACTGAGGAAGGGATCGGCGAGCCAGAGGATCGAATCCGCGGCCGCCTCGCGGCCGCGGCAATCGAGGCCCTCGAGCCGGTCGGCCAGCTTGCCCTCGAGCACCACCCGGAGGTCGGTCCACTCGCAGCGGAGCGCCTCGGGCATCAGCGCGAGCGCGCGATCGAAGGTGGCTTCCGCGGAATCGAAGCGCTCGGCCTCGTGGAAGGCGAATCCGCGGAGCGCGTGACACCACCAGCCTGCGCACCCGTCAGTGAGGTCGAGCGCCCGGTCGTAGGCTTCGTGCTCGACCAGGTAGCGAACCTGCTGGCCCAGAATCCAGTCGTCGTCGGGAAGGGCGGCGTGATAGCCCGCCAGGGTGTCGAGCAGCTCCTGCCGCAGCCGCGCGATCTTCTCCGGCTCGTCGGGAAGCTCCTCCCGGCCGTCGTACCAGTAGCAGAAGCGCCCGATCCGCTCGTCGCAGCGGCCCCCGCCCCCGTACTCCAAAGGCAGGAGGCGCCGCCGGGCCAGCTCGAAGTCGCGCTGCGCGTCACGGGCGCGATCCAGCACGCGACGGGCCTCGGCGCCCGCATCCGCCTGGCCGGCGACGGCTTGCGCCGCGCCGAGCCAAGCCAGTAGGAAAAGGAAGACCCGCGTCATTGAACACCTGCCCCGATCACGATACATCGGCCCGGGGAGGGTTGCCAGGCGGGGCGGCGGCGTGGCTCCCGGGGTAGAATTCCCTCGGTCGGCACGCCGTTTGCGACCGGCGGCCTGTCGATTCCCTACCCTCCAACGTGGGGCCTGGCAGACGTTTATGGGCTGGACGGCCTGGTATGCGCTCGGGGTGACGCTGCTCACCATCCTCGCGCTCGCCCGCGACTGGGTGGCGCCGGCCACCGCCATGATGGGTGGCGCGGTGCTGCTGCTGCTGGCGGGGGTGGTCTCACCGACCGAGGCCTTCAGCGGCTTCGGCAACCCGGCCCCGATGACCGTCGCCGCCCTCTACATCCTGGCCCGGGCGGTCGAGAAGACCGGACTGCTCAACCCGCTGATCTACGGCCTGCTCGGCCGCGGGGACGGCGAGCGCGCCACGCTCGCCCGGCTGCTGCTCCCGGCGGTGGTGGCGTCGGCCTTCCTCAACAACACCCCGATCGTGGCGATGCTGATCCCGGTCGTGCTCGCCTGGTGCGAGCGTCGGGGGGCCTCGCCGTCGAGATTCCTGATGCCGCTGTCCTTCGGCGTCGTGCTCGGCGGGGTGGGCACCGCGATCGGCACCTCGACCAATCTGGTGGTGAGCGGCCTGCTCGAGTCGCAGGGTATGGCGCCGATGGGCCTCTTCGAGATCACGCCGGTCGGCCTGCCCGTGATCGGCATCGCGCTCGTGGTGCTGCTGCTCACCACCCGCTGGCTCCTGCCCGACCGGACCCCCGTGGCCGGCCGGCTCGACGCGGACGTCCGCGAGTTCATGGTCCAGATGCGGGTCGTGCCCGAGGGGCCGATGGCCGGGCGCGAGGTCGAGGCGGCGGGTCTCCGGAATCTCCAGGGCGTCTTCCTGGTGCAGATCCAGCGGATCGACGGGGAGCTGGTCGCGCCGGTCGGACCGGAGACCGTGCTCCGGGCGGAGGATCGCCTCTGGTTCGTCGGCCGGGTGGACATGGTGGTCGACCTGCAGAAGATGCGGGGACTCGAGTCGGCGGAGCAGCGCCAGCTCACCCACTTCGACACGGCGCGCCACACCTTCACCGAGGCGGTGCTCGGCCCGGCCTCTCCACTGGTCGGCCGCACCATCAAGGAGCTCGAGTTCCGCAGCCGCTATCAGGCGGCCGTGGTGGCCATCCATCGCTCCGGCGAGCGGATCCGGGCCAAGCTCGGCGAGGTCCGCCTCAAAGTCGGCGACACGCTCCTCCTGCTCACCGACCAGGCATTCCACAGCCGCTGGCGCGACCGGAACGATTTCCTGCTGGTGGCGCCGTTGGGCGGCACGCCGCCCGGGGTGACCAAGAAGGCCTGGCTGGTCGGTCTCGTGGCGGTCGGGATCGTCTTCCTCGCGGGCGCGGGCGTCCTGCCGATCCTCCAGGCGGCGCTCGCCGGGGTGGCCCTGCTCATCATGGCGGGCGTGCTCACCGCGGGCGAAGCCCGGAGCGCGGTCGACCTCGACGTCATCATCGTGATCGCCGCGTCGTTCGCCTATGGCGTCGCGATCGAGAACACCGGGTTGGGGGCGGCGGTGGCCCACGGGATCAGCGGGATCTTCGGCGGCTTCGGCGCCCACGCGGTGTTGTTCGGCGTGGTGGTGGCGACCGTGCTCCTGACCGAGCTGGTCACCAACAACGCCGCGGCCGCGCTGATGTTCCCGATCGGGCTCGAAGCGGCCCGGTCGCTCTCCCTCGAGCCCCGCTCCTTCGCCATCGCCGTCGCGGTGGCCGCGTCGTGCTCGTTCCTCACCCCGATCGGGTACCAGACCAACACGATGGTCTACGGTCCGGGGGGCTACCGGTTCTCCGACTACGCCCGACTCGGCCTTCCGCTCACGATCACGATGATCGTGATGATCGTGATCATGGTGCCGATCGTGTGGGGTTGGTAGCTCAGCGAAAGAGCGACGAGAAGCGGCGCTTGAACTCGGCCTTCCGAGCCCGCTCGTCGGCGCCGGCGAGGCCGCGGCAGCGGGTCGCGGCATGAGAGTCCCAGCCGCCGGGCCACGATTGGAAGACCAGATCGCGACATCCCGGGCAGCGCACCCGGCGGCCCACGACCTGCGCGGCCTCCAGCTCCTCGGCGTTCTGGATCACGCCATCGCGGTCGGTTCGGGGCAGCAGCGAGCGCTGCGGCGGGCTGGCGTCGAGCGGGATCGCCTCGAGCAGCGCCTCGAGCCCGAGCGCGCACGCGGCGAGCGCCTGATCGCGCGCCACCGAGTCGTGCCGCGCGAGAAACTGTTCCAGGTCGCCGCCCCGGTCGAGGTGATCGATCAGCGCGCGGACCGGGACGCTGGTCCCGGCAAAGACCGGCGCGCCACGCCGAACGGACGGCCTCCGGCTCACCACCAGGTGCAGCGCGCGCATCGGCGGGAGGACCGCGACGCGGTCAGCGGGCCCGGAACGATCGGGCGATGAGTCCGATGCCACCCGCCAAGGCTCCCAACATCAGCAGCGTGTTGAACAGACTCGTCGGCCGGAAGAAAATGTTCATGTTCACCAGGACGCCGAGCAGGATGATCAGCGCGCCAGCCAGGGTGAGGAACCAGCCGATGATCGACTTGCCGTTGAAGAAGAGGATCCCGATCCCGATCAGGAGCGGGATCAGCGACAGGCCGAACGCGCTGTATCCGAAGAAGTTCCAGAAGCTGCTGGTGACGGTGACCTGGTTCAGGACCAGGTACCCTCCACCGACCACCATCGCCAGGCCGATCAGGAACTCGCCCAGGCCGCCCGGCGTGCCGCCGGGACCCCGCGCTTCGGTCTCCGTCATGGAGCCTCCCGTTCGAGAGAGAGTCGGAGCGGATCGCTGGCCAATGCTAACGCCGGCGGCCGACCGTGACGAGGGCTCGCCGTGAGCGCCGCCCGCCCAGCGCCTTCGCCGGCGCGCGGCCGGTGAGGGCCGTCCTGGTGGAGGCCGCCGTCGATTCCGTCGAGTCGGCGCGGGCGGCGGCCCGGGTCGGTGCCGATCGGCTCGAGCTCTGCGCCCGGCTCGACCAGGAGGGGCTCACCCCGGACACGGAGCTCCTGGCCGAGATCGGCAGGCTCAGCATCCCGGCCTTCGTGATGATCCGCCCGCGGCCGGGCGACTTCCACTACTCGGAGACGGAAGCCGCCGTCATGCTGCGGGCGATCGCCGCGGCGCGAGTGGCAGGAGCGGCCGGGATCGTGACGGGCGCGCTGACCCGATCCGGCTCGATCGATCGCGGACTCGTGGCGCGGCTGGTCGAGGTGGCCGCCCCGCTCCCCGTCACCTTCCATCGCGCATTCGACCTGGTGCCCGAGCAGCGCCCGGCCCTGGCCGAGCTCGGAGGGATCGGCGTGCGTCGGGTGCTGACCTCCGGCGGCCAGAGCACCGCGTTCCTCGGGCGCGAGACCATCAGGGCGCTGGTGAGCGCGGCGCCGCCCGGTCTCACGATCGTGGCCGGCGGCGGCGTGGTCGCCGACGTCGTCGAGCGGCTCCTCGAGGCGACCGGGGTGGACGAGCTGCATCTCGCCGCGGTGCGCTTCGATCCGGCCGCCACCGCCACCGGCGCCGCGCCCCGGAGCAGGCCGGATCCCGAGCGGCTCCGCGCCGTGCTCCAACGACTCGGACGCTAGGGCTGCGATCGACTCAGACCAGGCCCAACCGCTCGAGCACCTCGCGGGGCGGACCGTCGAAGCGGTCGAGCGGGACGTTGCCGACGTACCCGAGGTCCCGCATTCCCGCCTCGGTGGTGTAGAACCCGGTCGCGGTGAGGTCGCGGATCATGTCGAAGAAGCGGGCCGCCTCCTGATGCTCCGGCCTGGCGCGCGGCAGGTAGCAGATGTCGTCCGCGATCAGATTCCGCTCCGACTGATCGATCTCGGCGAACGGCTTGCCGAAGCGACGCCCGCTCTCCTCGTCGAGCCAGGTGAGTCCCTTCCGGATCTTGACGATGCCTTCGCGGGCCCAATCGTAGGGGGCGCTCGCCCACTCGTCGATGTAGTCGGGCACGCCCACCGCGCTCGCGCTCGGACTGGTCTCGTCTTCCGGGATGATCGTGTCGGTCAGCGCCGCCAGAGTACCCAGCTCCGCTCGCGTCAGCTGCTTGTCCCACCAGATCCGGGGATGGATCAAGTCGGGGTCGGACGGCGTGCCGCGGGGACCGGTGGCCGGGGTCGGAGCGCCCGCCGTCTGGTCGGACGGCTTGCAGGCCGCGCTCGAGAGCACGGGCAGCGCCGCTCCCGCGGCCGCCATCGCGGCGAGCCAGCGGCGTCGCGAGAGCTCGCGGTCGCTCGGTCGCTCGGGAGACGCCGGGACGTCGGATCGCTCGGTCATACGCTCCCCCGCTTCATCTCCTCGACGATGTGGTCGCAGGTCCGCCACGCGAGCGCCAGGATCGAGAGGGTCGGGTTCTTGTCGGCGTTGGAGACGAAGGGCGCGCCGTCGGTGACGAAGAGGTTGCTCACCTCCCACGCCCGGCAATTCGGGTCGAGCACCGAGGTCTTCGGGTCGTCGCCCATTCGCACGGTACCGACCTCGTGGATGATCTGGCCGCCCTTGGCGATCACCTTCGAGCCGTCGCGCTCCACCGAGCCGCCGACCACGCTGCCGCCCATCGCGTCGACGATCTCGGCGAAGGTCTCGACCATGTGAGCCGCCTGGCGCGTCTCGTAGTCGGCCCACTTCCAGTGGAAGCGGAGCACCGGGATGCCCCACTGGTCCTTGGTGTCGGGGTCGATCTCGCAATAGCAGTCTTCGTTCGGGATCATCTCGCCCCGACCGTCGAAGTAGAGGAACGAGCCGTAGTAGCGGCGCGCCTCCTGCTTGAATCGGGCGCCGTAGGCGCCGCTGGTGTAGTCCTCGAGGCCCCAGAAGATGCCGGAACCCGGCATCTTGCGGCCGCCGCCGAACTCGACGTGATAGCCGCGGGGGAAGTCGAGCCGGCCGGCGAGCTGCTCCCGATACAGCCACCAGGGCATGTAGAGATGGTCGCCCGAGGCGCCGTCCTCGTTGTGCGGGGGCAGGCTCTCGAGCGCCGGGATCTGTCCCTGAATCCCCGCCCCGACCGTGTCCATCAGGTACTTGCCGACGAGCCCGCTGCCGTTGGCCAGGCCGTTCGGGAACTGCGACGACGTCGAGTTGAGCAGGATCCGGGCGGTCTCGCAGGCGCTCGCGGCGAGCACCACGACCCTGCCCTCGACGTGACGGTCCTCGCGGGTGGCCTTGTCGACGTAGCTCACCCCGGTCGCGCGGCCGGTGCGGTCCACCGTCACCTCGCGAACCATCGCGTCGGTGATCAGCTCGACGTTGCCCGTGGCCAGCGCCGGCGGCAACAGCACCGTGGTGCTCTGGAAGTTCGCCTTGATCGCGCAGCCCCGGCCGCACTCGGTGGCCCAGAAGCAGGCCGCGCGGGTCCGCATCGAATCCGCCAGCACCCGCTGCGCGAGCTGGTTGTCGGGGTGGAGCAGCGCCGGCCAGCGATCGGCGTCCTGGCGAGCGCTCAGGATGGCGAGATGCGAGGGAATCACCGGAATTCCCAGCGGGCCGCAGTGCTTCCGGACCAGCTGCTCGTAGCCGCGAGGGGTGGGCGGCGGAAGCAGGGTGCCGTTGGGCGAGTCCGGGGTGTTCTCGAGACCCTCGCTCGAGCCGTAGACGCCGATCAGCGCCTCGGTCTTGTCGTAGTAGGGGGCGAGGTCGTCGTAGCCGATCGGCCAGTCGAAGCCGATCCCGTCGCGCGAGTACGGCTTGAAGTCGTAGGGCCCCATCCGGAGCGAGATCCGGCCCCAGTGGTTGGTCCGCCCGCCGAGCATCCGCGCCCGCCACCAGAGGAAGTCGCTGCCGGGAGCGGTGGTGTAGGGCTCACCCGGCACGCTCCAGCCGCCGTCGACGGTAGCGTCGAAGAACCCGAAGGGCTTGTCCTTCGTGCCCCCTGCCCTCAAAGGCGCGTCCTTGGGCAGCTGGAACATCGGGGTCTCGCGCGTCGGGTCGTAGTGCCGGCCCGCCTCGAGCACGAGCACCTTGAGCCCCTGCACGGCCAGCTGGTAGGCCGCCATGCCGCCACCGGCCCCGCTGCCGACGACGATCGCGTCGTAGCGGGTTTGCATCCGTCGCGCCACGCTCGCTCCCGGATATCGCCCGCTGGAGAAGATACCCGCGCGTCGATCCGATCACACGACCACGGCGCCAGCCGTCGACGGGCCTGCCGCCCCAATCGTGCGCCGCCGCGCATCGCGCGGGGCACTCGGCGCGATCGCTACTCCGGGGCGAGCGCGGCGCCCGGGTCGGTGCGAGCCGCTCGGATCGCCGGCGTGAGCGACGCGCCGACGATCACCGCCAGGACCAGCCCGGCCACGCCGACCAGCACCCACGGCTCCAGCGCGTCCACCCCGTAGAGCGTGCTCCGGAGCAGCCGACCCACCGTCACCGCGCCGAGCAGACCGAGCGCGATGCCCGGGAGACCGAGCCTGGCGGCGTCCACCAGCACCAGACGGAGCACGTCTGTGCGGTTGGAGCCGAGCGCCATCCTGAGCCCGAACTCGGTCCGCCGCTCCTCGACCAGGAACGCGATCACGCCGTAGACGCCGATCGCGACCAGGCCGAGCCCCGCGACCGCGAAGAAGCCCAGCAGGAGCAGCTGGAAGCGACGGACCGAGAGGGTGCTCTCCAACACCGACGACATGGTCTGCACCCGCGACACCGGGATGGTCGGATCCACCTCGCGCACCGCGGCGCGCACGGTCCCGGTGAGCGCGGACGGATCGCCGCCGGCCCGGACCACCAGGCTCATGGTGCCGAAGGCGCTGCCCCCCGTCGAGGCGGGGAATTGAGCGTGCGGGAAGTAGAACTCCGGCCTGAGCTCTTGCTCGAGGCCCTTGCTCCGCACGTCGCCGACGATTCCGACCACCTCGCGCCAGACCGGGTCGAGATCGGTCGAGAGCCGGATCCGGGCGCCGAGCGCGCCGCCGTTGGGCCAGTAGCGGTCGGCCACCGCGCGATTGAGCATCACCACCGGCGGATGCTCGGCGTCGTCGGTCGGCGTGAGGGTCCGTCCCTCGAGCAGCGGGACCCGCATCGCCTCGAAGTAGCCGTCCGAGACGATGTAGCGATCGGCGAACGGCTTCCGCTCGCCTTCGGGCACCGGCGGCCGGCCCTCGATCAGGAAGCCCCAGTCCCCCGCGGGAGAGTCGAGCGGGAGCGCGCTCACGACCCCGGCCGCCTCGACCTCCGGCGCCTCGTCGAGACGGGCCAGGAGGTCGCGGTAGTAGCGCCAGCGGGTCTCGCGGTCGGGGTAGCTCGCCGCCGGCAGCGAGAGCTGCGCCGTGAGGGTGCCGCCGATCTCGAAGCCCGGGCTGACCGAGGTGACGTTCCGCCAGCTCATCAGCACGAGCCCCGCGCCCGCCGCGATGCTGATCGCGAGCGCCACCTCGCCCATCACCAGCACGCGGCGCACCCGATGGCGCACCCGCCCGCCGGTGAGGCCCCGCCCGTCGGAGCGGAGCACCGAGGCCAGGTCCCGATGGCGGAGACGGAGCGCCGGAATCGAGCCAGCGAGCGTCGCGGCCAGACCGGTCGCGACGATCCCGAAGAGCACGACCCGCCAGTCCATTCCCACCGCGCCGATCCGCGGCAGGCTCGGCGGGCTCGCGGCGACCAGGCCGCGAAGCGCCAGGTAGCCGAGCGCGAGTCCGCCGAGACCGCCGAGCGCGGCGATCACCGTGCTCTCCGCCAGGACGTGGCGGGCCAGCCGGCCGGCGCCGGCGCCGAGGGCCGCCCGCACCGCGTACTCCTGGTGCCGCGCCTCCGTGTTGGCGAGCAGGAGACCGGCGATGTTGGTGCAGGCGAGCAGGAGCAGGAGCGCCACGGCCGCGAGCAACAGCACGGCGCCGGTCCGGAAGGGCCCGAGCACCTCCTCCCGAATCGGGATGGCCTCGATCCGGAAGTCGTCGGGCAACGCGGCGATCGACTGCTCCAGCTCCCGCGCCACGATCCCGAGCCGTGCGACCGCCGCCGCACGATCGACCCCGGGCGCCAACCGGGCCATGGCCGTGAGGTAGTGGATGTTGCGAGGGTCGGGCGCCGCGGCATCGAGCCCGAGCGGGAGATAGACCTCGCTCGGAGGCCCGGCGAAGTCGCCGGGCAGGCGCGCTTCGGCGGCCAGGACGCCGACCACGGTGAGCGGCCGGCCCCCGATCAAGAGCTCCCGCCCGACGGCTGTGCCCGCGCCGCCCAGACGGCGCCGCGCGTAGCCCTCGGTCACCACCACGACCAGGTCGGTGCCCGGCGCGTCCTCCGCCTCGGTGAACGGCCGACCCGCCACCAGCTCGAGCCCCGCCACCGCGAAGGTGGCCGCGTCGAGATAGGCGGCTTCGACCCGCTCCGGCTCACCGTCGCCCTGGATCGTGGCGGGGCCGAAGGTCCAGGTCCCGACGCCGGAGAAGATCTCCCGCTCGGAGCGATAGCGGAGGCGCTCCTGCTCGGAGACGCTGAACGTCCCTTCCGCGTCGGCGCTCGACAGAATGAGGAGACGGTCGGGGTCCGCGTAGGGGAGCGGATCGAGCAGGACCGCGTCGACCAGCGAGAACACCGCCGTGTTGGCCCCGATCCCGACGGTCAGGATCGCCACGGCCGCGGCGGCGAAGAGCGGGCGCCGAGCCACGGCGCGCGCCGCGTGGCGCAGATCGCCGAGCCACTCGGCTACGACCCCCCGCCAGCGCCGCCGCCGCGCCTCGCGGCGATCGATCCGATGGACCTCCGCCCCCCGCGAGGCGGGATCGCCGAAGAGCCGCAGGGCCTCTGCGCGTGCCTCCTCGGGGCTCAGACCTTCGTCGATCAGCTCGGCCGTGCGGAGCTCGAGGTGGAGCGCCAGCTCGTCGTCGACGTCGCGCCGGGTCGGCTCGGGCCGCTCGAACGGGGCCCCGCTCATTCCGCCCCCGCTTCGGCGTCGAGAATCCGCTCGGCGACACCGACATAGCGGGTCCACGCCTTGGCGAGCCGCTTCGACTCCTCGCGGCCCGCCCGGGTGAGCCGGTAGTACTTGGCGCGGCGGTTCTGGGCGGTGACGCCCCACTCCGCCTCGACCAGGCCTCGGGCTTCGAGCCGATGGAGGGCGGGATAGAGCGCGCCCTCTTCGACGGTGAGGGCCTGACCCGAGGAGGCTCGGATCCAGCGGCTGACCTCATAGCCGTGGCGGGGCCCCCAGGTGAGGGAGCGGAGGATGAAGAGATCGAGGGTACCCTGCAGCAGGTCGACGCCGGTCACGGTCTACTCCCTAAGCAGCTTAGGCCAAGCTGGCACCTCTGCCCTAAGCTGTCAAGGGTACGGCGGGCGGGTTGGCGCGCCCGGCCCGGAGCGACGATCTTCCCGCCCTCCTCCACCGAGACCGCCCGATGGATCATCAGTTCGTCGATCCCGCGTTGGCCAAGCGGATCACCAGCTGGCAGAGCCCGATCATGGGTCTCGAGATGCCGATCGTCGGCTATGGGGATCGGGGCCGGCCCCTGCTGCTCTTTCCGACGGCGGCGGCCGATTTCCTCGAGAACGAGCGGTTCTATCTGATCAAGAGCATCGAGCCCGCGATCTTCGCGGGCCGGGTGCGGGTGTTCTCGATCGAGAGCATCAATCGCTGGGCCTGGATGGATCGTCAGCTCGACGTCCGCGAGCAGGCGCGGCGCCAGGCGGTGTACAGCCGCTACATCGAGGAGGAAGTGGTTCCCTTCATTCGCGACGCCTGCGGCGATTCCGGGGCCCGGATCGCGGCCTCGGGGGCGAGCTTCGGCGCCTTCCATGCCGCGAACGCGGTCTTCCGCCGCCCGGATCTCTTCGACACCCTGATCGCGATGAGCGGCTTCTACGACCTCGGCCCGGACTATCTCCACGGCTACGGCGACGACAACGTCTACTACAACAACCCGACGTCCTATCTGCCGGGCCTCGAGGGACGCTCCCTCGAGCTGCTCCGGACGGCCTGCAGTCTGAACATCGTCACCGGCCAGGGAGCCTACGAGGCCCCCGACGCGTCCCGTGCGATCTCGGCGGTGCTCGCCGCCAAGCAGATCCCGCACACGCTCGATCTCTGGGGCCACGACGTGAACCACGACTGGCCCTGGTGGCGCAAGATGCTCCCGCACTACATCGACAAGCTCGGCTGGTAGTGGGGCGGGTTGCCGCCCCTCCGGACGCGCCCTACATTCGATCCGTAGGACATTGGCGGCCTTGACGAGCGGAGATCAGCTCCTCGAGTCGAAGGCACGAGCACCGGCGTCGGCGGCGCTGGCTCGTGCCTTTTTTCGTATCCGATCGATCCGGTGGAGAATGCCATGACGGCGCCGGCGGGTCCGACCTCCAACATCCTCCAGGTGGCCAGCGCGCGCCGTCCGTCGGTCCGCGCCGCTGGTCGCGTCGTCTCCGTCCTCGTGATCGTCCTGGGATCGATCTCCCTGGTCGGGCGGGCCTTCGGGCTCGGCTCGGGCCCGGTCTCTTCGCTCGGGGCGCTTCCGCTCGCGGCGGCCGTCGCCAAGGTGCTGATCGGCACCGCGCTCTGGGACTTGCTCGGGCGAGCCCGGGTGGCGGTCTGGCTCGCGGCGACGGCGCTGGCGATCGGCATCGGGCTGCTGGTGATCGAGACCGCGGGCGTGACCGCGCTCGGCCAGCGGGTGGCGGTCGCGAGCGGTGTGATCATCGTGCTCGCGGGGCTCGCGCTCGTGACCATGGCGCTCAGCCTCTCGCTCGCCGCCGCCCACCTGATCCTGGGCACCATCGGCATCGTGCTGCTCTCGCTGGCGGTGACGATCGCCTTCGCGCGGGTCTTCGGGGTGCTCGACCTCAATACCGAGCGGCAGATCGCCGCCACGTCGTATCAGATGCTCGGGGCGAGCGCGCTGGTCGGCGGCTTCCTGGTCGCGGTCGTGGTGAGCAGCGAGCCGGATACCACGCAGGCGCCACCCTGGCTGGCCTGGGGAGCGGGGGTCGGCGTGGCCACCGTCGTCCTGATCCTCTGGCTCTCGCTCGCGGCGCGGGAGCGCGAGCAGGTGCTGGCGCAGACCCGGCTCGCCGCCGAAGCGGAGCGACTGGCGTTGCTCCGAGAGCTGGAGTCGACCAGCCGCTCGCTCGAGCGGCTGGCCGACCAGATGGCCGCCGGGGCGAAGCCGGAGGAGTTCCGGGAGCGTTTCGGTGTCCTGCTCGCGGACCAGCCGGGGCTGACCGGCGGCGTCTGGCTGCCGCCCACCGACAGCGCGCCCGTGCCGGTGCCCGCCGATCTGAACGTGGACGAGCTGGATCGCGCCTTCGTGCGCGCGCTCGGCGACAGCGTCCGAGGCGAGGTCGTGTCGCACGTCGCGCTCGATCCGGAGCCGAATCGGGTGGCCGTGATCGCGACCGCCTGCGGCCCCCAGGGCTGCGGTGGTGCCGTGGTGGGCGTGCTCGACGCGCCCGCGCTCTTTCGCGCCGCGCTCGCCGACAGCAGTGGCGGGTTCCGCTTCGGGATCGAGGGGCGGAGCGGTCCCGTGTCGGCGTCGGCCGTGCCGGCCCCCGCGCTCGAACGGTGGCGGGAGGACGTCTCGCTCGCGATCGGTGGCGCCTCGTGGCGGGTGGTGGCCTGGCCGACCGTGTCCGCCTTGAGGCGACTGCGCTCGGACCTGCCAGCGACCGTCCTGTTCATGGGCCTGCTGGTGGCGGGCCTCCTCCCCGTGACGCTCCGCCTCGGCCAACTGGCCCGCGAGCGCGCGGAGCAGGTGGCCAAGGGGCGGGTCAGCGCGGCCCTCGATCGGGCGACCGACGGCGTGTGGGAGCTCGACCTCGCGACCGGCCTCGCGACTCGAAGCCGCACCCTGTGGCAATACCTGCGCTACGAGCGGCCGCCAAGCGCGGTCGGCGACGCCTGGTTTTCGCTGATCCATCCCGAGGACGCAGACCGGGTGGAGCGGGCCCTCGAGCGCCACCTCGAGGGGGAGACCGAGGAGTTCGAGGCCGAGTATCGAATCCGGGCCGGCGACGACAGCTGGCACACGATCGTCGATCGCGGCCGGGTAGTGGACCGTGATGCCGCGGGCCGCCCCCGCCTGGTGATGGGGATCAGCGCCGACGTGACCGAGGTGCAGGCGGCGGCGGCGCAGCGCGCCGTGAGCGAGAACCGGTTTCGGGCCGCGTTCGACAGCGGGATCGACGCGCAGCTGCTCCTCGATCGCGAGGGCCGGGTGTTGGAGATGAACCGCGCCGCCGCCTCGATGGGTGGGGCCGACGCGTCGGAGGCCATCGGCCAGGCCTGCCCGGCGGTGTTGTGGTGGGCCCGACATCCCGAGGCGGCCGCCCGCCTCCGCGAGGCCATCGCCCGCGGCGCGACCGGCCAGGTCGATCGCTTCCTTACCCAGCTCGAGGCCGCCCCTGGCGGCGCCTCGGTGGTCGAGTGGGTGCTCACGCCGGTCGCCGATCACTGCGGCGAGATTCACCAGCTCCTGCTCGACGGCCGGGACGAGACGATCAGGCGCCGCGCCGAGCAGGCGCTCCAGGAGGTCAGCACGCTCACCACGATGGGTCGGCTGGCCGCTCGGGTGGCGCACGAGATCAACAACCCGCTGGCCGGGATCCAGAGCGCCTTCATGCTGGTCAAGGACTCCGTGCCGGCGGAGCACCCACATCACCGGTACGTCGCCTCGATCGAGCGGGAGATCGGTCGGATCGCGGGGGTGACCCGCCAGCTCTACGAGACCTATCGGCCGGAGACCGAGAGCACCCCGGAGGCCTCGGTCGCGACCCTCGTCACCGACGGCGCCACGCTGCTCGAGCAGCTCAACAAGCGGACCGGAATCCGAATCTCGGTCGCGCTCGACGGCGTCCCGGCCGTGGTGCCGCTGCCCTCGGCGATGATCCGCCAGATCGTGTTCAACCTGGTCCAGAACGCGATCGACGCCTCGCCGGAGGGCGCGGTGGTCTCGGTCCGGGCGACCGCCGTCGACGACCGCCTCACCATCGTGGTGCGCGATTCGGGCCCCGGCGTGCCCGACGCGATCAAGCAGCGGATCTTCGAGCCATTCTTCAGCACCAAGCAGCGGAGCACGGAGACCGGCGGGATGGGACTCGGGCTCTCGCTGGTTCATCGCAGCGTCACCGCGGTCGGCGGACGGATCACCGTCAGGGATGCCGATGGTGGCGGCGCCGAGTTCGTCGTCGAGCTGCCGCTCGACCGACAAGGAGGGATGTCGTGAGCGACACCGAACGCACCCGCGGCTCGATCCTGATGGCCGACGACGAGGAGGTCTTTCTCGACGCGACGGCCGACCTGCTTCGACGGGAGGGGTATCGCTGCGACACCGTCGCCGACGGTGACGCCGCGATCGCCCGAGTCGGCGCAGAGTCCTACGACCTGCTGATCAGCGACCTGGAGATGCCGGGCAACGCGGACCTCGCGCTGATCCGCAGGGTGGCGGAGGTGTCCGGCGGCCTCCCGGTCATCGTGCTCACGGGCTACCCGTCGGTGCGATCCGCCGTCGCCTGCATCGAGCTGCCGGTCGCGGCGTACCTCACCAAGCCGGTCGCCTTCCCGCTCCTGCTCGAGAAAGTGACCGCGGCCGTGGCACGCTTCCGCTCGTACCAGGCGATGCAGCGCACCGAGGAGCGGCTGCAGGCATGGCGGCGGGAGGTCGGGACGATGGCGGAGGAGGGCGCCGGCTCGAGCCTCGACGTCTTCCTCGCGCTCACCCTCCGGAACGTGATGGGCTCGCTGACCGACCTGGAGCAGCTGAGCCGCGCGCTGTCGCAGCGTCAGGTCGACGCGCATCCCTGCCAGCTGATGAACTGTCCCCGCGGATCGCAGCTCACCGCCGCCGTGAAGGAGACGATCGCGACCCTCGAGACGACCAAGGGCGCGTTCAAGTCGAAGACCCTCGGCGACCTCCGACAACGGCTCGAGCTGCTGATCGATCACGTGTAGCCGCGTTGATCGATTCTCGACGCCTTGACAGCGGCGTGCGACACGTTGTAGCGTGCAGGTGCAGTCACAAAGGCCGCGCGGCGGCCGAGCTCGACGGGCGAAGGAAGCTGCTTCGCCAGTTGGAGGCGCGAAAGAATCGGAGTCGATTCTCGCGCGTTTTTTTTGTTGATCGCCGAGTAGCGGGACAATCGGGCCGGTGGCCCACCCCGATCGTGCGAGGAAAGAGCCTCGTCAGATGCGGGCGCGTCGCACCCCTTGGTAAGCCGGGGGGCGGCACGCCCGCATCGTCGTTTCGGATCCCGCGTGAGGAACCCTGAAGAGGAGGGCACGATGACCAGACATCAATGGGAAGGCGCCTGGAAGCAGCTTCGCGGCAAGGTCCGCGAACAGTGGGGCAAGCTCACCGACGACGATCTCGACGTGATCGCCGGCCGACGCGACCAGCTGATCGGGAAGCTGCAGAAGGTCTACGGCATGGCGCAGGACGAGGCCGACCGCCAGGTGATGCAGTTCGAGGTCCGCTGGCTCGAGCGGGTGGACGACGCGGCCGAGGCGATGGGGCGCCGGATCGACGCCACCAAGAAGAAGCTCGAAGACGCGCGGCGCCCGGCCTAGGCGGACGGGAGGAATCGAGGTGCTGCGGATCGCGCTCGGATTGCTGCTCGTGTCGGCGGTTGCCGCCTTGCTCGGCTTCGGTGGGGTGGCCGCATCGGCCGCCGGCATCGCGCGGTCCGTGTTCGTGGTGACGCTGGTGATCGGGGTGGTGCTGCTGGTGGGCGCGATGGTTCGACATCATCGCCCCGTCTGACCCCGGACCCGTGCGACATCGATCCGACCCAAGGGTCGGTGCGGTACATAGATCGTAGGTGAACGACAGGGCCAGCGTTCGGCTGGTCCGCCTGGTTGGGCGAGGCACCGGCCTCGTCAGACGGAGGCGCGTGGGGACGAGCCCGAGCGGTGGTGCGGGCGGTCTCGCGCGCCTTCGTCGTCACCCGGCCAGGGACTCTCGTCAAGGAGGAGACAACATGCTGCGCTTCGCGCTCGCGTTTCTGATTCTGGCCTTGATTGCCGGCTTCCTGGGCTTCGGCGGCGTGGCCGCCACCTCCGCCGGCATCGCGCGGATCCTGTTCTTCGGATTCCTCATCGTCTTCGCGATCAGCCTGATCCTCGGCCTCGCGCGGGGGCGAACCCCTCCGGTGAGCTGACCGGCCCGAGGAGGATCGTCCACGCGAATCGTTGATCTCGACCATGGGGAGACGCACATGACCATCCGAACGCTGACCGCGAGTCTGGGCCTCGCCGCTCTCGGGCTGGCTGCCATCGCCACGCGGGGCGAGGCGCAGACCTCCCGAACGCACCTGGGGCCCAGGCTCAGCTACAACTTCGATCTCGAGTCCTTCGGGTTGGGTGCGCAGGTCGGCATCCCGATCGCCCGGCGCCTCGAGTTCTATCCGTCGTTCGACGGCTACTTCGTCGATTCCGGGTCCGCCTGGGCGCTCAACGCCGATCTCAAGTACCGCGTGAGCAGCGACCGCTCCGGTGAGTGGCTCTACGTCGGGGGCGGTCTCAACATCGCCGGCTTCAGCGCCGGCGATACCGAGCACACCGACGCCGGTGTCAATCTGCTCGCCGGCATCGAACCGCTCCGTGGCAAGGTCCACCCGTTCGGCGAGGCCAGGCTCACGCTCGGTGACGGCTCTTCGTTTCAACTCGCCGGCGGCCTGAACATCACCCTCGGCCGCCACTAACTCCCGCCACCAGCTCCGTGGGGCCGCCGGCAGGCGCCGGCGGCCCCCGGCCCACCTCTTCAGCGCTCGGGAACGCGGATGCCGAGGTGCTCCCCCGGCACCAGGGTCATCGGACCGGTCGACTGTTCGGGGCGACCCTTCGGCATGGCGAAGAAATCGACCTCCCGCCGATCCAGGACCAGCCAGCGCGGCACTTCGAAGGTCGTGGTGTCGTGCGGCGCGACCGTGCCGAGTGGCAGATCGAAGGCGCCGTGCTCCAGGTAGAGGGTGACGGGTCGCGGCTCCTGATTGAGCACCGTGACCGTGGTCGCCCCGGAGTCCCGGGCCGACGGGTCGACGGCGTGGCGTGGGGGCTTGTGACTGGCGCCCAACAGCGCGCCGCTCAGGGCGATCGTGGTGATCGAGACCAGCATGGGGACGTGCTCCCGAATTCCGGCTTCGGGTACCGACGAGCCGCGCGAGCCGGCTGCACGGGCCGTCGAGCGAATCCGAGCGACCCGCTCGCCCGCAAGATGGGACACGGCACCTGACCCCGCGATTAAGCCGGGCGCGGCGGCTCCGGCTCGAGCCTGAGCGCGAAGGTGGTGCCAGACGGGTCGGAGCGCACCAGAGCGAGCTCACCGCCGTGCATCCTGGCGATCCAGCTCGCGATCGCGAGCCCGAGGCCGGCCCCGCTCCCCGCGTCGGTGTGGAGACCGCCGGTCGCGCCGCGGCCCCGGAAGAAGCGATCGAAGATCCGGCTCTGCTCGTCTTCCGGAATACCCGGGCCGTCGTCCTCGACCAGCACCCGGAAGCCGGCGCCGTCGGGTACCGCCCGAACCCGAACCGTTCCGTTGGGCTTGCCATAGCGAACCGCGTTGTCGAGCAGGTTGCGGATCGCTCTCCTGACCAGGTCCTCGTCTCCCACCATGGGGAGCGGCTGGTCGGCCAGGGCGACGACGGACCGCCCTTGCGAGAACCGCCCGGTCCGGGCGACCAGGTCGTGCACCACCTCGCTCAGGTCGAAGGGACGCGGATTGACGGGATAGGCCGCGGCGTCGCCCCGGGCGAGGAGGAAGAGGTCGTCGACGATCCGGGTGACCCGCCGGCTCTCGTCGAGGATCGCCTCGAGTGCGGCGCGATACTCGCTCTCCGGCCGCGACGGCCGGCCGAGGGCGAGGTCGGCCTCACCGCGGATGACGGTGACGGGCGTGCGCAGCTCGTGCGCGGCCTCCGTGAGGAACCGGCGCTGCTGGGCGAAGGCGTCGTCCAGGCGGGCCAGGAGGTGGTTCAGCACGGTGCCCAGCCGACCCAGCTCGTCGCTCGGGTTGCCGATCGCGATCCGCTCGTGGAGCGAGTGCGCCTCGATCCGGTCGGCCTGGTTGGTCATCGTGGCCACCGGCCGGAGCATCCGGTCGGCGAGGAAGAGCCCGCCGGCGAAGGAGACCAGGAGGGCGATCGGCAGGAGCACCAGGAAGATCTCGGAGAGGTTGGTGAGCAGCTCCCGGCGACTGGCCAGATCCTGGAGCACCGCCACGATCTGGCGCCGGCCCGGCAGGGCGACGCTCACCGCGTAGCCACGCTCCTCGCCGGACGGGCCGGTGATGGTGGCGAAGGCCTCGCCGTTCGCCCCGGCCTCGCGGAAGAGCGCGGCGAGGTCCGGGCGCACGCCGGCCCGGACCGCGTCGTCGGCCTGGATCGCCCGCCGGGGCGGCACCCTGCTGGTGCGCGAGTTGGAGGCGACCTCGCGCTGGGCGTCGTCGAAGATCACCAGCTCGAACTCGTCCGCCCGGAAGTCCCGCACGATCTCGCTCGCCGAGACCGAGACGTCGGGGCTCGCCGATTGGGTGGAGCGCCAGACGTCGACGAAGGCATGGGCGACCTCGCGGAGCGAGTCGTCCACCCGGCGGTCCGTCGCGCGCGAGACGTGCCAGAACACCACTCCGGCGAACGCCGCCAACGACGCGCCGAAGGCCGCGGCGTACCAGAGGGTCAGTCGGAGCCGGAACGACCCCAGCATCACGCGTCGGGTGGGATTCCCAGCAGGTACCCCGCGCCCCGGCGGGTGTGGATCAGCGGCGTCCATCCCTCGCGATCGATCCTGCGTCTCAGCCGGTTGATGTAGACCTCGAGCGTGTTGGAGGCGGGGTCGTGGTTCTCGTCCCAGACGTGCGCCGTGATGTCGGCGCGGCTCACCACCTCGTCCCGGCGCCGGCTCAGGTACTCGAGCAGCGCGAACTCCTTGGCGGTGAGCTCGATGGGCACGCCGGCGCGGCTCACCCGTTGCGAGCCCGTGTCGATGACCAGGTCGTCGATCGCGATCACCCGGGGCTGGACCACCGGTGCCCGGCGAAGCAGCGCGCGGAGCCGGGCGAGCAGCTCGGAAAAGTCGAACGGCTTGGTGAGGTAGTCGTCGGCTCCGGCGTCGAGGCCGGTGACCCGGTCCGGGACCCCGTCGCGGGCCGTCAGCATCAGGATCGGCGTCGACACCCCTTCGTGGCGGAGCGTCTTGCAGACTTCGATTCCACCGATGCCCGGCAGACCGAGATCGAGGATGACGCCGTCGTACTGATTGACCGCGGCGAGCTCGAGGGCCTGGTCTCCGCCGCTCGCGTGATCGACGGCGTAGCTGTTCTCGCGCAGCCCCTTCTGCAGGAGGCTGGAGAGCTTGACGTCGTCCTCGACGATCAGGATGCGCATGTCCGCTCCAAGCTACAGGCCCCGCACCGTCCCGGCCATCGGGATCGGCGGGTCCGGGTGATTAAGCAGAGGTTCAGGTAGCGCCGCGTAGGTTGGTCCCGGGTTTCGCGGACGGCGTCGCCGTCTCGGACGCCGCTCGGACCGATTGCCCATCGCGCACCCGATTCCCAGGTGACAACCAGGACGTTCCTCGCAACACCGCAGACTTCAACCGACGAAGTGACCCGGCGGAGAGACGCCGGGCGCTTCGTCCCTTCCTGCCGACCAGGACGAAGCGACGGGCCGTGCGGCGTCGCTCCACACGGCCCGTCCCGCCCCCGAGGAGACGCTGGCGCTCAGTTGTCCTGCCCCCCGAGCCGGATCCGCTCGACCCGGGTGCTCTGGTAGCGACCGTTCCAGACGGTCAGGCTGATCACCTCGCCCGGCTTGGTGCCGGTCAGGCTGCGGCGGAAGTCGCTGAGCGACGCCACCGACTTGCCTTCGACCTCCTGGATGACGTCCGGCCCACCCTCGTTCGGCGAGGCGAGGTGGCCGGCTGCCGGGCCGTCGGAGGCGACGTCGGTGACCAACAGCCCTCTGGTGCCGTCCGGGATCTCGAGCTCGGCCGCGACGTCGCCATCGAGCGGCGTCAGGCTGATGCCCAATCGCGGCAGGTCGGTCGCGCCGCTCTCGTGAGGGCCGCCGCCGTCGGCCAGCCGAGACTGATCGTCTTCCGGGGCGGGCTTGAGGTGGACCGACAGCTCCGCGGTCTTCCCGCCCTTCCTCGCCACCGTGACCTTCGCCACCTCGCCGGCGTGGCGGAAGCCGATCTGCTCCTGCAGCTGGGCCACGTAATCGACGGGCTGGCCGTCCACCGCGACGATCAGGTCGCCCGCTCGCATGCCGGCGGCCTCGGCCGGCGAGTCCTTCGGGAAGCTCTGGACCACGACGCCGCGAACCTCGCTGCGGCCGGCGTAGCGGGCGTCCTCCTCGGTGGCGTTCCGAGCCAGGATGCCGAGCGCCATCCGCTCCACCTTGCCCGTCTCGATCAGCTGATCCATCACGCTCCGCGCGAGATCGATCGGCACCGCGAACCCATAGCCGGCGTAGGTTCCGGTCGGGCTCGCGATCGCGCTGTTGATCCCGATCACCTGGCCGTCGACGTCGACGAGGGGGCCGCCCGAGTTACCCGGGTTGATCGCCGCGTCCGTCTGGATGAAGTCCTGGATGCTGCGGGACGACTGATTGGGCAGCTGGAGCGCCCGCCCCTTGGCGCTCACGATGCCTGAGGTGACCGTGAAGGTCAGACTCTCGCCGAACGGGTTCCCGACGGCGAGCACCCATTCGCCCACCTTGACCGCTTCGCTCGAGCCCAGCGAAGCGGGCACCAGATCCTCGGCGTCGACCTTGAGCACGGCGACGTCCGTGGACGGATCGGTGCCCACCACCTTGGCGTCCAGCTCGCGCCGATCGAGCAGTCGCACCCGGACCCGTTTGGCGCCGTCGACGACGTGGGCGTTGGTCAACAGGTACCCGTCTTTCGAGACCACGAACCCCGAGCCGGAGCTGGTCACCATCGACTCGCCACCCTCGCGCGGCCGGTCGTCCTGGGGCCCCGGATCGAAGAACCGCCGGAATTCCCGCGGGATGGACAGCACCATCGAAGGCGCGTCGGCCGGCCGCGACGCGGTGACGTACACCACGCTCGGCTTGACCCGATCGGCGACCTCGGCGAAGCCGCTGCTCAGGCTCTCGAGCGCCGTCCTCCCGGTGCCAACCACCGCCGCGGGTGCCGCCGTCGCCGCCTTGGGCCGCGCCATCCATCCGAAGCTGCCCGCCGCGACCAGACCGACCACCGCCATGCCCACCATCTTGACCTGATTCATCGACCGATCCGACATGTCCTGCTCCCAGTTGACGTTGTCACGGCTGCGCAGCTCTCGAGGGCCTGCGACCACCGGTCGACGTCAAGTTGCATCGGGCCACCTGAAACGGAGCTAAATGGTTGTCCGGAATGGAGCTAGGGCCGATTCCGGCGAGTGAAGGAGCCGTCACTCGGGGCTCGGGCTTCCTTCACCCCGCTCGCCGCATGATCCAGCATCCGTCAGCAACCGAGGGGAGGGGATCATGCGCACCAACCGGCGGAGCTTCCTGGAGACCATGGCGATCGGAACGCTTGGCGCCGTGGCGGCCGGCGAGCTCGGGGCCACTCCGCCGCCGATGCAGGGCCGGCAGTGGGATCTGTCCTGGGTGTCCAAGCTCACCGGGCGCTACCGGGCGATCTTCGACGTGACCTCGGTCGAAGACGGCTTCGGGGTCTGGCGGGCCGCGATCTGGCGGAAGCAGTACGCCACCGTCTTCGCCGTGCCCGAGCGGGATCTCGACACCGTGGTCAACCTGCGCCATGACGCGATCTCGCTGGTGCTCGATCAGGACTACTGGGCAAAGTACGGCGTGGCCCGGAAGTGGAACGTGCACGACCCGGCGACCCGGATGCCGACCTCTCGCAACCCGGTGATCGATCGCACCGGCGCGAACGCGCTGCCGCCGGAATTCGCCGATTTCACGCTCGAGGCGCTGATGAAGGGCGGCGCGATCGTGCTGGTTTGCGCGCTGGCGCTCCGGGATTGCGCCTCGCTGGTAGCGCAGACCGACAAGGTGGACATGGCCGAGGCCGAGGCGGTCGTGCGGCGGAGCCTGGCGCCGGGGGTGATCCTGCAGCCCTCGGGGATCTTCAGCGCGGTGCTCGCGCAGGACAACGGTTGCCGCTACGTTCGAGCGTCCTGACGCTTCGAGGTCCGGTTCATGGCTCGGCTGTCCAGATGCCGGCGAGCGATCCTCGCCGGCATTCTCGCTTGTTGGAGCTTCGCGGCTGGTCCGGTTGGAGCGCAGACCAAGGCCTTTCGCTTCGCCAAGGTGATCACCAGTCCCGGAACGACCGTCGATGGCGGCGTCGTGGTGGTGGAGGGCGAGCGGATCGTCGCGGTGCTCGAGGCCGGCGCCCCACTTCCGGACGGGGCCACCCCGGTCGACCTCCGGCCGCTGGTCGCCATCCCCGGCCTGATCGACGCGCACGTGCATGCGACCTACTACTGGGATGGCCGGCCCGGCACCCTGCCCTGGAGCCAGCTCAGCCAGCGGAAGCCGTCGACCCTGCTGGTGCCGGCGCAGGAGAACCTCCGGGCGATGCTCCGGGTCGGCGTCACCAGCGCGCGGGACCTCTATTCCCCCAGGCAGATCGCGATCACGCTGCGCGACCTGGTCGCGTCGGGCTACGTGACCGGTCCCCGGCTCTTCGCTGCCGGGTGCGGGCTCACCAAGCGGCCGGGCGCGACCGGATGCGGCAATCACTCCGGCGGGGTCGAGGAGGTGCGGCGCGCGGCCGGGCTGCAGCTCGACGCGGGTGCCGATCTCGTCAAGGTGTTCGGCTCGACCGGGAGCGCCTCCGATCTCTCGGGCACCCCGACCCACAGCTACGAGGAGCTCCTCGCCGCGGTCCAGGTCGCGCACGAGCGGGGCAAGCCGGTCACCGTGCATTCCTACGGGCCGGAGGCGGCGCGGGACGCCGTGCGCGCCGGGGCGGAGTCGATCGAGCACGCGGTCGGCCTCGACGACGAGACCCTCCGCCTGATGGTGGAGCGCGGCACGATCTACGTACCGACGATCGACCACAATCGCTACTACGCCGACCATCGCGACGAGTTCGGCTACAGCTCCACCGTGGCCAGGAACCTGATGGCCTTCGTCGATCGGAACCTCGAGACCGTGCGCCGGGCGCACCAGGCCGGGGTGCGGATCGCGATGGGCTCCGACGCCGTCTTCACCGGCTTCGGCGAGAACACCCGCGAGCTCGCCTGGTTCGTCGAGGCGGGGATGACGCCGGTCGAGGCGCTGACCACCGCCACGGTCAACGGCGCGATGCTGCTTCGGATGGAGGACTCGCTCGGCCAAATCGCGCCGGGGTTCTACGCCGACCTGGTCGGCGTCCGGGGCGATCCGAGCGCCGACATTCGAGCCGTGATCGAGGGAGTCCGCTGGGTGATGAAGGGCGGCGAGGTGGTCTTCCGCGCCGGGCGCTGAGCGGGCGCCGGGTTACTCGCCGGCGCCGGCGGCCAACGAGTCCCGGCGGGCCAGCGCGTCGCGCAGTCCCGGGATGTAGTCCGCGCCGGTCTCGATCACCACGCTGGCGCCGTCGAGCGCGTCGCCGATCGGGGCGGCTCGCCCACCCAGGCATTGGGCCAGAAACTGCTCGCCGATCGCCCAGAAGGAGTAGCTGTTGGCCGGGCGGAGCAGACCGTGGCCTTCGTCCGGATAGACGGCGTACACGACCGGGGCGTCCGCCGCCTGCATCGCCGCCACCACGGTGTCCGACTGATACTTGGGAACCCGGGAGTCGTTGCTGCCCTGGCCGATCAGCACGGGACGGGTGGTCTGCCCCGCGAAATTGATCGGTGAGCGCGACCGGAGATGGGCGCGCCCCTCTTCGGTTCGCGGATCGCCGACCACCTTCGCCATTCGATCGACGTTCCAGTGGGGCATGAATCGCTCGAGGTTGGACGGCCCGACCAGATCGACCCCACAGGCGAAGGCCTCCGGCGTCATCGTCATCCCCACCAGCACCTCGTAGCCCCCGTAGCTGCCCCCGACGATCGCCACCTTGTCGCGGTCGACGATCCCCTGCGCCGCCGCCCAGTCCACCTGCTGCAGCACGTCCTCGTGCATCTTGCCGCCCCACTCGAGGTTCTGGGCGTTCATGTAGCGCTTGCCGAAGCCGGCCGAGCCGCGATAGTTGACGTAGAGGACGGCGTAACCGCGGTTGGCGAACCAGTGCACGATCCCGCCGAAGGCGTACTGGGCACGCTCGTCGCTCGGGCCGCCGTGAACCAGGACGACGGCCGGCACCGGCCTGGTGGGCTTGCCGTCGCCATCGCGGTCGGTCCAGGGCGGCAGCAGGTAGTAGGAGACCAGCGGCAGACCGTCCGGCGTCTCGAGCTCGAAGGGGTGGAGCTTCGAGAAGCGCATCCCCTCGAGCTCCGGGGTCGCGACGAAGAGCCGGGTGGCTCCCCCGGTCTCGCGATCGTAGAGGTAGTAGGCGTCGGGCGAATCCGAGAGCCGGTAGTGGACCACCCAACGGCGCTGGTCGTCGGAGCGGCTCTCGATCTCGAAGTCGCCGTCGGCCAGCTTCCGGAGCCGCGCGAAGTCCTCCCGGAGCGCGGTGTCGACCACGGTCCACTCGGTCCGGGTCCAGATCGTGGCATAGGCCTGGAGCGCGAAGGTCTTCGGGTGGTAGAGCACGGCCGCGATGTCGACCCGAGCGTCCTGCGCGATCGAATCCCGCCGTCCGGTCTCCGGATCGAGCGCCACCAGCGCGGCTACGTCGCGGCCCTCGCTGTCGAAGAGATAGAACCGCCGGTTCCCGCCGTCGAATCCGAACGCCTGCCGGTAGCTGCTCGCGCTCAAGGCCGGCACGTCCTCGGGCGTGAGATCCCAGACCAGCTCCCAACCCCCGCCGGCGGTCGGGCGGTAGAGGTCGACCGAGCCGTCGGCTGCGAAGGCCATTCCCAGCCGCGGCCGGAGGGTACGGTCCGGGACCACCGCGAGCATCGCGTCGTTGGCCAGGATCAGGGTCCGCTCGCCGGTCTCGAGGTCGAGCCGGTAGAGGTCGGGAAACACCGGATGGCGATCCTTGATCGCCACGGCGGCGTAGCGCGGGTCGCGCTCGTCGAAGGCCATCAGCTGGACGGCCACCCCCGGCAGCGGAGTGAGGGCCCGCTCCGCGCCGGTCTCGACGTCCACGACGTGGAGATTCCAGCGCTCGTTGCCGTTCTGATCCTCGGGGAAGACGATCCGGCGGCTGTCCGGGGTCCACCGGTACATGGTGTTCCCGCTGACGTCCGTGGCCTGGAGCCCGCGGCCGGTCCGGTGGGTCAGCTGTCGCGCGGAATCCGGCGCGCCGGCCGGCGCCACGAAGAGGTTGGCCGCGCCGTCGACCGGGGCGAAGTAGCTGACCCACCGGCCGTCCGGGCTGACCAGCGGCGCGTTGTACGACGCCGGTGCCAGCAGGGTGCGAAGGGGATAGAGCGGATCGGGCTCGGCATCGCCGCCGCTGCACGAGGCGACGATCACGAGCGTGGCGGCGATGGCTCCACGAAGCTGGCGCACGGCTTCTCTCCAGCGATGCGACCGCTCAGTGCTCGAGATAGTACTCCACCGTGGTGACCACTCGAACGGTCTTGTTCAGCTGATCGGACTCGCTCACGCCGGGGGCCTGATCCCGCGGCAGGATCACGAAGATGCCCTGGGAGGCCCGACGGATCCCGCCGAGCCGGCTTTCCGAGTCCCGCGCGAACTCCTCGGCCGCGGCGCGGGCGCTCGAGGTCGCCTCGGCGATCATCGCGGGCTTCACCTCGTTGAGCCCGCCGAAGAGGAAGACCGGCCGGGCGGGTCCCCATCCGCTCCCGGACTGGAGCACCACACCCTCTCCCACCAGCTCGCCGAGGTGCTGGCTGGCTCCCTGTACCGCGGCGGCGTTCTGGGAGCGGACCATCACCAGCTGCTGGACCACGAATCGGGCAGACGCGGCGCCGCCTTCGCGGTAGTCCTGGGCGAGCCGGTCGGTCACCTGCAGGCCCTGGAGCTCGGCGCCGGTCGTGTCGACGCCGTTCCGGGCGAGGAAGCGGTAGATCGCGCCGATGCTGCGATCGATCTCCGCCTGGGCCCGACCCAGGTCGTTGTTGGTCGCCAC
>JAWKQJ010000008.1:0-153411 GCA_041390205.1 Gemmatimonadales bacterium
CGGTGGTGGCCAACGGCGTGCTGGTCTACCAGGCCACCCGAGCCGGACCGGCCGCCACCGAGCCGAACTACTACCAGCGGGCGCTCGACTGGGATTCGACGATGGCGCAGGCTCGCGTCAACCTCGAGCTCGGCTGGCGGGTCCGGGGTCGCCTGACCGAGGACGGACGGATCGAGTTGACCGTCAGCGACCGCGACGGCGCTCCCATCGCGCGAGCCCGGATCGACGGCGAAGGGTTCGCCCTGGCCGGAGGCGACGCCTACCGACTGAGCCTCGCCCCGACCGGCGACGGCGGCTACGAAGGGCGCCTCGGCGATCGACAGGCCGGGCTCCACGAGATCCGACTCACGATCCGGACCGACGACCATCGGGCCACCGCCGTGCTCCGCGGCTCGCCCGGCTCGGCCCTGGTGCCGCGCGCGTGACCGCCGCCGCCATCCTGCTCGCAAGCCTGCTCGGCAGCGTCCATTGCGCGGCGATGTGCGGCGGGATCGCCCTCGCGGCGGGGAACGGGGGCTCGCGGTCGAGGGCGATCTATCATCTGAGCCGGCTCCTGGTCTACGCCGGCCTCGGGCTGCTGGCGGGCACCGGTGGCGCCCTGATCCAGGCGGCCGGACGAACCATCGGGCTGGCCGGGGCGGCCGCCGCCGTCGCGGGATGGTCGCTGGTCGCCTTCGGGGTCGTCGCGCTGCTCCGCGCCCTGGGCGTCAGGCTGCCGGGCGCGAGCGGACCGATCGAGCGAGCCGTCAGGGGGCTGGGCGGGCGGATCCGCGCCGTGCCTCCGCGCTGGCGGGCCGCCGCGCTCGGCGCGCTGACGGGTCTTCTTCCCTGCGGTTGGCTCTACGCCTTCGTCCTCGTCGCCGCGAGCAGCGGCTCGCCCCAGCACGGGGCGCTGCTGATGTCGGCCTTCTGGCTCGGCACCGTGCCCTGGGTGCTCGCGGGAAGCCTCGCGCTCCGCGGCCTCCTGGGCCGATCCGGTCCCCGACTCGCCGCCGTGGTCGTGATTGCCGTCGGGCTCCTGACCGCCCTCGGCCGAGTCGGCCCTCACGCCTCGACGCACGCGCCCTCCGCCCTCACGAGCCATGCCGCGAGCAGCCACTGACCTGACCGGCACCGCGACGGGCGTCCACTGCGCCCACTGCACCCTGCCGGTGCCGGCCGGCCTGCTCGAGCCCGAAGCCGAGGCGCAGTTCTGCTGTGCCGGGTGCCGGACGGCCTGGCATCTCGTCCGTGAGGCGGGGCTCGACGCCTACTACGAGTTCGACGAGCGCCGTCTCGAAGCCGTCGCCTCGTCCGGACGCAGCTTCGAGGAATTCGACCACCAGAGCTTCCACGACCTCCACGTCCGCGCCGTTCGCGGCCGGATCCTCGAGACCGAGCTCTACCTCGAGGGCGTGCACTGCGCGTCCTGCGTGTGGCTGGTCGAGCGCGTGCCACTCGCCGTGCCGGGCGCGCTCTCGGCCGAGCTGGACGTCGGCCGTGCCCGGGCCCGGATCCAATGGGACCCGTCGGTCACGCCGCTCTCGGCGATCGCCCGTTTCGTCGATCGCCTCGGCTACCGCCCCCACCCCTTCAGGGGTGCCAGGCGCGACGAGATCCGCCGGCGCGAGACCCGGGAGATGCTGATCCGGATCGGCGTCGCCGGCGCGCTCGCCGGCAACGTCATGATGCTGGCCGCCGCGCTCTACGCGGGCTGGTTCGGGACGATGGCCCCGGAGCAGGTGCAGTACTTCCGCTGGGCGAGCCTCGCGCTCACCACCCCGGCGCTCCTCTGGCCGGGCCGGGTGTTCTTCCAGGGCGCGCTGGGGGCGCTCCGCGCGAAGAGCTTCCACATGGACCTGCCCGTGGCGATCGCGCTGGCGACCGGCTTCGGGCGGGGCGCCGTCAACACGATCACGGGCAGCGGTCCGATCTACTTCGACGGCGTCGCGACGCTGATCTTCTTCCTCCTGGTCGGTCGCTATCTCCAGCAACGAGCCCAACGCGCCGCCACCGACTCGGCGGAGCTGCTCTACGGTCTCGCGCCATCGAACGCCCGCCTGATCGACGGGGACGAGACCCGGACCGTGCCGAGCGAGGCGCTCCTGCCCGGCTGCTCGGTGCTGGTCCAGGCCGGCGAGACGATCCCGGCCGACGGCGCCGTCGCCCTGGGCCGCTCGACCGTCGACCTCTCCCTGCTCACCGGCGAGTCGCTGCCTGTCGAGGTCGAGCCCGGCGTCGAGGTCTTCGCCGGAACGGTCAACCTGAGCGGCACCCTCACCGTGCAGGTGACCCACGCCGGCATGGCGACCCGCCTTGGCCGGGTGCTGAGGGACGTCGAGGCCGGCGCAGCGCGGCGGGCCCCGATCGTGAGGCTCGCCGATCGTCTGGCGGGCGGATTCGTCGCGGTGGTCCTCGCGCTGGCCGCGATCACCTGGCTGCTCTGGCGGGCCGCCGATCCCCACGCCGCCGTCGACCACGCGATCGCGCTCTTGATCATCACCTGCCCCTGCGCGCTCGCGCTCGCCACCCCGCTGGCGATGACCGTCTCGATCGGGCGCGCCGCGAAGCGCGGAATCCTGATTCGAGGCGGCGACGCGCTCGAGGCCCTCGCCCGACCCGGCCGTCTGATGCTCGACAAGACCGGCACCGTGACCGAAGGCCGGCTCGCCCTCGAGCATTTCGAAGGCGCCCCGGCGACCCGCGCCTGGCTGCTCGGCCTGGAGCGGGAAGCCAGCCACCCGCTGGCCGCCGCGATCCGGAGCGCCTGGCCCGACCTGGTCGCCGCCGAGGTGGACGACGTCCGGCACACGGTCGGCGGCGGGCTCACCGGCCGGCTGGGCGTCGATCGCCTCGTCGTCGGAAGCCCCGGCTTTGTGCTCCCGAACGCGACCGACCCGGAGGGAATGGCGCGGCGGATCCCGAGCGGGCTCACCCCCGTGCTGCTCGCCCGAGGCGCGCGCGTGGTCGCCGCGATGGGCTTCGGCGACCCGATCCGCCCCGGCGCCGCGCACGCGATCCGGATCCTCCGGCGCCGAGGCTGGAGCGTCGGGCTCCTGTCCGGCGACGCGTCGGCCACGGTGGCCTTCGTCGGCCGGCAGCTCGGACTCGAGCGCGAGGCGATCCAGGGCGGCGCGACGCCGGAGGCCAAGCTCGCCGCGATCGCGGAGCTCTCGCGTGAAGCCCCGGTCGTGATGGTGGGCGACGGCGTTAACGACGCGGCCGCCATCGCGCGCGCCACGGTCGGCATCGGGGTGCACGGCGGCGCGGAGGCCTCGCTCGCCGCGGCGGACGTCTACCTGGCGAGACCGGGTCTCGAGCCGCTGGTCGAGCTGATCGACGGAGCCGGCTCCACCCGGACGGTGATCCGCGCGGCGATCGGCTTCTCGCTCGCCTACAACCTGGTCGGCGCGGCGCTCGCGATGGCCGGAATGGTGACACCGCTCCTGGCGGCCGTGCTGATGCCCGCAAGCTCGCTCACGGTCCTCGGCCTCGCGCTCCGGGGCCGGCCGTTCACGGCGGAACGATGAGCGTCGTCTACGTGCTGATTCCGGTCGCCGCCATCGTGCTCGTCGCGGCGATCGCGGGCTTCGTCTGGGCGGCCCGCCGCGGGCAGTTCGACGACCTCGAAACGCCCGCCATGCGGGTGCTCGGCGACGACGACCGCCCCAAGCGCTAGATTCGCCGGATGAGCGACATCGTCGTCGTCGGCGCCGGCTCCGCCGGCGCCGTCATCGCCAGTCGGCTCAGCGAAGACCCGGGTGTCGCCGTCACCCTGCTCGAGGCCGGCCCGGCACGCGTCCCGCGCGAGTCGCGGATTCCCGCGGCCTTCAGTCGGCTCTTCCGAACGTCCTTCGACTGGCGATTCGAGACCGAGCCCGAGTCCGAGCTCGACGGTCGGCGGCTCTACTGGCCGAGGGGCCGGATGCTGGGCGGCAGCAGCGCCATGAACGCGATGATCTGGACCCGCCCCGCGCGGGAGGACTTCGCCCGCTGGGTGGCTGCGGGCGCGGCCGGATGGTCCTACCCCGAGCTCGAGCCGTTCTTCGACCGCGCGGAGCTACCCGACGACCGGGCCGCGATCGGCGTTCCGATCGGGCCGCTTCGCTCGCCGTCGCCGCTCGTGGCCCCCTTCCTGGCGGCGTGCGCGGCGATGGGCCTGCCGCCGAACGACGGCTTCGGTGACGGACGGATCGACGGCGCCGGAGCCTTTCGCGTCACCCAGCGACGAGGCGCGCGAGTCAGCACGGCCACGGGCTACCTCGAGCCGGCGACGGGCCGGCCCAATCTGGCCGTCGTGAGCGACGCGCTGGTGGACCGGGTCGCCTTCGAGGGGAATCGCGCCGTCGGCGTCCACTACCTCGACGCCGAAGGCCGTTCGCGGCTGGCGCGCGGTCGGGTGGTCCTCTCGGGCGGGGCCATCGGCTCGCCGGCGATCCTGCTCCGCTCCGGGGTCGGACCGGCGAGCGAGCTGGGCAAGCTCGGCATCCAGGTCACGGCCGACCTGCCGGGCGTCGGCGCCAACCTCCAGGACCATCTGGCCTGCGGCCGGGTGTACCGGCTCCGACGACCAGTATCGCTCGCGGGGGCGGGTGGCGCGGGCGACTTGCTCCGCTACCTGTTCGCGCGGCGGGGTCGGCTCACCTCCAACGTCGCCGAAGCCGGCGCCTTCTTCTCCCTGGGCGACGCGCCGGTGCCGATGCTCGAGGTGCTCCTCGGCGCCGCGTACTTCGTCGACCACGGCTTCGGCAATCCGGAAGGCCACGGGATGACGCTCGCGGTCGTCCTCCAGCATCCGGAGAGTCGCGGCCGGGTGTCGCTCCGCTCCACCGCACCCGGCGATCCACCCGTCATCGAGGCGAGGTACCTGAGCGCGCCCGCCGATCGCGAGCGGCTGCTCGAAGGGCTGGGTTGGGTCCAGGAGCTCACGACCACGGCCCCGCTCGCCGCCGAACACCGCGGGGAGGCGCTGGAGCGGCCGAGCGCCGACCTTCACCTGCGCGGGCTGGGCCAGACCCTCTACCATCCCGTCGGAACCTGTCGGATCGGGACGGGCCCCGACGCGGTCGTCGGAGCCGACCTTCGGGTTCTCGGCTGTGAGGACCTCTGGGTGGCCGACGCGTCGGTGATGCCGCTGATTCCGACGGGACACACCCATGCCCCGTCGGTGGCGATCGGCGAGCGGGCCGCGGCTCTGATCGGGCAAGCCTGAGCAGTCGGTCCCAACACCGGGCCGCGCCGGTGCCCGCGACACCAACCCGCTCGCCAGGACGCGCTGCGCGGATCGTGGTCCAGTCGGCGAGCCAAGAGCCCGAGGGTTGCTCGCGTTCGCGGTCTCCCGCCCGCTGCCCTCAAGGGTCACGGGCGGCGAGCCGATACCCAGAGGCAGTTCGACGGCCACTCGCGCCGGGAGCGCCGCGGCAACGGGTGCCCCCGGGGGATCGACCGCGTCCGCTGACCCGCGCCACCGCTGGCGGAAAACCGACGCGGGCGAGCCCGGCGGAGCCGAACGGCAACCAAGGACGAGGGGGCGATGGCTGAGCAGCACATGGATCTCCCGGCGCTTCGCGAGATCTTCGGCGGCGACCCGGCCCGGGTCGCCGCGCACTTGGAGCTCTTCGTGACCCACGTCGGGCCGATGCTCACGAGTCTGCGCGCGGTCGTCGACGATGGCGACGCGCCCGCGCTCCGGCTCGTGGCCCACCGGATCGCCGGCTCCTGCGGAATGGTCACGGCCCACCGGATGGCGGAGCTCGCGCTCAAGCTGGAGATGAAGGGTGTGGCCGGCACCGTGGAAGGCGCCGGCCCGCTGGTGGATCAGCTCGCTGAGGAGTTCGAAGCGACAAGGGCGTACATCGACGCCGCCGCGATCGGTCGCTGAGCGGGACGGGCCGCCGTCAGGCCCAGAGCCCTTTGCGGGCGCGATAGTCCTCGCGCCCCCGGGCGATCACCTCGATCAACGGCGCGGGATCGAAGCGCACCGGATCGGTGGCCGGGAGACCCGTCTCCTCGGTGGCCCGCCGGCAGGCCGCGCGCGCGTCCGCCTCGCTCAGATCGAAGGTGTTGAGCGAGATCCCGATGACCCGCGTGGGGTGGACCGCCGAGCCGAGCATCTCGTAGAGCTCGACGTAGCGGGCGAGGCTCGGGATCTTGAGCCAGGGCGTCGTGCGATACTCGCCGATGTGCTGCCGGCTGGTCTGATGACAGAGGATCATCGCGTCGGGGCAGGAGCCGTGGAGCAGCCCGAGGGTGACCCCCGAATACCCGGGATGGATGATGCTGCCCTGGCCTTCCACCAGCACCACGTCGGCGTCCTTCGCGCCCTTGAGCACCAGCTCTTCGGCCGCTCCCGCGATGAAGTCGGCGACCACCGCGTCTACCGCGATGCCCCATCCCTCGATGAAGATCCCGGTCTGACCGGTGGCGACGAAGCTGGTCCGCAGGCCACGCTGCTTGAGGCCGGCCACCAGCTGGAGCTGGGCGGTCATCTTGCCGACGTTGCAGTCGGTCCCGACGGTGAGCACCACGTAGGGATCGACCAGCCGGGCCATCCCGGCGCCGATCGGCAGCTTGGCCGGGGGCTTTCTGGCGTCGAGGATCGACCGGCCGTGCCGCTTGGCCGCCGCCGCGATCTCGGGATCGTCGCTCAGGAAGGTGTGGAGCCCGCTGATCAGGTCACACCCGGCTTCGATCGAGCGCACCAGCCAGGCGCGCCACTCGTCGGGGAGCTTCCCGCCGGCGGGGGCGATGCCGATCATCACGGCGGTCGGCTTGAGCGCCAGGCCTTCTTCGATCGAGGCGACCACCGGGATGGCGCCGCCGAAGCCGAGCACCTGCTCGGCGGTCTTCCCCGCCGAGCGCCGGTCCAGCACGGCGACGACCCGGCCGGGATGATACCGGATCACCGAGTTGGCCGTCTTCGACTCCAACGGGTGGAAGTTGCCGTCGGCGATGATCAGGTAGCGAGGGCTGTCCATGTGGGGTATCGGGAATTAAGGACACGGCCCGGACCGTTCGGCCGGGCCAGAAAATCGTATACAATACTGTATGCGAAAACCCCCGGGGTCAAGCCGACACCCGGGAACCGTTACGCGGCCGACCCGTCGTCCTCGACCACCTCGGCGTCGTCGACGCCGTCGGCCGCCGATTCGCCGCCGGTGCCGAGCTGCTTGGCGGCCTCGCCTTTGCCGAGCAGGCCCATCTTGGCCTTGAGCTCGATCAGCTGCTGATCGGCCGAGCCGTGATACTCGAGCTGCTTGAACTGGGCCGAGAGATCGTCGGTCTGGAACTCCTGCTGGATCTCGGCGGCCGCGAGCGCCTTCCGCTCGATCGCCTCGATCTTCTCCGTCATCCGCTCGAAGGACTCGAAGGCGCTCTTGTCGGACATGCCCGACATGGTCTCCTGGATCCGCTTCTGGGCCTCGGCGCGCTTGGCCCGCGCGATCAGGATGTTCTTCTTCCGCTTGGCTTCTTCGATCTTGTCGTTGAGCTGACGGAGCTGGATCTTGAGCGCTTCGGTCTCCGCCTTGTGCTTGACCCAGGTCTCGTGCAGGGTCTGCGCGCCCTGGAGCGCCTCGTTGTAGCGCAAGAGGGCCTGCTTGGCCAGGTCGTCACGGCCTTCCTGCACGGCCAGCATGGCGCGCCGCTCCCAGTCTTCCGCCTGCTTCTTCAGCGCGTCGGCGTCGGACTGGAGCTTCTTCTCGTCGGCGATCGCGGCGGCGGCTTCCTGCTTGGCCTTCGCCAGCTGCGACTTCATGTCGAGAATCAGCTGATTGAGCATCTTCTCCGGGTTTTCCGCCCGGGAGATCAAGTCGTTGATGTTCGACTTGATCATCGTGGAGAAGCGTTCGAAGATCCCCATCGGAGCTTACCTTTCGCGGAACGGTGCGAGCGCGCCCAGGTGCGACGAGAGCGCGAGCGAGAGCGAATCGAAGCTGGCCTCGAACTCGGAGTAGTCGAGACTCTCGAGCTCGAGCGCGTCGGTCAGCACGACGTGGTTGCCTTCCAGACCGTAGGATCCGTGCACCAGGTCGCTGGCGTTGAGCTTCAACAGCTCACGGAAGAGGCCGGTCTGCTTGTCGGCGGTGGTCGGCGGCTCCATGACCCGGACCCGCAGGATCACGACCGGGGGCGAGTAGCTGACCACGATCTCCGCCCCGGACCCGGCGCGCACCAACCAGAGCCCCGGCTCGACCTCTTTGGACTCGAGCGAACCGCCTTCGAGCCGGTCGATGAACGCCTGGATGTCTTCCTTTGTCACCATGCCGCTCCCTCCTGCAAGGATCGGGCGACTACAAGTTACACCGCGACACCAGGGACCGCTTCGGCCGGGCGAGCTACGGGAGCCCGCCCGTCTCCTCCTGCTTCGCCTGGGCGAGGAGCCGCTCCGAGAAGTCCACGCGCTCCTCCAACTCGAGCACCCGGGCCCGGAGCTCGTCGAGCTCGGCCATCACGGTCTCGGGCGGCAGCTCGCTCGAATCGCCCTGGGACTGGATCCGGCGCGCGAGCGCCTGTCCGACCGGGCCCCGGAGGACGACGGCGGCCGCGATGCCGCCGACCACGGTGGCCGGGATCACGAAGTCCTCGCCCACCACGAGGCCCAGCACGGTGTAGGCCGCCAGCGCCAGGGCGGCCAGCACCGCGAGCGTCGTCAGGGAACGGTCCCGGCCGCTCATCGCGCGCGCGCTCGATCCGTCATCGCGGCGTCGGGGTGGCGGGGTCGGCATCGCGGGCCTCGCCCGAGGCCAGCAATCGCTCGGCGAAGTCCAGTCGCTCCTCGAGCTCGAGCACCCGGCTCTGCTGCTCTTCCAGCTCGGCCACCCGGGCCTCGAGCTCCACGACTCGTTGCGCGGCCATCTCGCCCGTCGAGAGCCCGTCCTTCGAGTCGCCGCCTCGCTTGGCGCCGATCAGGCGGCCCAGCGCCTGCCCGACCGGCCCGAGCAGGAGCGAGCCGCCGATCACGCCGACGGCGATGAAGAGCGCGAAGAATCCGCTTTCACCCATCGGCGGGGGATCCTCCGGCCGGGGTGGCCACCCGCTCGCCGCTGCCTTTGACCAGCAGTCGCTCGGCGAAGTCGAGACGCTCCTCGAGATCGAGGAGCCGGGCCTGGACCGCCTCCAGCTCGCCCAGGCGTGACTCGACGTCGGCCAGCCGCTCGGCGGCCATCTCGCCGGTCGAGAGCCCCGTCTTCGCGCCGGCGTCCTTGCCGCCGATCCGCCGGGCGAGGGCGTGGCCGACCGGTCCGGCCAGCAAGGCGACCATCATCCCGCCGACGGCGAGGAAGAACGCGACGAACGCTGGATCACCCATCGGAACCCTCCGCTCCGGGCAGTTTGGCCGGCTCGGTGGCGCGAGCCAGCAGGCGCTCCGTGAAGTCGAGCCGCTCCTCCAGCTCGGCCACCCGACCCTGGGCGTGCTCCAAGTCCGCCATCCGCTGCTCCATCTCCTCGAAGCGAAGGGCGGCCATCTGGCCACTCGAGAGCCCTTCCGGATCGGCGGGCGCCCGCTTCAGGGCGAAATGGCGGCGAAAGCCAAGCGCGATCAGGGACGCCGCGACGACACCCGGAATCACTTCCTCGTCGCCCTGCATGCCGACGAAGGCCATCAGCATCGCCGTGACCGCGGCGTGGAGGAACACGTCGAACCACTCGAGGCCGATGTTGCGCTTGAACCAGCCCACCTCAGCGGAGCTCCCGAGCGGCTTCCGTCGTCCTGGCCAGCAGGCGCTCCGCGAACTCGACCCGCTCGTGGAGCTCGTCGCGGTCGCGCTCCAGCTCAGCGATCCGCGCCTCGAGGTCGAGCACCCGTTCGTCCGACGCCGGGGAATGGCCTTCCAACCGCTTGGCCAGCGCCCGGCCGATCGGCCCCCGCAGCACCAGCGCCAGACCGCCGACCACCATCATGGTGGTGGCGATGATCATCGGAGCGACGTCGCTCGGGTTCATTGCTCCGCCGGCCTCCCGATCTGCTCCGGTTGCCGCTGGGCGAGCATCCGCTCGCTGAAATCCACCCGGTCCTCCAGCTCCGCCAGACGCTGATGCAGCCCGTCGACCTCGCCGAGACGGGCGCGCAGGTGCTCGACTTCTTCCTTGAGCGCCGGGTCGCCACCACCCCGCTCCAACCGCCGGGCCCAGGCCCGGACCAGCGGGAAGAGCAGCAGGCCGCCGACCACGATCGCGATCACGGCGATGATCAGCTCTTCGGGCGGCCCCCCGCGCGGCGCGAAGATCACCGGGAAGTCTTGCGGCAGCTCCGGAATCGGGGGCAGCGGCGGCAGCGGGGCCTGTTGCATGGTCAGCTCGGCTCGTTGGGAGCGGCAAGACGCGAGGGCTCGTTCCCCTGGGAGAGCACCCGCTCGGCAAAGTCGAGGCGCTCCTCGACCTCGGCCAGCCGGGCGCGCACCTCGTCCAACTCGACCACCTGGCTCCTGAGCAGCTCGACCTCCTGGTCGCTCAACTGGCTCGCCTCACGATGACCCAACTTGCGGCCCATCGCGGAAACCAGGATGAACGCCGCGTACCCGAGCGTCCCCGTGACGATCAGCGTGAGCATCACGCCCGCGAAGGTGAGGACGTCCGGACTCACGGCGCGACCCGCCTCGGCTCGGGCTCCGAACGCTGCGCCAGCAACCGCTCGCTGAAGTCGATCCGTTCCTCGGCGTCGAAGAGACGCTGCTCGAGATGCTCGACCTGCTGCTTGAGGGCATCCATTTCCTGGAGCACTTCGGGGTCCTGCTGCCCGCTCCGTCCCGCGATCCGGCGCGCCAATGCCTGCCCGATCGGGCCGCGGCCGACCCCGACGACCGCGTAGCCGACCGCCACGACCGAGATCACCCCGGTGAGCATGCCCGCGATCGGGACTAGCACGTCTGGACCCATCGGCGCCCTATTCTATTGTGTGTCCGACACTTGCGGCCAGGCGTCCAGGCTGGTTCCAGGACGTGCCGATCCGACCGAGCCTACGGCCGGACGTTCCATAATGTTTCATGATGGACGACCCTTTTCAAGCGATGTCCACCCGGCTGATCTGGGTGAGCGACACGGCGATCTCGATTTCCTGCGCACCGATCGGGTGGAGGTAGACCTCGTGCGCGCCGATCTCGCGGTCGACGCTGGTAGGGATGCCGACGATCTCCCGGCGATCGAGGGTGGTGATGCGAACCGGCTGCTCCTGCCCCGTGGCAAAGCTGAGGAGCTCTACGATCGACTCGTATTGCATCCGTGCCTCCGGCCGAGGGTTCCCGCCAATGTAGCGTGGCCGGTTCGATCTTTCGAATCCAGAGTCCCGATCGCAGATTGAGCGTCCATGACCCCGTCCTCCTCCCGCCCCGCGCCAGCCGAGCCTGCCCGGCTCGCGGCCCACTGGACGAGGCATTGGGTGCCGGCCCGAGAGGCGCTCCGGAGCCATTGGCGGCCCGCGCTGCTGCTGCTCGGCCTCGGCGCCTTGGGGCTGGCCGCGGCCGCCGCCACCAGCGCCCTCGCCCCTCCCTCGAGTGGCGCCTGGCCCCTCTCGGTCGCTTCCGACCCGGGACCGATCGACGCCGGCGTCGCGTGGACCTCGGGCGCCCGGACCCCGGCGGGCACGGCCAACCTCGCGGCCCGCCGCCTCCTCGAGCTGCTGGCCGTGCTCGGTTGGGTGAGCTTCGCGGTCGCGGGCGTCTCGATCCTGGCCCTGGGCGTGGCGCAGATGGATACCCGGGCCAGCGAGGCGACCGTTCGCCGGGCCGTCGGCGCCTCGCGTCGGGCGCTGCTCGCCTCTCATCTCCTCGAGGGAATTGTCCTGGTCGCGGTCGCCGTGCCGCTCGGCATCGCGGTCGCTCGACTCGCGAGCGCCGGCGCCGCCGCGACCTGGCCCGGCGACGTCGGCCCGAACGGGGCTCGGGCCTGGCTCCTGCCCACGCTGCTCACCGGCGGGCTGCTCCTGTTGGCGGCCGGGTCCGCGTCGTTCGGCGCGCGCCGGGCTCGTCTCGCCGACCCGCCTCCCGAGGAGGTCGGCCTCAAGGTCCCGATCTTCCAGATCGCGCTCTCGAGCGCGCTGCTCGTGGCAGCCCTGCTGGTCATCCAGCGGGCGCGGGCCACCCCGGAGGCGACCAGCCCGGCTCTCGCCGGCGACGTCTCGGTGCTGCTCAGCGGCCTCCCCGAGGAGCTGACGGCCAGGTCGGAGCGGCTCAAGGCCGCGCTCGGCCGGCTGGCCGACGACGATCGGTTCGACGCGGTCTACCTGACCAGCCCCGGCCAGTCGCGCGGCCTGGGCACGATCGACGCGATCAGCACCGACTGCGGCGCCTGTCCGGCGGCCGGGGTGATCCTCCGCTGGCATCATCTCTCCGCGGTCCATCACGTCGTCTCTCCCGACACCTTTCGGGCGGAGGGCATTCGCGTCGCGGAGGGCCGCGGCTTCACCACGCTGGACGATACCTCGGCGGAGCGGGTGGCCGTGATCAACCGGGTGCTGGCGAACAACCATTTCGAAGCCGCCGGCGCACTGGGCCGGCCGCTCTACCTGGCGCGCGGCTTTCTGACCGAGCCCTATCGAGTGGTGGGCATCGTGGACGACCGGCCGGCGACCGCGTTCGGCGGCCCCTCTCAGCCCGTCGAGACCGTATACCTCTCGGCCTATCAGCACCCACCCGACCGGGCCGAGCTGCTGCTGCGCCCGGCGGCTGGGACGCCGCACGACTCGATCGACGAGGCGGTGGGGCCCGCGTTGGCGGGGGCCAGGCTGGAAGCGGCGGAGCGACTCGCGGTGCGTGCACGCCGCGGGAGCGCCGTGGTCGGGTGGCTCGGACGGAGCTTCGAGGTCGCGGCCCTGGCGACGCTGCTGGCGGCCGTCGTCGGTCTGGCCGCCGTGCTCGGCCTCTGGATCGCGTCGCGGCGGCGCGAGCTGATGCTCCGCCGCGCGGTCGGATCGACGCGGGTTCGGATGCTCGGCTTCGTGCTGGCGCGGATCGGCGGCGCAGTGGGGCTCGGTCTGGCCCTCGGCCTCTTCTTCTTCGCCTCGGTGCTCTGGGCGGCGTTCGACGCCGTGCTGGAGGGCTTCCCTCTCGTCGACCTGCGGGTGTTGCTCACCGTGGCCGGCATCGTCACGGTCGCCTCGCTCGCGGCCACGATCGGATCGCTCGGGCGGCTCGCCCGAGCCAACCCCGCGGAGCAGCTGCATTGACCGGATCGACACCGGAGGACAGGAGCCAGGAGCTCGCCGGACGGGTTGCGCTGGTCACCGGCGCGTGGCGCGGCATCGGTCGGGCCATCGCCCAGGGACTGCTGGCGCGGGGCGCGAGGGTGGCGGTCAACGTCCGGGACGCCGACCGCGCGGACGAGGCCGCCCGGTCGTTGGGGTCGGGCGCCCTGGCCGCGCCCGGCGACGTGCGCCGCTCCGACCACGTCGCGCGAATGGTCGGGGCGCCGCTCGAGCGCTGGGGTCGGCTCGACATCCTGGTGAACAACGCCGCCTTCGCGACGGCCACGCGCTTCCCGGAGCTGGAGGAGGCCGAGTGGCGGGAGGCGATGGAGGTGAACGCAACGGGACCCTTCCTCACCATGCGGGCGGCGCTTCCGGCGATGCGCGAGGCGGGCTACGGCCGGATGGTCAACATCGGCTCGACCGCCAGCAAGACGGTGAGCACGCTGGCCGGCGCCCACTACACCGCGTCGAAGCACGCGCTGCTCGGCCTGACCCGGGCCGCGGCGCGCGAGCTCGGACCGTTAGGCATCACCGTCAACGCCATCTGCCCCGGTCTCACCGACACCGAGCTGGTCCAGGAGACGGCCGCCCCGGGTCGGCTCGAGGAGCTCACCCAGACCGCCGTGCCGGTCCGGCGGATCGGCCGCCCGGTCGAGGTGGCCGACCTGGTCTGCTTCGTCGCCTCGGAGCGGGCGGGCTACATCAACGGGGCGGCCCTCGACATCAACGGCGGCATCATCCTGGTCTGAGCCTCAGGCGAGCGCGGCCCGGACCGCGCGCCGGAGCACCGGCACCAGCTCCTTCTCGAACCAGGGATTCCGGACCAGCCAGCGCTGATTGCGCGGGCTGGGATGCGGCAGCGGGATCACCGCGGGCGCGAAGCGACGCCAGTTCGCGACCGTCTCGGTCACCCCGGGGCCGGCCCGGTCGCCGAGGTGATAGGCTTGCGCGTAGCGACCGATCACCACGGTGAGCCGGACCGCGGCGAGCAGCGGCAGCAGCCGGCCGTGCCAGGTTTCGGCGCACTCCGGTCTGGGTGGGAGGTCTCCACCCGAGCCGGTGCCCGGATAGCAGAACCCCATCGGCACCAGCGCGACGCGGCGGGAGTCGTAGAAGGTCTCGTCGTCGAGCCCGAGCCAGCCGCGCAAGCGGTCGCCGCTCGGGTCGCGCCAGGCGACGCCCGACTCGTGCACCCGCTTGCCGGGCGCCTGCCCGGCGATCAGCACCCTGGCCGACCGATGCGCGGCGAGCACGGGGCGCGGGCCGAGCGGCAGGGCGGTCTCGCAGACCCGACAGGCGCGGATCTCGTCGAGCAGGGTCGGCAGCGAGCGACGGCCCACGGCTCTCTCTCCGTTAGGTGTAACGAAAGCTAGCGCGCGCGGTCTCCGACGGTTCCCGATTCGCATCAACGGTTGTCTCACCTGGCGGTCCGTCTAGATTGCGAGGGCTACGCCCGATCGACTCGCTCAAAGCGGAGGCCGCCCCCACATTTTGTTTCTCGCCACCGATCTCGACGGCACCTTCCTCGGGGGGCGCCGGAACGACCGCCTCGCGCTGTACTCCACCATCCGCGGTGCCACCGACATTCGTCTCGCCTTCGTGACCGGCCGCGGGGTCGAGAGCATTCTGCCGCTCCTCAACGATCCGCTGATTCCCCGTCCGGAGTTCCTGATCGCCGACGTCGGCGCCACCGTGCTGACCGGCGACTCGCTGCAGCCGGTGCAGCCGCTCCAGCTGGAGATCGATCGGCGGTGGGTCGGCGAGGCGGTGATTCGCGACCGACTGTCGACCCTGTCGGGCGTCACCATGCAGCAGGTGCCCCAGGAGCGACGCTGCTCGTTCTTCGTCGAGGACCCCGCGGTCATCGAGGCGGTGCGGGAGCGGCTCGCCGACCTGGACTGCGACGTGCTCCACTCGGCGGGCCGCTATCTCGACGTGCTCCCGGCCGGCGTCAGCAAGGGCTCCTCGTTGCTCAGGCTGCTCGAGGTGATCGAGCAGGATCCGGCGGAGGTGCTGGTCGCGGGCGACACCTTGAACGACCTCTCCCTCTTCGAGACCGGGCTCCGCGGCGTCGTGGTCGGCAACTCCGAGCCCGCGCTGGTGAGCGCGGTAGCGGACCGCGAGGCGGTGCTGGTCGCCGGGGGGGACGGCGCGCGCGGGATCATGGAGGGCGCCGCCCATCACGGCTTTCTCGAGTCGACACCGTCGCCCGCGATCATCGATCAGGTGGGGGAGGCCTCGCTGGTGGTCGCCTACCATCGGCTTCCCTTCGAGGAGAAGGAGGTCGACGGGACCGTGGTGCGCCGGCCACCGGCGAGCCCGAACGGAATCATCCCCACCCTGCTCTCCTGCTTCTCCACGGGCCGCGCCGGCTCCTGGATCGCCTGGTCGAATCCCGGCGAGGATGGCACGGTGCCCCGCCACACGATGGTGGACGAAGACCGCTACCCGAACCTGATCGCGTCGCGGGTGCCGCTGGCGGAAGCCGACGTCCAGCGCTTCTACAAGAGCTTCTCGAAGAAGGCGTTCTGGCCCGTGATCTTCTCGTTCGTGGATCGGGCCGAGTTTTCCCAGGCCGACTGGGATCACTTCGTCGAGGTGAATCGACTCTTCGCGGAGCGGGCGGCGGCCGACGCCGAGCGGGGCGCGGTGGCCTGGATCCACGACTACAACCTGTGGATGGTGCCGGCCTTCCTCCGCCAGCTCCGGCCCGATCTCCGGATCAGCTTCTTCCACCACACGGCGTTCCCGCCCGCGGACGTCTTCAACGTCATTCCCTGGGCCGACCAGATCGTCGCCAGCCTGGTGCAGTGCGACCACGTCGGTTTCCACATCCCCCGCTACGTCGCCAACTTCGTCGACGTGCTGCGATCGCACCTGCCGGTCGAGGTGAACGCGACCCAGCCGTGCGCTCCCCGCTGGCGGATCCGGGGCGTGGCGCTGGCGCAGGAAGAGATCCCGACCGAGCTCGAGGTGGCTGGACGGCCCATCCGTCTGGGCGCCTACCCGGTGGGGATCGACGGACCCGCCATCGAGGACATCCTGGCGCAACCGGAGCGCCAGGACGCGGTGCAGCGTCTCAAGCAGCAGTTCGCGGGCTGCCAGATGATCCTCTCGGTCGAGCGGCTCGACTACGTCAAGGGGCCGCTCCAGAAGCTCGAGGCCTTCGAGCGCTTCCTCGGCCAGCACCCCGAGTTCCGCGAGCGGGTCGTGCTGGTCTTCGTCACCACGCCGCCCGCGGCGGGGATGGTGGTCTACGACGAGCTCCGCCACCAGGTGGACCAGACGGTCGGCCGGATCAACGGCCGGTTCGGCACGCTCGAGTGGACGCCGGTGAACTATCTCTTCCGCTCGCTGCCGTTCGAGGAGGTCGCGACCTACTACGCGGCGGCCGATCTCGCCTGGATCACGCCGCTCCGCGACGGACTCAACCTGGTGGCCAAGGAGTACGTGGCGGCCCAGGAGGCCACCGGCGGCCGGGGGATCCTGGTGCTCTCCGAGTTCGCGGGGGCGGCGGTCGAGCTCCATGGCGCGGTGTTGACCAACCCGTACGACGTCGAGAACCTGAGCCGGGTCCTCCATGAGGCCCTCACCATGCCCCCCGACGAGCGGGCCCACCGGATGCGGCGTCTCGGGCGGATCGCCCTGCGGTACGACGTCCACGAGTGGACCCGGGAGGTGCTCGCGGCGAGTCGGGGACGTCCGGAGCCAAGCCCGGTCGGCTGAGGCGTGTTCGCGCCGATCGACTGGGCCGTCATCGGCCTCTATCTCGGCTTTGCCCTGCTGGTCGGCTTCGTGGTGCGGGAGCGGGCCGAGCAGGGACGGCACAGCTACTTCATCGCGGATCGGTCGCTGCCCTGGTGGTGGGCCGGCGTCTCCATCGCGGCGACCACGTTCGCCGCGGACACGCCGCTCGCGATCACCGGCATCGTCGCCAACCGCGGTCTCTCCGGCAACTGGCTCTGGCTCTCCTGGCTCCTGGTCCACGCCGGTGTGGCGGTGGTCTTCGCCCGGCGCTGGTGGCGCACCGGCGTGGTGACCGACGCGGAGTTCATCGCGCTCCGCTACGCCGACCCGCTGGCGCCGGCGCTCCGCTCCTTCCGCGCGCTCCTCTTCGGGCTGGTCTACAACGCGATCATCCTGGGCTGGGTGCTCCGGGCGATGAGCAAGATCGTCAAGCCGCTCTTCCCCTGGGACGAGTGGATGCCCGGTGTGGTGGCGGCGGTCGGCTCCCTGATGCCGGCGGGATCGGCGTTAGGCGGGCCGTCGGAGCTGATCTCGCTGATCGTCCTGATCGGGCTGGTGGCCGGCTACTCGTACCTCGGCGGCATCCGTGGCGTGATCGTGACCGACCTGGTGCAGTTCGCCGTCGGCCTGGCCGGGAGCATCTGGCTGGCCGTGGCGGCCTGGCAGGCGGTCGGCGGCCACGCCGGACTGGTCGACGGGCTCCACCGGCTCTACGGCGAGCACCCCGAGACGCTCGCCTTCTTTCCGACCACCGGCCGATCCTGGGTCGACGCCCTCGGCATCGGCGCCTTCACCCTGGGGCTCTACCTGCTGGTGCAGTCCTACGCCAACGTCCCGTCCGACGGCGGCGGCTACCTCCAGCAGCGACTCAACTCCACCCGGAGCGAGCGGGACGCCACCAAGGCCGCGACCCTGTTCCTCGGCCTGCAGTACCTGGTCCGGGTCTGGCCCTGGTTCGTGGTGGCGTTGGCCGCGCTGGTGATCGCCCCGATCGGCGCCGAGGGGGCCAACCTCCCCCCGGACCTGGCCCAGGTGGTGGCCGCGGATCGGGAGATGGCGTACCCCGCGCTGATGTTCCACCTCCTGCCGGCCGGCGTGCTCGGCCTCCTGGTAGTGAGCCTGCTCGCCGCCTTCATGAGCACCATCGACACCCACTTCAACTGGGGCTCCTCCTACCTGGTCACCGACCTCTACCTCAGGTTCCGCCCGGACGCGTCGTCCAGGCAGCAGATCCGGGTGGCCCGAGCCGGCGTCGTCGGCTTCGCGCTGCTCGCGATCCTGGTCGGGATGCAGATCGACACGATCGAGCAGGCCTGGCGCTGGGTGGCGTTCCTCGGCGCCTCACTCGGCGTACCGACGGCGCTGCGCTGGATCTGGTGGCGGGTGACGGCCGCGTCGGAGCTGGCCGGCGCCCTGGCCGGCCTCGCGACCGCCACGGCGCTGATCCTCTGGTCGGACGCGCCCTACGAGGTCCGCCTGGTGTGGATCTCGGCGATGAGCACGGTCGGTCTGCTCGCCGGGATCGCGCTCGGGCCGACGGTCGACCGGAGCGCGGTCGAGCGCTTCCGCGCGAAGGTGCGGCCGATCGGCTTCTGGCCCGGCGTTCCGATCGAGCGGGCGGCGGCCCAGCTCGCGCGAGCGACCGGGCGGGTGGCGGCGCTGGCGCTCGGGGTGGTGGCCGCGCTCTGGCTCGGCAACCAGCTGCTTTTCGGCTGAGCCGCGGGATTGATCGGCGTCCTACGCGCCGATACCTTCGAGCCCCGGGCTCCACTCATTCAATCGACGTCGAGGTCCCGATGCCAACACCGAGCGAGGACGCGCTCGCGCGGCTGCTCGCCCGCACGCGCAAGTCCCAGGCGGCGCAGGAAGAAGGCGCCAGACACCTGGCCCTCGAAGTGGTGCCCACCTTCTCGATGCCGACCCCGCTCTACGTGGAGCTCGCCTCGGGTTCTCGGGTGGTGGACATCGACGGCAACGAGTACCTCGACCTGGCGATGGGATTCGGGCCTCACGTCTTGGGACACCGCCCGCCCGCGGTGGAGGCCGCCGTCAAGGAGGCGCTCGGTCGGGCCTGGCAGACCGCGATGCTCAACACCACGCAGCACGAGCTCGCCCGCCTGCTCAAGGAGGCCTCGCCGAGCGCCGAGCTGGCGGTGTTCTGCAACACCGGCACCGAAGCCACCATGTACGGGATGCGGGTGGCCCGCGCCTTCACCGGCAAGCCGGCGGTCGCGGTGTTCGAGGGCGCCTACCACGGCGCGCACGACTACGCGCTGATCATGGACGATCCGAAGAGCGAGCGGACCGCGCCCGCCAGTCGCGCCATCGGCAAGGGAATCCCCGACGTCATCGGCGACGTGACCGTGCGGGTGCTGCCCTACCGGCACGAGGCCGCGTTCGACCTGATCCGGCGCCACGCGGACGAGCTCGCCGCGGTCGTGGTCCAGCCGGTGCAGAACATCACGCCCCGGGCCGACAACGGCGAGTTCCTGCGCGCCCTCAGAACCGTGTGCGACGATTCGGGCGTGCTGCTCATGTTCGACGAGATCGTCACCGGGTTCCGGCTCGCGCTGGGCGGCGGGCAGGAGTACTTCGACGTGGTGCCGGACCTTGCCACCCATGGCAAGGCGCTGGGCGGCGGGCTGCCGATCGGGGCGCTCTCCGGCCGCGCCGACGTGATGTCGCTCTTGAGCCGCGGCGGCACCAAGGAGGGGGTCTTCTCCGGCGGCACCTTCTCGGGCAACCCGCTCTCGATGGCGGCCGGCGTGGCCGCGGTGACGCACCTGCGGGACCACCAGAGCCAGATCTATCCCTACCTGCACGAGCAGAGCGCCCGATTGGCGGCCGCGGTGAACGGCTTCTGCGAGGCCGAGCAGATCCCGGCCGTGCTGATGAGCGCCGAGTCGATCTTCTGCATGCAGTTCACCGCGGGACCGATCGAGAGCGCGCGGGACCTCCACCCGATCAACCGCGCGGCCGAGCGGGCGTTCTACCTCCATCTGCTCGACCAGGGCGTGCTGGTCCCGGGGGTCCACGTGTTCTTCGTCTCCTCGGCGCACACCCCGGACGAGGTCGATCGGATCATCGCCGCGTTCGTGCACTCGCTCGGCCAGCTGCGCGCCGAAGGGCTCTGCTAGCACCGCCGATGGACACGCCCACCCTGGCCACGCTGCTGGCGAATCAGGCCGCCCGCACCCCGGACGCGACCTTCCTCATGTTCAGGGACGGCCGGCACTCCTTTCGGGAGGTCGACGAGAACGCGGCGCGGTGGGCGGCGGGCCTCGCCGGCCTCGGCGTCCAATCGGGCGAGGCCGTGGTCTCTCTGCTCCCGAACTCGATCGACGCCGCTCTGCTCTGGTTCGCCACGGCACGGCTCGGAGCGATCTGGGCGCCGATCAACACGGAGTTCCGCGGGCCCGGTCTCGCGCACGCGATCAACCTGACCCGCGGGGCGACCCTGGTGGTGGACGAGGCGATGCTCGAATTCGTCGCGCCGATCGCCGACCAGCTCCCCGCGGTGCGACGGATCGTGGTGCGCGGGTCGCCTGCCCGCGCGCCGGGCGGCCGCTGGGAGCGACTCGCGCTGGCCGACTTGCCGGCCGCCGCTCGGCCCCGATCGCGCCGGGCACCCGGGCCACCGACACGTCGCTCCTGCTCTACACCTCGGGCACCACCGGACCGTCGAAGGCGTGCGCGCTCTCCCACCGCTACGTGATCCGGCAGGCCGAGCTGACGTCGACCGCCTGGGAGGCTCGTCCGGACGACGTCGCCTACTGTCCCTTTCCGATGTTCCACGCCGACGCGACGGTCTTCACCATCGCGCCGGCGCTGGTGCACGGGTCGGCGGCCGCGCTGGCGGAGCGCTTCAGCGTCTCGCGCTTCTGGTCGGACATCCGGAGCTTCGGCGCGACGACCTTCGATTACATGGGCGCCACCCTGGCCCTGCTCTTCAAGCAGCCCCCCCGCGAGGACGATCGCGACAATCCGGCCCGCCTGGGCTGGGGGGTGCCCCGACCCGATTTCGCACCGGCGTTCGAAGAGCGCTTCGGCGTCACCCTGGTCGAAGGCTACGGCTCGACGGAAGCGGGCATCCCCGTGGTCCAGGATCCAGGCGAGTCGTATCCGCCGGGCTCGTGCGGACGGGTCCGTCCGGAGTACGAGGTTCGGATCGCCGACGACGAGGACGACCCGGTCCCCACCGGAGCGGTCGGCGAGATCCTGGTCCGTGCCCACGAGCCGTTCCTCACGATGACCGAGTACTTCGGCATGCCCGACGCGACGGCGCGCGCCTTCCGCAACTGCTGGTTCCACTCCGGCGATCTGGCGCGGATGGATGCCGCGGGCAACCTCTACTTCGTGGGGCGCAAGAAGGACGCGATCCGCCGCCGGGGCGAGAACATCAGCCTCTTCGAGATCGAGCAGGTCGTCGACACCCACCCGGCGGTGCTGGAGTCCGCCGCGTACGGGGTGCCGAGCGCGCTCACGGAGGAGGACGTGGCGATCGCGGTGGTGCTCCGGCCCGACGCGGCGCTCGATCCGGCCGAGCTGATCCGCTTCTGCCAGGAGCGGATGGCTCGCTACATGGTGCCGCTCTACGTCACCTTCTGGGATTTCCTCCCGAAGACGCCGACCGAAAAGGTCTCCCGCGTCGCGCTCCGCGAGCGTCACCTCGAGCGCGCCGTCGCACCGGTCACGCCCGAGCCGTCCTGAACGGCCCGAGCCATCCACTTCCCCGAGCATCGAGTCCAGCATGTCCCTGCACATCATCGACGCGGACCGGGTCCGCGAGCTCCTGCCGATGTCCGAATGCGTCGACGCCATGGCGACCGCGATGACCGCGGTGTCCGACGGACGCATCGCCACGCCGCCCAGGATCATCATGCCGCTGATCGACAAGAGCGGGTATTTCGGCGTGATGCCGGGCTCGTCGGCGGACCCCAAAGTCTACGGCGCCAAGATCGTGAGTCTCCACCCGGGCAACCCGGCGCACGGTCGCCCCGCGATCCAGGGATTCGTGGCCCTGTTCGACCACGAGACCGGCACCCCGACGGCGCTGGTCGACGGCGCCGAGATCACCGGAATCCGCACGGCCGCCGCGAGCGGCCTCGCCACCAGGCTGCTGGCCCGCGAGGACGCCACCACGGTCGGCATCTTCGGGACCGGCGTGCAGGCCGCCACTCACATCGAGGCGATGATCGCGGTGCGGCCGGTCACCGAGGTGCGGGTGTGGGGACGCTCCGAGGAGCGGGCCCGCGCCTTCGCGGAGCGGGAGGCGGAGCGCCTCGGGGTCGCGATCGAGGCCACGGACGCCAAGAGCGCCGCGGCGGCCGACATCGTCTGCACCACGACCGGATCGCCCGAGCCGATCATCATGGGTGGATGGGTCCGTCCCGGCACCCATCTCAACCTGGTGGGCGCGCACGCGCCGCGCACCCGCGAGGCGGACACCGCGCTGATCCTCAAGGGACGGGTCTACGTCGATTCGCTGGAGTCGACCATGAACGAGGGCGGCGACCTGCTGATCCCGATCGCCGAGGGCGCGATCACCACCGAGCACATCGTGGGCGAGATCGGGAACGTCGTGCTCGGCAGGATTCCCGGCCGCCAGTCCGACGACGAGATCACGATCTACAACTCGCTCGGCGTCGTGGGACAGGACCTGGTGGCCGCGCACCGGGTGCTGGCCAAGGCGCGCGGCGAAATCGTGCGCTAGCCGGGCAGTCGCATCGCCCCGGGACTCGGCGTCCGGGGCGATGCCGGCCCCCGGGACCGCTCCCGCGGCCGGCGATTGTGCGACCGGACCGCAGAACCCATCTTAGAGCCATGCGGAGACCAACGCTGGCGGGACCCCTGCTGCTGCTCGTCGGCTGCGGCGGCGGCACGCCCAAGGCGGCCGACTCGGGCGCCACCGTGTCGGTGGCGCCGCCCATCGCCGTCCGGATCGTGAGCCCGGCCTCCGGCGACACCGTCGGTCCGGAGCTGCTGGTCCGCCTGTCGGTGAGCGGCGCGCGGGCGGTGCCGGCGGACGGCTCGCGCCGGGAGGGCGAGGGCCACCACCACCTCTTCGTCGACGCCGACCCGACGCCCGGCGATTCGGTGATCCCCAAGCTCGAGGGGATCTACCACATCGGCACCGGCGCGGACACGCTGCGGCTGAGCGGGCTCGCGCCGGGACGGCACCGGCTGATCGCGATCTTCGCGTTCGGCGACCACGTGCCGATGCCCGGCGTCGCGCCGGACACGGCGTGGATCGTGGTGCGCTGAGCCCCGGACTCAGCCCGCCTCGTCGTAGCTCGCCTCGAGCCAGGCCCGCACGTCGGCATCGACCTCCGCGGGCGAGCCGACCCTCACGGTGTAGCGGCACATGCTGTTGGGCGGCATCTCCTTGAGCCGGGGATGCGCGGGCAGGCTCTTCGCCCCGAAGCCGATCTCGACCGCCGTGTTGGTCTTCGGCCCCACCATCGCGAACTGCTTCTTCCGCCGGTAGCTGACGTAGCCCTTCTTGGGCGCGACCTCGAAGTCGCCGAGCTTGGCGAGCAGCTCGAGCACCCGGTCGTGCACCGGCCGGAGATCGGCCTTCTTGCCGGTGTAGATCTCGGCGAGCACGTCGCCCTCGGACATCCCACGGGCGGCCGCGGCCGACTCGCCGTCGCTCTTGAGCGCGAGGTGCACCGCGGCGTTCGCGGCGCCGTGGCCGAGGCCGTACCGCTCCATCAGCATCGCGCGGATCTCGCCGTGCTTGGCGAGCCCGCTCTTCCGGATGATCTGGGCGAGCTGATCCATCGTCTTGCCGGTCTTCGCCTCGATGTTCTTGATCATCGTCGCCAGCGTCTTCGCCGCGTCAGCCATGGGTCGCCTCCTCGAGGGGCCAGTGCTCCGTTCGACTCTTGGATGGGGTCATCAGGGGTCCCACCAGATTGAAGAACCCGTAGAGGATCCTGGTCCCGAGCGGCGGTCGGCCCCGCTCCACGATCGCCTTCAGGGTCTTGACGATGAAGTCGCCGCCCCGGCGCATCGCGCTCTCGGTCTTGGTCCCCGACGGCACCCCTTCCGAGATCAGGGTGAACGACACGCCCCCGGGCACCTCCTCGAGCACGTAGGTCACCCGGCAGTAGGGATCGTCGTAGCCGGTGAACTTCATGGTGTGGGAGAATCGGTGCGGCGGATCCACCTCGAGGATCTCCCCGACCACCGAGGTGTATTTTCCGTCCGGCGTCCGCATCCGGATCGGCGAGCCGGCGCCGAGCGTGAGCCGGTGCATCCGGGCGCCGAACATCGCCAGCTGCGGCTCGTCGGTCTTGGTGATCTCACGCCACACGTCCTCGATTCGACCCTCGATCAGGATCTTCGACACCAGTCGCACGCCTTCGGCCATGTTGCCCTCGCTTGCTGGTCCGTTCTTCCACCGCGTACTTCACGTCAGCCAACTTGCTCGCCCAGAAACCGCTGTATTCCGTCGTCCAGCGGTCGTAGATCAGCTGGATCGGCACCGGATTGTGATAGAGGCGCCGGGCCCGGCCATCCTTCTCGGAGAGGATCAGCTCGCAGTCCTCGAGCTGCCTCAAGTGGTGCATCACCGCGATCCTGGTGGTGTCGAAATGAGCCGCCAGCTCGCCCACCGTGCAGCCCGGCTCGGCCTTGACCAGGTCGAGGATCCGCCGCCGCGCGGGGTGGCCCAACGCGTCGAACACCGGCGCCATCACGTCGTCGGCCGTCATCGCCTCGGCTCCATGAGCCAGACGCCCTCGCGCGCGTCGCCCGAAAGGCCGGGGATCGAGCTGGAGCGACCGTCCGGCCACGTCGACCAGACCCAGGCGGTAGCTCCCGGCCTCCGGGACCTCCTCCGTAGAAGGCACAGCCAGCGATCGTCCGGCGACCACCGAGGCGTGTAGCGCCGTCCAGGCCCGGGGCGTGAGCACCCGACCCGCTCCGTCCCGTCGAGCGCGCTCACCACGATCCGGGATCCGGTAGAGTCCTCGGCGTGATAGGCGACCCGGCGGCCGTCGTTGGCGAGTCCCCGGGTACTCGTTCTCCGGGCGGTGACTCGGTGATCCGCCGCTCCTCGCCGTGGCGATCTCCACCGGGAAAGTCGAGCTGTCCCGCGACCGAGCGACTCAGAAACAGGTAGCGGCCGTCCGGCCGAGGTCGCCCGGCCCGAGCGACGAGGTGAGCGATGGTCGTGACGTCTGGCCGACGGCAGGTCGACGAGAGCTCGTAAAGGTGGCCGGAAAGGGCCCTCCTCACCGAGGGTGAAGCCGCAGGTGGACAGCAAGAAGGCGATCGATCTCCGTGCGGGAGACCGTGCCGGCAGCACGTCGTAGCCTGGATCGGCCGTGAGGTTCCGGCCGACACCAGTATCGAAATGGCCCGAACGTAAGATCTCGTAGTCGCCGCTCCGCCGACTCACGTAGGCGGAGCCGCTCCTCCCAGGGATCGACGCTCAGGCTCAGCTCGGCGCCGAGTCGACCAGCAGGGCTCGACCGAGCCGGTGGCCCAGTCGAACAGGACCACCCGGGGGCGCCCCGGAGGTCCCGGCTGGTGAAGACGATCTTCGCCCGCTCGAGCGACCAGGCGGGGCCTGTCTCCGGGGCGCACGCCGACAGGGCGGGGCCGGAGGCGGTCAGGGCCAGGAGGACGGATCGGGAGAAGCGGCACATATGTAAAACAAAACTTACATATTTCTAGGAGCCTGGCAAGCCCGGAGGTCCCCCCCCCTCGCCAGCGGGCCCGATCGGGTGAACGGGACGGAGGAATCAGAGCCGGTGCTGCACCCGCGCGGGCGGATCGCGGCCGATCCACAGCTCCCGTGCAAGCAGGAGCGGGCCCCGGATCAGCGGCGAATGGCGCTGGCGGGCGCGAGCGCGAAGTCGCGGTTGGCTTCGTGGGCGGCGTCCTGGAGCAGCGACGCCACCGCCTGGGCGAGCGGTTGGGTCGAGGACCCGATCCGGATCTCGGCCGGGAGGCCGACGGCGGACTTGCCCGAGAGCTGCTCGTACATCACCAGCGCGGCGAGATAGGTGCCCAGCACCGAGGGATGGAAGCCGTCGGGTCCGTAGAGAGCCAGGTTGGGCGACTGCGCCCACGCCTTTCTCCAGGCCTCGCCCGCCGGGAAGAGCAGGCCGTCGACCTGTCGGGCCGCCGTGGCATACGAGTCGGACACGCCGTCGAAGTCGAAGGAACGGCTCGCGGCGGGCCAGACCATGTAGAGGGCCGGTCGGGCTCCGGTGGGCTCCATCAGGTCGGCGAACCGCTGGGAGTACTCGAGCAGGGAGGGCCGGCCCTCGGTGGCGGACGGCCCCTGCTGGAGCACGACCACGTCCCAACCGCCCCGTCGGATCCGCTCGCTCACGTCGCCAACGGCCCAGTGATCTTCGAGGCCGTAGTTCGGCAGCGCGACGCTCTCGACCACCACGGGGCCGATGTCGGCCCGCTCGAGGAGGCCCGCCAGCATGCCAGGCAAGTCGTTGGAGTAGGTGAGGCTGTTGCCGACGAAGAGGATCGCGAGGGCGTCGGGGTCGGGCGCCGCCGGTCCGGAGCAGGCTGGCGCCGGCAGGGAAACGCCGAGCAGACCGAGGAGCAACGCGCCGCGCGAGCGCGGACGCCACCCGAAACGAGCACGGGGTCTCGGAGGGACGGCCAAGGGATCCTCGAGGTGGGGGTCCCTTATCGCTACGGCTCGGTCTCGGCTCCCGGTTTCAGCACCCCGGGCTCAGTCGTCCGTCGCCAGCACCTTGCGAAGGAAGGGGGCGGTGTGGCTTCGCTTGGCCCGGGCGACCGCCTCGGGTGTTCCCGCGGCGACGACCCTGCCCCCTCCGGCGCCGCCGTCGGGGCCGAGGTCGATCACCCAGTCGGCGGTCTTGATGACGTCGAGGTTGTGCTCGATCACCAGCACGCTGTTGCCTTTCTCGACCAGCCGGTGGAGCACCTCCAGCAAGAGGCGCACGTCCTCGAAGTGGAGACCCGTGGTAGGCTCGTCGAGGATGTAGAGGGTGCGACCGGTGTCCCGCTTGGAGAGCTCGGTGGCGAGCTTGACCCGCTGCGCCTCGCCGCCGGAGAGGGTGGTGGCGCTCTGGCCGAGGTGCAGGTAGCCGAGCCCGACGTCGTTCAGGAGCTCGAGCTTGTCGCGGATCCGGGCCTGGCTGGTGAAGAACTCGAGCGCGTCCGCCACGGTCAGCTCCAGCACGTCGGCGATGCTCTTGCCGTGGTAGCGGACCTCGAGGGTCTCCCGATTGTAGCGACGCCCCTTGCAGAGCTCGCAGGGCACGTAGACGTCGGGCAGGAAATGCATCTCGATCTTGACCAGACCGTCGCCCTCGCACGACTCGCAGCGTCCGCCTTTGACGTTGAACGAGAAGCGCCCCGGCCCGTAGCCCCGCATCTTCGCCTCGGGCAGCTGGGCGAAGAGCTCGCGAATCGGGGTGAAGAGACCGGTGTAGGTGGCCGGGTTGGACCTCGGGGTCCGGCCGATCGGGGCTCTGGTCGATCTCGATGACCTTGTCGAGCAGGTCGAGCCCGTCCACCCGGTCGTGCTCGCCGGGCACGACCTTGGCCCGATAGAGGCTCCGGGCCAGCGACTGATAGAGGATGTCGGTGACCAGGGTGGACTTGCCCGACCCGGAGACGCCGGTGACGGCCGTGAACACCCCGAGCGGGATCTCGACGGTGAGGTCCTGGAGGTTGTTCGCCCGGGCGCCCACGATGGCGAGCTTCCGCTCCGGGTCTCCCTTCCGCCGCTCGGCGGGCACCGGAATCCTGAGCTCCTCGCGGAGGTACCGGCCGGTGAGCGAGGTCGGATGGGCGAGGACGTCCGCCACGGCGCCCTGCACCACCACCTCGCCTCCGAAGCGTCCGGCCCGCGGCCCCAGGTCGACCACGTAGTCGGCGGCGCGAATGGTGTCTTCGTCGTGCTCGACCACCAGGACCGTGTTGCCGAGATCGCGCAGCTCGCGGAGCGTGCCCAGGAGGCGCGCGTTGTCGCGCTGGTGGAGACCGATGCTGGGCTCGTCCAGGATGTAGAGGACGCCGACCAGCCGGGAGCCGATCTGGGTCGCGAGCCTGATCCGCTGCGCCTCGCCGCCCGAGAGGCTGCCCGCGCTCCGGCCGAGGGTGAGATAGTCGAGGCCGACGTCGCGGAGAAAGGCGAGCCGCTCGCCGACCTCCTTGAGGATCGGGCCGCCGATCTCGGGGTCGATCGCGCCCGCCTTGCCGCGCTCGGTCGGGATGCCCTGCACGAACTCGAGCGCCTCCGCCACCGACATCGCGGTCACCTCGCCGATGCCTTTCCCGGCGAGACGCACCGCGAGGCTCTCGGGCCGGAGCCGCTGTCCGCCGCAGGCCCGGCAGGGCCGCTCGACCATGTATTCGCCGAGCTGCTGTCGGACCGCGTCGCTCGAGGTCTCGTAGAAGCGCTTCTCGACGTTCCGGAGGATCCCGGTCCACTCGGTCACGTATTCCTTGGACCCCCGCGCGCCCTCGGTCCGGAAGCTGAAGGACTTGCCCGGCGTCCCCTCGAGCAGGGCCTTGCGGACGGTAGCGCTGAGCGAGCCCCAGGGCGCGTTGAGGTCGAACTTGAACGCCTTGGCCAGCGTCGGGAGCACGACCTTGCGGAGGTAGCCGCTCGGGTCGCCCCACGGGAGCACTACCCCTTCGAGGATCGAGATGCTCGGGTCCGCGATCGCCAGCTCGGCCACGGCTTCCCGACGGGTGCCGAGCCCGTGGCACTCGGGACAGACCCCGTAGGGCGAGTTGAAGGAGAACTGGCGCGGCTCCAGCTCGGGCAACGAGAGCCCGCAGGTGGGACAGGCGAAGCGCTCCGAGAACATCACCGACTTGCTCTGCCGGACCGCCTCGACCACCCCGTCGGCCACCTTGAGCGCGGTCTCGATCGGTCGGCGAGCCGGGTGCGATCGGTGGCGCGGACCACCAGCCGGTCGACCACCACCGCGACGTCGTGGTTCTGCCGCCGGTTGAGCTTGGGGACGTCGGCGAGGTCGTAGGTCTCGCCGTCGACCCGGACCCGGACGAAGCCGCGCTTGGCGAGATCGTCGAAGAGGTCGCGGAACTCGCCCTTGCGGCCGCGCACCACGGGACCGAGGACCTCGATCTTGGTGCCCTCGGGCCAGGTCAGGACGGTGTCGGTGATCTGGCTGGCGCTCTGCCTCGCCACCGGGGAGCCGTCGTTGGGACAGTGGGGCGTCCCCGCGCGGGCCCAGAGCAGCCGCATGTAGTCGTAGATCTCGGTGACGGTGCCGACCGTCGAGCGCGGGTTGTTGCCGGTCGACTTCTGCTCGATCGAGATCGCGGGTGAGAGACCCTCGATCGAGTCGACGTCGGGCTTCTCCATCAGGCCCAGGAACTGCCGGGCGTAGGCCGAGAGCGACTCGACGTAGCGCCGCTGGCCTTCGGCGTAGATGGTGTCGAAGGCCAGCGACGACTTGCCCGAGCCCGAGAGCCCGGTGATCACCGTGAGTCGGTTTCGGGGCAGCGAAACCGAGACGTTCTTGAGGTTGTGCTCGCGGGCCCCGCGTACGTGGAGGAACTCGTCCGGCATAAGAGGCGGAAGCTTGCCGGGTCCACCCCGTGATGCAAGGGTCCGGCGTCACGACTCTTGCTCCCCTCCCTGGTGATTCGCTTCCTTCCTCCCATGCGCCGACTCCATACAGCGCGGACCGACCAGCCCGACCCCGCCAGCGTCCAGGGCTTCGACCCGCCAATCCTCGAGGGCGACGCCGTCGAGCCCTCCTCCGACGCCGGAAGCTCGCTCCGCCCATTCGGCCGGGAGATCCCGGACCAGGGGTCCGGGGCCGCCCCACCCGACTCGCCGAGCGGCGCCCCGCTCCTGGAACGGGCCCGCCGACTGGCCAACCAGGGGCGCCGGCTGGAGGCGATCCAGCTGCTCCGCCAGCACGCGGGCCCGGAGCGAGAGTCCCTGGCGGAGCGGTTGGAGCTGGCCCGATTGCTCGACGAGGCCGGCGAGGTCGAGGAGGCGGTGATTCAGCTGACCGCCGTGCTGCACGCCCATCCGACCTCGGCCGAGGGCCTCGTCGCCCGTGGCGCACTCTATGCAAAGACGGGGGAAGTCGGCCTGGCCGAGCAGGACCTGCTCGCCGCGGTCAAGTGCAGTCCAAAGCATTGGCCTGCAAAGCGTTACCTGGGGACTCTCATGCTTCGCAAGGGGGCCACCAGGGAGGCGATAGCCTGGCTCGACGAGGCCGAGAGGCTGGCACCAGACGATGGCGAGGTGAAACTCGCCTTGGGCGAAGCCCTGGTGGCGACCCGGGAGTACGACGCGGCGCTCGCCAAGCTGGAGGCGGCCGGCGGGCTTCTGGCAAAGGACCCCCGGCCCTGGACCACGATGGGACGAGTGCTGGACCGGTTGGGACGAACCGACGAGGCTCTTCGAATGCACCAGCGGGCCCGAGAGGCGCGGCAGTCGTGAGGGTTGGGGCCTTCAATCGGCGGACCGCCGGGAGGCTGGTCCTGCTCGGTTGGGCGGTGACGCTCGCGTGGCTGGCCCGTCGCGAGCTGGGCAAGACCGAGGCGCAGACCATCCGGGAGGCGACCATCCGGCTGAGCCCGGATGCTCATTTCTACGCCGTGCTGGCCAAGGGGCACCAGGTCGGCTACGCGAGCGTGACCGTGGACACCGTGCCCGGCGGCTTCAGCGTGGCCGAAGTGATGGCGCTCGACGTGGCCGACCAGGATTCGATCCGGCGGGTCACCCGGCGGACGGAGCTCTTCCTGAGTCGCTCGCTTCGGCTTCGGGGCTTCACCCGGACGCTGACCGGCGGCGGGCTCTACGAAGAGCTGTCCGGCCGCTTCGACGGCGACAGCGTGCTCCATTTCCTCCAGCGGGACGCGCGCGACGGTGAGCCGACCGAGTGGTCGGTCCGGCCCGAAGGCGACGTGGTGCTCCCCCAGGTGCTGCCCTACCGACTCGCGTTCAGCAAACGGCTCGAGATCGGACGCTCGGTCGAAGCCAACGTGCTCGATCTGAACACCGGCCTGATCGCGCCGATCGAGTTCCGCGCCACGGCCGAGAGCACCTTCGTGGTGGCCGACAGCGCGGTGGAGCAGCGGCTCACCGGCAAGTGGATGCCGGTGACCTACGACACGGTAAAGGCCTGGCGGATCGAGCACGACGCGGCGGGCACGCCGATGGTGAGTTGGGTCGACTCGCACGGCGGCCTGGTGCGCTCCGAGGCCGCGCTCGGCGTGCGGATCGAGCGCTCGGCTTTCGAGCTGGTGAGCTTCAACTACCGGGTGGCGACGGTCGCGCGGGGCACGGCGCACCATCGAGGCGTGCCGGGAATGCAGACCCTCGCGGCGAGCGGCATCGTTCCCCCGGCCGACACCGGCAGCCTGTCGTGGGCGGTCTCCAGCGCCCCGATCGAGCGCTTCCTGATGCCCAGAGTGGCCTGGCTCGACGGCGGCCGGCAGCGCGGTCGCGACGGCGAGCTGGAGGTCGGGTCGCACCGGCCCGGCGGCGCCGATCAGAAGAGCGACTATCTCGGCCCGCCACCGGAGGCCGCGCCGGCGGTGCTCGCGCTCGCCCGACAGATCGTCGGCAAGGCGACGGCGGAGCCAGCGCGGATCCGGGCGCTCGCGCGCTGGGTCGCGTCGTCGATCGCGCTGGACACCGCGGTGGCGGCGGCCAGCGACGTCGAGCGGACGCTCGAGACCCGGTCGGGCAGCCCCGAGGGGCACGCCCGGCTCTTCGTGGAGCTGGCGCGCGCGCTCGATCTGAGCGCGCGTCCCGTCGGCGGCGTGGCGGTGCTGCCGAGCGGCGTGTACGGACACGCCTGGGCCGAAGTGTGGCTGGACGGCGGCTGGCAGGCCGTCGATCCGAGCTACGGGCAGGTGCCGGCGTCGAGCCGGCTGATTCGAGTCACCGTTGGCGGCACCGGCCGGGCGATCGACCTGGTGCCTCTGATCGGCTCGGCGACGTTCGCGTCCGTCGATCCCCCACTCCCCACCGTCGGCGCGCGGCAATGATCCAGCTCAACGAGCTCACCAAACGGTACGGCAAGTTCACCGCGGTGAACGGCATCTCCCTGGAGATCCCGACCGGCACGCTCTACGGCCTGCTCGGCCCGAACGGCGCGGGCAAGACCACGACCATGCGGATGATCGCCGGGATCCTCCGGCCGACCTCCGGGACGGTGACCGTGGCCGGGTACGACGTGGTCCGGCAACCGATGGAGGCGAAGCAGCGTCTCGGCTTCATCCCGGACCGGCCCTTCGTCTACGACAAGCTGACCGGCGCGGAGTTCCTGCGCTTCGTGGCCGGCCTCTACGGCCAATCCGGCGCGGACGTGGAGCGGCGGATCGACGAGCTGCTCGACCTCTTCGAGCTGGTCCCGTGGAAGAACGAGCTGACCGAGGCGTACTCGCACGGGATGCGGCAGAAGCTGATCATCTCGAGCGCGCTGGTGCACCGGCCCGAGGTGATCGTGGTGGACGAGCCGATGGTGGGGCTCGACCCGAAGAGCGCGCGGCTCCTCAAGGACATCTTCCGTCACTTCGTCGAGCGGGGCGGCACGGTGCTGATGAGCACCCACACCCTGGAGATCGCCGAGGTGATGTGCGACCGGATCGGGATCGTGTTCGGCGGGCAGGTGGTCGCGGCGGGCACGATGGCGGAGATCCGGGCCCAGACCGAGTCGGGGGCGGCCACCCTCGAAGAGGTCTTCCTCAAGCTGACCGGCGGTCTCAACGCGCGTGAGCTCAGTGACATCCTCGGCCGTTGAGAGCTCGCCCCCCAGGGGCGCGGGCATCACCCGGATCCTCTTCCCGAAGTGGCGGAGCGTGCTCGCGCGCCTCGCCAAGGAGCGCTCGGGCGCGGGCACCCGAATCCTGCTCCTGGTCCTGATCGGCGGCGGCTTCTGGGCCGGGGCCTTCGGGGCGTTCTACCGGGTCCTCAAGTACCTCGGCACGACCCCCGAGATCGGGGCGCTCCTCGCCGGCAAGATCCTGAGCATGATCCTGCTCGCGTTCGGATCGATTCTGCTGCTCTCCAACCTGGTCACGGCGCTCTCGGTCTTCTTCCTCGCGAAAGACCTCGACATGCTGGTGTCCGCCCCGGTCGACTGGGGGCGGCTCTACGTCGCCAAGCTGGGCGAGACCCTGATCCACTCGTCCTGGATGGTGGCGCTGATGCTGGTGCCCATCCTGACGGCGTACGGGGTGGTCTACGACGGGGGCCCGCTCGTCCCGGTCGCGGCGATCGGCGCGCTGCTGCCCTTCTTCGTCCTGCCGACGGTGGTGGGCTCCGCGATCACCCTGATCCTGGTGAACGTCTTCCCGGCCCGGCGCACCCGAGACCTGCTCAGCCTGATCGCGATCGGCGCCGTGGGCGGGGTGGTGATCTTCCTGCGGGTGCTCCGGCCGGAGCAGCTCTCCCGCCCCGAAGGCTTCCGCAACCTGGTGGACTTCGTGGCCGAGCTGCAGGCGCCGTCGCATCCGCTGATGCCGAGCGACTGGGCCGCCGACGCGGTGATGAACTGGCTCCAGCACGTGGGCGACCCCCTGCCCCTCCTGCTGCTCTGGTCGACCGCGGCCGCCTTCGTGGTGCTGGGGGCCGCGCTCCACAGCCGGCTCTATCCCAGCGGCTACTCGAAGGCGCAGGAGGGCGCCGACAAGTACGTGGCGGGCACCCGGTGGCAGGCGACCTTGAGCCGGGCGCTGGCCTTCCTGCCGGTGACCCGGCGGGAGTTCATCCTGAAGGACCTGCGGGTCTTCTTTCGCGACACGACCCAGTGGAGCCAGCTGATCCTGCTGGCGGTGCTGCTGATCGTCTACGTCTTCAACATCCGGGCGCTGCCGCTCTACACCGGCGAGCGGGTGCCGTACATGCTGGTGACCCTGGTGGTCTTCCTGAACCAGGGGCTGGGCGGCTTCGTGCTCGCGGCGATCGCGGCGCGGTTCATCTTCCCGTCGGTATCGCTCGAGGGCCGGCAGCTCTGGCTGCTCAAGTCGAGCCCGCTCGACCTGCGCTCGATGCTGTGGAGCAAGTACTGGGTCGGGACGGCGCCGCTGTTGGTCGTGGCGCTCGGGATCACGCTGGTGACCAACAGCATCCTCCGGGCGTCGCCGTTCATGATGTTCCTGAGCCTGGTGACGATCGCCTGCTTCACCCTCGCGGCGGGATCGCTCGCGCTGAGCCTGGGCGTGCTCTATCCGCAGTTCGACACCGAGAACGCGGCCCAGATCCCGACCAGCTTCGGCGGGATGGTGTTCATGATGGCGTCGATCGCGCTGCTGGCCGCGATCATCGCGATCGAGGCACGCCCGGTGTCGGCGCACCTCGCGGCCTACCAGATGGGCGAGGAGGCGCCGGGATTCACCCGGGAGCTCTGGCTCGCGGTAGGCGGCGTGTTCCTGGTTTCCGCGGCGGTGACGCTGATCCCGCTCAGCCGGAGCCGCAAGCGACTCGAGGCGCTCGACCTCTGACCCGGACGGGGCGGGGCCGCAGCGGGCCCCGTCTACCGCGACAGCGCCCGATCCGCGGGGGTCAGCCCAGCGCGGCTCGGATGTCCGCCAGCACGTCCTCGACGTCCTCGATCCCGACCGAGCAGCGGATCAACCCCTCGGGAATCCCCATCGCCGCGCGCTCCTCGGCCGTGCACTCGACGTGGCTCGTGGTGGCCGGCGGTCCCATCATGGTGCAAACGGCTCCCAGGCTCGCCGCGCGATGCGCGAAGCGAAGCTTGGGCAGGAAACGCTGGACTCCACTCCACCCCTCGGCCAGCTCGAAGGCGAGCACCGCGCCGAACCCCTTCATCTGCGCCTTGGCGATGGCGTGGGCCGGATGTGAGGCGAGCCCGGGGTAGTTGACCGAGCGGATCCGGGCGTCCTCCTCGAGCGCGCGCGCGACGACGAGGCCATTCTCGTTCTGCGCCTTGACCCGAAGCGCGAGGGTCTTCATTCCGCGGATCAGCAGGTAGGCCGCCGCCGGGGCCAGGGCCGCACCGGTGATCTCCCGATAGTGGTGGATCTGCTCGATCAGGTCGCGCCGGCCGGCGACCACGCCACCGAGCGCGTCTTCGTGCCCGCCGAGGAACTTGGTGGCGCTGTGCAGCACCAGATCGGCGCCGAGCTCGAGCGGCCGGGTGTTGATCGGCGTGGAGAAGGTGTTGTCCACCACGACCAGCGCGCCCTGGCGCTTGGCGGCCGCCGCGAGCCGCGCGATGTCCAGCACCTTGAGCGTCGGATTGGTGGGCGTCTCGAGATAGACCAGCCGGCACCCCTTGGCGATCTCCGCCTCGATGGCCGCGTGGTCTTCGGTGTCGACCAGCGTGGCCTCGATCCCGATCCGCGGCAGGAAGTGGAGGAAGAGCTGGTTGGTCCCGCCGTAGGAGTCCTTCACCGAGACGATCCGATCGCCGGGCCGGAGCAGCCCGAAGAGCACGCCGGAGACCGCCGCCATGCCGGAGGCGAACGCGGTGGCCGCGTCGGCGCCCTCGAGCAGGCGCACCTTCTCCTCGAAGACCGCGACCGTCGGATTGGAGTTGCGGCTGTAGATGTGCCCCGGCTCCCGCTTCAGGGCCACGTCGAGCCACGCGTCCACGTCGGGATGCCCGAAGGACGTGCTCTGCACCAGGGGCACCTGGGTCGCGGTGTTCCAGGTGGAGCGGTCGAGCTCGCCGCCCCAGACGGCGAGTGTGGCGGGGCGGGGCGTGGCGGTCATCGCGAACGGTCTCCAGGTCGAAGGGAGACGGAAGATACTCGGGGCCCGGTCGCGCGAAACGGCCCCAGCGACCGCGCGTTCCGGTTATTCGGGCGGCGGTGGATCTCCGCAGCGTGGTGGCGCTCCCGACGCGCGTCGCGTCGAAGCGTCACCGTCACCCTGAGGAGGTTCCTCCATGCCGCGCCGCTCTCTGCTCTTCGCCGCCGGACTCGCGCTCGCCCTCGGCGGGTGCTCCGCGGACGATCATCCCCTCACCGCCCCCGCGGAGGAAGGACGCACCCCTCCGCCGGAGCAACCGGCGGCCGCCGTCAGCCAGGCGCGCAACGAGCGGTTGGCGGAGTGGCTCGCGCTGGCCTTGCGCGACCCCGCCTTCCGCCGCACGCTCAAGCTCTCGCTCGACCGGTCGCCGTATCGCGAGCACAAGCTCCACCTGCAAGGCCTGCTCGCGGCCGACGAAGGCGCCGAGCGCGCTCGGATGGCCGCGCTGGCGGGCGCCGACGAGTCGATCCTCACCCGCGACCTCGCCGAGGCCTCGGCTCTGGAGCTCTACTTCCCGGTGCCCGCGCATCGCGAGCGGTGGTCGGGAGACGAGCAGCTGCTGGTCGCGACCGCCCTTCGCGACGGCGACGCACCGGTGGCCTTCGATCTGCGCGGTGGCCGCCACCTGCTCAACCCCGAGGGGCCGCCGGCCACCCCGGTGCTGATGGTCGAGCCGGCCGAGCTCGACTTCGCGAGCCCGGCGAGTCGGATCATCTGCCTCGACGAGTGCGACACCAATCCCGGCGGCGGGTCGAGCACCGGGGGCAGCGGACCCTCCGGCCTCTATATGACCCGCACCGCGTTCACCGGCACCTTCGAGAGCTGGTTCAAGGGCAGCCCCGAGTTCGAGGTCCACATGCTGGGCCAGGAGGGCACCAGCCAGCGGATGATCTCCTATCAGTGCGCGGGCGAGCATGCCGGCGGCGCGTACGCCTTCGACCAGAACTCGACCACCTGGATCGGCAACGTGCTGCTGTTCAGCGACGCGCAGCTCGCCGCCTACAAGCAGCAGCATCCCAACGTGAACCTCCGGATCATGGTGCTCGAGGACGACGACGGGGCGTGTCAGATCCGCACGGACTCGACCCGGGTGACCAACCTCTTCAAGGCGGTCGACGCCGCCTACAGCTCCTACACGGCCGGCACCGACACCCAGCTCACCTCGCTGCAGCGCGCCTGGAAGCGCGCCTCGGGACTGATCAAGGTGATCTCGGCCGCGACGAGCTGGATCCTCACGCCCGACGATCCGGTCGGCAACGCGGTCGAGGACCCGACGGCGGCGGGTGGCTTCTTCGTCGGCGGCAACTGGATCGTGCGAGGGGAAAACAACGTCGCGAACGGCGCGCTCAGACTCGAGATGCGCTGACGGGCGCCCAGGTCGGATCCGCGGCCCGGCGCCGCGGCGCGAGGTCGGCCGCCCGAGCCCCACTCGGGCGGCCGATCGTCGTCGGTGGACGCGAGGGGTCGACAGGACGGGATCGGCGGCACCTGTGCTGGTCGTTCCGGTCCCGCCACCGGCCAGCCGGATGGCGGCTCGCTATGACGAGCTTTCGTGCTCCCCTGTGCCGGCGGTCCTTCCGGCCGTGCGGCTCTCCATCGGGGGCGCCGGGCGCGCCGCGGCCACCCCGCGCGAGGAGCCACCAGGCAGCCGGCAGCGCAGAGCATCACGACGATGGTGCGAACGTCGGTGCCGGCCCAGGGATTGACCGTCGCGCCCAACGCCTTGCTCCAGAGATTGGAGCCGCCGTGAATCAGCACACCGGGAAGGGCGCTCCCGCCGGTCGCCAGGAAGCCCCAGGTCGACAGCAGGGAGAGCGCGATGCAGAGAGCCAGGAACCAGAGCTGCCCGATGACGAACCCGGCGCTCAGCCCGCCGGCGAGCAGCGTGGGCAGGTCACGCGGCAGATGCCAGGCCCACCAACCGAGCCCGAGCGTGAGGCTCGCCCCGACCGGCGAGCTCAGGATCTCGAGCAACCGCGGGAGGGCGAATCCCCGCCAGCCAAGCTCCTCGAGCGTGCCGCCCTCGTCGATCAGATGACCGAGCGCGAGCGCCACCGCGATCCCGAGCGGTGCGCCCCCGAGCGCCTCGCGGCTGCCAGCGACCGCCGCGTCCGCGCCGACCCGGGCGCCCCACCAGAGATACCAAGCGATCACGGCCGCCGAGCCGCCGAGGATGATCAGATACGGCCGTCCCACACCGCCCCGAGGTTGCGCCGGCCCGGTCGGCGCGAGGCGCCGAAGCAGCAAGCGCACCCCGGCGAAGCCGCCGCGCCCGCCGCTGACCGCGATCGCGGCGAGCGACGGCGCCGCCGCGAAGACCAGGATCAGCCAGGCGGCCGGCTCTTCGAGCGCATAGCGCCCGATGCTGACCAGGTTGAGAGGGGCGGACTCATGAGCCAGAAAAGCGATCAGCCCGCCCTGCACGTCGGGCAGCCCGAGCCCGAGCGCGGCCGCCATGATGGCGGCCGGGATGGCGAGCGCGACGAGATAAAAAGCGAAAAGCTCGCGAGCCGGCTTGCGGCTCACGCCCGGGCTGGCGCCCGGGCCCCGCACTCGGGGCAGAAGTTGCCCGTCGTCGGCAAAGCGGTGCCACAGTCACCACAATAGCTCGCACCCGCGACCCGACGCCCGCAATCCGAGCAGAACACCGCGTCCGCCTCGGGTCGGGGCCCGCACTGCGAGCACACCACTCCCTCGGTCCCGCCGGCGATGGCGGCGGTCCGGGCGGCGACGAGTCGCTCGGCTTCGTCCAGGGTGGGGTCCTCACCCGCCTCGCGGAGGGCCTCGACCGCCTCGTCGACGAAGCGCTGCCGCATCAGGGCGTAGTCTTCGTCGGAGACCTTTCCCGTGGCGCGATCGAACTCGAGCTCCTTGATCGCGAGCAGGGCCTGTCCACGGCGGGTCTCCTCGACCGGGACGATGTCGTCGGCGCCAGCCGGCGCGGGCGCCGCCGTCCGCTCCCCCGGCGCACGGACCAGCGGTCCCACCACCATCCAGAGCACGAGGGCGCCGAGCAGGGCGGCGGCCAGCAGCTCGAGCGTCACGACTCGAGCTCGCGCAGGGCGCGCTCGACCTGGGCCATCTCCTGGTCGGTCACGCGGGCCGCGTCGGAGCGCTCGACCGGGCCGGCGGCGGGCGCCGGTGCCGGCTCGGGGCGGTCGCGGCGCAGCAGAACCCAGGCGAGGATCGACCCCGCGACCAGGACCAGCGAGCCGGGCAACAGGTAGCCCACGGCGCCGAAGCCCTTCGCCTTCGGCGCCATCAGGATGCTCTCTCCGTACTTGGCGACGAAGGCTTCGATCGCCTGATCGGGGGTGTTGCCGGCCTCGAGAAGCTGCACCAGCTCCCGATGGAGCTCGGGCGAGTAGGTGCAGGTGAAGTCGGTGGTGCGGCAGGTGAAGACGTCGAGCCCGCAGCCGCAGGTGCAGCGGAGCTTGTACTCGATCGCACGGACGGTCTCGTCGTTGTCCATGGCCCGGACTTCGGGCCGGGCTCCACCCGCCCAGCTCGGCGCCATCAACGGATCGGCCGGCCCCCGGGCCGAGTCCTGCTGGACCCGGAGTCCCGGCAGCAGCAGCCCCGCGGCGCCGAGTCGGCCCGCACCCCGCAAGAAATCGCGACGCTTCAACCCGCTATCCTCCCGGGCGCGCCGGCGAGCGCCGGCGGCCCCTGCCTAACGTCGTGCCTCAGGCTGGCACCGCCTGCTCCGCCTGGCCCGCGGCGCTCGGCGTACGGACCGGCACCGGCACCGGCGCCGGGCCACCGGGCCAGAGCGTGATCAGCCCGCCGAACACCAGCAGCCCGCCCGCAAACCAGACCCACCAGACCAGCGGGTTCACGGTCACCGCGAAGCTGGCCCGCTCGGTGCCGTCCACCGTCCCCGCGAAGACGACGTAGAGATCCTCGCGCAGCCCGCCGAGGATGCCCACCTCGGTCGACGGCTGGAAGGTGGGATTCTTGAAGCTGTCGATGTGCTGCCGCTTCTCCGAGAAGACCCGCCCCAGCGACTTCCCGTTCCGGGTGACCTCGAGGCTGGCCGCCGTGACCAGCCGGTTGAGGGCCTCGTACTGGGAGATCCCCATGTGGGTCAGCTGGTAGGTGCCGCCGTAGGGACTCTCGATCTCGACGCTCTCGCCCACGCTCAGGGTGGCTTCCTTGGTGACCTTGAACGCGCCGCCGGTGAAGCCGACGAAGTAGATCACGATCGCGACGTGGATCAGGTAGCCGCCGTAGCGCCGCCGATTCCGCCCGATCAGCCGCACGAATCCCACCAGCGGGCCTTCCTGATAGAGCCGGCCCCGGGCGCGAATGCCCCGATAGAACTCCTGGACCACGGTCCCGACCACGAAGCCCGAGAGCCCGAGCGCCATCAGCGCATAGCCGTCGCGCATCCCGAGCCCCACCAGCACGGCCGCGGTGAGGAGACCCGTGGAGAGCGGCCAGAGGAACTGGCGGCGGAGGTTGGGAAGCGAGGTCTTCCGCCAGGCGATCAGCGGGCCCACGCCGGTGAGGGCCAGCAGCAGGAGACCGAGGGGCACGTTGACCTTGTTGAAGAAGGGCGGCCCCACCGAGATCTTGGTGCCCCGCACCGCCTCCGAGAGAATCGGAAAGAGGGTGCCCCAGAGGACGCTGAAGGCCACGCCCACCAGCGCCAGGTTGTTGAAGAGGAACGCCGCCTCGCGGCTCGCCAGCGACTCGAGCTCCGCTTCGGGCTCGAGATTGGGCCAGCGGGTATAGAGCAGCGTGAAGCCGCCGATCCCGGCGAGCAGCAGGAAGCCGAGGAAGAGGTAGCCGACGCTCGACTGGGCGAAGCTGTGCACGCTGGCGATCACGCCGGAGCGGGTCAGGAAGGTGCCGAGGATGGAGAGCAGGAACGAGCCGATCACCAGCCCCAGGTTCCAGCGCTTGAGCATCCCCCGCTTTTCCTGGATCATGACCGAATGGAGGAACGCGGTCATGGTGAGCCAGGGCAGGAGGCTCGCGTTCTCGACCGGGTCCCAGGCCCAGTAGCCGCCCCAACCGAGCTCCACGTAGGCCCACCACATCCCGATCGTGATGCCGATCGAGAGGAAGAGCCAGGACAGGAGCGACCACTTCCGAATCGCGTGGATCCACCCGGTGTCGAGCTTCCGGGCGAGCAGCGCGGCGATCGCGAACGCGAAGGGAATGGTGATGCTGATGTAGCCGAGATAGAGCATCGGCGGGTGCATCACCATGCCGGGGTTCTGGAGCTGCGGATTGAGCCCGCGCCCGTCAGGCGGGGTAAACGGCAGCCGCTCGAACGGATTGGCGCCGCCGAACAGCATCACGAACAGGAAGAAGGCCAGGACCGCGCTGGTGACGCCCGCGACGTACGGCAGCAGGTCGCGATAGCGCGAGCTGGTGACCAGCTGGGTGATGGCCGCGAAGGTCGAGAGCACCAGCGCCCAGAACAGGAGCGAGCCCTTCTGGCCCGCCCAGAACGCCGAGAAGAGGTAGTAGTCGGGGAGGTTGCTGGAGGTGTAGGCCGCGACGTACTCGATGTTGAAGTCGTGCCCGAAGAGCCCCTTCCAGAGCGCCACCGACGCCACCCAGACCACCAGGGCGAGGGCCAGCGGCGCCCGGGTGAGCGCGCGGCCGAGGTCCGGCCGCCCCTTCCACCGGCTCGACAGCGACACGACCGCGGTCCAGATCGAGATCAGGAAGGCGGTCCAGAGACAGAATTGGCCTAGCAGGGTCATTTCAGAGATCCGACGATGACGCTACGGGGTGCGGGCCCCGGCGCGGGGCCCGCTCAGGTCGACTTCTTGTGCAGATCCTCCAGCTCGGCCTCGTACCGCGAGCCGCACTTCGCCAACACCTCGGTCGCGTGGAAGACCCCGTCGCGACCCAGCTTGCCGGACATGATCACTTCGATGTCGTTGGCGTCGGTGAAGGTGTCGGGCACGATCCCGGTGTACTCGACCGGAAAGCTCGCGGTGCTGTCGCTCACCCGGAAGGCGATCCGCTGGCTGCTCGGGTCGCGCTGGATGGTGCCGGGCACCACCTTGGCGCCGACCTTGAGGCCCACGTCGTGGAACGAGGGATCCTGGCTGGTCCTCGCGACCAGCTCGCTCGGGCTCAGGAAGTAGACACCGGTCTGCTTCACGCCTTGGTACATCAGTCCGACGATGGCGAGGACGATGACGGTGGAGCCGAGCGCGAATTTACTGGAAGCCTTCATAAATCAGACACCGGTCGGAGGCTGACGCATAATACCAAGGCGTCTCAGTGACCGCGAGCCCAGTGGAGGGTGGCGCCGACGGCCCGCCGCCACCCCGCCAGCCACCCATCCCGCGTGGGCCCCGGCACTTGCGGATCGAATGAGGAGAACCGGCGGCCGGCCACGAATTGGTCCAGCGATTTCCATACCCCCACGGCGAGCCCCGCCAGGGCCGCGGCGCCAAGCGCAGTTGTCTCGAAACAATCCGGTCGCTCGACCGGCACGCCGAGGAGGTCGGCCTGGAATTGCATCAGCCAGTCGTTGGCCGTGGCGCCGCCGTCGACCCGGAGCCGGCTGAGCTCGAGCCCCCCGCCCCTCAACATCCCGTCGATCAGGTCGTGGCTCGAGAAAGCCATCGACTCCAGCGCCGCGCGGGCGAGGTGGGCCCGGGTGGTGCCCCGGGTCAGACCGACGATCGTGCCGCGGGCGTTAGGCTCCCAGTGCGGCGACCCCAGCCCCACGAACGCGGGCACGAAGTAGACCCCGCCGGTATCCGCCACCGAGCGCGCCAGGGCCTCCGACTCCTGCGCCCGTTCCAGCAGCCCGAGCCCGTCGCGCAGCCATTGGATCACCGCGCCGGCGATGAAGACGCTGCCCTCGAACGCGTAGCCCAGCCCGCCGGTCGGGTCGCAAGCCGCGGTCGCCAGCAGGCCGGGACCCGGCGTCGGCGGCTCCGCCCCCGTATAGAGGAGGAGAAAGGCTCCGGTGCCGTAGGTGTTCTTGGCCAGTCCGGGCGTGGCGCACCCCTGCCCGAAGAGCGCCGCCTGCTGGTCGCCGGCCACACCGGCGATCGGGATCGACGCGCCAAACCAGGACGGGTCGGTCTCCGCCATGACGCCGCTCGAGGGCGCCACGGTGGCGAGCAGCTCCGCCGGAACCCCGAACAGCTCGAGCAGCTCGGGATCCCAATCGCGACGCCGGAGCGAGTACAGCAGCGTCCGGCTGGCGTTGGTCGGATCGGTCCTGAGCGGCGCGCCCCGCCCGAGCCGGGCGATCAGCCAGGTGTCGACCGTGCCCGCGGCGAGCTCGCCCCGCTCGGCCCGGGCGCGGATCCCCGGATCGCGGAGCATCCACTCCAGCTTGGTGGCGGAGAAATAGGGGTCGAGGACCAGGCCGGTCCGCTCCCGGACCATCGCCTCGACCCCGTCCCGCTTGAGCTCGGCGCAGCGGGCGCTGGTTCTCCGATCCTGCCAGACGATCGCCGGGCCGACCGGCGCCAGGGAGGCCCGCTCCCAGATCATCACCGTCTCGCGCTGGTTGGTGATCCCGATCGCGGCGGGCCGCTCGCCGCACTGGGCCAGGGCGTCCCGGGCCGCGGTGACGGTCGACTCGAGCAGGTCCCGCGGGTCGTGCTCCACCCAGCCGGGCTCGGGAAAGTGCTGAGGGAACTCGCGCTGCCCCGAGGCGAGGACGGTCCCGTCCTGCGTGGATCACCAGGGCCCGGGAGCTGGTGGTGCCCTGGTCGAGGGCCAGTATCGAAGGCATGGGCTATCATAGCCCGTCCCGCCCGGTCCCGAAACGACCGGGGCGACGGTAATTTCCGACATGGCCTACTCCACCCTGCTCTTCGACGTTCGGGACGGCATCGCCTTCATCACCGTCAACCGCCCCGACAAGCTCAACGCCCTGAACGCCACCGTGATCGGCGAGCTGGGCACCGCGGTCGACGCGGTTCGCTCGACCACCGAGATCCGCGCCGCCATCCTGACGGGCGCGGGCCCCAAGGCGTTCATCGCGGGGGCCGACATCGCCGAGTTCGACTCGATGCGGGGCGCCGGGCGGAAGATGTCCGCCCGCGGCTCCGGCATCTTCCGAAGCATCGAGCGGAGCCAGAAGCCCTACCTGGCCGCGGTAAACGGCTTCGCCCTCGGCGGCGGCTGCGAGCTGGCGATGGCCTGCCACATCCGGCTCGCGAGCGCCAACGCCAAGTTCGGGCAGCCCGAGGTCAAGCTCGGCATCCCGCCGGGGTACGGCGGCACCGTCCGGCTGCCGCGGCTGGTGGGCCGGGGCCGCGCGATCGAGCTCCTGACCACGGGCGCGATGATCGACGCGGAAGAGGCCTATCGGATCGGGCTGGTCAATCGGGTCCACCCGGCGGAGACCCTGCTCGCCGAGGCCGAGAAGCTCGCCCGGGCGATCGTGGCCAACTCGCCGCTCGCCGTCGCCGCGTGCCTCGAGATCGCGACGGTGCAGGACGGGATGCAGCTCGACGACGCGCTGGCGTTCGAGTCGGCCGTCTTCGGCGGTCTCTTCGACACCGAGGACGCCAAGGAGGGCGCGGCCGCGTTCGTGGCCAAGCGGCCTCCGGAGTGGAAGGGCCGCTAGGGCGCGAGCAGCGCTCGTCGGGCCCCCGATGCACGTCGTCCACGTCTCCGCGTCCGGGTTTCGGAACCTCGCCCCGCTCGACCTCGAGCTGCCCGAGGCGGGGGCGGTGTTCCTGGGCCCGAACGGCCACGGCAAGACCAACCTGCTCGAGCTGCTCTACTACCCGGTCCTCTTCCGGAGCGTCCGGGGCGCCCGGGACCTCGGCCTGATCGGCTTCGAGACCCCCGCCTTTCACCTGGCCCTGACCCTGATCGACGCCGAGCGGGCCACCCGACGGATCGAGTGCGGCTTCGCCCGCGAGGGGAGACGCAAGCGGGTCGCGGTCGACGGCGCCGAGCAGCCCCGGCTGCTCGACGCGCTCGGCGGCTGGCTCGCCGTGGCGTTCCTGCCGACCGACGTGTCCCTGGTGATGGGTGGCGCCGCCGAGCGCCGCCACTTCCTCGATCGGGTGCTGGCGCTCACCAGCCGCGAGTACCTGATCGCGCTCCGGCGCTATCGATCGGCCCTCGAGCAGCGCAACGCGGCGCTCCGCCAGCAGCAGTCCGACGCCGCCCGGGCCTTCGAGGGGCCGCTCGCGGAATGCGGCGCGGTCGTGTTGCGGCACCGGCTGGATTGGGTGAGCGCGCTCCAGGGTCGGCTGGCCGAGCTCTGCGCGGAGCTGGGCGAGCCGCTGCCGGTGGAGCTGGAGTACCGCGGCCGCGGCGAGGAGCTCCAGGACGCCGAGGCGTGGGCCGCGCAGCTCCACGATGCAAGGGCCCGGGACCTGGCGCGCGGCGTCACCACGGTCGGCCCCCACCGGGACGACCTCCTGCTCCGCCTCGGCCGCGCGGCGCTCCGCGACGTCGGCTCGACCGGGCAGCACCGGACCGTGGCGATCGCGCTCAAGCTGGCCGAGCGGGAGACCTTCGCCCGGGCCACCTCGAGCGAGCCGGCGCTGCTGCTCGACGACGTCTTCGCCGAGCTCGATCGGAGCCGCCAGGACGCCCTCGCGGCGATCCTCTCGGCGGGACCGGCGCGACAGGTGTTCGTCACCGCGCCGCGCAAGGACGAGCTGCCGCCGTCGCTCGACCTGCCGGTCTTCGGAATCCGCGAGGGCCGGGTGAGCGGCTCGACCGGCGGGCGGTCGGGATGAGCGACGAGCGCTCCCGTCCGACCCCGATCGGCGACCTGGTCGGCTCCCTTCCTGGCGCGGCCATGTCTGGTCCGCCGGATCGACCTGGCCGGCGCGGTCGAACGCTGGACCGAGGCGGTCGGGCCGCAGGTCGCCGCGGTGACCCGGGCCGAGTCCGTCTCTGGCGACGGAGTGCTCTGGGTGCGGACCACCTGTCGGTCGGGCGGCCGAGCCTCCTGATGGCGCCCAGAAGTAGCCGCCTGAACCACGGGCGGGATGGACGGATCACCCAGCTGTGGTTCCGAGTCGGGCCCCCCTGGACGCCGAGCGCTAGGCCCTGGGGCCCGGCCCGGATCGTCGGCTCACGGCTCCGGGCTGCGCCGGCCGCACGACGGCGGCCGGGTCTCTCCAACCCGTTGTCTTCCAAGATCCTTGCGGGCGCCTTTTTGGGCAACCTGGGGGCTCCCAAAAAGGCCTGAACCCGGCTATTTTTCTGGGTCCGACGCGCGCGGGCGCCCGGCAGCTGACCAGCGACTCAGTACGCAACCAGCGAACGACTTCGCACGGCGCCCCGGATTGCCAGCACGGCCGCGGACGCGGGGTTCGGACTCTGCCCTCACCCTCGAGCGACATGGCGAACCTGGCACGCGGCAAGATCAGCAGAACGGCAACGGCGACTACGGCGCGGACAAGATCCAGGTCCTGGAAGGGTCTGGAAGGGTGCGCCGACGGCCGGGCATGTACATCGGCTCGACCGGCGAGAACGGTCTGCACCACCTGGTCTACGAGGTGGTCGACAACTCGATCGACGAGGCGCTGGCCGGGTTCTGCGACCAGGTCACCGTCACGATCCATGCCGACAACTCGCTCACGGTGGTCGACAACGGGCGGGATCCCGGTCGACATCCACCTGACCGAGAAGTTGCCCGGCGTCGAGCTGGCGCTCACGGTGCTCCACGCCGGCGGCAAGTTCGACAAGTCGAACTACAAGGTCTCGGGCGGCCTCCACGGCGTGGGCGTGTCGGCGGTGAACGCCCTCTCGGGAGAAGCTCGAGGTCTGGGTCGATCGCGACGGCAAGCGCCACCACATGGCGTTCGTGCGCGGCCAGACCACCTCCAAGCTGACGGTCACCGGCAAGGCGAAGGGCACCGGCACCACCATCACCTTCAAGCCCGACCCGGAGATCTTCCAGACGCTCGAGTTCAACTACACCACGCTGGCCGATCGGCTCCGGAACCTGGCATTCCTCAACGGGGCATCAAGATCGTCCTCGTCGAGCGGGCTGGGAGAAGCCGCGGGCGAAGACACCTTCTACGCGAAGGGCGGCCTGATCCAGTTCGTTGAGTGGCTCAACCGGAACAAGAAGCCCCGGCATCCGAAGCCGATCTCCTTCACGGCCGAGCTGAACGAAGTCGACGTCGACGTGGCGCTCCAGTACGAGGACGGCTTCAACGAGAACACCTTCACCTTCGTGAACAACATCAACACCCACGAAGGCGGCACCCACCTCACCGGCTTCCGCTCGGCGCTCACCCGGACCATCAACGAAGTGGCCAAGAAGGGCGGCTATCTCAAGAAGGAAGACTTCAGCCTCACGGGCGAAGACATCCGCGAGGGCCTCACCTGCGTGATCCACGTCAAGGTGAAGGAGCCGCAGTTCGAGGGGCAGACCAAGACCAAGCTGGGCAACTCGGAGGTCGAGGGCATCGTCAAGCAGGTGGTGAACGAGCACCTCGGCAATTTCCTGGCCGAGCACCCCCCGGTGGCCCGGGCGATCATCGACAAGGCCGTGAGCGCGGCGCGGGCCCGCGAGGCCGCCCGGAAGGCGCGCGACCTGGTCCGCAAGAAGTCGGGGCTCGAGAACGCGGTGCTCCCCGGCAAGCTGGCGGACTGCTCTCTCGAAGACCCGGCCTTGTGCGAGATCTACATCGTCGAGGGCGACTCGGCCGGCGGCAGCGCCAAGCAGGGCCGGAACCGGTCCTTCCAGGCGATCCTGCCGCTCCGCGGGAAGATCCTCAACGTCGAGCGGGCCCGGATCGACAAGATCCTCTCCAACGAGGAGATCCGGGCGATGATCACCGCGATCGGCACCGGGGTGCGCGACGACTTCAAGCTCGAGGACGCGCGCTACCAGAAGATCATCCTGATGACCGACGCGGACGTGGACGGCGCCCACATCCGGACCCTGCTCCTGACCTTCTTCTTCCGGCAGATGCAGGACCTGATCGAGGCGGGCTACGTCTACATCGCCCAGCCGCCGCTCTACCGGGTCGCCAAAGGCAAAGAGGAGTACTACGCCTACAGCGACCAGGAGCGGGACGAGTACGCCAAGCGGTTGGCGGGGCCCGAGGGCAAGGGCAACGTCAACGTGCAGCGCTACAAGGGTCTCGGCGAGATGAACCCGGACCAGCTCTGGCACACCACGATGGATCCGGAGAAGCGGACCATCCATCGGATGACGCTCGAGGACGCGGTCGAGGCGTCGCAGCTGTTCGAGGAGCTGATGGGCGACGAGGTCGAGCCGCGCCGCCAGTTCATCGAGAGCAACGCGAAGTACGTGAGCAACCTCGACATCTGAGCCGCCGCCCGGCGGCTCAGCGGAAGGCGCGGGTCACGGAGCGATACTGCGCGAGCAGGGTTCCGGCCCGCGTCACGTAGTATCCCACGAAGGCGAGCCACATCCCGTGCGCCCCGAGCAGCGGGGTGAGCGCACGATCCAACCCCACGTAGAGCACCACCGCCCAGAGCGAGGCGTTCCGCATCGCCCCGGCCGCCATCGCGCCGACGAAGATCCCGTCGAGCTGCCAGGCGGCGGCCCCGATGAACGGGATCGCGGCCGCGTAGGGGAGGAAGCGAAGCGCCGCGGACCGCGCTTCGGGGTCGGCGATCCAGCGTTCCAGCACCCACGGGCCGGCGATCAGGGTCGACACCAGGAAGACCGCGCCACTCACGATGGCGAGCTCCGTCGTGACCCGCACCGCGCGCGAGAACGCCTCGCGCGAGCGGGCACCGATGGCCTGCCCGACCGCGGTCTCCGCCGTATAGGCGTAGGCGTCGAGCACGAAGGCCCACACCGTGACGATCTGGAGCAGCACGTGGTTGCCGGCGAGCGTCGCCGCGCCCTGCTTGGCTCCCGCGTTCGCGAACCAGGCGAAGCCGGCCAGCAGGGCCCAGCTCCGGATCATCATGTCGGTGTTCATGCTCATCAGCCGGCGGAGCGCCCGTCGCGACCAGAGCGTGGCCCGCTCGAACACCCCCGGCAGCCAGCCGCCACGCGCCGTGAGGCTCTGCATGGCGTAGCCGAGGCCGACCACCGCGGCCAGGGTGTCGGCGATCGCCGTGGCCCAGGCCACGCCCGCAACACCCCAGCCCAGGCCGAGCACGAACCAGAGGTCCAGGAGGATGTTGGTCAGGCTGAACACGATCTGCACCACCAACACCGGGCCGGTCCGCCCGAGGCCGATCAGCCACCCGGTGAGCGCGAAGGTGGCGTAGGCCCCCGGCGCGCCCCAGGAGCGACCGCGGAAGTAGACGCCGCCGATCTCCTCGACCACCGGCCCGCCCTGCAGCACCTGAAAGCCCAGCGCCGCGAAGGGACTCCGGAGAAGGAGACTGAGCGCGCCGAGCAGCAGCGAGAGGCCCACGGCGCGCACCAGGATGCGCTGCAGCTCCAGCCGATCACCGGCGCCTTCCGCCTGGGCCGCGAGGCCCGTGGAGCTCATCCGGAGGAAGTAGAAGCTCCAGTAGAGCACGTTGAAGAGGGTGCCGCCGAGCGCCACGCCGCCGAGGTCGGTCTTGTCGCCGACCGCGCCGATCACGGCCGTGTCGACCACGCTCGCGAGCGGCACGGCCGCGTTCGCGAGAAACATCGGCCACGCGAGCTGAAAAGCGCGCGCGCGAGTCAGGGTCGGGTGGGAGGCGGGGCTGGACAAGCCGGAAAGAATGGACGCGGCCGCCGCGACCGACAAGGCCGCGAAGACCGCGTCTCCGAGGAGGCTGCGTTACGGGCCGGAGCGAGCCAGCAGCGCCTGGATCGGGACCCGGCGACTGACGATCACCTGCTCCCCGACCTTGGGCAGCGCCATCACCGCGCCGGGCTGGCTCATGTCCGGCCGGGCGCGAGCCGCGTCATGGTGGGCCTGCTCGCTCTGCTGACTCCAGGCCACGACGAGCGAGTCGCCCGCCCGCCCGAGCACCGGAAACTCGGCCGCACCGTCCCCGCTCAGGGCGAGGGTCGGCCCGAACTCGGCCCCGCTCGTCGCCGCCCTGAGCAGGATCCGCGGCGACGGGCCATGGCCGTCGTCCCAGGCGACGGCCACGGCGCCGCCCAACGGCTGGACCCGCACGTGAGCCGGCGCCGAGCTGGCCGCCACCGCCACCGGACGGACCGTGAAGGTCCGGCCCTGATCCTCTGACCGGCCGTAGTAGACGCCCGCCGAGCCTTCCTTGCCCGTCCACCATCCGAGATGCACCACGCCCTCACGGTCGACCATGAGGGAGGGGCCGGCGTGCGGACACGCGGAGATCACCCAGTCGTCCGCTCGAGGGCGGACCGGATCCAGCCAGGTCGCACCGCCGTCCGGGGACCGCATCACCACCACGTCGCGGGCCCCGTTCTCGAAGACCTTGCGCCAGGATACGTAGAGCGAGCCGTCCGGTCCGAGCGCGAGCCCGGTCCGGCAACAAGGGCAGGCCTCGCCGGTGTCGATCGGCCTGGCGGGCGCCCAGGTCCGGCCCCCGTCGTCGGAGCGCCGAAGCCAGACCGACGATCGCCCGGCGGTCGAGCTGAGCCAGGCCGCGTACACCCGCCCCGAGTCGCCGGCCAGGACGGCGTGGAAGTTGTGCGAGCCGAAGCGCTCCCCTTCGTTCACGCTGATCGGCTCGCTCCAGCTCTGCCCGCGGTCTTCGGAGCGCACCAGACGCAGCGCGCTCCGCGGAAATCGCTGCCCCGGCACCTCTTTGCCGACGGTGTAGAGCAGATAGAGGGAGCCGTCCGGAGCGGTCGCGAGCTGCGGGGGCGCTTCGCCGTGGGGGGCGACGGCGCCGAGCGGGTCGGCCACCTCCGCCCGACTCGGCTCGCCACCGGTCGGGGTGACCTCGATCGCGAGCCCGCCGTCGGCGGTCACGTAGGAGAGCACCCGGTCGCCGCTCGGATCGATCGCCAGCATCGGCGCGGCGCCCTGGCCGAGCGGCGTGGAGACCTGCTCGACCGCCGAGAGCGGAACCGGGTCGCGCTCTCCGCAGCCTAACGTTGCGAGGAGCGGGATCCAGATCCAGGCCGCTCTCATTCGCCAGCCACCTTGAACGCGAAGCGGCCTCGAACGGCATGGCCGTCGTCGCTCGCCGTCCGCCAGACCACGGTATAGGTGCCCGGGCCGAGTGCGGCGCCGAGCGTCGCCCGGACCGCGAGGGAGTCCGCCCCCGCGGTCGGCTTCCCGACGGCGAGCTTGGCCCCGTCGGCCGCCAGCAGGTTGATGCTCGAGAACGCGACCGACGGCTTTTCCTTGAACCAGAGCTCGATGGTCCGGGGCGAGCTGGCCAGCGTCTCGTCCTCGGCCGGCGCGCTCCTGGTCAGGTGGTTGTGCATGGCGGCCACGGTCCCGGCGCCGAGCCCGACGAGCAGGGCCAGCACCGCGATCGGCGAGAAGATCCGCTTCATCGTTGCATCCTCCTATGGTGATCGGGGGCGCCGGGCGCGAGCCCGGCGCCACACCGGGTCAGTCCAGTCTCGCGGCGCCCAGGAAGTACTGGGCGCCGAGATAGAGCGTGCGCGGCTGGCCCGGCCGATAGCGGCGGCCCTGGAACGCGTTGTAGCTGGTGCTCTCGGCATACCGCGCGTTGCCGGCGTTCTGAAGGCGGCCGACCAGCTGCAGCCCGGTGACGACCGGGACGGCGGCCGAGAGGTTGAACAGGTCGTAGCCGTCGTAGCGCTCGGTGTTGTCCGGGTTCATCCAGTAGTGGCCCATGTGGACCCACTCGGCGGACAGGTAGCCGGAGCGCAGCAGGGCCGGCGTCCAGGTGGCGCCGATCCGGCCCATGTTGCTCGGGGCGAGCTCGATGGTCTGCCCGCTGTAGTCGACCGTCGTGCTGGGCCGCCACTCCCGGTACTCCTGATCGGTGTACGCCCAGCTGCCGTCCACCCGGAACGCGGTGGTCGGTCGGACGCTCAAGCCCAGCTCGACGCCGCGGTGACGGGTGGCGCCGGCGTTGGTCGCGGTGCGGAGCCCGTTGGCGGGATCGAGAAAGGTGAGGATGTCGTCCGTGATGTCGAGCTGATAGAGCGTCACGTCGAAGCCGACCCGGCCGGCGACGTTGCCGCGGAGCCCCGCCTCGTAGTTGTCGGCCTTGACGGGCGCCAGGTCGACCGTGCTCACCGCCTGACCCTGCCGGAAGAGCTGGCTCTCCGACGGCGCGCGGAAGGCCGCGCGATAGGAGACGAAGGCGTTGAGGGAGGACGAGAGATCGAGTGTGGCGCCGAGCTTCGGCGTGAGCCGGCGATAGTCCACCGACGTCGAGCCGGGTACTCGGTGCGCGCCGGTCTGCACCGGGGCCAGCGCGGTCTCGTAGGAGAAGCCCACGTTGTCGAGCCGGAGACCGAAGTCGAGGTGCAGCCGATCGGCGACCGTCGCGTTGAGCTGCGCGTACGGCGACGCCTGCCAGAAGGTGACGTCGTAGTCGTACTGGACCTCGCCCGTGGTGTAGCTCACGTACCTGCCGGCATCCTGGGTCGGGACGATCTGCTGCTCGAGCCGGCTCCCGGGACTCACCTCCAGATCCAGGCCGACGCTCAGATTCGCGTTGAGCGCGGGAATCGTCCGGCGGAACCGGGTGAGCAAGCCGAGCGACGAGTTGCGGCTCTCCCAGACCTGGGGATCGAACGAGAGCTGCCACGAGGGCAGCAGGTCGAGCTCGTTGCGGCGTCCGTAGAGCGTGGCCGCGAAGAGGGAGAGGCCCTCCTGGCGCTCCAGCGTGGAGGACGCCCGGAGCGCGAAGACCCGCCGAAACGCGACCGGGGTCGAGTTCTTCGTCGGATCGGTGTCGAAGTCGGCTTGGGTGACCTCGCCGCCGCCGTCGCCGGGTTGGTCGATGTGGGAGAGCGCGACGACCGTCTTGAGCGAGGTCGTCGGCCCGACGGCATGGTCCCAGCGAACCGTCCCGCTCTGGCGGGAGTAGGGCGCCTGGTCCCGATAGCTGTCCGAGTGGGTCAGATTGAGGTCGGCGCGGAGGCCGTTCCGCCCCCAGGTGTTGCTCGCGCTGCCGAGGGCGCGGAGATAGCCGAAGCGACCGCCCTCCAGGAACAGCTCGCCGCCGGCCCCGGCGGTCGGAGCCCGGGTGAAGCTGCTCACCACGCCGCCGATCGCGTCGCTCCCGTAGAGCGCGGAGCCCGGCCCCTTGATCACCTCGATCCGGGCGGCCTGGGGAATGTTGATCTCGTAGAGCGCGTTGTGATTGAAGAAGCCGGTGGAACGGATCGGAACGCCGTCCTCGAGGTAGGCGTAGACCGGCTTGGTGGTGATCGGTTGGCGGATCGCCGTGAAGTGGCCCTCGCCACTCAGGTTGGCGACCCAGGCGCCGGCCACCTGCTGCACGACGTCCGCAGGATGGTGCGGACGGGCGCGGCGCAGGGCCTCCTCGTCGACCACCCCGATGCTGGCGGCGGTCTCGCTCCTGGTCTGCGCCTCACGGGAGACGCTCACGACGAGGTCGTCGAGCGAGACCGGCTCGGCCTCGAGCACGACGTCGCGAGTCACCTCGGCGCCCGCCGTGACCCGCACGGTCACCCTGGTGGCTCCCCACCCGATTGCCCGGATCGCGATCTCCTGGGTGCCTGCCGGAACGCCGGTGAGCCGATAGCGACCCTCCGCGTCGCTCTCGACGCTCCGTCCCGTCGCCAACGCCCGGATCGACGCGCCGACCACGGCACGGCCTGAACCGGCCTCCACGACCCGACCGACGACCGTGCCGGTCGGGGCCTGCGCGCCGAGCGCACCGCTCGACAGCCAATACAGCGACATCACACCCGCCACGACCCGGCGAGCGATCGAAGTCCAACGCATTCACCACACTCCCCCGGAGCCGACTCGCCCCGGTGAAAGAGATTGCAGCCGGTCGAGGAGACCGGCCAAGGCTGGGATTGGGAGAAGTGGTTAGGCGGTGGGTGGCGCTGTGGCCGGGGGCTGGCGGCGGTCCGGCCGGGCGGCCAACGGCGTGGCCGCCGCGAGTCGCGGCCCGGCCCGCTCGAACACGAGCGGCTCGAGGACCGGGGTGCCGGCGGCCTTCGGAACGGCCGCGGAGGACACCTGACAGGCGCCGAGGCACTGGCAGGTCCCGGCGTGGGTCCCACCCTGCTCCGGCGCCGTCTCGTGGTGGTGCCCCGCTCCCGACCCGGCCTCCGCCCCCGCCATCCACGGCATGTCGACCGGGCATGGGTGCAGGACCGGCAACGCCACCCCGCCCAGGCCCGGCGAAGCACCGAGCAGGAGCAGGCTGAAGAGCCGGGAGTGGCGGAGCGAGCGCAGCATGGGACTACACGCTAATGCCGGGACCAGGACGGCGCCAGATCATTGCCGAGCGGCGAACTCCGCCAGGAAGGCCAACAACCGGTCGACGTCCTCCTCGTTGCTGGCGACGCCAAGCGAGGCCCGCAGCGCCCCGGCCGCGTATCCGGGGCCGAGGCAACGGCCGAACCGCTCCACCGAGAACTCCCCCGGCCCGAGACGATCGAGGCAGTCGCCGGTGCGATCCGCCGGAAAGCCGAAGGCGATCTCGGCGGCGCCGGGATTGCAGAAGCAGCCGCCGCGCAGGTGGATCCTACGGTCTCCGGCTTCGCGCTCGATCGCCTCGAACTCGATCACCTCGCCATTCGGCCGAAGCAGATTGAACGCGACGGTGCCGCCCCGGTCCACGACCGAGTCCGGGCCGTAGAGGGACACCATCGGAGAGCCGTCGGCATGCCGGAGGGCACGGAGACCGTCCAGCAGGCGGGCGGTCAGGTATCGCACCCAGCGTCCGATCGCGTCGACACCGACCTGGTCGAGGAACTCGAGCCCGGGCACGACGCCGCCGATCCCGAGAAAATTCGGCGTCCCGTCCTCGAACGCCTCCGCGCCACGGCGGAGCTGATGGCGACCGAGCTGGACCGAGACGAAATCCACGGTCCCGCCCGCGAACCACGGCCGCTCCAGCTCGGCCAGCGCCTCGTGACGGGCGATCAACGCGCCGACGCCGGTGGGAAAGCCGAACATCTTGTAGAACGACAGGCAGACGAAGTCCGCCTTCACCTTGCTCAGGTCGAGCCGACTGGTCGGGGCGAAGGCGGCGGCGTCGAGCAGCACTCGGTACCCGGCGCTCCTGGCGCGATCCACCAGCGCGAGCGGGTGCCGCACCCCCGAGAAGTTCGACTGTGCCGGGAAGGCGAACAGCGAGGGGCCGGCTCCGGGCTCCGGAAGCCGCGTGGCGGGATCGAGACGGAGCTCCGCGTCGAGCGGCAAGTGCGCGATCGTCGCCCCGACCCGCTTGGCGTACTCCACCAACCCGTTGACCGAGTTGTGATTGTCCTCGAGCAGCGCGTAGACGGAGTCGGCGCGAAAGGGAAAGGACTCGCCCACCAGCTTGATGGCGGCCGAGGCGTTGGCGGTGAAGATGACGGTGTAGGACGCGGGGTCGGCGGAGAAGAACTCCAGCACCCGCGCCCGGGTGCGCTCGATCAGCTCGGTCGCGTAGACCGACGCGGGGTTGTGCGAGTGCGGGTTCCCGATCAACGCGTGCTCGATCAGCTCGCGATAACGCTCCATCTGGCAGTGCGCATGAAGACCGCTGCCGGTGTAGTCGAGGTAGGCGTGCCCCTCCTCCTCGAGGCGCGAGAACTCGGTCTCGCGCAGCGCGGCGAAGCTGGCTCGATCCGCCTCGATCCGCTCGGCCTCCGACCCGCTCAGAATCCGCATCCGCGCCTCCGTGCCTTCTCGACCATCGCCCGCTCGGCGAGCCGGCCGCCGGTCGGATCGTCGAGCCAGGCTGGCGTGCCGTCCGGCGGCCGGGGGCCGCCCCGGCGGGGCAACCCTCCGAAGTATCGGCTCAGCTCGCCGATCTCGGGCCACGCCGCGAGCTCGGCCTCGGTCGCCTCGTCGGGCAGCACGGGGTGCTCGATCGCCTCCAGCCAATCCGAGACCCCGCGCTCCAAATAGTAGACCCGGTCGAGGCCCTTCGCACGGAGCAACAGCCAGGCCTGAGCCGGGATCGGCCCCGCGCCGCCGTAGAGCACGATGGTCCGCCCCGGGTCGAGCCGTCTCCGCTCGAGCTCGACCAGCTCCACCCGCTCGGCCGTCGGGATGTGGAAGGCGCCGAAGTCGTCCTCGGACTGGAGATCGAGCAGGGTGAGATCGGCCCGCCTGCTCTTGATCCAGCGCGCGAGCTCGACCACCGAGAGCCGCCCTTCGCCCCGACCGATTCCCTCGACGAGGGCTGCCGGTATCCCGGCCGGGCGCGGCTGGCCTGCCAGCGCCGCCAGGACGCCCAGCGTGAGCGCCGCGAGCGCGAGTCGGGCGTGCCGGCTCACCGCGCCGCCCGGCGGCGTTCGATCGCCTCCGCCAACCGGAAGGCGCCGAGCGCCGCCACCACCACGGCGAGCACCGCGAGCCCGGGAGACACCCCGGCGAGGTCGCCGAGCGTCACCGTGCCCAGCGGTGAGGAATCGTAGAAGGAGGCGACCCGCGCGAAGCCCTCGTTGAACACGACGATGCCGGCGCCCATCCCGAGCATCAGCGCCACGCCGTCGAGCCGGCCGGTCGAGGCGGCGACGCACGAGGTCCCGGGGCAGAGCCCACCCATCACGAAGCCCAGGCCGAACACCGCGCCGCCGATCAAGTGCGGCCAGAGATAGGTCTCCGGCACGAAAACCCGGCCGACGTCGACCAGGCCGAGCCGACCCAGCCAGAAGAGGCCGAGCATCGCGGTCAGGATCGCCGAGAACATCACCTTGAGCACCGCGAAGTCGGTGAGGTAGAACTGACCGGCGAGCTTCCGCGCGCTTCCCATCCCGCCCTGCTCGAGGAAGAAGCCGAAGCCGACCCCGATCACGAGGGCGATCGCGATCTCGGAGCCGGTCACGTCCACTCCCGGCGGAAGAGCGGCGCCGCGAGATACGCGGCACCGAACGCCCCGACGATGAAGAGCCAGCTCCCGACGCTCAGCACGGCACCGCCCGAGAGCGCCTGCCCCGAGGTGCACCCGCGCGCCAGCTTGGCCCCCACGCCCATGATCGCGCCGCCGCCGAACGCCAGCGCGAGCCGGGCCCGGTCGGTGACCCGCGGCCCCCGCTCGATGGTTCGCCGGAAGCGGCCCGCCAGCCAGGCGGAGAGCGCCCCGCCCGCGAACACCCCGATCATCTCCCAGACCAGCCACTCGTCGAAGAGCGAACGGGGTCCCTCGGGAGCGTACGCCGCGTAGGCCGGGATCGAGGCCGCGTGCTCGGGCGCAACCAGCGACGCACCCGACGCGACCACGGAGGCGAACGCGCCGGAGGCGCCGAGCCCGCGCCCGACGAAGACGAACGCGGCGAGCAGCACCAGGCCGAGCCCGATCCCCGCGAGATAGGGATCGAGGTAGGGTCGCTCCTGCCGCGGGGAGGGGCCGGTCATCGCCGCGTCGCCTCGGTGGTGAGCGGCAGGTCGCGCTTGGCCCAGTCCTGGAAGGAGCCGTCGTAGAGCCGCACCTCGTGGCCCAACACCCGGGCGGCCGTCAGGATCGAGTTGGCGTAGATCCCGATGTGGCAGTAGGCCACGACCACGTCGCCCGGCCGCACCCCGGCCGCGTCGAAGAGCGCGCGGAGCTCGGCGGTCGACTTGAAGCGTCCGTCTTCCTGCCAGACCTCCTGAACGCCGAGCGAGAGGGCGCCGGGCACGTGACCCGGCTTGCCGGGATCGTCCCGGCTGAACTGGCTGTTCCGCACCCCGTCGTAGAACGCCTGCCCTCGCGCGTCGATCACGGCCCACCCCTTGGCGTCGACGTGACCTCGCACGAACTCCGCGTCGACGACGAACCCGGTCCGAGGCCGGATCGTCAAGCTGCCCCGTGCCGTCGGCGACGCCTCGGCCGTGACCGGCCGGCCCGCGGCGGTCCAGGCCTCGAGGCCACCGTCGAGCACCACGGCCCGATCGCCCAGGCCGGCATAGTAGAGGGTCGAGAAGACCCGGAGCGCGCTGGTGCCCCAGTCCTTGGCGGCCACCACCACCGGGCGGGACCGGTCCGACAAGCCGAGATCCTCGAGCTGCCGCTCGAGGGTCGAGTCGGCCGGGAACTCGACCGCGAGCGCGTCGGGACCCGACGGCGCGGTGATCGAGCCGAGCTGCACCTGACGCGCACCCGCGATGTGCGCCGTCTGGTAGGCGTCCTTCGGTCCGACGTGGAGGATCACCAGGTCGGGGTCGTTCAAGTGGGCCGCGAGCCATTCGACCGTGACGAAGAGGCGGTCACGGTGATCCTGCGCCGCCGCCGGCGCAGGGCCAATGGCGATCAGCACGGCAGTGAGAACGGAGAGCTGCATGCGCATGAGCAAAGCCTCGGGTGATTCGTTCGACGGGATCAGGGCCGCTCGACCGGGAGATCTGCCCGGGAGCTCCAGTCGGCCATCGAGCCGACGTAGAGGCGCGCGCGCCGGCCGAGCACGCGGGCCACGAAGTAGAGGTGACTGGCCCGCATTCCGACCGTACAGTAGGCCACCACCTCGCGATCGGGGGTCGCGCCGTTCGCGACGAGAAGGCGCTCGAGCTCCGGGCGAGGCTTGAGCCGGGCGCCCTCCGGAGGGTTGTCGGCCTCCGGACCGGTCGCGGGCACCTCGCCGGTCAGGGTCGCGACCCAGTGGAGATGCCGGGCGCCGGGAATGTGGCCCGCCCGCTCGACGCCGACGTCGCTCTGGCCCCGATACTCGGCGGCGGTCCGCGCGTCGAGCAACGCGGGCGCGGTCGAGCCGCGCCTGGCCGCGATCCACTCGGCGTCGACCACCAGGTCCGCCCGCACCCGCGGCTCGAAGCGCGCCCGCTTCGGCGCGGCGGCGGGTGTCGTGCTCACCTTGCCGCCGGCGGCCCGCCAGGCCGCGAGGCCGCCATCGAGGACGGCGGTGCGCGGGGCGTGCCCGAGGTAGTCGAGGGCAACGAAGACGAGCGCGGTCGCCATCGGGTCGCCGACCAGCACCACGCGGGTCGTGTTCGAGACGCCGAGCGCTTCGAAGGCGCCGACCAGGTCGGCGACGGGCAAGAGCCGGTCGCCCGCCTGATGGCCGTGAAAGCGCATCACGTCGGCGAAGCGCGCGCCGGGAACGTGCCCGGCGTCGTACTCGGCCTCGGACATCGAGGTGTGCAGCACCACCAGGTCCGGACGGTCGAGCTCGCGGCGGAGGGCCTCAGCGGAGACCACGAACGAGTCGCTCGGCGCCACCAGCAGCGTCGCCAGGCCAAACGCCGCGATCACCGGTCCGACCCCTCGGGGCCCTCGACCGGCAGGTCGGTCCGCCGCGCCCAGTCCTGGAACGAGCCGTCGTAGAGCGACGCATCGAGCCCGACGAGACGCGCCGCGAACCAGACCAGCGTCGCCTGCTGCCCGATGTGACAGTAGGCGATGACGCGCTTGCCGTTGCCGGCCCCGGCCGCCCGGAAGAGCCGCTCCAGCTCCGGCTTCGACTTGAGGAGTCCGTCCTGGCCCACGAGGGAGACGAACGGCAGGCTCTTGGCGTGCGGAATGTGACCGTTGCGCCCTTGCCGGGTCTCGCCGCCCTCGTAGAAGCGCTGTGCGCGCGCGTCGATCAGCGCCCCCGCGGGATCGTCGATCGCGGCTCGGACCTCCTTGGCGCCCACGACCACGCTCGGATCCACCCGCGGGGTGAAGTGACCCCGCTTCGGATTCGGCACCTCGGTGGTCACCTCGCGGCCGGCGGCCTTCCAGGCCTCGAGGCCCCCGTCGAGAAACGCCACCCGCCCGGCCAGGCCGGCCCACTCGAGCACCAGCGCCGTCCGAGAGGTCGGGGTGAAATACTCCTGCGCGAGCACCAGCACGATCTTCGAGTCGTCGGAGACGCCTTTGGCCTCGAGCACCGAGTCGAGCACTCCGATCTCGGGCAGCTCGAGGGTGAGGCCGCCTTCGGACGGCGGCGCGGACAGCTCGCGCCACGGATGGACGAACTGCGAGCCCGGGATGTGTCCGGCGTCGTACGCCGGCTTCGACCGGTCGTCACCGATCTGAAAGAGCACCAGCTTCGGGTCGGCGAGATGCGCCGCCAGCCAGTCCACCGTCACCACCCGGGGAATTTCCGGCGGCTGGGCCAGCAGGGGCAGCGCGAGCAGCAGGGGCCACATGGATCGTCTCCTGGTCGTCCGGATGTGGAGCCCTACGGGTCCGGCGGCCGGCTCGGATCGGGTTACGCAGCGAAACCCCGCCCTGATGCAGCGAATGGGTGGTCCCGTGCCGTCTCGGGGCTCAAAGCGCCTGGCCGAGCTGCGCCTCGAGCGCGGCGCGCCGGCTCCGGCTCAGCCGAACCCGCGCCCCGGTTCGCAGCAGCAGCACCAGATCGCCGTGCGGCGTCGGCTGGACTTCCTGGACCCGCTCGAGATTGACCACGGCCGAGCGATGGGCCCGGAAGAAGGCGCCCGGATCGAGTCGCCGCTCCAGGTTGGAGAGCGACTCGCGGATCACGTGGGTCCGGGTGCCGACGTGGACTTTGACGCAGTAATCGGCGGCCTCGATCCAATCGATCTCCTCGACCGGGACGAACAGCCTGGTGCCCGTCTTCCGGACCACCAGCCGGGTGAGCCAGCTCTCCGCCGGCTCCGGATCGAGCGCCGCGGCCTCGGTCCCGCCAATCGAGGAGAGCAGGCCCACCAGCCGCTTGGCGAGATCGTCGGCCGAGGCCACCCGCGCGGCGCGCTTGCCCCGATCGAGGGCGGTCGCGAAGCGGCGATCGTCGAACGGCTTGAGCAGGTAGTCGACGGCGTTCACCTCGAACGCCCTGAGGGCGTACTCGTCATAGGCGGTGACGAAGACCACGACGGGCATCCGCTCGACGCCGACGGCACGGATCACCGCGAAGCCGTCGACCTCGGGCATCTGCACGTCGAGCAGCACCAGGTCGGGCTCGAGCTCCCGAATGGCGCGGATCGCCTGGGCTCCGTCGCTGGCGTCACCCACCAGCTCGACCTCCGGATCGCGGGCGAGGAGGGCGATCAGACCCGACCTGGCGAGCGGCTCGTCGTCGACCACCAGGACCCGCACCGGCTCGCTCATCCGACGGCGAGCTCCAGGTCCGCGCTTCCGCCGACGGTGGTCCGCCGCAGCGGGATCTCCACCCGCGCGATGGTACGCCCCTCCTCCCGGCGATGACTCAAGCTCGCCGCAGCCCCGTACAGCTGGTCGATCCGACTCCTGGTGTTCCGAATCCCGATACCCGGGCTGCTCTCCCGCTCGTTGGGTCGGGGCTCGAAGCCAGGGCCGTCGTCCTGCACCTCGAGTCGGAGGATCTCGCCGTCCGCCCGCGCCGAGATCCCGAGCTCGCCGGCCCGGGCGCGCTTGGCGATCCCGTGTCGGATCGCGTTCTCGACCAGCGGCTGGAGCACCAGCGACGGCACCTCGGCGTCGAGCAGATCGGGTGGGACGTCGATCGTCACCCGCAACCGGTCGGCGAAGCGGGTTCGCTCGATCTCGAGGTAGCGCTCGATGAAGACCAGCTCGTTCCGGAGACTGGTCTCCTGGGGCGGCGAGTCCACCAGCACGTGGCGGAGCAGCTCGGAGAGACCGGCCAGCATCTCGACCGCCTGGGCGCCGTCGCCGCGACGCACCAGCATCGCGATCGTGTTCATGGTGTTGAAGAGGAAATGCGGATTGAGCTGCATCCGGAGGGCGTCCAGCCGCGCTTCGGCCAGCTGGCGGCCAAGGGCTTCGGCGGTCAGCTCACGGTCGCGCATCCGGGCGTAGTAGTCGGTGGCGAGCACCGCGCCGAAGAGGACGCCGTACCCGGTGACCCCGACCGCGAGTCGGAAGATGACGCCCTGGAAGTAGACCGTGAGAAACGCGCCGTCCGGAGTCGGGAAGGCGAGCAGGCGATGCGCGGCCAGCAGGAGGGCCTGGTGGGCCAGCACCGCCAGCAGCGCGGTGGTCACGTGCAGCGGGATCACCACGGCGAGTCGGCCGCGGACCAGGGGCCAGCGACGGATCGCCCAGTGCACGACGGGCGTGAAGAGGATCCAGAGGAACCAGACGGGCGCCTCTTTGGAGACGGCGTGCCAGACGGTCTTCCAGCCGTCCTCGACGTCGCCCAGCTGCATCACGGTCCAGTGCTGGGCCGAGGTGATCACCGCCAGCACCAGGGCGCCGATCAGGAGCGCCTTGAGGGTAGGGGTCCGGGAAACCGACGGAGGGCGGCTCATGGAGACCAAGCTAAGGCCCGGCCGGGGGCTGCGGGACCAGGGGTGCGGCGGCTGGGAGACTCCCGCCCGCGAACGGGCCGGAGACCAGGGCGAGCGGCGGCCTAGCCGCCCCGCTTGCCCTGGTTCGACTTGGCGAGCGCGCGCTCGAAGCAGCGGAGCACCCACCCGAAGCCGCCCGGCTCCCGAACCCCGCGGACCGTCTCGTTGGCATGGATCCGGAAGAGCCGCCCGAGCGCCGCGGTCGTCGGAAAGCCCACCGAGCGGGCCACCGCGGCGATCGGCTCGGTCGAGCGCTCCAGCCGGTAGGCGGCGGTCAGCAGGCGGCTCCACCGGACCAGCACGCTCACCGGCGGCATCCCACCCCGCTTGAGCTCCGCCGCCAGCTGCCGGGCCGTCAGGCCCATCGCCCGAGCCACCAGGGCCGCCGTGGGCTTGGCCGCCGCCCGGTCCAGGACGAACCGCACCACCGGCACCAAGGCCTCCGGCACCCGGCGGGCGAGCGCCTGGTCGGTGAGCTGCTGGAAGGTGACGTCGGTGGCCCGGGTGAGCGCGCTCAGGAGCCGCTCCTCGAGCTCGGACTCGTCGCGGAAGACCACCGCCGAGACGCCCGCCCGGGCCAGGTCGGCGAGGGCGCCGGCCGGCACCTGCCGGTCGCACCAGAGCACGATCGGGAGCGCCGGCCTGGCCGCGCGGATCTTGGCGACGGCGGCGGTGGTGCGGCCGTTCCAGCGGTCCGCCACGTCGACCACGACGCCCAAGGCGTGGCGCGACTCGGAGCGGACCACCAGGTCGTCCGGGTCGTCGCACCAGGCGATGTCACCGAACGCGCGGCAGTACTCGGCAAAGCGCGGCCGAAGCCCCGCGTCGGCCAGCTGGACCAGGATGTGGTGGACCGAAGCGAAGCCCCGGGCTTCGAGCGCGCGCGGCCCCCGGCCGTTCCCACGCGGACGCGCGGGGGGACTCGACTGAGGACGACCCTCGCCATACCAGGCTGCGGCTCGCGCGGCTGTCGCGGATTCGGTCATAGCTCCATTCGGTCCATCGCACTGCAGCGCCATGCACTGAAGTGCCATTCGACGCACCCGAGCCGCCGCACCCCCGATCCTTTGCGATTTGCCCATTGGACAATCGCACGACACCGGGCGGACGACGCCTAAGTGCTTGTTCCGCTGCCGGGTTCGGCCTCGGCGAGCGGCCTGCCCCGAGAGAGGGCAAGCCCTACGCCAGGGACGGCGGCCGTTGGTAGGGCTGAATTCCCGGACCGGCTGATCCGGTGGCTGATGAAAGGCCGGGACGCCGCCCAGCTCGATCGCCTGCCGGACCGCGTCTACGGCGGCTGCGGCCGATTCGCGCTCCCGCATGGACCTCGGCCAGCGGGCGGGTGCCCGGGTCGACCGGGTGGTCCCCGGCGCCACCAGCACCCGGACGCCAACCGCGGATCCACCCGATCGGCGGCGGCGCTGACGCCCGCCGCCGAGCTCCACGATGGTGGCCGATCGCGCGGGCTCGACCCGCGACGACGCCGGCCGATCCGGCGGTCACCGCCACGACCACCGGGCAGCAGTCACGATCGAGCACGCGAGACCGCCGCCTGAGCCGATCAACTCGGCCGGAAGGTCTCTGCGGCGCTCGGCCGGTGCGGACCTCCGTACACGGCCGCGCTCCACGCAGCGGCGGGTCCGTCATCTTTCCGGAGACCAGCATCTCCGCGGCCAGCGCATGGGTGAGCTCCATCAGATCCGAAGGGCCCGAGCTCCTCGAGCCTGGCGATCGCCTCGGCCACCTCGAAGCGCGGCAGCTGCTTGGCGGCGACGCTGAGCGGCCGGTCCATGGCGGTCACCAGCCCGACGGTGCGACAGGCCGTTGGCCTCACCGAGTCCGATCATGGTCTCGCCGAGCTCGATGGTCCGGGCCGGCTCGGTCAGGAAGGCCCCGCTCCCGGTCTTCAAGTCGAGCACCAGGCCGGTCAGGTCCTCGGCGAGCTTCTTCGACATGATGCTCGCGGCGATCAGCGGGATCGATTCGACCGTCCCGGTCACGTCGCGGAGCGCGTAGAGCTTCCGATCCGCCGGGACCAGCTCCCGCGTCTGCCCGATCATCACCACGCCCAGCGACTCGAGCTGCCGGCGCGCCGCGTCGAGGGAGAGATCGGTGCGGAAGCCGGGGATGCTCTCGAGCTTGTCGAGCGTGCCGCCGGTGTGGCCGAGCCCCCGACCCGAGATCATCGGCACCGCCACGCCGAGCGAGGCGAGCAGCGGCGCCAGCAGGAGCGAGGTCTTGTCCCCCACCCCGCCGATCGAGTGCTTGTCGGCCCGCGGCAGCGACAGGTCGGCCAGGGCGAAGCGATCGCCGGAGCCGAGCATCGCCTGGTGAGCGCGGCGAGCTCGGCCGGCTCGAGCCCTCCCCGGAAGACGATCGCCATCGCCAGCGCGGACATCTGATAGTCCGGGACGTCGCCGGCCACGTGTTCGCTCACCAGCGCGTCCCAATCCGACGGCGCCAGCGCGCCGCCGTCGCGCTTCCGCTCGATCAGACGGGGGACGCTGAGCATCGCCCGCCTCGGACCCGGGGATAGATTGCGACATGCTGCGCCTTGCCGGCACCGTGCTCCTGCTCCTGCTCCGATTCGGATCCTCCGCCGACGGTCAGTCACGCTCGAGCCCTCGAGGGCGCGGAGCGCGCCCGGCTCACCGCCCCGACAGCGCCCTCGCGCTCGCCGAGCGGGCGCTGGCGCTCGACACCCTCGACTACGAGGCGACCTGGCCGCCGTCCTTCGCCAGCGTCGAGCTCGGCCAGGACCCGCCCGAGCAGAAGCGGACCGCGCGCCAGACTCGCTCTATCGTCTCGCCGAGCGCTACGCCCGCCGCGCGGTGACGATCGACTCGAACGACGTGCACGGCCTGTTCGCGCTCTCCATGGCGCTCGGCCGCGCGGCGCTGACCCGCGGCCCGCGGCAGCGGATCGCGATGGCGGGCGAGGTCTATCGCGCGGCCAGCCGGGCGCGGGCCCTCGCGCCCGATCACGACGGCGTGCTCCACGTGCTCGGGCTCTGGCACGCGGAAGTGATGCGGACCTCGGGCTTCAACCGGTTCATGGCCCGGAATATCCTGGGGGGCAAGCTGCTCGGCCAGGCGAGCTGGGACAGCGCGGTGGCGCTGCTCTCCCAGGCCGTCGAGCGGGATCCCGATCGGATCTATCATCGACTGGACCTGGCGCGGGCGCTGGCGGACCGCAAGATGTACGAGGAGGCGCGGCATCAGCTGGATACCCTGCTGGCGTTACCGGACCGCTATCACGGACTCCGCTACCGGCGCGAGGCGGCCGCGCTGCTGGAGACGGTCGAGCGACGGTCGGGCGGCGGGCGCGCCTGAGCGCGCCCGCGCCGCCTAACGTTCGATCCTGCGGCGCAGCCGGCGAGCGGCGCGGCCCGCGCGCTCGCCGAGCTCCTGGGTCGCTTCCTCGGCCCGGTCGCGCGCCTGGCCAGCCGGCGCCGGAGGCGGCGGCGGTCACCACCCTGCGCTCGGGAGCGAGGAGCAGCGCGGCCACGCCGCCGAGCACCGCGCCCACCGCGATGCCGAGCGCGAAGCCGCGCCGCTCGGTGCGAATCCGATCGGGCTCGACGACCTCGAAGGGGAGTCTGTCCTTGAATGCCAAGGACCGGAAGGTATCCCGGGAGTCGCGATCCACCAAGCCGGTCGGGCGCCTGCCGCGACCGAGGCCCGGCTTGGACCGACCCGACGGCGCCCCATCTTCCTCCGGCATGAGCGCCCAACCCGTACGCCCTACTCGATCGACCCTGTCTCGCGCTTCCAGGGCCTGAGTCGAGGAGCTCGCAGAAGCTTGAGCGGCGCCGGCACCTCGCGATCATCGAGCTGCTGCGCGATCTCTCGAGCGCGCTCAACTACCGCGACATCGTCCAGACCGTGGCGCGCCGGATGGGCCTGGCGCTGGGTCTGACCGCTGCTCGGTCTTTCTGGCCGAGCGCTCGCGCGGCGCCGCCGTGCATCTGGTGGCGAGCTACGAAGACCTGAGCATCCGAGTCACGTCGTCGACCTCGCCGCCTATCCCGAGCCCGGGCCTCGACACCGGGCAGGTGGTGGCACATCCCGGACGCCGCCGCCGACCTCGGCGCTCCTGCCGGTCCAGCCGACCCTGGCGGGCCGCCGGGCACGTCGATCACGGTCCCCCGTCTGGAGTGAGCGTGCTGATCGGCGCGATCTTCCTCCGGACCGACCATCAGCGCGCCGCTCTCGACGCGCCGGAGATCGAATGGGCCTCGGCTGGTGGCCGACGTCACCGCGAACGCCTTCTTTCGTACCGCGAGCGTTTCAGCGGCTGCGCGGCCTGCGCGGTACAGAGTGGGCTCGCCGCCGACCGGAGCGGGCGGCGCTGGTGGAGTTCCTGCGCCAGACCCTCGACGCCTTCGCCGCCCGCGAGGGGGAGCGCAGACGACCTGATCCTCCCTTGCTGCCGGCGCCGCCAGATCGAGCGGTCGTGGCGATGCGGGTGCTGGAGCGCGAAGCGACGCGATGAGCTGCGCACCGGCCGCCGCCGCGGAACGGGCCGCCACCCTCCGACAACAGATCGAGCGAGCCAACCGCCTCTACTAGCGTCGAGGACGCCTCGAGATCACCGACGAGGAGTGGGACCGGTTTCTTCACGAGCTGAAAGAGCTGGAAACCCGGTATCCCGACCGCCACGCCCGGGACAGTCCCACCCACCGGTCGGGATGGCGCCTCAATCGGCGCTCAGCACCCACCGCCGGCCGATGCTGTCGCTGGCGAACGCCTTCAGCCCCGAGGAGCTGGCGGCGTGGGAAGAGCGGAACGCGCGGCTCAACCCGACGCCCTCGCGGGCATTACGCCACCGAGATCAAGATCGACGGCGCCGCCGTCAACCTGACCTACCGAAGGGGCGGTTCGAGGTCGGGGCCACCCGCGGCAACGGGGTGATCGGCGAGGACGTCACCCCGAACCTCAAGACCGTGTCCACCCCGCTGGTGCCGCGGGCCGCGGGCACCCGGAGCTGATGGAGGTACGAGGCGAGGTTCATTCCCTGCTGCGGAACGCCTTCGCCAAGCTGAACGCGCGCCGGGAGGCCGAGGGCGAGCCGCTCTTCGCCAACCCGAGAAACGCCGCCGCAGGCGCGCTCCGCCAGCTCGACCCCGCGGTCACCGCCCGGCGTCGACTCCGGCTCTTCGTGTTCCAGGCCGAAGTGATCGAGGGTCGCTGGGAGCGGAAGACGCACACGGAAACTTCCTCGAAACAGCTGGCCGAGTGGGCTTCCCGATCGAGGAGCACCACCGGTCCTTCGCCTCACTCGCGGAAGTCCAGGCGCGATCCCCGAGTACGAAACGCTCCTCCCGACCCTGCCCTTCGGCGCTGACGGGTGGTGGTCAAGGTGGACCGGCTCGCCTGGGAGGACCTCGGCGCGGGCCGGCGGGCGCGAGCCTGCCGGCAGATCGCTCCTCGGCAAGTTCGGCGGCCGAGGGTGCGGGTCGCCAGTTGTTGGACATCCGGGTCAACGCCGACGTACCGGCGCCTCACCGTACGCCGTCGAGCCGGTGGAGGTGGCTGGCGTCACTCGCCCGAACGCCACGCTCGCCAACGAGGACCTGATCGCCCAGAAGGACATCCGGATCGGCGACGTCGGTCGAGGAACTGGGCGGGCGAGGTCATCCCTCGTGTGATCGGTCCAGCACCTGGAGCGGCGCGCGACGGCAGCGAGCGCCCCTTCTCGATGCCGACGAAGTCTGAAGCCTGCGGCACCAAGACGGTGCGGCCCCCCGACGAAGCGATGCGCTACTGCCCGAACGCCGCCTGTTCCGGCCGGATCTAGCGAGGGCCCACTTCGCCTCGCGCGGGCGCGATGGACATCCGCGGGCTGGGCTACGAGCGGGTCGGGCAGCTGCTCAACAGGCGGGTTCGATCGCGGACCTGAGCGACCTCTACCGCCTGACCGTCGACCAGCTGGTGGCGCTGGACGTTCGCCGACCAGTCGGCGACTCAGTCGGTCGAGGCGATCGCGGCGTCGCGGGAGCGGCCGCTCGCTGCTGCTCTTCGGGCTCGGGATCCGGCACGTGGGCAAGACGGTGGCCCAGCTGCTCGCGCGGCGGTTCGGGACGCTCGACGCGCTGGCCGCCGCCACCGCCGAGGAGGTCGCGGCGGTCAACGGCGTCGGACCGACCATCGCCGACGCGGTAGTGGAGTTCTTCGCCAACCGCTCGAACGCCGCGTTGATCGAGCGGCTCCGCGAGGCCGGCCTCGACTTCACCGAGCCGCGGGCCGCGGCCGCCACCGGCCCGATGGCCGGACAGACGGTGGTGCTGACCGGCACCCTCCAGAGCCTCTCCCGCGGCGAGGCCACCGCCCTGATCGAGGCCGCGGGGCCGGGTGAGCGTAGCGTGAGCAAGAAGACCTCGCTGGTCGTCGCCGGCGCCGAGGCGGGAGGCAAGCTCGAGAAGGCGCAGGCCCTCGGTCTTCACCGTGATCGACGAGGCGGAGCTACAGCCCGTCGGGAAAGGTCCCTTAGCTTCCCCGCATGTCTACCGTGCTCTCGGTTCCCCGCCTGACGGTCGGCCGCGCCACCATCAACCAGCTGCGCCAGGTGCTCGAGCGGGCGTTCCCGCCGAGGCGGCTCAGCTGGTTCGGGAGTGTCGTTCTCGGCCGGCGCCGGTGGCCTACGACGGCTTTGCCGGACTGGTGCTCGACCCGCTACGGCGTCGAATCGCCACAGGGCCTCGACTCCCGCTACCTGAGCGAAGCCCTCGGCGGCTTCTTCCGTGACGACGGCTGGGGCACGGCCAGCACCGAGATCGTGGCCCCCGGCATCCTCGCCTTCGACACTCCCGACTGGTTCGAGGCAGAGCCGCGCGACGCCGACTATCCCTGCTGCCACTTCAGCGCCGGGATGCTCTCCGACTTCTTCACCCGGCTGTCGGGACAGGCCGCCGCGGTGCTCGAGGTGGAGTGCCGGGCCACCGGACAGGCCCGCTGTCGCTACCTGGTCGGCAGCCCCGAGATGCTCACCTGGGTGTACGAGGGGGGACGGGCCGACGGCGCCTCGCACGGGGAGATGATCAGCCGCGCGCGGCCGAGCGGCGCCGGGGTCGAAGCAAGACGGGGTGGGCTTTCGCCCACCCCGTCGTCGTTTTCGGGGAGCCCGCGGCTACCGGCCGCCGCCCGCGCCGCGCCTTCCAGGCCGCCAGCACCTTCGCGTCCCGCTCCAGCTGCAGGTTGAGCTTGGCCTGCCGGTCGGCGGGCTGCTCCTTGAACCAGTCGAGGGTCTCCGCCGCCGTCACGGCGAGGGGCCGGAACTTGAGCCCAGCCGCGACCGCCTTGTGGGAGCGCACCTTCGAGATCCCACGGAAGGGGCTGTCCTGCGGAATCCAGATCGGGTACCGCACCTGGTTGTCGGTCAGGAACTTGGTGTCGATCCACTCGAAGTGGACCGGGGTGCTGGTCACGGCCCGGATCCCGTAGAGGAACTGGTCCATCGCCCTCGAGCGCCGGGCCGGCCGTGTTGAAGGTGCCTGGGATGTCGTTCTCGAGGCAGTGACCGTGAACTCGGCCAGATCGCGCGTCGATGAACTGGCACGGTCGGCTGGGTTGCCGGGGCGATCACGCCGCCGCCCTTGTCGATCCGCACCGGCCAGAAGGTGAAGCGGTCGGTCGGGTCGCCCGGGCCTCGCCACGACGTGCAGCCGAGCACGGTCGACCGGGGCCGTAGCTCCCGCACCGCCTCGCAGAGGATCTGAGCGGGCTGTAGTACTTGTTGACGTCCTCGCTCTTGGGGTCCTCGATCGGGGAGCAGGTCACCCTTCGGTGATCTCGTCCTGATCGAACTTGTAGACCGATCCGGTGGAGATGAAGAGGTAACGCCCGACGTGGTCCTTGAGCAGGTCGGCCGAGTCGCGGACGTGGCGCGGAACGTAGCCCGAGTTGTCCACCACGGCGTCCCACTCGCCGCCCTTGAGGGCGTCGAGCTGCCGTCGCGGTCGCCGACGAAGGTCTCGGCGCCCGGGAACATGTCGGGCGCCGTCCGGCCGCGATTAGAGGCTCACCTTGTGGCCCCGGCACATCGCGTAGCGAACCATGTGCGGTCCGATGAATCCGGTCCTGCCGAGGAACAGGATCTTGAGCGACTTCGACGGTCGCCGGGCCGCGCTGGCCGTCGGGCCGAGCGAGAGGCTGGTCGAGCAGTCGCGAGGCGCGCGCGATGCTGGGGAGCGCGAGTGCGCCGGCCGTGAGCGCCAGCGAGCGGTCGAGGAATTCCCGCCGAGAGGCCATCAGGTGCTCCAAGGAGATTGAGGTGGCGCTGGGAAGCGCCTGGCCGGGTCGCCGAGGCCAGCCCCGGGATCAGACCTCTAACAAGGCGAGCGGCTCGACCACCAGGTCGGGAACCGCCCAGCTCCCGTCCCATTCCGCGGACCGCCCGACGGCCACCACCCCCGCCAGGCGTCGAGCGCGTTGCCGGCCACGACCGCGCCTCCGGGATCCGGCCGACGACTTCGCCACGCACCCCCGAACGCCCACGGGCGCGGGCCCGGAAGACGCCGGTCTGGCGTCCGGGTGCGTCAGCCCCCAGGGCAGGCCGAGGAGCAGGAGCCCGGTGCCTAACGCCCGCCCCAGGCCGCCCGATCCTCGCCGCCCGGCTCGGTCGGTTGAGAACGCCGCCTGGGGCGCCGGAGCCCGTGCGCCGGAGCCTGTGGCCGGTGGCCGGCTTGCCGGTACGGGCGCCGAGGTCGACGATCCGCTGCCGCACCTGGCCGCGCTCGACCAGCGAAAGACGGCGGGTCGGCACGCCGTCGTCGCAGATCGGCCGGCCGCCGGGACGAAGCGGTACCAGCGGATCGTCGGAGAGCGTGAGTGCGCGGGTCGAGCGAGAGCCTGGCGCCGGCGTGCTGTCGACCTGCAGCCGGATCGAGCAGCGGCCAGAGCAGCGTCCGCACCGGCGCGAGGCGCCAGCCAGACCCGGGTCGGCCCGAGAGGCCAGGCGTCGAGCACGGGCATCGAGCCAGCGACCGATCCCGTCCGCCAGACGCTCGATGGCGGCAAGGCTGGAGGCGCGACCTCGAGATGGAGCCGGGCGCGTGCCCGCCGCCACCGGCTCCCCGCGCGACGGCGCCGACCCCGACCATCGTGCGGGGATACTCGGCCGTGACCCCGCGAGTGTTGGAGACCCGGACCGAGCCGACCACCCGCTCGGCCCAGACCTCGAGCCGCCGGCCGGGGCCCGCGAGCCGGTCGCGGAGCGTCCGGGCCAGGCCGAGCACCTCCAGGTGACCGAGCCCGGAGACGCCGGGCGCCGCCGTCGCCACCCCGGGCAACGGCGAGGGCACGGGCAGGTGGCACTCGAGGGCCTCGCCTCCGGCCGCCGAGCGGATCGCCGCGTCCACGACCTCGTCCCCCCGCTCGGCCTGCCCAGCGGCCCACCCGACCCGGCCTCCGTTGAAGACCCGGGCGTGGGCGGTGGCCGTGGTCGCCATCTCGCAGGCGACGTCGCCCGCGGCGTCCACGGTGGCGGTGATGCGGTCTTCGGCGGCTTCGACGAGATCGGCGGCGTCGACCTCCCGGGCGAGCCGCTCGACGAGCCGACCGATCATGCGAACATCGCGCCGACGTCGAGGTCGAGGAAGCGGGTATGCGGGGCGCCGGTGGTGACCGGGCGCCCGGGAATGTGGCCTTCGTGGAGCTGCGAGGCGCTCCGATCCCAGACGAAGTCTCCGGCCACGGCGTCGAGGCGGCCGAACAGGGTCAGCGCGTCGTGGCTGATGGCCGGGCACTTGACCGCTTCGGCCAGCTCTCCCCGCCGGATCACCCGGGCAAAGCCGGGCACCAGCGTGAGGCGCCGGCCCTCGGAGCCGATCACCGAGACGTCGGAGAAGTAGAGGCCGTCGCCGGTGTCGGCCAGGAAGCTCTCGAGGTCCTGCTGCCCGTTCGAGAGATAGGCGTTGGTCGGACGGGCCCCGGGCACGGCGCGGAGCGCGTGGGCGAGCGCGTGTCCGTTCGGGGCCGCGTGGTCCCGGGCCGCGGTCTCCCGAGTGTGGAGGTGACCCACTACGACGCCGTGCTGCACCAGCACCGTGTTGCTGACCGGGGTTCCCTCGTCGTCGAGCGCGAGGCTGGTGCGAAGGCCGAGCGCGGTCGGGTCGTCGCCCACGGAGAGGCACTCGGGCCCGAGCCGGGTGCCGAGCTCCAGCACGTCGCGCTCCTGGCCGCGGGCGGCGGCGCGGCAATGATCGGCCACCGCCTGGAGGATCAGGGCGCCCGAAGCCCTCGGGTCGAGCACCACGCTGTAGCGCCCCTGGGCGACCGGAGCGGCATGGAGCCGCTGCACGGCCCGCTGGGCCACCGGCGCGAAGATCCCGCCGTGCTCCTTGATCGCCTGCCACCCCCCGCGAAGCGCCACCGAGTCGACCGCGCGCTCCGTGGCGCCGTCCTCGCTGGCGATGGCCAGCGCGCCGAGGGCGGCCTCGCTCTTCAGCTCGTGGAGCCAGCTCCCGTCGCTGGTCGCGAGCCAGGTCTCATGGACGGTGTCGGAGTAGGTGGTGCGGGAGTCGACGATCCGACGGTCGGTGCCGAGCAGCTCGTGGGTGAGGTGCTCGAGAAAACGCCGCTTCTCGTCGAGGGGGGTGAGCCGGGGATCGTCTTCGAGGTCGCCCGCGCTCTCGACCTGGCGGATCGGAATCGGGGCGAGCTGGATCGGCGCCTCCGGCCGGAGCTCGAGCGAGAGCTCGCGCGCCCGCTGGACGGCGGTCGCGGCCCGGTCCACCGCGTTGAAGGCGACGGCGCCCCAGCCGTAGCCCGGCACCAGACAGCGCACCACCCCGCCAAGGAGGTCGGCCTCGGCGGCGACCTCCGGGCGGCGGCGCCGGTAGACGACCGTGGTGGTCCAGCGGCGGCGCAGCCGAATCTCCACATAGGCATCCCGGCCGGCGGCGACAGCGTCGAGCAGGAGCTCCTTCATCAGTCGTCGTTCGCCCCGGGGGTGTAGTCGGGTCGGGGCACCAGCTCGCCGTCCTGGATCTCTTCGCGATCCCAGGGCAGGATGATGGCCTTCTCGGTGGCGAAGGAGTGGTAGTCGGGCTCGTAGGCGCCGGTCTTGAAGGAGACCGCGGTTCGAACCTCCTTCGGCTGGAGGCTCAGCACCTCGTTGAGCGCGAGCTTGAGGGTGTGGCCCGTGTCGCAGGTCTCGTCGACGATCAGCACCCGCCGGCCGCGAAGCGAGCCGAGGGGACCGCTCACCAGGGTGGGCAGCTCACCGGCGCTCTTTCGGGTCACGGTCATGGCGGTGAAGTCGCGCTGCATCAGCGAGGCGATCACCGCGCCGGGAATCACCCCGGCCTTGGCGATCCCGACCACGAGCTCCGGGTCGAAGCCTCGGGCCACCTTGACCGCGAGGGCGCGACAGAGCTCGCCGAACAGCGGCCAATCGATTTCCAGGACCCCTCGGGCGGTGTCCAACGGGCGGCGGGGCATGGTTCCTCCTTCGGGCATAACAATAGGGTGGTGCTTCCGGGTCCGAAAGTCGGCCGCAAGGTGACGCCGATTCGCTCGGATTGACAACGAGTTGTATTGCACGGGCTGAACAACCTTCTTATGTTGAAGCGTCGGCGCGACACTCTTGCCTAACCCCCCAAGCCCGGAGCCCGACCAGTCCCATGAGCATCTGGAAACGACTGTTCGACCGCGCCACTCCGACCAACGGCAAGCCGCAGCGTCTCGACTATCTCAACGAAGCCCTCGCCCTCGAGCGCCAGGGCGACTACACGGCCGCCATCACTTCGTACCGCCTCGGCCTTCGGGAGAACCCGCGCGACCCGCGGATCCTCCAGAATATGGCGATCGCCTTCACCAAGACGGGGCAACCCGACGAGGCGATCCGCCACTACCGCCGGGCCCTCGATCTGGACTCGACGCTCGCAGGGGCGCATTATGGTCTGGCCTTCCTCCTCCTCAAGCGGGGCGAAGAGGACAAGGCCCTGGACCATCTTCGAGCCTTCCTGGCTCGGCCGCCCCGAGGCCCCGACGCAGACCGGTGGATTCGCCACGCCGAACAGACCATTCAGCAGCTGAACGAGGAGCCCACCGCGTCCGCCGCGGTCGGCACCGGGTGAGGCTCGGCTCCACCGCGGCGCTCCTCGCCGTGGCCGCCTGCTCGTCGCTCTCCGAAAACCAAGCCGGGATCTCCGCCCTCGAAGTACGGCTCCCCGCCAACTTCTATCTCGAAGTCGGCGACACCCTGCGTCTCCGCGCCGACGCCGTCGGCTCCGATGGCGCGCCGGTCGAGGCCAGCATCGTCTGGCGGACCACCGCGCCGGACACCGTGGCCACCCTCGACAGCCTGACCGGCGCGCTGGTCGGCCTCCGCTTTCCGGACACGGCCAGAGTGCAGGTCGCCCTGGCCGGCCAGTCGGAGCTCTCCTCCGACCTGAGCAAGCTGCGCTTCTTCATCACCGACCGCGCCGACACCCTCGAGCTCCTGAGCGCCGATTCGATCGAGCTCGCCCGAGACGCCGACACCACCAGCGCGATCGACGTGCAGCTGACCCAGCTGGTCGACACCGTGCCGGTCGCCGGCCGCCCCGTCCGCTTCAAGGTCGTCGAGCCCGCCCAATCGGGCGACTCCACGGTCGTCTTCCTGACCGGCCGCTGGATCGACTCGCTGAACACCGGCACCACCGGCCGGGTCTCGACCGTCCGACTCCGGGCGGTGCGGGACCGCACCCCGCCCGACCGCGTCGTCATCGAGGTGACCGCCTTCCGGCCCGACGGCAGCCCGATCCCCGGATCGGGGCGGCAGATCGTCGTTCGCTTCCTGCACCAATGACCGCGCCCGCGACCCTCAACGCGCTCTTTTTCGGAGCGCTGGATCGCTTCGGCCAGCGCACGGCCCTGCTCCGCTTCCGGCGCGACGGCCGCTGGCATCCGATCGCCGCGGCGGAGCTGCACGAGCGGGTCCGCGCCGCCAGCCTGGGCCTCTCCGAGATTGGTGTCGGCCGAGGCGAGCGGGTGGCACTGCTGTCGGAGAATCGGCCGGAATGGGCCATCGCCGACTATGCCTGCCTGACGGCCGGGATCGTCAACGTCCCGATCTACCCGACCCTCACGGCCAAGCAGATCGAGTACCTGCTCCGCGACTCCGGCAGCCGCGCGATCTTCGTCTCGACCCGCGCCCAGCTCGACAAGATCAACGAGGTCCGCGGCCAGCTGCCGGACCTGGGCTGGGTGATCGGCTTCGACGCGGACCTCGACGGCGAAGGCCTGATCCCGCTGGAGGTGGTCGAAGCGCGGGGACGCGCGGCCGCCGACCGGCACCCCGACTGGAAGGAGCGCGCCCTGGCGATCCCGCCGGACTCGCTCGCCACCATCATCTATACCTCCGGCACCACGGGCGAGCCCAAGGGCGTGATGCTCTCCCACGGCAACGTCGCGTCCAACGTCGTGGCCGGCACCGCGGTGCTGCCGCTCTCGGGCGACGACGAGACGCTCTCGCTCCTCCCGCTCTCCCACATCTTCGAGCGGATGACCGGACACTTCAGCATGCTCCACAACGGCGTGACGATCAACTACGCCGAGAGTATCGAGAGCGTGCCGCGCGACCTGGTCGAGACCCGCCCCACCATCGTCCCGGCGGTGCCGCGCCTGTTCGAGAAGATCTACGCGAAAGCGCTGGAGACCGCGATGGCGGGCTCGCCCATCGCCCGGCGGATCTTCCTCTGGGCCAAGCGGGTCGGGGCCGACTGGGCCACCCGAAGGCTCGCGGGCGAAGGGATCCCCCTGGGCCTCCGGATTCGCCATCGCCTGGCCGACGAGCTGGTCTTCGCCAAGATCCGCGGTCGGGTCGGCGGCAGGCTCAAGTTCTTCATCTCGGGGGGGGCGCCGCTCAACGCGGAGATCGCCCGGTTCTTCTACGGCGCCGGGCTCCCGATCCTCGAGGGCTACGGCCTCACGGAGACCTCGCCCGTCGTGGCGGTCAACACCCCGAGCGCCCTCCGGATCGGCACCGTCGGGCGGCCGGTGCCCGGCGTAGAGGTCCGGATCGGCGAGGACGGCGAGGTGCTGGTCCGCGGGCCCAACGTGATGCAGGGCTACTACAAGAAGCCGGACGCGACGGCCGAGGCGATCGACTCGGACGGCTGGTTCCACACCGGCGACGTCGGCGAGATCGACCCCGACGGGTTTCTCAGGATCACCGATCGGATCAAAGACCTGATCGCCACGGCGGGCGGCAAGAAGATCGCGCCCCAGCCGATCGAGGATCAGCTCCGGCACAACCCGTTCATCGCCAACGCGGTCATGCTGGGCGATCGGCGCAAGTTCCCGATCCTCCTGATCGCGCCGGATTTCGAGCGGCTCGCCGAGTGGGCCAAGGGCCAGGGCCTCGACCTCTCCACCCGCGAGGAGCTCGCGGCCTCGCCTGAAGTGGCCCGCCACCTCGAGGCCGAGGCGAAGAAGCATTTCCGCGACCTGGCCAAGTTCGAGGTGCCCAAGCGCTTCCTGGTCGTGCCGAGGGAGTTCTCGATCGAGACCGGCGAGCTGACGCCCAAGCTCTCGGTCCGCCGTCGGGTGGTGGAGCAGCACTACCGTGACCAGATCGACGCCATCTACCGGGACGCGGAGCAGGACGAAAGCTCCTGACCCGGCAGGATCTACCCGCTTCCCAGCACCAGGGCGGATCTCCTTAAGTCATTTGTTTCCAACGCATTGCGAGGCCTCGACCGGGTCGGCGTGCTTCCTGCCTCTCCCGGGGCCATGCGCTACCGATGGACGCTGCTCGCCGCCACCGCGCTCCTGGCCACCCCGCTCGACGCCCAGGAGCTCCGGACCCTCTCGCTGCCCACGGATTCGCTGCTCGGCTATCCGGGGGTGGCCCGTTACATCGACTACTTCACCGGCCCCGCGCGGGACCGGATGAGCGCCTGGCTGGATCGGGCCGGGTCGTTTCGCGAGCTGATCCGCTCGCGTCTCGACGAGGCCGGTCTGCCGCCGGAGCTCGAGTACATGCCGCTGATCGAGAGCGGCTACTCGAACACCGCCGTGAGCCACGCCGGGGCCGTCGGGATGTGGCAGTTCATTCCGTCGACCGCGCGTCAGATGGGACTCAAGATCGACCGTTTCGTCGACGAGCGGCGCGACCCTTTCCTGGCGACCGACGCGGCCGTGCGACACATCAGGGACCTGACCGGCCAGTTCCGCTCGCCGCTGTTGGCGGCGGCGGCCTACAACGCCGGTGCCGGTCGGGTGAGTCGGGGTCTGGGCCGACTCGGCCCGATGGCCGACACCGGGTTCTCCGACGGCGACTTCCAGCGGCTGTCGAACAAGGGGCTCCTGGCGGCCGAGACCCGCGATTACATCCCCAAGCTGCTCGCGGCGACCGTGATCGGACGTGACCCCTCGCGCTGGGGCTTCAAGCCGCGCGGCGAGTCGCCTCTCAAGGCGGACTCGGTGCCGGTGGGCAGAGCGGTGAGCATCTCCGGGGCGGCCAAGGCCATGGGACTCGAGCCGGCCGAGCTGCGGGCGCTCAATCCGCAGTACGTGCGCGGGGTCACGCCACCCGGCCGAACCTCCTGGCTCCGGGTGCCCGAAGGCCTCGCCGACACCCTGGCGATCCGCTTGCCGGAGCTCCCGACCGCGCGGGTCTTCGCCGCGGAGCGACCGCGTCTCAAGCTCGGCGCGCTGATTCGAGTGAAGAGCGGCGACTCGGTCGAGACCATCGCCGAGCGCCACGGGGTTCGGGCGGAGGATCTCAGGCGGCTCAACGCGCTGCCCGACTGGTACGAGCTCAAGCCGGGCCAGGCCCTTCGGCTTCCGGTCCGCTAGCGCCGCTTCCCGACCCAAACGCCGCCGGCCTCGGCGAGCACCTCGAGGTCGTCCCGCTCCGGAGCCGTTCCCTCCGCGACGATCCGGTTGCCCGGCAGCACCGCGGCAATCGACCCGTCCAGCCACTCGCCCCGGGCGGCGGCGGCCCCGGCGACCACGAGCCTCATGCTCCGAGCCTTGAGCGGCATCCGGGCCCCGCGAAGCACGCTCGAGTTCTCGCCTCCTGCGACACCTTCCGGCGGGTTGACCAGGACGAGTCGAACCCCGTGAAAGAGCTCCCCGATGGCGTCTGCCAGGCTCGCCGGCGCGCCCACCACCGCGACGTACCCTCCGGGCCCCTCGATGCCGCCGAGCGCGGCGACCGCGGCCGGGGTGAGCGCCGTTCCAGTGGCAACGGGCCCGACCTCGGCAAAGGCGACCTCGCCACCTCGCACGGCCGTCTCCCGCCCGCAGATCGGGCAGCCGAGCACGCCTTCGACCACCCGCCGCCCCTCCATGGCCGTCGGCAGCAGAACCAGGAAGGCCTCGTCGTGGTCCTCGGGGCAGCGGAGATGATCTGTGAGCTCGATGAACATGCGGGGGAATCTAGCGGGCCCGGGCCTGGGCTCCCGGCCGGGGCCAATCGGTCACGAGCTTGTCACGAACAAGTAACGACGAGAGATTAGGGCCGCTCCGAGGCACCCTGAGCACAACCCGGAGGGCTCCGTGCGACTGCTGCCCAGAGATGAGCGGTTCTTCGAGTTGTTCTCGGCCGTCGCCGATCTCTCGGTCCAGGCGGCCAGACACTTTGCCGAGCTGATCCAGGTCGGCGAGGAGCGGGACACCTATCTGGTCGAGGCGATCAAGCGGCTCGAGCACGAGGCGGACGACCTGACCCACGAGGTGATCACCCGTCTGGACCGGAGCTTCATCACCCCGCTGGACCGCGAGGACATCCACCTCCTCGCCTCCCGGCTCGACAACATCATCGACCACATCGACGGCGCCGCCCGCCGGTTCCAGATCTTCCGGCCCGGCCCGGCACCCGAGGGCGCGGAGCTGATGGCCGGGGTGATCGTCCGCTCGACCGAGCAGGTGGCCGAGGCGGTGAAGGTGCTCGACGGGGCCAAGACCCAGGCGGTGATCGACGCCTGCACCCGGGTCAAGGAGCTCGAGGAAGAAGGAGACGCCGTCTACCACGAATGGCTGGGCAAGCTCTTCGCCACCGAGCGCGACGCGATCAACCTGATCAAGTGGAAAGAGCTCTACGACACGCTGGAGAAGACGCTGGACCAGGCGGAGGACGTGGCGAACGTGCTGGAATCGATCGCGATCAAGCACGCCTGACGATGCACCCGGAGATCTCGTTCGTCCTGTTCATCGTCGCCACGGCGCTGGTCTTCGACTTCATCAACGGTTTTCACGACAGCGCCAACTCGATCGCCACGGTGGTCGGCACCCGGGTGCTCTCGCCCCAGGTGGCGGTGCTCTGGGCGGCCTTCTTCAACTTCGCCGCCGCCTTCGTCTTCGGCACCGCGGTCGCGAAGACGATCGGCAAGGGGCTGATCCACCCGGAGGTGGTCGACCCGAACGTGGTGCTGGCCGGCCTGATCGGCGCGATCGTCTGGAACCTGGTCACCTGGTGGGGCGGACTGCCTTCGTCGTCGTCGCACGCGCTGCTGGGCGGCTACGGGGGCGCGGCGGTGGCGAAGGCCGGCTTCGGCGCCCTGATCGTGGGCGGTTGGGTGAAGCCGATGCTCTTCATCATCCTCTCGCCGCTGATCGGGATGCTGGCGGCGCTCGGGCTCACGGTGGCGCTGGCGTGGTCGCTCCGGGGCTTCCAGGCCGCGCCGCTGGAGCGAGGGTTCCGGGTGCTCCAGCTCTTCTCGGCGGCGGCGTTCTCCTTGAGTCACGGCGCCAACGACGCCCAGAAGACCATGGGCATCATCGCCGGTCTCCTCGTGGCCAGTCAGGATCTCTTCCGGGACGCGACCGGCTGGATGTCGCACCTCTACCTCCCGACCGCCGACGAGGTTCCCTTCTGGCTGATCATCGGGGCTCACCTCGCGATCGCGCTCGGCACGGCGATGGGCGGCTGGCGGATCGTCAAGACGATGGGGGCGCGGATCACCAAGCTCCGGCCCTTCGGCGGGGTCTGCGCGGAGACCGGCGGCGCCGGGGCCGTCTTCCTGGCCTCGGCGCTGGGCGTTCCGGTGAGCACGACCCACACCATCACCGGCGCGATCGTGGGGGTGGGCGCCGCGCAGCGCCTGAGCGCGGTGCGCTGGGGCGTGGCCGGACGGATCGTCTGGGCGTGGGTGCTGACGATCCCGCTCTCGGCCTCGATGGCGGCGGTGACCTACTTCTTCCTTCGTTAGGCAGGTCCGATCCGGATCCAGTCGACCTGCATCCGGCTCGGCCGGGTCACCAGCCAGCGCACCGTCTCCGCCACGTCCTCCGCGCGGAGCATGGCGCTCCGGTCGGGGAGGTCGTCGCGACGGTCGGGATCGATCGGGTCCCAGAGCGGCGTGTCCGTCGGCCCGGGGCTCAACAGGGTGCACCGGACGCCCGAGCCGCGGTACTCCTCGACCAGGACTTCGTGGAGCCCCCGGGCTCCGTACTTGCTCGCGGCGTAGGCGGCGTTGCCGGGAAACGCCAGGTGATCCGCCACGCTGCCGATCAGGACGTGGTGCCCGCCCTCCCCGGCCTGCATCGCCGGCAGGAGCCGCCGGGCGAGGGCGAAGGGCGCCCGCAGGTTCATCGCGAGCATCCGATCGAGCCCCGCCAGCGACTGCTCGGCGAGCGGGCCCATCTCGAACGCGCCCGCGTTGTTGACCACGATGTCAGGCACCGCTTCGGAGAGGATCCGGCTCAGCGCCGCCTCGCGCGCCTGGTCGTCCGTGAGGTCGACCGGGATCCCGACCCACCCGTCCCGCCGCTCCGCGGCGAGGGATCGCGCCAGCCCGTACACCGTGGCGCCCGCATCGAGCAGGCTCCGGACCACCGCCGCGCCGATCCCGCGGGAGGCGCCGGTCACCAACGCCGTGCGGCCCGCGAGCGCGGCGGTCAGATCTCCCCCCGACCGGGGTGCGCCAACCGGAGGAACTCCTCGCGGGTGCGGCTGTCCTCCTGGAAGACGCCCCGCACCGAGCTGGTGATGGTGCGCGAGTTCTGCTTCTCGATCCCCCGCATCATCATGCAGAGGTGGACGGCCTCGATCACCACCCCCACGCCCTGCGGCTGCAGCACCTCGGCGACCGCGTCGGCCACCTGATCGGTGAGCCGCTCCTGCACCTGCAGGCGTCGGGCGAAGATCTCGACGATCCGGGGAATCTTCGAGAGCCCGATGATCCGCCCGTTCGGGATGTAGGCGACGTGCGCGCGGCCGAAGAAGGGCAGCATGTGGTGCTCGCAGAGCGAGTAGAGCTCGATGTCCCGCACGAGCACCATGTTGTGATGCGACTCCTCGAAGACGCCGCTCCCAACCACCTGCTCGACCGACATCCCGTAGCCGCGGGTCAGCCAGCGCATCGCCTTCGCGACGCGCTCCGGCGTCCGGCGGAGGCCCGGGCGATCGGGATCTTCGCCCAGGGCGAGCAACATCGCGCGGACCTGCTGACGGAGGTCAGGCGCCTCGGTATTCGACATAGTTGCGTGGAGTCTCCCAGAGTCGGATCAGCGAGAGCCGGCCGGCCGGAATCCGGTCCGCCAGCTGCTCCCAACAGTAGACCGCGATGTTTTCGGCCGAGGGGATTCGGGTCCGGAACCAGGGGACGTCGAGGTTCAGGTTCCGGTGATCGAGCTGGCGCACCACGGCCTCGTCGGCGATCCGCTTCAGGATCCCGACGTCGACCACATAGCCCGTGTCCGGGTCGATGGTTCCCTCGACCTGGATCTCCAGCTCGTAGTTGTGGCCGTGATAGTTGGGGTGGTTGCAGGGACCGAAGGTCTCCCGGTTCCACTCGGCCGACTTCGCCTCGTTGTGGAGGCGATGAGCCGCGTTGAAGTGCACCCTGCGGGCGACGACGCATCGCGCCATGTCCACGCTCGTCTCGTTGGGGCCCCATGCCAAAGGCGCCGTCGACCCGAAGGTCGAGCGGCGCCCCAGGGTCGGATGGTCACCGGGAGGTTTATTGAAGCCCGAAACGGATTCTTGGCGCCCTCACCGCTCGCGTTTGCCTTCCCCCGAGGGGCATGGCATCGGCGCTAGTATATGGGCCCTGTCTCGGACCTGTTGGCTCAATAACGTGGTTCCCGGCCACCAGCCGACGGACTATTATAGGGACCACCTCTAACCCCGTCAACGCGGCCCCGATGCTCGACTTGCTTGGCGCGATCATTGCTTTGGTCGTCTGGTTCGCGACGACCTTCGCCCCGTTTCCCCTGGGACTCGGGATCACTCACGTGTTGCTCGCCGCCGGCGTCGTGCTCCTGATCCGCTGGTGGGCGCTTCGGGATTCGCGCACCGAAGCCTAGAGCAACGCCACCACGTCCGGCTCGATCTCCGCGGGCGTGTCCCGCGAGCCGTAGCGGCGCACTACGGTCCCCGCCCGGTCCACCAGGAATTTCGTGAAGTTCCACTTGATGCTCCGCGAGCCGAGCACGCCCGGCGCCGCTTCCCTCAAGTGGCGGTAGAGCGGATCGGCGTTCCGCCCGTTCACCTCGAGCTTCGCGAACATCGGGAACGAGACGTCGTAGCGGCTCTGGCAGAAGCGCTGGATCTCCTCTTCGCTGCCCGGCTCCTGGTGGCCGAACTGATCGCAGGGAAAGCCCAGCACCGCGAAGCCCCGGTCGTGATGCCTCCGGTGGAGGGCCTCGAGCCCCTCGTACTGCGGCGTGTAGCCGCACTGACTGGCCACGTTCACGATCAGGAGCACCCGGTCGCGGAACTCGCCCATCGAGATCCGCCGCCCGTCGATCGTGGTCACCTCGAAATCGTAGATCGACATCCCGTTCCTCAAATCTCCCAGTTGGAGAACGCCACCCCGCCGGCGAGCTCCGGCTCGCGATGGCCCTCGAGCGACATCCGCAGGTCCGTCCAATGCACCTTGAACCCCGCCGCGAGCAGCTCGGCGTAGGCGTCGGTGGCTCGGGTCTCGCACCGGATCGAGACCCGCTCCAGCCGAAGCCGCTTGGCCACGCCGGCCAGCGCCTCGAGCAACCGCCCGAAGGCACCGAGATCGACGGCCACCAGCTTGAGGATCCGGAGGTCGTCGGGCGTACGGGTCGGCGCCAGCGGCACCCGGTGCCAGAGGGCGAAGGCGGCAACGTCGCCCCGGGCCTCGACCACGGTGAGGTCGCCCAGGTCGAGCCGTCGGGTCAACGCGATCTCCCGCGAGTAGTCGGCGCCGGGCCGGACCCGGCTGGTGAGCGCCCGACAGGCGTCGATCGTCGCGACGTCGACGGCCAGGGCGGGCGTCATGGCGTCTCGCGCGAGCACCTCGCGCCCCATGCTGATGGTCAAGTGACCGGGCCGGAAGCCGAGCCCGCTGTAGAAGCCGATGTTTTCGACCGTCCGCGGCATCGTCTCGAGGCCGATCACCTGCGCGCCCTGGCGGCGGAGGTGCTCGATCCCCGCCGTGACGATCCGCCGGCCGAGCCCGCGGCCCTGCAGGTCGGTCCGCACGGCGAGCGGTCCCATCCAGCCTTCGACGCCCGAGAGGTGCACCATGTTGAAGGCGGCGATCGCGCCGGAGCCGTCGCGCCAGATCATCGCGCCGTCGCCCGCCACGGCGAAGGCGTAGCGCCAGACCGCCGGATTGAGCAGCGGCACCCGCACCGATCGCATCCCGTCGCGATGGTAGCGCTCGGTGAAGGCGTCCGAGAAGACCCGGTTCAGCTCGTCGACGTCGGCCGGAGCCGCCGGCGTGGGGCCGCTCACGCCCCCGTCACGCGGCGGCATGCGGCGGCTCCGCGGTGATCCGCTCTTCCTGCGCGGTGGCGATCCCGCGCTCGGTGTCGTAGTTGATGCGAATCACCCGATCGAAGCCGTCCCGCACCGACTCGATGTGGGTGATCAGCACCACCTGTGGGAAGCGATCCGCCAACCCGCGCAGCAGATCGACGACCGCGCTGCGCCGCTCTTCGTCGAGGGAGCCGAAGATCTCGTCCAGCACCAGGAGCGAGAAGGGCTGCCCGGCCCGCTCCGCGATCATCTGGCTGATCGCGAGGCGGAGCGCCAGGTTGGCCACGTCCTCTTCGCCGCCCGAGATCACCGTCTTGGGCTCGCCGTCGTCGACGATCACCGGCACGTAGTCCTCGCTCAAGTCGAGGTCGCTGTAGCGGCCGTTGGTCAAGTCGCGGATCAGCACCGAGGCGGCGTCCGACAGGTCGGGCCGGATCGTGGCGTTGAGGTCGTTGCGGAGGTCGGTGAAGGCCCGGTCGAGCTCCTGGTTGAGCAGCAGGTCGTCGCGGAGCTTCCCGATCTCCTCCGCGCGCCGATCGCGGTCGGCCCGCCTGGCCGCGACGGCCTCGCGATGCTCGACCGCCGCCGCCAGCTCCGCGTCGGCCCGCACCATCCGCACCTCGGCCAGCCGCCGCGCCTCGCTCACCCGGGCATGCTCGGCCCGGAGCGCTTCGTAGGTCTCGCTCGACCAGCCGAGCGCCGCGAGCCGCTCCCGGAGCTCGAGGGCCCGGGCTTCGGCCTTGCTGAGGCCCTGCTCCGCCTCGGCCGCCTTCGGTACCAGCTCCGCCGCACGGTCCGCGACCACCGAAAGCCGGGTGAACTGGTCGCGGAGCGGCTGCAGCGCCGCGAGCCGCGCCTTGACCCGCTGGTGCGCCGCCTCGTCGTAGCTCGTCGGCGTGCTCGCGAGCTCCACCTCGAGCGTCCCGAGCCGCTCCGCGCCACGCGCCCGCTCGGCCTCGAGCTCCTGCCGCTCCTGCCGCTCGGCGGTCCAGCGGGCCACCTGGGCGGTCTGCTTCTTGAGCGCGCCCTCCGCCGCCTGGAGCGTCTTCCGGGCTTCGGCCAGCTCGGGGGGCTCGCCGGAGAGCTGATCGATCCGCTGGCGGTAGAACTTCCCCCGGAGCAGCACGTCGTCGCGCTGCGCGTCGAGGTCGTCGAGCACCGCCTCGTATTCCTTGCCGAGCGGCTTCCCGCAGGTCGGACAGACCACGGTCGGGCCGGTCTCCCTGAGCCGCCGGAGCTGTTCGGTGAGCTCCTCGTGCCGCTCCAGCAGGCCCTGGCGCTTGGTCTCGGCGTCCTGCTTCTCCCGCACCCAGACTCCGTGGTGCTCCTCGACCGCTCGCGCCGCGGCTTGCTCCGCCGCCTGCGCCGAGTCGAGCGCGGCGCTGGCCACTTCGAGCGCGGCGTCGCTCACCAGCTTGGCCAGCTTCTCGCCCAGGGCGATGTCCCGGGCCTTCAGGTCCGCGACCTGCACCAGCAGGGCCTTCCGGCCGGCGAACGCCTGCGCCTCGCGATCGAGACGCTCGCGCTCGCTGAGAAGCGGCTCGACCTCGGCGAGGTGCGGGGCGATCTCGTTGCACTTGCTTTTCGCCGCGAGCGCCTCGGCCAGCTCGCGATCGAGCTGCTGGAACCCGCGGCGGGCCTCCTCGGCGCGATGCTGGGCCACCTTGAGGTCGGTGTCGATCGACAACACCTCCTCGCGCTGCTTCTGAATCGCCTCCCAGCGCGGGACCAGTCCCTCGAGCGCGACGCCGGTCTCTTCGTAGAGCTTCCGGCTCTCCGTCACCGCGTGCCGGCAGAGCGAGAGGCGACGCTCGGCGTCCTCCTCGTCCTTCTTGAGCGCGGCCGGGTCCGGCAACCCGCTCTCGGCCGTGGCGAGCGAAGCCCGGAGCGCGGTCCGCCCTTCCTTGAGCCGCACCTGCGCCACCGCGAGTCGCTCGTACCCCAACACCCGGCTCAGAAACCGGGCCCGCTCCGGGCCGGACATCGAGCCCATGATCGCGAGCTCTTTCTGACCGGTGAAATAGGTGTTGAAGAACTCCTCACGAGTCATCCCGAGCAGCCGGGTGACCCGCTCGGTGACCGCCCCCTGACTGTTGACGATCGGGGCGGGCTCCTGGTCGAGGTAGAGCGCCGCGCTCTGGAGCGAGCGCACCACCCGGTAGCGGTGGGCGCCGAGCCCGAACTCGAGCTCCACTTCCACCCGCGAGCGCGGCGGGGCGTTGCGGCGGCGGATCGAGTCGCGATTGCCCCGGGCCGCCGGCGTCCCGTACATCGCCCAGGCCACCGCCTCGAGCAGGGTGCTCTTGCCGGCGCCGTTCGGCCCGACGATCCCGGTGAGACCTTCGGAGAGCAGCAGCTCGGTCTCCGCGTGCTGCCGGAAGTTGTGGAGCCGGATCCGATGGAGCCGCATCAGTCGGTCCGATCGGGGTCCTGGGTCACGCCCTCGAGGAGCGCCACACCCTCGGAAACGAAGCGCTCCCGCGGCACCCGCTCCGGAAGCGGCCGGCCGGTCAGGTACTCCCGCAGGACCTCGGGCAGCGTCTTCCGGCCCGGCGCCGCCACGCCGACGATCCGGTGGATCTCCGGCCGGCGGAAATCGAGATGCAGGTGGAGCGCGGCCGCCTTGGCCGAGCGGATCGCCGCGTGGTCGAGGTCACGCACCATCGCGCGGGGACAGTCGTAGACGACCAGACGCACCACCTTGTCGTCGATGCCCTTGCGGACGGCCTTGAGCCGACCGGCGATCTCCGCGTCCAGCTCGGCCGCGCTCAGCGACTGCGCCGAGATCGGCTTGAGGTCGACCACGTCGCGGGGGGCCTCGATCGGCTGCCGGGTCACCGTCCCGCTTTCCAGGTCGACCAGCAGCCACCCCTTCGACTTGACCCCGACCTTCCGCTGCTCGACCAGCTCGCCCCACGGATTCGAGGTGACGAAGTCGAGCGACCCGGCGTACCAGATCCCGGGCCGCACCTCGCGCTGCACGTGATAGTGGCCCAGGGCGACGTAGCTCCAGCGCCCCTGCTCGAGCTCGCGGGAATCGAGCAGCGCGCCCCCGGGCTCCACCCACCAGCGATCGAGCGGGAAGAGACCCTCCACCTCGCCGTGGGCGACCAGCACCTCGTGGGGCACCCGGTTCCGCCGCCGCAGGTTGGGCCGCTCCTCCGCCACCACGGCCTGGTGGGGCGCTGCGAGGACGTCGATGCCCAGCTCGTCGTACTCGAGCCACTCGGCCTGGTCGGTCACCACGTCGACGCCGAGCTCCTGGAAGAGCCGGAGGATGCTGCCCGTCTCGGTGGCCCGCGGGGTGTCGTGGTTCCCGGCGATCATCACGATCGGCACGCGCGGCAGCGCCTCGCGGAGCCGCTGCAGCTCGCGAAAGCCGAAGATGATGGCCTGGTTGGTCGGACGGACCGCGTGGAAGACGTCGCCGGCGATCACCACGATGTCGGCCTTCGCCGCGATCACGCCGTCGATGGCCGATCGGAAGGCGCGAGCGACGTCGGCCTCACGCTGGTTGATGCCGGCGGGGTTGAGGCGATGATACTGGCGATAGCCGAGATGCAGGTCGGCGAGATGAGCGAGACGCACGCTGGAGAATGCCGACGGCGGGCCGCTCCGGCAAGCGCGGCCCGGGCCCGGCGCTAGCCGTACGGGTCGTCGATCCGCTTGAGCGGCGCCACCCCGGTCCGCTGCCCCATCTCCCGCCGGGGCGCCTCCTTGCCGAGGCACTTCACGAAGAAGGCGACCACGTCGTCCGGGCGGGTCCGGATGGTGGCGTGGAGGGCCCGGACCACGTCCTGCGGCGCCCGCCCGGCGATCAGGTCCTTGAGCCGATTGGTCGGGACCGCGCCGTTCAGCGCCCGGAGCCGCCGCAGGACCGCGTCCTCGAAGCTCACGTCCGGCTCGGGCGGGAAGCGGTCGATCCCCTCCCGCCCCGAGAGGACCGCGGGCCGCGGGAAGCGGATGAAGATCGGCTGGGTGAAGTGCGGATGGCGCACCATCAGCTCGCCCTTCGGCAGCGCCGCGAGCTTGGCCTTGATCGCGGGGGAGAGCACGGCGTAGCCCGGGGTTGCCACCTCGTCGGCGTCGAGCCGCCCGAAGATCGGGGTGCCCGCGTTGCCGACCACGCGCTTGTGGACCTGGGAACGAAACTGCTGGGCCGAGAACAGCACCAGCCCGAGATAGCGGCCGCGCTCGCTCAGGTCGAGCAGCATCTTCCGGACGTAGGTGTCGGGCCCGTCCTGCGGGGCGTACTTGTTCAGCTCGTCGACGAACACCACGACGTGCTCGACCCCGAGGTCCCGACGCTCCAGGTGCTCGCGGAGCTTGGAGACCACCCGCGCGAAGACCAGGTCCTGCGCCAGCGGGTCGAGCCCGGCCACGTCGACCACGTACACGGTCCGGTCCTGGAAGCTCCCCCACGGCAGGTCGTTGACCTCGCCGTCGTCGGTCACCAGACCCTTCGAGCGGGTGCTGATGTTGCCGAGCCGGTTGCGGATCTTGCGGATCGTGGCGACGTGGTGGGTCCGCCAGATCTCGCCGCCCCGTGGCTGGGTCTCGAGGAAATCGAAGATCGCCCTGAAGAAGTCCTCCAGATCGGCGAAGCTCCGGACCGTGAAGGTCCGCTGCAGGATCTCGTCGTGGAACTCGCGACCCACCACCCGCTCGGCGAGGAAGTCGATGAAGGCGTCGGCCTTGGCGTCGACGTCGTCGCGATTGAGCAGCACCTCGGTGAAGTCGAGGACCTCCTTGAGGCCCCAGACCAGAGGCTCGGTCGCGGGCAGCGCGGGGTTGGTCCGCAGGGTGTTCAGGTTCACCCCGTCGACCTTGAACGGGGCGAAGTAGCGGACCGAGCCGAAGGGCTCGGGGGTCAGCTCGAGCCGCCGGTAGAGGTGCTCGTCCTCGGCGGTCAGCGCTGCCCGCTGGTCCAGGAAGCAGAGGTCCGGACCCTTCACGTTGAAGCAGACCGACGCCACCCGCCCCTTGTGCTCCGGAAACTTCTGGAAAATGGCCGAGAGGAAGAACTCGACCGCCGAGGTCTTGGTGGCGAGGCCCGACACGCCGGTGATGTTGAGGTGCGCCGCTTCGGGGCCGAGCAGGAAGTCCGCGTCGAGGTAGATCGGGGCTTCGAGCCCGCCGGCCGAGTAGACGCCGACCGGGATCCCGGTGGGCCGCTCCGACTCGAGGTAGGCGTCCATCCGGAGGGCTCGGGCCACGTCGGCGTCTTCGGCGAGGAAGACTTCGCCCAAGGACACCGGCTGGAGCGGCTCCTCCGGCTCGTGCCGGAGCACCGCCGTCTGGAAGAGGCGGATCTCGCTCCGGCGGCTGGGACCCGAGTCGGCGTGCGGGTCGCCGTCGGCGGCGACCACCGCGTCCATCGGCGCGCCAAGATCGGAGTAGGCGAACGCGTCGGTCACCACGCCGTAGGCGACCCGGCCGTCGCCCTCGACCCGGACGATCGAGCCGATCCCGACACTGGTCTCCCTCGCCGTCCAGAAGAGAAACTGGTGCGGCGTGCTCGGCTTGAGCTCGGTCGCGATCACCCGGCCGATCAGGGGAGCGCTCATCCCTGGGCCCTCAGGTGCCGCTCGACCGTCGCGATGCCGTAGAGCTGGCGATCCCAGCGGGGATCGGGCCGGCTGAGCGGCACCCGCTCCGCGAGCAGCCAGCGGGAGATCTCGTCCGCCCGCGCGATCGAGCCGTCAGTCGCCGCCACCTCGACCCGGACCAGGCCGTGCAGCAGGTCCTGACCCTCCCACGGCCAGAGCCGGAGTCCCCAGGAATAGGCCGGGCTCATCCGCCAGGTCGCCGGCTCGAACACCGAGGTCCGCTCGCCGGCGGCGAGCCGGAGGTAGGTGAGCAGCTCCGCGCCCGCGAACGGCAGCGTGGCGTGGCTCTTCGAGACGCCGATGGCGCGCTCGTCCCGCTCCCAGAGCCCGCTGTCGGTCAGCACGCCGTCCACCACGACCCAACCGGTGGGAAACTCGCGCCGATAGCGCTCACCGACTTCGCGCTCGAGCCGGCCTCGCTCGCGATCCACCACCTGCCGGGCTCGCTCCAGCGCCTTCAGGGGATGCTCGAGCGAGCGCTCCGCGAGATCGAGCGGACAGGGATCGAAGCCCAGGAGATCGTCGCGGGAGCTCTCCAGCACCTCCTCCGCGGCGATCACCAGCCGTCGGGCGTCTCGCTCGACGGTGCGGAACTCGCCGCTCTCCCGCCGGCGAACCGCCGCGGCGATCTCCGCCACCACGATCGGCCCGACGCCGGCGAAGCCGATCACCTCGACCCGCTGCACCCCGTCCAGGAACGCCAGGGGCTCGGCCAGCGGAGCCGCCGGCCCGACGGCATGGGTCCGGAGCGTGGAGCCCTCGACGAGCTTCGACTCGACCAGGGTGTAGTCGTCCGGCCGTCCTTCGACCGCCGGGGGAACGGTGGTGGCGGGAACGTAGCCTCGCGCGGTGAGGCGCTTGCGGAGGCGCTCGACGACCAGGCGGCGCGTCATGCCCCCCGCTCGAAGTCCTCGAAGCAGAGCATGATCCGATCGATCGCCCGATCGAGGACCTGATCGGAGACCGCGTAGCTCAGCCGGGCCCAACGGTCGTCGCCGAACGCGGCGCCCGGAACCAGCGCCACCCCCTGCTCCGCCAGCAGCCGCTCGCAGAACTTGGTGCCCGTGACCTTGCCCTCGGGCGAGACGCCGTCGACCCGGAAGAAGAGATAGAAGGCGCCCATCGGCTCGACGAACTCGACCCCCGGCGCCTCCGCGCGAAAGCGCTCGACCAGCCGATCGCGCCGGCGATGGAAGGCCTCCGTCATCCGCTGGACCTCGAGCTCGACCTTGGGATCGCTGAAGGCCGCGGCCACCGCGTGCTGCGCCGGATGGTTGGCGCCGGTCGTGGTATGGCTCTGGAGGTTGGCCATGGCCTTGACCAGGTGCGGCGGCCCGTAGGCCGCGCCGATCCGCCACCCGGTCATCGCGTAGGCCTTGCTCGCGCCGTAGATGACCACGGCGCGCTCGAGCAGCTCGTCCGGCAGGTCGAAGAAGGACGGTGCGGCCCCCGCGCCGTAGTAGATCCGCCGGTAGATCTCGTCGCTGATCACCCAGATCTCGTGCGACCGCGCCCACTCGGCGATCGCGCGGAGCTCGGAGAGCGTGTAGACCGAGCCGGTCGGATTGGAGGGCGAGCAGAGGATCAGACCCCGGACCAGCTTGTCGGTGTGCTTCTCCAGGTCGGCCACGCTCACCTTGAGGCCCCAGTCGGCCTCGCCGGGCACCATCACCGGCGTGGCCCGCGCGAGGTGCACGATCTGCGGATACGACACCCACGCGGGCGACGGGATCAGGACCTTGTCCTTGGGCCCGAAGAGGGTGAAGCAGGCGTTGAAGAGACTCTGCTTCGAGCCCGTGCTCACCACGAACCGATCCGGATCGACCTTCCGGCCGCCGGAGAGCGCCGAGAGATGCTCCGCCATCGCCTGCCGGAGTGGGGCGATGCCCGGATTCGGCGGATAGCGGGTGAGGCCCTTCTGAATCGCCTGGATGCCGGCGGCCGCCGCGGGGGCCGGCGTGTCGAAGTCCGGCTCGCCGACGCTCAGGTCGAGCACGTCGCGGCCGGCCTCGCGCAGACGGCGGGCTTCGGCGTTGATCGCGATCGTCTCCGAGCCGCGGAGATGCTGCACGTTGCTCGACAGCGGGTCGGGCAGGCGAATCACGTTGGTCACAGCGGATGGCTCCGAGCAGGTGTCGCGAAACCTTCCCAGTTGCGCGAGCGAAGTCAATGCGGTTCTATTGCCCGCCGCCGGAACTTGACAACCGAGGGTACGGAGATGGACGACGCGATGGACACGCCGCCGGTGCGCGGCGACTCGAACGACGTGGGCACCCCCGCCGCCGACCCGATCGGCGCGGCCGCCGGTCCCGCCATCGCCAGGGGCGTGGGCGCCGTGCTGGCGATCCCGCCCAGCCCGGCCGTCGCCGCCGGAGCCATCTCCGCCGCCATCGACCGCACCCTCGGTCCCGACGCCGGCCTCGTCCTGATCGTCTCCGCCGAAGCCCTCCTCCCCGCCTGGGGCGAGTTGGTCTCGCTCGGCGGCTCCCTCGACTCGCTGGTCGTCGCGCCCACAATCGGCCGGGCCGTGCGCCTGGTCCGGCGCGAGCGCGGCGCCGTGGTCGTGCCACCGGCCGTCGCGGCCGCGCTCCTCGCCCGCAGCGCCCTCCCGCTCGAGCAGGTCCGGATCCTGGCCGTGGCCTGGCCCGAGCTGATCGCCGATCCGGAGCAGCTCGCCACCCTGCTCCACGAGGTCCCCAAGACCGCGACCCGCATGGTGCTCACGTCCGACCCCGTCGGCCAGGCCGCGTTCATCGAGCGGCACGCCTTCAAGGCGCCGGTCGTCGGGCCGCTGGCCAAGCCGGCCGAGCCGCTCGACCGGGTTCGGGTGGCCAGCACGCCGTGGAGCGGCAGGCTCGCCGCGCTCGCAACCTATTTGGACGAGCACGACCCGACCGAACTCGTGGTCTGGAGCGCGACGCCGCATTGGGCGGCCGAGATCCGGGCCTCCGCGCGCTCTCGCGGGGTCGAGGTCACCCTGGCTCACGGCGACCTGGTGCCGGAGGGTCACCTGGTGGCCTTCGATCCGCCGCCGCCCGCCGTCCTCACCGCGCTGGCCGCCGGGCGCGGCCTCGCGCTGATGCCGCCGGGAAGCGAGGACTACTTCGCTCGGCTGACACGGGAGCTCCAGCCCGTGCCGCTCGCCGGTGGATCGTCGGAGGCGGAGGCCGTCGAGCGCGAGCGGGCCCAGGTGCGAGCTCGGATCGCCGCCGGTGGGCTGCGCGGCTCGTCGCTGACGTTGGCGCCGCTCTTCGAGCGCCATCCGGCCGAGCGGGTGGCCGCGCTCCATGCGTTGTGGCGCGAGGCGGGGGCGGCTACGCCGCCTCCGCCTCGCGCCACCCCCACGGCCACGGCCAAGGTCTGGGCCAGCGCCGGCCGCAAGGACGGCGCGTCGGTGGGCGAGTGGTTCGCCTTCCTGACCGAGTCGCTCGGGCTCTCGCGCGACGACTTGGGCCGGATCGAGCTCCGCGACACCTACACGCTGATCGAGTGCGCGGCGAGCGATGCCGAGCGGCTCGCGGAGCTGCTGGCGGGACAGAGCTTCAAGAATCGCCGGCTCTCCGCCCGGATCGACCGCGGGCGCGAGCGGCCGCCGTCCGACCGCCGTCCGCCGCGCCGGCGCGCGCCTTGACCGCGGTTCCGGCCCGGCCTATCCTCGACCCTTCACCCCACCTTTCGAAGGCATCGTTCCTCATGCTCCATGCCTCGCCCGGCTCGATCGAGGTCATCGCCGGCGTGATGTTCAGCGGAAAGAGCGAAGAGCTGATTCGCCGGGTCCGCCGCGCGCTCATCGCCCGGCGCCGGGTTCAGGTCTTCAAGTCGCACCTCGACGCCCGCTACGGCGGGGTCGATCTGGTCTCGAGCCACACCGGCGTGGAGATCGAAGCGGTGCCGGTGGACAACGCGGCCGAGATCTTCCGGCGCACCCGGGCCGACACCGAAGTCCTCGCGATCGACGAGGCTCAGTTCCTCTCCGAGGGCATCGTGGAAGTCGTGAGCGACCTCGCCGGCCGGGGCGTCCGGGTGATCGTCGCCGGCACCGACACCGACTTCCGCGGTCTGCCGTTCGGCCGGATGGGCGAGCTGATGGCCATCGCGGAGGAGGTCGCCAAGCTCCGCGCCATCTGCGTGGTCTGCGGCGACCTCGCCTGCCGGAACCAGCGGCTGATCAACGGGCGACCCGCGCGCTGGGACTCGCCCACCATCATGGTGGGCGGCAGCGAGTCGTACGAGGCCCGCTGCCGGCGCTGCCATCGGGTCCCGCGTCAGGACGAGGACCAGAGCGCGATCTTCTGATGCTCTCGGTCGCCCTGACCGGGAACGTCGGCGCCGGCAAATCGACCGTCGCCGCGCTCTTCGCCGAGTGGGGCGCCACGATCCTCGACGCCGATCGGATCGTCCATCGCCTCCAGCGCGCGGGGACCCCCGTGCACGCCGCCATCGTCGACCGCTTCGGCGCCGGCGTCCTCGCCTCGGACGGCGAGCTCGACCGGGCGGCCCTCCGCACCCGGGTCTTCGCCGATCCGGAGGCGCGGGCCACCCTCGAGCGGATCGTCCACCCGGCCGTCGCCGCCGAGCGGGAGCGCCTCGTCGCCGCCGCCCGGGAGCGGGGCGACCGGATCGTGGTGAGCGACATCCCCCTCCTCTTCGAGGTGATGGACCCGGCGGCCTTCGACCACGTGGTGCTGGTCGACGCCCCACCGGCCGTCCGCCGCGATCGGCTGGTGGCCACCCGCGGCCTGTCGCCGGGCGAGGCGGAGGCCATCATCGCGGCCCAGATGCCGGCGGAGGCGAAGCGGGCCCGGAGCGATTTCGTGATCGACAACGACGCGGATCTCGATCGACTGGCGATCCGCGCGCGCGCCGTCTGGGAGCGGCTCGAACGGGCCGCCCGATCCGCTTGACCCGGGCTAGCCGCATCGGTATCCTGTAGCCGACTCGCGGCGGGGAATCCGGTGGCCAACGTTCCTGACGACCTCAAATACACGGCAGATCACGAGTGGGTCCGCGTCACGGCGGACGCCGGCGTGATCGAGATCGGCATCACCGACTACGCCCAGGGTGAGTTGGGCGACGTGGTCTTCGTCAACCTGCCCTCGGCGGGCGATCGCTTCGACGGCCACCAGACCTTCGGCACCATCGAGGCCGTCAAGGCGGTCTCCGACCTCTACTGCCCGGTCGCGGGCGAGGTCGCCGAGTCGAACGGCGCGCTCGACGCCGACCCGGCGGCGGTCAACCGCTCGCCCTACGGCGAGGGCTGGATGATCCGCCTCAAGGTCACCAACCCGGCGGACCTCGAGTCGCTCCTGACGCCCGAGGCCTATCGAAGCCACATCGGCGAGTGAGGGCCCCGGGGGCTCGCCCCAGACGATCCGCGAAGCCCCGGGGTCCCGACCGCCGGGGCTTCGCTGTTTTCCACCCTGAGGAACACCCAACCCGATGACCGACACCCTGCCCCGCCCCGCCACGACCTTCGCGGATCGCCACCTCGGCCCTCGCGAAGCCGACCGCCGGGCCATGCTGGAGACGTTAGGCTATCCCTCCCTCGACGCCCTGATCGACGCCGTGGTCCCGCCGGACATCCGGCTCGACCGGCCGCTCGCCCTGCCTGCGGCGACCGGCGAGGCCGAGGCCGTGCAGGAGCTGGCCGATCGGGCCAGAGGCGAATCAGGTCTATCGGAGCTACCTCGGGATGGGCTACGCCAACTGCGTCGTGCCCGGCGTGATCCAGCGGAACGTCCTCGAGAGCCCCGGCTGGTACACCGCGTACACGCCCTACCAGCCCGAGATCGCCCAGGGACGCCTCGAGGCGCTGCTCAACTTCCAGACCGTGGTCGCCGACCTGACCGGGCTTCCGATCGCCAACGCCTCGCTGCTCGACGAGGCCACCGCCGCCGCCGAGGCGATGACCATGGCCCACGGCGCGGTCAAGCACGAGGGCAACCGCTTCCTGGTCGATCGCGGCTGCCATCCCCAGACCATCGCGGTGGTCCAGACCCGCGGCGAGGCGCGCGGCATCGAGGTCGAGGTCGGTGACGCGGAGAGCTTCGCCTTCGACGGCACCGTGTTCGGCTGCCTGATCCAGTACCCCGGCACCGAAGGCCAGGTCGTCGACTACCGCGCGCTCACCGAGCGGGCCCACGCGGGAGGCGCCCTGGTCACCGCCGCCACCGACCTGCTCGCGCTCACCCTGCTCGAAGGGCCGGGCGCCTGGGGCGCCGACATCGCCGTGGGCAACTCGCAGCGCTTCGGGGTCCCGCTCGGCTACGGCGGCCCCCACGCCGCCTTCTTCGCCACCATGGACGAGTACAAGCGCCAGGTCCCGGGCCGCCTGATCGGCGTCTCGAGAGACCGCGACGGCCGACCGGCCCTCCGGATGGCGCTCCAGACTCGCGAGCAGCACATCCGCCGCGAGAAGGCCACCAGCAACATCTGCACGGCGCAGGTGCTCCTCGCGGTCGTGGCCGGGATGTACGCCGTCTACCACGGCCCCGAGGGCCTGCTCGCCATCGCCGAGACGGTTCACCGACGAGCCCGGGCGCTCGCCCGCGCCGCCCGCGGACTCGGCTTCACGGTCCCGCATTCGTCCTTCTTCGACACGGTCGCGCTCGAGTCGACGCCGGAGACCATCGCCGCCCTCCATCGCGCAGCGCGCGCCAAGCGGATCAACCTCCGGGCGCTCTCCGACCGGCGCGTCGCGATCGCGCTGGACGAAACGGTCTCGAGCCAGGACTTGGCCGACCTCGTCGCCTGCCTCGCCGCGGCGGCCGGCGCGGCCGCGCCCTCGGTCGAGGACGCCGGCGAGGCGGTGCTGCCCGCCGCGCTCCGCCGGAGCTCCGCGTGCTGCGCGCACCCGGTCTTCCACCGCTACCGGTCGGAGACCGAGATGCTGCGTTACCTGAAGGAGCTCGAGAGCCGCGACCTCTCGCTCACCGCCGCGATGATCCCGCTCGGCTCCTGCACGATGAAGCTCAACGCCACGGCCGAGATGGTCGGGATCTCCTGGCGCGGCTTCAACGGGCTCCACCCGTTCGCGCCCGTGGAGCAGACACCCGGCTACGCGAAGCTCTTCGAGGAGCTGGAGACCTGGCTGGCCGAGATCACCGGCTTCGCGGGGATCTCGCTCCAACCCAACGCCGGCTCGCAAGGCGAGTTCGCCGGCCTCCTGGTGATCCGCGCCTACCACCGCGCGCGCGGCGACACCGATCGCGACGTCTGCCTGATCCCCCAGTCGGCCCACGGCACCAATCCGGCGAGCGCGGTGATGGCCGGCTTCCGGGTCGTGGTGGTCAAGACCGACGCCGAGGGCAACATCGATCTCGCCGACCTGACCCAGAAGGCCACCGAGCATCGCGACCGCCTCGGCGCGCTGATGGTGACCTACCCGTCCACCCACGGCGTCTTCGAGGACGGGATCCGCCAGGTCTGCAACGTGATCCATGCCAACGGCGGCCAGGTGTATATGGACGGCGCCAACATGAACGCCCAGGTCGGCCTCTGCCGCCCGGCGGACATCGGCGCCGACGTCTGCCACCTGAATCTCCACAAGACGTTCTGCATTCCGCACGGCGGCGGCGGCCCGGGCATGGGGCCGATCGGCGTCGCGGCGCACCTCGCGCCGCACCTGCCCACCCACCCGGTGATCCCGGTCGGCGGCCCCGAGAGCTGCGGCACGATCTCCGCCGCGCCCTGGGGCAGCCCCTCGATCCTCCCGATCTCCTGGGCCTACATCCGGATGATGGGACCCGACGGCCTGACCGAGGCCACCCGGGTGGCGATCCTCGCGGCCAACTACGTGGCCAAGCGCCTCGACGGTCACTACCCGATCCTCTACACCGGCAACGAGGGCCTCATCGCCCACGAGTGCATCGTCGACTGCCGCGGCTTCAAGCAGACGGCCGGCGTCGAGGTCGAGGACGTCGCCAAGCGGCTGATCGACTACGGCTTCCACCCGCCGACCGTTTCCTTCCCGGTGGCCGGCATCGCTGATGATCGAGCCCACCGAGAGCGAGTCGCTGGAGGAGCTCGATCGCTTCTGCGACGCGCTGATCGCGATCCGCGAGGAGATCAAGGCGATCGAGCTCGGCCTGGCCGACCGCGGCGACAACGTGCTCACCACGCGCCGCACACGCTGGCGCAGGTCGCGGCGGACGACTGGAAGCGTCCCTACTCGCGCACGGTGGCGGGATTCCCCTCCGAGGCGGTGCGCTCGCGGAAGTCGTGGCCGACCGTGGGCCGGATCGGCGGCGCCTTCGGCGACCGCAACCTGGTCTGCACCTGCCCACCGATCGAGGCCTACGCGGGCGGGTGATCGCTGCTCGCTGTTGGCTCGATCGCGAGCCCCATCCTGGCTGGCACAACATGGCGGTCGACGCCGCCCTGCTGGAGCTGGCCGAGGAGGGGCTCGCGACCATCCGGCTCTATCGCTGGCGACCGGCCTGCTCTCGTTCGGCCGGCACAGCCGGCCGCTCGCCGCTACGATCGGCGCCGCATCGAAGCCCTCGGCCTCGACTGCGTGCGCCGCCCGACGGGCGGTCGCGCCGTCTGGCACGCGGGCGAGCTCACCTACGCGGTCGCGGCACCCCGCGATTCGTTAGGCAACCTGCAAGAGGCCTATCGCGCCATCCATCAGTGGCTCCAGAGCGCCCTCGGCCGGCACGGGCGTCGAAGCCACGCTCGCCCCGCGTCGCTCGGCCCCGGGTCCGGGCGCGGGCCCTGCTTCGCCGCGGCCGTCGGCGGCGAGATCGTGGTGGGCGGCCGCAAGGTGCTCGGCAGCGCGCAGCGCTGCGGGGCCGGGGCGCCTTCCTCCAGCACGGCTCCCTGCTCCTCGCGGACGACCAGAGTCAGGTCCGCGCCGTGCTGGCCGGCCCGACGGCGGACCAGGCCGGAGCCGAGGCTCCCGAGGCCCCGCTGGGCCGGCTTCTTGCACGCCCCGTCGCGTTCGAGGAGGCCGCGGCCGCCGTCCTTGCCGAGCTCGAGGCGCGAGGATTGCCCGCCTTCCAGGACGTTCCCCCTAACGACGTGACCGCCCGGGCCCCATTACATTACCCGCGGTTCCAATCCGAGGCCTGGACCTGGGAGCGTTGAACGCCTGAGTTCGGAGGCGACGTGCGCCCGAGCCCGAGAATCCTGCTCGCCATCGCTGCCCTGGTCCTGGCCGGTCCGCTGCCCGCGCAGCGCGCCGCCACCGACCACGGCACCATCACCATCGTGCTCGGCCGCGAGCCGACGCTCCCGGTCCCGCTGCTCTCCTACGCGAGTCAGGACCTCGACGTCGCCGCCCTGCTGTTCCTCCCGCTCGCCCGGATCGGACGCGCGCTCGAGACCACCCGCGAGGATCGCTTCGAGCCCGGCCTCGCGCAGAGCTGGACCCGTCGTGACTCCGTCACCCTCGCCTTCGACCTCGACCCCCGCGCCAAGTGGCACGACGGGAAGCCGGTCACGGCCCGCGACGTGGTCTGGACCCTCGCGCAGGCCCGCGACTCCACCGTCGCACCGGTCACCGCGCTGCTGCTCCGCCGGATCACCAGCGTCACCGCCGAGGGCGACCGGCGCGTCGTCTTCCGGTTCAGCCACGCCTACGCCGAGCAGATGTACGACGCCGTGTTCCACGCGCCGCCGCTGCCGTCGCATCTGCTCGCCGAGCTCCCGTTCTCCGAGATCCCGGGCTCGGCCTATGCCAGGGCCCCCGTCGGCAACGGGCCCGATCGCTGGGGAAGGGTCGAGACCGGTCGCCAAGTCGAGCTGGTGGCGGACCCCTCGTTCTTCCTGGGAGAGCCGAAGCTCACCCGGGTGATCTTCCTCCTGGTCCGGAACGCCGAGGCCCAGATCAACATGGTGCTGGACGGCACCGCCGACGCGTTCGAGGGATTCCTGATCGCGCGCGACATCCGCCCCGTGATGAACCGCCCCGAGCTGACGATCCGCACCTTCCCGTCCCTGAGCGTCGGCTACCTCCTCTTCAATCACGCCGCCCCCGGCGACGGAGCCCGACCCCATCCCATCCTGGGCGACCCCAACGTGCGCCGGGCCATCGCCCACGCGATCGATCGGCCCCGCCTGCTCCGCGCCGTGTTCGGCCCGTACGCCTCGCGGGCCGAGGGGCCGTTCGGTCGGGCCAGCTGGGTGCGGCGGATCGCGCCCGAAGGACCCGACTTCGACGCGGGCAAGGCGAGACGGCTGCTCGCCGAGAGCGGCTGGCGCGACAGCGACGGCGACGGCGTGCTCGACAAGGGCGGCCGGCCGCTCCGCCTGAGCCTCAACTATCCGGGCACCAGCATCCCGCGGGTCGCGCTCGCGGAGCCGATCCAGGGCATGCTCCGCCGGATCGGGATCCAGCTCGATCTCGTTAGGCTCGACGGCCCGGTCTGGGCCCAGCGCCGCGGTCAGGGACAGTTCGACATCGACTTCTCCCAGGCCAGTCTCGATCCCACGCCGTCCGGCCTGGTCCAGAGCTGGAGCTGCGCCGGCATCGGCGGCACCAACGTCGGCCGGATCTGCTCCGAGGCGTTCGACGACGCCCTCCATCGCGCCATCGAGGCCGCGGGCGACGCCACCGAGCCCTGGCGCACGGCGATCCGCACCCTCCAGGATCAGACGCCGGCCGTCTTCCTCTTCTCGCCGGCGGACGTCGTGGTGCTCCACCGCCGCTACCGGCAGGTGAGCTTCCGCCCCGAAGCGCGCTGGGCGGACCTCTGGCGCTGGTCGGTCGATCCGGCGCGGCGACTCCCGCGGGACGAGCCGCCCAAACCCTAGTGCTGGCCTGGCTCGCGCGCCGGCTCGCCCTGGCCACCGTCACCTACGCGGTGGTGACGGTGGTCCTCTTCTTCCTGATGCGCGCCACGCCGGGCGACCCGCTCCAGCGGCTCGACGACGACCGCCCCATGCCACCGGCCGAGCGGGAGCGGCTGGAGGCGATCTTCGGCCTCGACCAGCCGCCGCTGGTCCAGTTCCAGCGCTTCCTCGGCGGCCTGGTCCAGGGCGATCTCGGCACCTCCATCGAGTTCTACCCGCTCAAGGTCCGCGACGTGGTCGCGAGCCGGGTGGTCCCCTCGCTGCTGCTCGGCACCGCGGTGCTGCTGGTCAATTTCACGCTCGGCGTCTGGCTCGGCGTGTTCCAGGCGCGCCGGCGCGGCAAGGCGGTGGATCGCTGGCTCACCCGGATCGCGCTGACCGGCTATGCCATGCCGAGCTTCTGGCTCGGGCTGATGCTCGTGGCGCTGGTGGCGGTGGAGTGGCGGCTGCTCCCGGCCGGCGGCTTCACCAGCCCGCTCCTCCGGGCGGACGCGAGCTTCGCCGAGCGAGGCCTCGACGTCCTCCGCCATCTGATCCTGCCCACGCTCACCCTCTCCGTGGTCACCATCGCGGTCACCACCCGCTACCAACGCACCGCGCTGATCGAGGTCCTCCGCCGCGACTACGTCCAGGCGGCGCGAGCCCGCGGACTGCGCGAAGCCCGGGTCGTCTGGCGGCACGCCTGGCGCAACGCGCTCTTCCCGGTGCTCACCCTGTTCGGACTCTGGCTGCCGATCCTGGTGACCGGCTCCGTCTTCGTCGAGGAGGTGTTCGCCTGGCCCGGCCTCGGCGGGCTGGCCGCCACCGCGATCGGCAGCCGCGACTATCCCGTGCTCATGGCGACGGCGCTGCTCGCCTCGGGCGCCGTGTTGCTCGGCGGAGTCCTCACCGATCTCGCCTACGTCTGGCTCGATCCGAGGACTCAGAGCGCATGACCGGCTCCCTGCTCGCCACCCTGGCGCGCGCCTGGCGGAATCCGTCGGGCAGGGCAGGCATCCTGATGCTCGCCGCGCTCGCGCTCGCGGCGCTGCTCGCGCCGGCGCTGCTACCCGATCCCGCGGCGATGAACCTCGAGCTCGGGCCGGTGGCGCCGAGCGCGGATCACGTCTTCGGCACCGACCGGCTGGGGCGGGACCTGCTCTCCCGGGTGGCGCACGGCGCCCGGGTCTCGCTCTCGGTCGCCGGGCTCGCGGTGACGCTCTCCCTCTCGCTCGGCGTGAGCATCGGCGTGGTCGCCGGTCTCGCCGGCGGCTGGGTCGACACCCTGCTGATGCGCTTCGTCGACGCGCTGCTCGCGATCCCGCGGCTCTTCATCCTGCTGCTCCTCCTCGCCGTCTGGGATCAGGTTCCGCTCTCCGCGCTGATCCTGATCATCGGGCTCACCGGCTGGTTCGTCACCGCGAGGCTGGTCCGCGGCGAGGTGCTCCGGCTCCGCGCCGAGGGTTTCGTCGAGGCGGCGACCGCCCTCGGCGCCGGACCGCTTCGGACTATCTTTCGACACCTGGTCCCCAACACCCTGGGCGTCATCCTGGTGGCCGCGACCCTCGGGGTGGGCGAGGTGATCCTCCTGGAGGCCGGTGTCTCGTTTCTCGGCGTCGGCGTTCGCCCGCCCACTCCGTCGTGGGGCGGCATGGTGTTCGACGCCCGGAGCTTCAACACCTCGGCGCCCTGGATGGTCTTCTTTCCCGGAGCCGCCATCGTGATCACGGTGCTGGCCATGAACCTGGTGAGCGACGCGCTCCGCGCCGCCTTCGATCCCAGAAGCGCATGACCCCGCTCCTCGAGGTGGACGACCTGCGCGTCGCCTTTCCCGGCCGGGACGGTCCGGTGTACCCGGTCGACGGCGTGAGCCTGTCGATCGACCGCGGCGAGACCGTGGCGCTGGTCGGCGAGTCGGGCTGCGGCAAGAGTCTCACCTCGCTCGCCCTGCTCCGACTGGTCCCGCCGCCCGGCCGGATCGCCTCCGGCGCGATCCGGCTCGATGGCGACGACGTCACCACCCTCGAAGGCGAAGCCCTGCGGGCCGTCCGCGGCCGGCGGATCGGTCTGATCTTCCAGGACCCGATGACCAGCCTGAACCCGGTCCTCACGGCCGGCTACCAGATCCAGGAAGCGGTCACCGCGCATCGGAAGATGAGCCGCGCCGACGCCCGCCAGCGCACCATCGCCCTGCTCGAGGAAGTGGGCGTGCCCGACCCCACCGCCCGCTATCAGGCCTATCCTCACCAGCTGAGCGGCGGACTCAGGCAGCGCGTGATGATCGCCATCGCGCTCGCGGGCGAGCCGGACCTGCTGATCGCCGACGAGCCGACCACCGCCCTCGACGTGACCGTGCAGGCCCAGATCCTCGAGCTGCTCGACGCGATCCAGCAGGCGCGGGGCATGGCCGTCCTCTTGATCACCCACGATTTCGGCATCGTCGCGGGTCGCGCCGACCGCGTGGCCGTGATGTACGCGGGTCAGCTGGTCGAGGAGGCCCCGACGGGCCAGCTCTTTCGGCAGCCGAGTCACCCCTACACGCGGGCGCTCCTGGCGTCGATCCCCAGGCTCACCGGACCGGTCGGGCGGCTCGAGCCGATTCCGGGCACCGTCCCGCTGCCCAGTGCCGGGCCACCCGGCTGCCGCTTCGCGCCGCGCTGCCGCCACCGCGAGGAGCGCTGCGTCGCCGCCGTGCCGGGGTGGCAACCGGTCTCCGACGGCCATCGCGGGCGCTGCGTCCTCCTCGCGAGCGACAGCTCGTGACGGCCCCGCTGCTCGAGGTCACCGACCTGGTCACCCACTTCCGCACGGCCAAGTGGTTCGGAGCGGGTGGCGTGATCCACGCCGTGAACGGCGTGAGCCTCGAGGTGCTGCCCGGAGAGACCCTCGCGCTCGTGGGCGAATCGGGCTCGGGCAAGACGACCTTCGGCAAGACCGTGCTTCGCCTGGTCGAAGCCACCTCCGGCCGGGTCCGCTTCGACGGCGTCGACGTGCTCGCCGCCGATCGCCGGACCCTGAAGGGCCTCCGCCGAAGGATGCAGATCGTCTTCCAGGACCCCTACGGGTCGCTCGACCCGCGGATGACGATCGGCCAGTCGATCGCGGAGGGGATCGAGATCCACAAGCTGGTCCCGAAGCGCGGGATTCCCGCCCGGGTCGCGGCGCTGCTCGGCGAGGTCGGGCTCGACCGAAGCCTGGCCGATCGGTACCCGCACGAGTTCTCCGGCGGACAGCGGCAGCGGGTCGGCATCGCGCGCGCGCTGGCGGTCGATCCGACCTTCCTGGTGTGCGACGAGCCGGTCTCGGCGCTCGACGTCTCCGTCCAGGCGCAGGTGATCAACCTGCTCCGGGACGCCCAGCGGGCGCGCGGCCTCGCCTATCTCTTCATCGCCCACGACCTCGCCGTGGTCCGCCAGATTGCCGATCGCGTCGCCGTGATGTACTTCGGACGGATCGTCGAGCAGGGGAGCCGTGACGAAGTGTTGGCGCGGCCCCGCCATCCCTACACCGAGGCGCTGCTCTCGGCCGTGCCCGAGCCCGACCCTGAGAGTCAGCGGGTCCGGATCGTCCTCCCCGGCGATCCGCCCAGCCCGACCTCGACTCCGCCGGGCTGTCCCTTCGCCTCGCGCTGCTTCCATCCCGCCAAGAACGCCCGCTGCCAGACCGAGCGCCCCGAGCTCCGGCCGATCGGAGCCAGCCTGCAGCCTGCCATCACGCCGACGGGTGATATTCCGGGTCGCACGCCGAACCCACCCGAGGTGATCTCGATGGATCTCTACGACTGGATGCCTTCGCCGATCGTCCCTTGCCGGCAAACCCCGCCGGCGTCTGCTGGGTGGACCGCCAGGTCACCGACGACTGGATGCAGTCGGTCGCCCGGGAGATGAATCAGGCCGAGACCGCGTTCCTCCGGCCGCGCGACGACGGTTTCCAGGCTCCGCTGGTTCACCCCGGGCTACGAGGTCGATCTCTGCGGACACGCGACCCTGGCGAGCGCCCATTTCCGGGAGACGGGCCGTCTGGATCTCGACCGTGACGCGGCGTTCCACACCCGGAGCGGGCGCCTCGTCGCCCGCCGCGGCACGACCGGCATCACCCTGGACTTCCCCGCCACGACGCCGATCGCCACCACGCCGCCCGACGGCCTGCTGGAGTCGCTCGGCGCGCGAGGCGCGTGCTACCGGAACGAGGTCGCCCAACCCGACTATCTCGTCGTGCTCGACGATCCGGCGGCCGTCCGCGCGCTCAGACCGGACTTTTCTGTGATTCGTGGTCTCGAGGCCCGCGGCGTGATCGTCACCGCGCCGGGGGATCAGGGCTTCGACTTCATCTCCCGCTTCTTCGCGCCCGGCGCCGGTATCGACGAAGATCCGGTGACCGGCTCCGCGCACTGCACCCTCACCCCGTATTGGGCCGAGCGGCTCGGCAAGACCGAGATGGCCGCGTTCCAGGCCTCGCCTCGCGGCGGACGCCTCGCGGTGAAGCTCCGGCAGCCGCGGGTCGAGCTCTCGGGCACCGCGGTCACCGTGCTGAAGGGAACGATCGTGGTCTGACGGCCGCGGCATCCGCCCCCTCGGCGCGACGGATGGGTCGCGCGCCTCGAGCCGCTCGGGCGCCGGACCGCTAGATCGCCAGGCCGAGGCGACGCTGGACCATGGGGTTGCCCTGCCCCGGCACCAGATAGTCGAGCCACCCCCGATACGAGGCGACCAGTCGCGGTGACACCGCCTCGGCGGGGACGGCGAAGGTGAAGTCCTGCACCACGGTCTCGCCGGCCGGAAGCGACTCCGGCGACGATCCCGCTGGTCGGGAGATAGCTCCGTCCTTCGCCATCGCGCACCTCGAGGCGAAGCTCGGGAATTCGGTGCGCTCGGCGTCGCTCCGGAACCGCACGGAGACTGAGCGGTCGGTCGCGCGAGACCCCGACGACCGACACGCAGGTGGCAGTCCATCCCGCAGAAGGAGAGCCCTCGCCTCCTCGGAAGCACGCCCGCGGCGCCGACATCCACCCCGTGATCCAGAGCGCCGCCCAGCCCGCAACCGCCAAACCGGCCAGCCAGCTGCCTCCGCGGGCCCAAGCCTTCCGTCCGCGAGCGAGCCCGAGGACGGCCGTCGTGAGCCTGACACCGACCAGAGCCAGCGTCGCCAGCACCGAGAGCATGCCTACGGCAGTCGGGATCACCGGTCACCCTCCATCGAATGGCGTCAGACCACGCGAAGACCGCCGCGGCGAGCCGGCGCTTCCGCTTCGACGCGCGGCTCCACCCGGCCGAACCGGCGCTCGCGGGTGAAGAACTTCGAGACGACCGCCGCCAAGTCCGTCGGCGCGAAGTCGGGCCAGGGCGTCTCCAGGAAGAACAGCTCCGCGTAGGCGGACTCCCACAGCAGAAAATCCGAGAGTCGCTGCTCGCCCCCGGTCCGAATCAGCAGGTCCAGGGGCGGTACCGGGCTGGCGTGATCCACCCGGGCGATCGCTCGCCCAGCTTCGTCCTGGCTCAGCTCCGTCCTGCCCGAGCGAGCCGCGAGCTCGGCGGCGCGACGGATCGCGTCCCGCCCCTGAGTAGTCCACCGCCACCCGGCGTCGAGACGCTCCCCGCTCCGAGTGGATCGCTCGGCACGCTCGATCGCCTCCCTGAGCCCTCGGTCCAGCCGGTCTCGGCGCCCCACGACCTCGATCGCCACCCCGGCGCCGGCACCGCTCGGCCTCGGCCGAGGTAGCGCCAGAGCAGCCAGATCAACAACCCGACCTCACTGGGCCGGTCGTTGCCAGTTGTCCGACGAGAACGCGTGGATCAGAGCCAGCGGATCCCGAGGCCAGGCGCCGCCTCCACGATCCGGCGGAGCACCTTGGCGCCGGCCGCGTGGCCCTGACTGCGCGGCATGCCCGTCGCAGCGGCCCAGCGCCCGTTGCCGTCGAGAATCAAGCCCAGATGGAGTGGAGAACTTTGTTGTGCAAAGTTACGAGTCGGAGCCTCTGCCCTGATCGAGACTCATGAACGGTCAGTCAGCCCGCCCGGGTAGGCCCGGATCAGGCGCTCCATGTGACTGAGAGATAGCGCTCGAGCGCTTGCCGGCCCGCCGCCGTGCGGGCGAAATCGGTCCGCGGCACTGGTCCCTCGAAGCTCCTTGCTTCGACGTAGCCAGCGTCTCGAGTTTGCGCGAGTGGACACTCAAGTTTCCGTCCGTCGCGCCCGTCAGAGCCTTGAGCTCGGTGAAGTTGAGACGATCATTGACCGCGAGGGCGCTCAAGATAGCCAGCCTGACCCGCTCGTGGACGAGTTGGTCGAGACGGGACGGAACCGAGGAGGGCTGGGAGCCCGCGACGGACGAAAGTGAGCGGGCGCTCTCGCTTTGGGCCTGGCCTGGATCTGTCTTCGTTTCGGCTTAGCCGCCATATCGCCTCGCAATCACCAGCCCGAAGGCCACCTCGCAGCCCGCCGAAGCCGAGCGCCATGCAGAGGTCGCCGAATCCGGCCGGCAGGAAGAGCGCCACCGCGCCGAGCCCCATGAAGCAGAGGCCGAGCACCGGCACCAGCCGCACCGAGAACATCCCGGCCGAGGGGCGACCGCCGCCCCCGTAGAGCAGGAGCCAGATGCCGGGGAGCAGATCGGTTTGCCCCCTGGCGTAAAGTGCTACCGTGAGCACCCCACCGGCCAGGATGGGCCGGCGCGAACGCGCCGGCAAAGAGCCGACCCGCCCGGGCTCCAGAGCGGCGCCCCGCCCGTCCGGCCTGCGCAACATCGCCACGCCGCCGACCTGCGATGGCGACGACGGCCGTACCCAGCCAGACGGACAGCCACTCCGCGGGACTCTCGAGCCGGACGCGACGGCCGCCGCCACCAGCGCCACGGCTCCCATCCCGACCCCACCCCAACCCGGCACCGACGTGACCGTGCCGGCCCGGGCCATGGTCTCCCGGATGAAGCTGAGGTTCTGGATCGCCCGATCGTGCAGCGGAATCGGGTCGCTGGCCCGCTTCGGGGCGCGCTCGGTGCTCATCGACGGCTAATCTGGGCACTGCCCGCCACATTGTCAAGTTCTTTGCATTCATGGAAGCCACCGACGCCTTGGCCGCTCCCAGCTCCGGGCGTGGCTCTGCCCTGGCCGGGTCCCTAGCTTTCGCGACCATGCAGCGCGACATCGTCCTTCGTTGGATCGCCCAGCTAGCCGCGATCATCGCCCGGCTCCTGCGCCGCGACCCCAAGCTCTCCCTTGAGCTCGCGCGACAGTACCTCGAAGAGGCCGAGGCGCAGACCCTTGGCCCCCTCGGCCCGCTGGTGGCCAAGCTCACGCGGAGAGCGCCGCGCACCTGCTCGACGACCCACACCGGATCTACGGCTATTGCGTGATCCTCGCCCTGGCGAGCGCCGGAAGCGGGTGGAGGGCGGAGCCGAAGAGGCGGGGGCCCCGCCGGCAGGGCCGTATGGCGTCGAGCAGCCATCGATCGGGCCGACGACCCGCCGGGAGAGTGGATCGCGGGTGGAGCGGGCCTCCGAGGAGCCTGTTCGCCCCGCCCTCCGAGCTCACTTCGGAGGTACCGGCCCCGGATTCCCGTTCGTCATAGCCTGGAGCGCCGCACGAAGCCGGCCGAGTTCGGCCTGATAGGCAGGCAGCCCGGCCAGGTTGCGACGCTCGAGAAAGTCGCGGTCCGGGTCGAAGAGCGCCTCGCTCCCGTCCGCACGCGCGACCAGGTGCAGCGAGTCGAGCACCACCGACCGCAGCGATCCCGCGAGCAGCGGCGAAGGCGGGAACCTCGAGAGGCTCTCGTGCCAGTCCACCGCCGCGAATACCGTATCCGTGCCGAACCCGTCGCCCTCCGGCTTCCAGCGGGCCGCCAACGAGCGGCCTTGGAGCCCGGGGTTGGCCGCGCCGGTCAGGTCCAACACGGTCGCGGCGACGTTCCGCAGCGAGGTCGGCGCGGTCACCCGGACGCCCTCGGGCACGTGGCCGGGCCAGACCACCACCAGCGGGACGTGGAGGAGCGGCAGGAAGAGGCTGTTGCCGTGCTGGATCAGATGGTGCTCGCCGAAGTGCTCCCCGTGGTCGGAGGTGAGCACCACGATCGTGTCGTCGAGCAGGCCGCGCCGCGCGAGCTCCTGCAAGAGACGCTCGATCTCGCCGTCGAGATAGCGGATCGCCCCGTCGTACCCGTCGAGATACTCCGCCACCAGGTCGGCCGGCATCGGTCCGGGGCCGAACGCCCGGTCCATCGCGGCGGTGTACCGTCTCGAGCGCTGCCCGCGGTCCTCCTGCTTGATCCAGAGCGAGTCGAACGGCGCCGGTGGCAGGTAGGGCGAGTGGGCGTCGACGTAGTTGAGGAATCCGAAGAAGGGACCGGCCGATTCCGCGTCGACCCAGTCGAGGAAGGCGTCGTTCACGTCCGCCGCGACGCGCGCCTCCAGAACCCGATGCTCGCCCAGCCACTGCTGCACTCGGGGGAAGCGGAGCGCCCGGCGCGCCAGGGAGGTCATTCGGAGCGCTTCGTCCCACCGGATCGGATAGTCGTCGTAGCGCTGGAAGCCGCGGGCGAGCCCCGTGGAGCGGCCGGCATAGCGGTAGTTGGCGACGAACCCACCGGTCCGGTAGCCCGCCGCGCTCAAGGCCTCGGCCAGGGTCGGCGCGGCCCGATCGAGCGCGGTCACCCAACCGGCCGAGAGCTCCGTCGGCGGGCGCCCCGTGAAGAGGCTCGCGTGGGACGGAAGGGTCCAGGGCGCCGTCGCCATGGCTTTGGTGAACACCGCTCCGGTCGCGACCCAGCGATCGAGCGCCGGCGTGGTGGCTCGGCTGTGGCCGAGCCACCGAGATTCCAGGCCCGGGCCGTGTCGAGCACCAGCAGCAGCACGTTGGGCGCCCCCGCCCGCGCCACCGCGCCGGCGACCTTGGCCGAGCGACGCGACGCCATGCCGGCGGCCGGCTCCGCTATGCCCAGCCGCGCCCCCCCCCCGACCAAGGCGTGGGCCGCCCGCCACGGACGGAGCCGCCTGAATCGGTCGCTTCGCGCGAGCACGGCCGCGGTCCCGACGCCGAGGAGCAGGGCCGAGGCCCAGTGCAGACCCTCGATGCCCGAGAGCACCGCGAAGCCCGCCAACCCGCCGAAGCAGACGATCGCGGCACCCGCCGTTCGGAGCGGACGAATCAGCCCCCACCCCAGGACGAACAGCGCCGCGATCGGGGCCATGACCAGCAGCTCGGCCAGCGGACGGAGCCAGACCGCCTCGGGCCCGAAGAGCGACACCCGGCCGCGGCCCAGCTGCGCCAGCATCGCGACCGCGGACTCGCCGAGGCCGGCCGCCAGCGCGGCGAGCGCGGCCCAACCGAGCGGCGTGAGCAGCTGGCCTCGAGGCAGGGTCGGTCGAGTCATCGGTCAGTCGTTCGAGCGATCAATTCCCGGGCGAGAAAACACCCGGGCGCCGGGCAACCGCCCGACCCCCGGGTGCAGTCCCCCTTCCCTGCCCGTTAGCGGCGATTCCGGCGAACGGCCTCCGCCCTCGTCATCCGCTCGATGTCGGCCCAGATCTCCCGCACGTGGCGGACCCGCTTGCCACTGCCGTCGACGCCTGGAGCCAGGCCCTCCGGATTGTCCGGCCCACCGAAGGAATACAGTTCCTGCTGGAGAATCTGCAGCTCCTTCGCCGGAATCGGCATCTGCCGGGGCGACATCGCCTTCAACCCGTCGATCCGGCGCCGGTTGTAGTAGGGCACGGCGCCCATGGTGAGCAGCTCGATGTCCTGTTCGTATTGGAGGGCGGACAGGAGCGCCGCCGTGCCCTCGCTGCCATCGAGCGGTGTCAGGCCGCCTCGGGTGACCCGCGTGTTGTTGATCAGCCCCGCCGCCTGCGCGGCGCTTCCACCGCTCCGAATCAAGCCCTCGGCCCAGAGCAGGTCGTTGAACGCCTTCCCGTACACCACCACCTCGCCGATGCCGTCCTCGCCCGGAAGTCCGTAGCCCGGATAGGCCAGATAGGTGTAGCGCACGTAGCCGAGGTTGCTCTGGTGATACTGCCCCCGGGCCGGAACGAAGATGGCCAGCGAGAAGTAGGCGAAGTCGGTGCCGGCCCCCGCGTCTTCGGCGATGCTCCCGGTTCCCAGGAGATCGTCCTCCGGGCCCCAGGTGCCATTGCCGACTCGGGCGTCGAACGCGTCCGGCACGGGATTCCCGTCGGGGTTGGGCCAGGGGTCCTTGTGGCGGAGCGCTTCGCCCTGAGGTCCGTCGGTGATCAGTCGGGCCAACCGGGTGTCGACCCGCATGGTGCCGTTGTCGTTACCCCAGTCGTTCACGCCACTGTACCAGTCGCCGGCATAGCCGTCCTGCACGAACCGGAAGTCGTCGTTCAGACCCTGCGACGCGTAGGTCGCGACCTGGCCCCAGTTGACCTGCGCGTTCTCCGCGGCCGTGCGTGGGAAGAGCGCCAGCGCCTCGGCCTGCATCGTTCGGATCAGCCGGATCAGGAATGCGCTGCTGTAGGTCGGCCCGCCCGACTTGCCCATCCAGGCGGCGTCGGTCGTGAAGGGACTCGCCTGCATCAACGCGACGGCCTCGTCGAACTTGTCGATCGCCGCGTCGCGCACCTCGACGCGATCGAGGATCGGAATCGCCGCGACCGCCTCCGGGGTGCTGATGTCGGTGTCTTCGGTCACCACGAACCCGCGATCGTAGTTGAGCGCGATCTGCGAGAAGGCCATGCCCTGCAGCATCACGGCGATCGCCTCGAGACGATCGGTGTTGGCCTGGCCGCCGACGATCACGTCGTTCTTCCGAATCGCGGTGAGCACGTCGTTCGCGTTCGAGAGGACGCCGTAGTAGCCGTACCAGTACACCTCGAGCTGCGGGTAGAGCGCCGAGGTGCTCCGGTTGTCCCAACCGCAGCGGACCGGGCACTCGTTGCCGTCCGACGAGTAGTACCGGAGGTTGAAGTTGTTCCACGAGGCTGACAGCGCGTCGGCCATCGCGTTGAGCACCAGACCGCTGTTGAACTCGTGGTTGGTGTTGAACCATCCCTTGAATCCGCCGGTGATCAACCCCGCCACGGCCGACGGATCGGAAAAGGCCCGCTCCGCGTCCGGCGCGTTCGGGTTCTCGACGTCGAGGCTGTTGCAGCCGAACACCGCCACGAGGCCGAGCAGGGCCGACCACCGGGTCATTCGCTCTGAGAGTCTCATGTCTCGTTTCCTTGACTGGTGGGTCGGGCTCAGAACGCGATTTCGACCAGACCGGTGAAGGTCCGGAAGTGTGGGTACCCGAACCAATCGATCCGGATCTGATAGGGATCGTTGACGAACGGATAGGTCACTTCCGGATCGAAGCCGGAGTAGTTGGTGAAGGTGAACAGGTTCCGGCCGATCACGCCGAGTCGCACGTTCTCGAGCCGCCCGAGACCGATCTTCCGGAGCTGGGCGCGGTCGAGCGTGTAGTGGACGGCCAGCTCCTTGATCTTGACGTAGGTGCCGGACTCGACGAAGAAGTCGATCGGATTCAGGCTGTTGTAGAAGAAGTTGTAGTACGACTGGCTCTTCTTCTCCTCTTCGGGCTTGCCGCTCTGATCGTACACCCGGTCACGGTTCTCGAAGAACGGCCACTGCCGGGTGCCGTTGTAGATGTTGCCGCCCTGGGTCCAGTCGACCAGGCCGTTGATGGCCAGCCGCTTCCAGTTGAAGACCGGGTTGAAGCTCAGGTTGAAGTCCGGATTCGCGTCGCCGATCTCGACGATGTTGTTGCCGTCCTGATCGACGTAGATGATGCCGCGCTCCGACGGCGTCCGCCACGTGCTCCGGCGCACCACGATCCCTTCCTCGTTCACCAGCACCGAGTCGCGGCTCCACGCCTGGCCCGGACCGGACAGCGCCGCCTTGGCCGGGTCGTCGTAGAGCTGCTCGATGCTCCGCACGACGCGGTTGCCGTACATCACGCCGAGGGGGCAGCCGGTGCAGAGGAAGAAGGTGGCGACCGGGCCCACCAGCGTCTCGGGCAGCGGATAGTCGGTGATGGTCTGCCGGGTCCGATCGCCTGCGATGTTGATCTGGAAGGCGGCGTTCCGCCGTTCGAGCAGCTGCAGGCCGACCGCGAGCTGTGGGTCTTCGACTGCAGCGTGCCGACGTTCTGCCACTGCTCCAGGAAGCCGACCACGGCGGGCGGTATTCGACCAGCTGGATCTGGTCCTTGGTGGTCTTCTTCGGCAGTGTACTCGAGCGTGACCCCGCCGCCGCCGGGATTCGACGTTCGCGCCGACTTCGAACTCGAGGAGCGGGCCGGGCTCTCTACGGTTCTTGTTGCCGAGCTGCGCCTTCGAGAACGACCCGCCGTTGACGTCGAGCGTCTCGTACCGATAGCCGAACAGCGGGCGGAGGTCGGCGGTCCCGTACGAGCCACGCAGCCGCAGTTCGTCGACATCCCGCCGATCTTGAGGTCCTCGTTGGCCGCCAGGCGCCCGACAGGCGGTGCAGTAGGTGGACGACTGGCCTCGACCGAACAGGGACGACTGATCACGCCGGATCGCCGTCGAGGATGTAGCGGTCCTCGATGTCGGTGGAAGGCGGTGACGGCGAAGAAGCTTCGATCAGGATGCCGGATGTCGCTCGAGGTGCTCGACAGGGTCGACGGATCGACCGCGTCGAATTCCGGCACCCGGCTCACCACCAGCTTCGACCCCTGCGAGAAGAGCCGCGCCGCGTTCTGATCCTCGTAGATGAAGCTCAGCTTCGTCGTGTTGGTGATCTCGCCGAAGCTCCGGATCGCCGTCAGGGTGGCGCCGGTGTTGTAGGTCCTCCCGCTGATCGAGGCTCCGACGATGTTGCCGTCGGTCGCCTGACCGGTCGGACCGATGAAGCCGAACGGGGTGACGTCGGACGAGTCGACCCGCTCCTGGTCGAAGTTGTAGTTGCCCTCCGCGATCAGCCAGTCGGCGATCCGCCAGCGGAGCCGGGCCGAGCCGGTGAAGCGGCTGCGGTCGTTCCGCCGGTCGCGGTTGAAGAGCTCGTAGAGCGGGTTCGTCGCGTTGGCGACCCGGTCTGGGATGAACGCCCGGTAGGGGCTGCCGTCCGGGTTCCCCTCCTCCGCCGTGCAGGGTGGCGTGTCGTCGCACCGCGCGAACAGGTCGAGTGGCTCGACGAACTGCACCGCGAAGAACGGCGCCCCGGGTCCCTGGGCCGCGTCCTGGTTGTCGGACCGCCCGTAGAACGAGCTGAACGACAGGTCGAGCCGCGGCGTGAGCTGCTGATCGACGTTCACCCGGAAGTTCTGCCGGCGAAGCCCCTTCAGCTTCCGAAGACGACGCCCTCCGTCCGGGTGTTCTGGAAGGAGGCGTTGAAGTTGGTCTGACCCCGACGCTGACCGACCGAGACGTAGTTGGCCAGGAACACACCATGGCCCAGCGTCCGCGCCGTTGATCGTAGAAGATCGGGTATGGGTTGTCGGCGACGCCGTCCGGCTCGTTGATGTGATTGCCGGAGCTGGTCCGCTGAAGCAGACGCCGCTCGGGGTGGTGCTGCAGGACTCCACCTGAAAAAGGCGTGCGCGTTGGCCGTCGGGATGCGGTTCGAGAGGAACGACACCCCGCCCTCGTTCCGGGAGGTCACCAGCAGCTTGCCATCGGCCAGATTGGCGCCCCGCTTGGTGAAGATCTGAATCACCCCGTTCGCCGCGTCGGAGCCATAGAGCGAGGAGGCCGCCGCGCCCTTGATGACCTCGACCCGCTCGATGTCCTCCGCGGCGATGTCCGCCATCGTGAGCCGGGTGATCGTGCCGTCGAGAATGATGAGGGGGTCCTGCGATCCGGAGATGCTGGTCGAGCCACGGAGACGGATGGTCGGAGTCGTGCCCGGCTCACCGGACGCCTGCACCAGCCGCACGCCCGAGACCTTGCCGGCCAGGGCGCCGAGCGCCGTCACGCCGGGCGTCTCCTGCAGCTGATCGGCCGAAACCCGACCCACCGCGAAGGCGAGCTTCTTGGTGGAGGTCGCCTCGGAGACGCCGGTCACGACCAGCTCGTCGAGACGCAACGGATCGTCCTTGAGCTCGAAGTCGACCGTGTGCGAGCCCGCCGTCAGCGTGATGGTCCTGCTCCCCGGCGACTTGCCCAGGTACCGCGCGACGATCGTGACCTGCTGCCCCGTGGCCCGATCCGGCGACAGCGTGATCGTGTAGCTGCCCTGCACGTTCGTCGCCGCGCCATTCGGCGTTCCCTGAACCACCACGCTGGCCCCGCCAAGCGGCCGCCCCTGCTCGTCCGTGACCTTGCCGGTGATGGTCGCGTTCTGCGCCCACACCGTTCCAGCACCGAAGACGAGCAGCCCGCCCACGGCAGCTGCCCGCACGCTTGCCCCGAAACGCGAACGCCTCATAGCTGTTCCTCGGTTGGTGGGAAACTGCGGGAAAAGGCCACTCAGGTCGTTACCGACCGCGGCGGTTTTCCGGCCACTCCCTCAACTGCTTGTATTGCGTGCTGCGAAGATTGATTCCCTGTAGACGCGGAGAGCGTCGTCCATCCAACGGGCACGAAGCATGCCCGCCTGCAAATAAACACTCCTGCAACAAACACGGCCCAACGTTTTGACACTCAGTCATGGAGGTGAGTCGTGTTAAACAGACACGCGGTTAACTCGCTCGCCCGTGTCGGTCGGACACACATCTCACCTTCACCTTGTCTAAACCCACGTCGATCAGGTGCCACGCACCAAACGACCGGGCGACTACCCGATTCTGAAACCCCGCGATGGCGCCATCCGAACGGTCCGACATCGGCTCGACCGAGCCGTTGTGTACAATTCGCGCCTTTGAAGTCAGGTGGAGTTCTATATTGAATCTGATCGCGCAACTTCGCAAGGCGCCTTCGACCGGCGCCGCGACCTGCCCGATCGATTCAGCCCGGCCGCGAAGGAGGCTGCCAATGCGCTCGCTGCTCGCCGCACTCGGCTCGACCCTCGCCATCGCCTCGGCGGCAATCGCCCAGCAAGACGCCGCTCTGATCGGCAAAGTCTACGACGACCGCACGGGCGAAGCGCTCGCGGACGCCGTCGTGCTGCTCGACGGCGTCCGCCAGGACGTGAGTCTCTCCAGCCAGGCCCGTTTCGTCCTCCAGGGAATCGCGCCCGGCCGTCACCGCGTCGACGTCCGAAACATCGGCTACCGTCCCCTGTCGGTGGAGCTCGTCTTCGACGAAGGTCAGACCAGGGAATACACCTTCGAGCTCGAATTCACCGGCGAGCAGCTGCCCGACATCCTGGTCGAAGAGAAGGCGTCGAAGACCCTCAGCCGCTATGCGGACTTCGAGCGGCGCCGGGCGCGCGGCGTCGGCCACTTCATCACCCGGGACGAGATCCGCAGTCGCGGCTATCTCAACATGGGAGACGCCCTTCGCACGGTGAAGGGCGTCAAAGTCGACTGCGGCGCGCTGGAGTGCATCATCCGGATGGCGCGCTCGGGTCCGCGCTGCTTCCCGGCGTTCTGGGTGGACGGCCAGGAGGCGCGGTCGTTCGCGGTCTCGACGCCGATCCCCGACGTGCAGGGCATCGAGGTCTATCGCGGAACCGGCGAGGTGCCGGCCGAGTTCACCGGGTCGACGGCTGGCTGCGGCGTCGTGGTGATCTGGACCCGGGCCGCACCCTAGCCCGGCCGCTTCAGGACCCGCCGACCTCCACCACTCTCGCCCTCGCCGGCAACGGGATCCGCTCCTCCCGCCCGCCGGGCCATCGAATCGTGAGCGCCCTGGCGCCCGCCGGCAGCCCGACGGTCAACCGCCCGTCCTGCGACCAGTAGCCGCTGCCGGCGTGGACTTCGTACGCCGGCCCGGGCCCGGCGTCGGCCTCGACCCGCACGATCGCGCCGACCATCGAGCGCCGGCTCCGGATCGTCACCCCGGGCGCGCCCCCACGGTTTCGATAGAGGGCGACGGGGGCCGAGCTCCGCCCCACCGCGAGATCCACTCGGCCGTCACCGTCGAAGTCGGCCACCGCCGCGCCGCGCTGATCCTCGACCATCGCGATCCCGGACACTGCCGGCTCGAGCGGGCGGAAGGACCCGTCGCCGCCGTTGAGGAGGACCAGGCCGCGGCCGGCGTCGAACCGGGGCGAGAGCAGGTCGGTGCTGGAGAAGTTCTGCGCCAGGAACAGATCGATTGCGCCGTCGCCGTCGAAGTCGGCCGCCGCCACCCCGAAGGCCGGCGCGATCTGGGCCTCCATCGGGAGGGGCCGCGCCTCGAAGCGGTCGCCCCGGTTGAGGAACACGGTGTGGTCGAGCGTGGTTGCGCCGAGCCGGCCTCGCGCGCGCCGAGCCCTGAGAGAACCTGATCGATCGAACCGTCCGCATACGCCGCGTTGGTGGGAAAGGCCCGCCGCACCGCGGGGAGCGCCGCGCTCAGCCGGAGCAGTGGCGCGAGTGGCGCGATCCCGCCGATCCGCGGATCGAAGCGGGCGAGCAGCGGGTGCACGACCCCGGTGCCGCCGAAGTCGCCGAAGTAGAGCCAGAGGGGCTCCTCCGCGCTCGCGCCGTAGCCGGTGTTCCGGCCCCAGGTGGTGGCGACCAGGTCGAGCCGCCCGTCGCCGTCCAAGTCGGCGGCGGTGACGCCGTTCCAGCGGCCGGTCGACGCCTCCAGACCGAGCGCCGCCGTGGCGTCGCGGAAGCGGCCCTGTTCGTTCAGGAGCACCCGCACCGGGCCCCACTCGATGGCGAGCACCAGGTCGGGATCGCCGTCCTGGTCGAGATCGGAGAACACCGCCCCCGACACCAATCCGATCCCGCGAAGCGGTGCGCGGGCGAGCGTGTCGAGGGTCCAGCCTGCCGGCCCGCCCCGATACAGGCGACTGTTGGACGCGAGCGGATACACCCCGGGCGCCACCCGCCCGCCGACGAAGAGGTCGAGCGCCCCGTCGCCGTCGACGTCGGCGAGCGCCAGCGGTCCGACGCTCGTCGTGTCCCCGCCAATCGCGGCGGCGCCGCGCCATCGCCCTCCCTCGAGCCGATAGCGCAGCACCCCCGCGGCTTCGAGCGCGGCGCGAGGATTGGGCGCCTCGTAGCTCGACTGCCCGATCCAGACCGACGGCCCGCTCGCGACCACCGCGGTGAGATCGAACGAGTCCCTCGCCCCCGCGGTCGCGACGGCCCGGAACCGACCCCGCTCGTTCAGGAACGCTCCGGACGCGGCGCCGGCTCCGGCGCCGACGATCAGGTCGTCGTCGCCGTCGGCGTCGAGGTCCGCCCAGCCGATGCCCGGCCCCAGCTCGGTCAATCGCCACGGCAGAAGCGGCTGGCGGCGGGCGTCGTTGAAGGCCGGGTCGCGGTGGCTCCAGGCGATCGATGAAGAGCGGTCCTCGAAGAGCGGGGCCGGAACGGGAGGCGGCGCCGGCTCCGCCCGAGACGCCCCGCCCTCGGGCTCCTCGATCTCGTAGAGTCGCGAGGGCCGCGCGGCGACCAGCGACCGCGCCCCGCTCCGCCAGCGCACCTCGATCTCGACCGAGTCGCTCGACCCCGTCGCGAAGGAGAGCGTCGCCTCGGAGGAGGAGAGATAGAGGCCGCCCGAGGTCATCTCCCGGCTCTGCGTCGGCACCGCCCCCCGCCGCACCGTCACCACCGCGCCGATCCCGGCCGTGTTGGTCGCCCGCCCCGCGAGCCGCACCGCCACCCGCGCCGCCGGGGCGTCGTTCCGGAGCACCAGCGCCGGCGCGTCCAGCCGGTTCACCACCACGTCGAGATCGCCGTCGCGGTCGAGGTCGCCCAACGCGAGTCCGTGGGACACGTCCGGATCGAGCCCGAAGCGCCAGCCTTCGGACTGGTCCTCGAAGGTCAGGTCGCCCCGGTTCCGGAGCGCGACGTTCGGCAGATCGAGCCGGGGATAGAGCCGCCGCTCCTCGCGCCAGCCGGCGGCGCTCCGCCCCGCCCGGAGCGCCTCGATCGCGTCGGTGTCCATCAGGTCCCAGGTGTGGCCCGTACCGATCAGCAGATCCTCGAAGCCGTCGAGATCCACGTCGAGGAAGACGGCCGACCAGGACCAGCCCGTGGCCTCGACTCCGGCGTAGGCGGCGATCTCCGCGAAGCGCCCGCCGCCCCGATTCCAGAGCAGCACGTTGCGCTGCCACTGGGCCTGGCGGTCGTACTGCCCCACCACCTTGGGCACCGCCGTGTTGGTGGGCGATTGGGTCTTCCGACGACGGCTGTCGCGGGCCAGCATGTCGACCTCGAAGAGATCGACGCGCCCGTCCCGGTCGACGTCCGCCATGTCGACGGCCATGCCCGAGTTGCTGGTCTGACGCACCGCCTCCGGTCCCGCCAGCCGAAACCGTCCGGCGCCGTCGTTGATCCAGAGCTGGTCGGGATCCTCGAAGTCGTTGGCGACGTAGAGATCGGGCGCGCCGTCGCCGGTCAGGTCGTAGAACCGAGCCGCGAGACCGAAGTCGTCCGGCTCCCGCTCGAGCGGGCGGCCGGGGGCATCCAGAAAGCGCTCCGGCGTGGCCAGCGGAATCCGCGTGAAGTACCCGCGGCCGTCGTTGAGGTAGAACCAGTCCGGGTCGGCGCGCTGCACCAGACTCACCGCGCGGAGGTCGTCGCGCCGGACGATCCGGTAGTCGTCTCGGAGCGCCGGCACCACTTCGAACCGGTCGCCGGTCTGGCGCACCACGGCGTCGAAGCTCCGCTCCGCCGGGCTGAGCGAGTCCAGCATGGTGCGCGCCTTGTAGTTGGCGACGTAGAGGTCGAGGTCGCCGTCGCCATCGACGTCGGCCAGCGTGCTGGTCGTGCTCCCCCGGGCCTCGTCGACCAGCCCGCGCTCCCGGGCCGCCTCCGTGAAAGTGGCCGGCGCCGTCGTTGAGCAGGAGCGCGTTCCGGCCTCCCATCGCGTTGACCAGGAGGTCCTGGTCGCCGTCGCCATCGACGTCCGCGAAGGTCGCCCCGGTCGACGCGCGATCGGCGAGCGCGACGCCCGCCTCGAGGGCGACGTCGCGAAACCGCCAGCCGCCCAGATTCTTGAAGAGCGCGTTCGGCCCCTCGATCCGGGCCAGGAACACGTCGGGCAGGTCGTCGCCGTCCACGTCGGCGATCGCCACGCCCGAGCCGTGCATCAGATGGCGATTCCGGCTGGCGGCGGAATCGCTCACGGTGTTGCGGAAGCGAAGGCCGGTTCGGGCGGCGAGCTCGGTGAAGCCCGGACTGCTCAGGCCGGCCGGAGGCAGCGCGCGCCAGCGATAGCCGTCGCCGATCTGCCACGGCCCGGGCGTCGGCGCGCCGCCGCACGCCGAGAGCCAGACGACGCCGAGCGTCGCCAGCGGCCGGAGCAGCGAGGGCCGGCTCGAGGAGCCGCCGCCGCGCGACCGACCGCGCCCCATCGCCTCGGGCAACTCAGGCTTCGCGCGCGGCGAGCATCCGCTTGATCGGGACGATCAAGAGGGCCATCCCGATCGCGAACACGAGCACGAACAGGGAGTTGGCGCCGAAGATGGCCGGCAGGCTGAAGGACTCGTACAGGCCGCCCACCCGACCGGCGATCTTGTTGCCCACCGACGAGGCGAGGAACCAGACGCCGAACATGAGACCGCTCACCCGGACCGGCGCCAGCCGCGACATCGCGCTCATCCCGACCGGGCTGAGGCAGAGCTCGCCGAAGGTCTGGAGCAGATAGACGGCGATCAGCCACATCGGGCTCACCAGGGTGCCGTTCGACGAGCGCATCGCGGCCACCACCATCACCCCGTAGGCGACCGCCAGAAGCAGGAGGCCCAAGGTGAACTTGGTGGGGCTCGAGGGATCGCGATGGCGGAGCGCCGTCCAGAGCCAGGCGAAGATCGGGGCGAAGATGATGATGAAGATCGAATTGACCGACTGGAGCCAGCTCGCCGGATAGGCCCAGCCGAGCAAGGTGTTCGCGGTGTTCCGCTGGGCGAAGAGATTCAGGGTGGAGCCGGCCTGCTCGAACCCCGCCCAGAACACGGCCGCGCCCAGGAACAGGACGAAGATCACCACCAGCCGCTTCCGCTCGTCGCGACTCCAGTCGGCAGACAGGAAGAGCCAACCGAAGAAGCCGACCACGGTGAGCGTGATCAGGACGTCGAAGAAGAGCCCGACGCCGGTCGGGGTGATCGCGATGACGCCCTGACGGGCCAGGAGCAGCACCGCGGCGACCGCCACCAGGGTGAAACCCGCGGCCCAGCCGAATTGCCGCCGGGCCTTGGCGCGGGCTTCGGGCGTGGTCGCACCCGCGGCGGCAATCGACTTCTCCGGGAGCCGCTTCTGACCATACAGGTACTGGATCAGCCCGAAGAACATCCCGACCGCGGCGGCGCCGAAGCCGAAGTGCCAGGCGCTCCTGGGATCGATGCCCCAGGCCACGAGCTTGGCCTGGAAGTAGGGCTGCTGGGCGAGCCAGCCGCAGACCAGCGGGCCGAGCGCCCCGCCCAGGTTGACACCCATGTAATAGAGCGAGTAGCCGGCGTCGCGCTTGGCGTCGTCGTTCTCGTAGAGCTGCCCCACGATCGCGGAGATGTTGCCCTTGAGGAGGCCGGTGCCGAGCACCACGAGGACCAGCCCGAAATAGAAGAACTGGGTCGACGGCACCGCCAGGCTCAGATGGCCCAGCATGATCAGCACCCCGCCCCAGAAGACCGAGCGCCGGAGCCCGAGCAGCTTGTCGGCCACCCAGCCGCCGGCCAACGTCATCATGTAGACCATGGCGACGTAGGTGCCGTAGATCGCGCCCGCCTGCTCCGTCGAGAACCCGAGACCGCCCTGCGCCACCGTCGCGGTCATGAAGAGGATCAGGATGCCGCGCATCCCGTAGTAGCTGAACCGCTCCCACATCTCCGTGAAGAAGAGGGTCGAGAGCGCCACGGGATGACCGAAGAAGGTTCGCATGCGCGTGGGGGCCTAGTTGTGGGTGGGCGGGCTGGTCAGTCGCGACCCATCTTCTTCTTGAGCGCCTCGAGCTGGGCGTCGACCGTGGCCTGATCGGCGCGGCGCTCCGATTCGGCCCAGTGGAGGTCGTCCTCGGGAGAGGCGGACACGGCGGGCCGGGGACCGTCGTTGGCCGGCACGCCCAGCTTCGCGGCGCGGTAGCGGTCGGAGAGGTCCTGGTACTCGCGCTCGGCCACGACCAGCTCGTCCCGCTGGGCGGAGAGCTTCCTGGTCAGGATCTCGATCCGCTCCTGGTGCTTGGCCACGAAAACCTCGGCCAGCTCCACCGTCTCCCCGTCGTCGATCTCGGAAGCCAGGCGCCGGCGGCGCTCGGCGGTGGCGAGCTCTTCCTGCTCCTGGGCCAGCTCGCGCTCGGAAGTCGAGAGCGCGTGGCGGAGGTCCTTCAGGCCGACCTTGAGATCGACCAGGACGGAGTGCATGGCGCTCGCCTGATCGCGGGCGCCGAGCGGCCGAGTGTACTCGGCCATCAGCCGCTCGAACCGGTCCTTCAGCTCATCGAACCCCATGGCGGCTCCAATGTTAAGGTCCGGTGGTATCTTTGGGAACCTCGACCCGATTGCCGCAGCCATGCCTCAGAAATCCCTCGTCGCCATGGTCCTCCTCGCCACCGGATGCGGGCTGTCCGACGGCCGGACCCGCTGCGGGATCGAGGCCCTCGCCGCTCCCGGCTTGATCCTGGACGCCTTCACCAGACCGGGTGGCACGCTCGCGGCCGCTCCCGAGGCGATGCCCGAGATTCTCCCCACCCGCTTCGCCGCCGGCGACGCCTACCGCTCGGTCGTGGGCCGCACCGACTCCGCCTGGGTCATCGGCGTCGAGGGCGAGCTGCCCGCGGGCGTCGAGCCCGGCTTCGGGGTGCTGGTGGTCGACCCGTCGGCCGGCGCCCAGGGCGTAGTCCTCTTCGAGGGTCCGCCGATCCCGGGCGCGCCCGTGATCGGCCAGCTCCAGGTGGGCGCCGCGACGGTGCCGGTGCTCGGGCTCCGCACCCCGGTGGCCGGCTTCCAGGAAGGGCCTTGCCCGCTGTTCCCCGACTCGCTCAGGACGTGACGGACGACGCGCTACGGATCGTCCACATCGCGTCGGGCCGGCAGTGGCGGGGCGGGCAGCGTCAGGTGCTGCTGCTCGCGCGCGGGCTGGCCGGTCTCGGCGTCGAGCAGCTCGTGATCACCTCCCGAGACAGCCGGCTCGCCCGGGAGCTCACCGGAGCGGGCGTCGCCGTCCGCGCCGTCGGCTGGCGGAGCGGGCACTCCCTCGCCGCGTTGCTCGCCGCGTGGCGGGAGGGTCGGGGGCCGCGAACCGTCTATCACGCCCACGACGGCCACGCGGTCACGCTCGCCGCGCTGGCGGCGCGGCTCTCCGGCAAGCCCTGGGTCGCCCATCGCCGCACCGCCTTCCGCGTGCGGCGGCCGGCCCGCTGGCGCCGGGCCACCCGGGCGATCGCGATCTCCGCGCCGGTCGCCGAGCGACTCCGCGAGGCCGGCGTCGATCCGGCCCGGATCGGGCTGGTCCCCTCGGCGATCGACCTGGAGCAGGCGCGCGCCTGCCCGGCGCGCGACCCCCGTCCGGAGCTCGGGCTCCCGCCTAACGCTCCCCTCGCGGTCAACGTGGCCGCCTTCACCGAGGAGAAAGACCACGACACCCTGGTGCGGGCCGCGGCCCTGGCCGCGGAGCGGCGGCCGGACCTCCATTGGGCCATCGCGGGCGACGGCCCGCTCCAGCCCCACGTGGCCCGATCGATACGCAACCTGGGTCTGGACTCGCGCATCCATCTGCTGGGATGGGTGGACGAGCCGATGGAGCTGATCAAGGCCGCGGATCTCTTCGTGCTGAGCTCCCGCCAGGAGGCGGTCGGCACCGTCCTGCTCGACGCGATGGCCGCCAGCGTGCCGATCGTGGCGACAAACGTGGGCGGCATCGCGGACACGGTCGGCCGAGGTGGGCTGCTGGTCCCGCCGGCGGATCCGGCCGCGCTGGCCGAGGGGGTGCTCCAAGTGCTTGACCAGGACGAGCTTCGGGAACGGCTCCGGAACGAGGGCGGCCTCGCGGTGGCCGGGCGGGACGCCTCGGGGATGGCCGAGGCGGTGCGAGCCATATATCGTTCGGTCGTCCTTAAGTCTTGATGGCCAATGATTTACGTCTGTCTGCCAAGTCGCGACGAAGCCTCCACCCTGGGATTGGTCCTCTGGAAGATCCGCAGGGTGTTCGAGGCGATCGACCGGGAGTATCAGGTTCTGGTCGCGGACGACGGCTCAACCGATGACACGGCCCAGGTCCTCGAGCGCTACGGCGAGGTGCTGCCGATGATCGTGATCCGGCACCGCGAGCCGAAGGGCTACGCCGCCACGGTCGAGGCGCTGCTCCGCCGGGCCCTCGAATTGACCGACCGGCCCAAGCGCGACTGCGCGATCGTGATGCACGCCGATTACGTCCACCGCCCCGAGCATCTCGCCGACGCGGTGCGCGCCATCGACGGGGGCGCCGACGTCGTGATCGGCGAGTGCCCTTCCGCGCCCGGCCTGTCGGGCTCCCATCGTCTGGTGCGCCGCTTCGGGGCGCGCTGGCTGCGGAGCGCCGTCCAGGTGCCCGGCGTGCGGGACCCGATCTCCGGATTCGCGGGTTTCCGCCTGGCCACGCTGCGCCACATGCTCGAGCATCCGGAGGGTCGCCTCACTTGCGAGGGCTGGGCCTCGAACGCCGAGCTGCTCGCGTTGGCGGGCGCGCAGGCGCGGCGGGTCGACACCTTCCCGATGACCGAGCGGCACGATCAGCGGGAACGGCCGTCACGGGTCGCGCCCTGGAGCGTGGCGCGCGCGCTCGTCGGCTCGCGGCGGCGGGTGGCCACGGCCCGCGCGCGGGCCACCACGTGGGCGGCCGAGCGGCCGGCCTCGCGACCGGAGCCCCGCGAAGGGCGGCCTGCCCGCCGTCGCGGCCGGAGGCGTCGCTCATGATGCCCTTGATCAGCCTGACCTCGCTGCTGCTCGCCGCCCAGACCGCCGCGACCGGCGCTCCCGCCCGCCCGACCACGCTCGACGACTATCCCTTCGGCGTCGGCGAGCGGCTGGAATACTCCGCCAAGCTCGGGATGCTCAAGCTCGGCGAAGCGACCCTGCACGTGATGGAGATCGACACCGTTCGGGGCGAGCCCAGCTTCCGGTTTCGCTTCAGCCTCGAGGCCGGCAACTTCCTCTTCAAGATCAACACGGTGCTCGAGTCGTGGACCACCGTGGACGGCTTCCGCTCGCTCCGGTTCCGGAACGACAACACCGAGAACGACCGCAACCGGCTGCGCGAGTACGAGATCTTTCCCGATTCGGGGTTCTACTGGCAGACGGGCCGGACCGAGCCCGAGCCGACGCCGCCGGATCCGCTCGACGACGCGGCCATGCTCTACTTCGTGCGGTCGACGCCGCTCGAGGTCGGCAAGACCTACCGCTTCAACAACTACTTCCAGAAGGCGAAGAACCCGCTGGTGGTTCGGGTGCTCAAGCGGGAATCGATGGAGCTGCCGGACGGGACCAAGGTCGATTGCGTGGTGCTCAACCCGGTGATCGACGACCGCGGCATGTTCGCCGACCGGGCCGACGCGAGGCTCTGGGTGACCGCCGACGAGCGGCGCCTGCCCGTGCAGATCCGTTCTCGATACCCCTTCGGCACCGTCACCCTTCGCCTGCAGGAGATGGCCCTCGCGAGCGGAGCGCGCTGAGTGACGCCGCGGGAAGCCGATCGGTCGCGGCTCCGCACCGTGCCGATGGCGGACCGCGGCTCGCTGGTCGACGCCTCCCGCCTCGCCCATCCGCCCGGAGACGACCGCTCCTTCTCGGCCTTCCTCGCGAGCCTGCCCGACCAGCTGGCCGCGCGGGATCTCCGTCGGGTGATCGCCGGCGTGTCCGCCGCCGCGACCGCGAACCGCGGCGTGATCCTGCTCCTCGGCGGGCACGTCATCAAGGTCGGGCTCGGTCCCCTGATCAACCGGCTGATCGAGCGCGGGGTCGTCACCCACGTCGCGATGAACGGCGCGGCGGCGATCCACGACTTCGAGCTGGCCCGTTTCGGACGGACCAGCGAAGACGTCGCGGCGGGCCTCGCCGACGGGACCTTCGGGATGGTCGAGGAGACCGGCCGGGAGATGAATCGGGCGATCGCCGCCGCGGCCGCCACCAGGGCCGGTCTCGGCGAAGGACTCGCCACCGAGCTCGGCCGCGCGGCCGAGCTACCGGGCGGCGGCCTGAGCGTGCTCCGCGCCGCAGCCCAGCGGAACGTGCCGGTGACCGTCCATGCCGCGATCGGCGCCGAGATCATCCATCAGCACCCCACCGCGGACGGCGCCGCGATCGGAGCCACCAGCCTCCGCGACTTCGACCGGCTGGCCGGCTCGATGCCGACGCTCGACGAGGGGGGCGCCGTTCTCAACTGGGGCAGCGCGGTGATCATGCCCGAGGTGTTCCTCAAGGCGCTCTCGGTCGCCCGCAACCTCGGAGCCGGCCGACCGCGCGACTTCCTGGCCGCCGACTTCGACATGATCCGCCATTACCGGCCGACCCAGAACGTGGTGCGCCGGCCGACGCTGGAAAGCGGGGTGGGGATCCAAATAACGGGGCACCACGAGATCGTGGTGCCCCTGTTGGTGTGGGGGGTGCTGTCGGAGCTGGACCGGGACGGCGGGCCCGGCCGTTAGGCTTCGGTCGGCCGACCCTTGATCGTGTCGCGGATCCGGTCGCCGGTCGACGGACTGACCCACCGGATGAAGCGATAGAGCAGCCAACCGAGGAAGGCGAACCAGAGCACCTTGAACACCAGCCCGAGCACCCCGAAGAGCAGGAACCCGATCAGCTTCATGCCGACGATCAACGCGACGAACAAGCCGGCGAAGCCCAGCGCACTCCTCACCATGGTAACTTCCTCCCAATTCCCGAGATGTCCTGCGTGCGAAATATACGCGCGACGTTTCAAAAAGTTTCATCGGGCCGCTAAGTGAATACCCAGCAAGACGTTATCATCGTCGGCGGCGGCGTCGTGGGCGCGGCCTGCGCTCGCGAGTTCGCCCGGTCGGGCCGGGCGGTGACCGTGCTCGAGCCGGACGACCGACAGGGCCAGGCCTGGCGCGCGTCGGCGGGTCTCCTGTCGCCGCTGGTCGACAGCGGCCCCGACGACCTGCTGCTCGAGCTCGGCGTCGCCGGTCGCGAGTACTACCGCGATCGGGCGGCGGAGCTGGAGGAAGAGACCGGGATCTCGCTCGGCCTCTTCGACGAGGGGATCCTCCGGCTGGCGCTCGACGAGGAGGAGATGACCCGGCTCCGCACCAGCGTTGCCTGGCTCCGGCAGCACGGCTATCGGGTCGACTGGCTCGCGCCCGCGGAAGTGAAGGCCGACTGGCCCTTCATCGGCGAGATGGAGGGAGCGCTCTGGGCGCCGCACGACGGCGCGCTCGATCCGGTCCGCCTGGTCGAAGCGCTCCGGGCGAGCGCGACGCTCGCCGGCGCCCGCTTCGTGACGGACGAGGGCGTCTCGCTGGAAGGCAGCGAGGGCTCGCGCCCCGTGGTCCGCGGGCGCTCCGATCGCTATCAGGCCGAGCACGTGGTGCTCGCCGCCGGCGCCTGGACCGGACGGATGGCCGGGCTGCCCCGGCCGATTTCGGTCGAGCCGGTGCGGGGTCAGATGCAGGCCAGGAAATGGCCGGCCGGGCTCCGACCCGCCGTGGTGTTCGGCCGGCACTGCTACGTGCTGGAGCGCGGCGGCGAGGCCCTCTCCGGCGCCACGGTCGAGCACGCCGGCTTCACGGCCGAGACGACGGCCGCCGGCCAGTCGTTCGTCACCGAGCGCACCCGGGTGCTGGTCCCGAGCCTCGCCGCGCAACCCGTGCTGCGCTCGTGGGCCGGCCTCCGGCCCGGCACGCCCGACGGACTCCCGATCGTCGGGCCGGAGCCTCGGATGCCCGGCCTGTGGTACGCGACGGGACACGGCCGCAACGGGATCCTGCTCGCGGGCATCACCGCCGTGATCCTCGGCCACCTGATGGCCGAGGAGGCCACCTTCGAGAGCGTCGAGGCGCTGCGCCCCGAGCGTTTCTGGAATCGTTAGGTGCGGATCCGGAGTCTGACGGTGATGGTGGCGCTCGCCGGTTGCCTCCCGGCGGCCGACCACGAGCCGGCGGCTCCGCCGCCCGACCTGGAGCGGGAGCGCCTCGAGTACGCCAATTGGCTCGAGACGGCGCCGACGTCCCCGTACCGGGCCCTGCTCCAGTTCCCGCTCGCCGACTCCATCACCATCGGGCCACCGGGAGGCGACATCCCGCTCACCGGGATCGAGCCGCTCACCATCGTGGCGGACGGCGCCCGACTGCGGGCGAGCCGGGCCGCCGGCACGAGGCCGCTGACCCGCGATCGAGCGTTCCCCGAAGGGTCGTATCACCTGCTCCTGAGCGGACCACCAGGCCGCACCGTGCTCACCGTGTTCGGTGACCGGCTCCGGGAATACAGCCGCCCGGAGCACTTCGCCCGCGACAGCAGCTGGCGCTTCGAGGTGGCGCTCGAGCCCGGTGACCGCTCGGGCGTCGTGCGGTTGCTCGGGCCGGACGGCGCCGAGGTCGAGGCCACCGACGCGGGCACCGTCCGAGTGCCGACCGGGGCGGGAAGCTCCTCCCTCCAGGTCTATCGGATGTCGGCCGTCGGGAGCGAGGAGTCCGAGCTCGAGATCTTCTTCCGCGACGCCACCAGCGGCGGCGACACCTATCCGGCCGGGCGTTTCGTGAGCTTGGTGCCGCGAGGCGGCGGCCGCTATGTTCTGGACTTCAACCGGGCGCGCAATCCCTTCTGCGCCTACAATGCGGCGTACGCCTGTCCGGCGCCGTGGCGGGGCAACACCATCGACGCCGCGGTGACCGCCGGCGAGCGCTACGCGGGCGGCGGGCTCGACGCGCCGCCGACCTGAGCGCTCCACCGCCGTTCGCCGGTGATGGCACCACCGCCGGCCGCGGATCGCCCACCTCCTGAGCCCCGAGTCGCCGTGCGTATCGACACCAGAGCCAAGCTGCTCGCCGTCGCCGGAACGATCGCCCTCGCGGGGTGCGCCCCGGAGCCGACTCTGGCCGGATCGTGGCGCGCGGCGCTCCAGCTGGCGGGTGGGCCCCTGCCCTTCACGCTGGAGATCGCCAGCGACACCGACCGGTCGGCCGGCCGGATCTGCAACGGATCGGCGTGCAACGAGCTCTCGGCCGTCCGGGCCGAGGGCGACTCCACGGTGATCGAGATCGCGGACTACGACGCCCGGATCTTCGTCCGCAGCGAAGGCGACTCGCTGGTGGGCACCTATCGCAACGTCGGCAATCGGGGCCCCCGGGCGATTCCGTTCCACGCGAGCCGCGGGACCTGGGAGTCGGTGCAAGGGCCTGAGCCCCTGCTCGGCCGCTGGGATGCGACCTTCATCACCGACCAGCGCCGGAGCCCGCGGGTCTTCGAGTTCCGTAACGGCCAGGCCGGACTCGAAGCCTCCTTCCAGGCCAACAGTGGCGACTACGGTCTCTTCTGGGGCCGGGCGGTCGGCGACAGCTTCGCCGTCTCCCATTTCGACGGGAGCTTCGTCTACCTGCTCGCCGGACGGCTCGACGGCGACACGCTCCGCGGCACCTTCCACGCCGGTCTCCGGACCCAGACGCCGTTCGTGGCGTGGCGGAGCACCGGCGCACGGCACCTGGTCCCCCCGACCGAGCTGACCAGCGCCGACACTACCAGGCCGTTCGAGTTCGCCTTTCCCGACCTCGAGGGCCGGATCGTGCGCCACACCGACCCGCGGTTCGCCGGCAAGGTGGTGGTGATCGACATCTTCGGCACCTGGTGTCCGACCTGCCACGACGCGGCACCGGCGCTCGTCGACCTCCACCACCGTTACCGCGACCGCGGGCTCGAGGTGCTCGGCATCGCCTACGAGGTGACCGGCGACAGCGCGATCGACAACCGCCAGATCCGCCGATTCCGCGACAAGTTCGAGGTGCCCTACCTGCTGGTCCGCGGGGGCCTCAACGTGGTCGAGGAGACCGCCGCGACCCTGCCCCAGCTTTCCGGCTTCACGGCCTACCCGACCACGGTGTTCCTCGGCCGCGACGGGAGGGTCAAGGCCGTCTACGCGGGCTTCCGCGGCCCGGCGACCGGCGCGCAGTACGAGCAGCAGCTCGCCGACTACGACCGGATCGTCGAAGACCTGCTCGGTCGCTGACCCGAGACCGCCGGATCGGGCCTTCCCGGGGAACTCCGAAGGCCCGGGTCGGCTTTGCCCACCAGGCAACCGATAGTAAGCTTGAGGCTCGCCCGGCTCGTGGCCGGGCCAGATCGATGCAACCTGGAGATTGACTTGGCCTTACCCCTCGTCCAACTGACGCGGGACTCCGCTCCCACGACCCCGGCCGCCCCGGCCAGGAAGCCTTCCTGGCTCAAGGTGAAGGCGCCCGGCGGAGCGAACTACGTCCGCCTCAAGCGGATGATGCGCGAGCTCTCGCTCCACACGGTGTGCGAGGAGGCCCGCTGCCCCAACGTCGGGGAGTGCTGGGAGCACAACGCCGCGACCTTCATGATCCTGGGCGACGTCTGCACCAGGAATTGCGCCTATTGCGCCGTCGCGCACGGCACGCCGCAGCCATACGATCCGGTGGAGCCCGCCCGGCTGGCGCAGGCCGTCACCGAGATGGGGCTCGAGCACGTGGTGATCACCTCGGTGGATCGGGACGATCTGCCGAATGGCGGAGCCGAAGCGTTCGCGGCGTGCGTGACCGAGATCCGCGCCCGGATGCCGGAGGCCTCGGTCGAGGTGCTGATTCCCGACTTCAAGGGCAGCGAGGACGCGCTCCGAATCGTGCTCGCGGCCCGGCCGGCGATCCTCAACCACAACCTCGAGACCGTCGACCGGCTCTATCGGCTGGCGCGGCCGGGCGGGCGCTACCGTCGGGCGCTCGACCTGCTGGCCAACGCCCGGCGGATCGCGCCCGACGCGCTCACCAAATCGGGCATCATCCTCGGCATGGGCGAGGAGTGGGACGAGCTCAAGGAAGCGATGCGGGATCTGCGCCGGAGCGACGTGAACATCCTGACCCTGGGTCAGTACCTCCGGCCCTCGGCGAGCCACCTGCCGGTGGCCCGCTTCTACACGCCCGACGAGTTCGCCGAGCTGAAGGAGATCGGGATGGCGATGGGCTTTTCCCACGTACAGGCGAGCCCCCTCACCCGATCGAGCTATCACGCCTGGGACCAGGCGAAGGGCGCGGGACTGGGAGCGGGATCATGACCAGCGCGAAGCCGAAAGCGGGCAAAGGCGGCGCGGCCGCCCTCGATCAGGCGTATCTGCGGCAGATGGTGCTGATCCGCCGCTTCGAGGAGAAGGCCGGCGAGGCCTACGCGATCGGGCTGATCGGCGGCTTCTGCCATCTCTACATCGGACAGGAGGCGGTGGCCGTGGGGACCATGGCCTCGCTTCGACCCGACGACTACGCGATCGCCGCCTACCGCGAGCACGGCCACGCGCTCGCCCGCGGGATCTCGAGCCGCGCGGTGATGGCCGAGCTCTTCGGCAAGGCGACGGGGTGCTCGGGCGGCAAGGGCGGCTCGATGCATCTCTTCGACGCGTCGCTCGGCTTCCTGGGCGGTCACGGCATCGTCGGGAGCCACATCCCGCTGGCGGCGGGAGTCGGCTTCGCGATCAAGTACCGGGGCGGCGACCAGGTCTGCGTCTGCTTCTTCGGCGAGGCGGCCGCCAACATCGGCGCCTTCCACGAGGCGCTCAACATGGCCTCGCTCTGGCAGCTCCCGGTGGTCTTCGTGGTCGAGAACAACGGCTACGGCATGGGCACGGCGATCGCCCGGGCGGCGGCGGTGAAGCACCTGTCGGTCCGGGGCACCGCCTACGGCATGCCGGCGGAAGAAGTCGACGGCCAGGACGTGGCGACGGTGCGCGAGGCGATGGACCGCGCCGTGGCCCGGGCCCGCGCCGACTCGACTCCGACCCTGCTCGAGGTGATGACCTACCGCTACATGGGCCACTCGATGTCCGATGCGGCCCACGGCACCTACCGGACGAAAGACGAGGTCGAGGAGTACCGCCGGCGCGATCCGATCGAGGTGCTCAAGGCCAGAATGATCGCCGCCGGGCAGCTCGACGAGGCCGGCTACGCGGCGATCGAGGCCGAGGTCGCGGTGGAGGTCGAGGACGCCTACAAGTTCGCGGAGGAGTCGCCGGACCCGGATCCGGCCGCGCTGCACACCGACGTCTACGCCCCGCCCGGCGCCCCGGAGGCCTCGTGAGCGACGGGAACGGCGGCGCCGGGATGCAGACCCTCACCTACCGCGACGCGCTCAACCAGGCGCTCCGCGAGGAGATGCAGCGGGACGACCGGGTCTTCCTGATGGGCGAGGAGGTCGCGGAGTACGACGGCGCCTACAAGGTGAGCCGCGGGCTGCTCAAGGAGTTCGGCAACAAGCGGGTGGTGGACACCCCGATCGCGGAGCTGGGCTTCGCGGGCATCGGGGTGGGCGCGGCGATGGTCGGGCTCCGGCCCGTGATCGAGATGATGACCTGGAACTTCGCGCTGCTCGCGATCGACCAGATCGTCAACTCGGCCGCCAAGATGCGCTACATGTCGGGCGGACAGATCGGGGTGCCGATCGTGTTTCGGGGCCCGGGCGGCGCCGCGCTCCAGCTGGCGGCGCAGCACTCGCAGGCGTTCGAGAGCTGGTACGCACACGTGCCGGGGCTCAAGGTGGTGGCGCCGGCCACGCCGGCGGACGCCAAGGGCCTGCTCAAGGCGGCGATCCGCGACGACGACCCGGTGGTCTTCATCGAAGGCGAGATGCTCTACAACGTGAAGGGCGAGGTGCCCGAGGGCGAGCATCTGGTGCCGATCGGACTGGCCGACCAGAAGCGGAGCGGCGACGACGTGACCATCGTCTGCCACTCCAAGACCGTGACCCCCGCGCTCAAGGCCGCGGAGGCCCTCGCGGGCGAGGGGATCGAGGCCACGGTGCTCGATCTCCGCACCGTGCGTCCGCTCGACGAGGCCGCGATCCTCGAGGCGGTGGCACGCACCCACCGCTGCGTGGTGGCCGAGGAGGGCTGGCCCTTTGCCGGGGTCGGGGCGCAGGTCGTCGACCTGATCCAGTCGCAGGCCTTCGACGAGCTGGACGCGCCCGTGGTCCGGGTGACCGGGGCCGACGTGCCGATGCCCTACAACAAGCATCTCGAGCGCGCCGCGAAGGTGGACCCGGCGAAGATCGTCGCGGCCGCCAAGCGGGTGCTCTACCTGAGCTGAGGCCCGGATGGCCACCAAGGTCGTAATGGAGGCGCTTTCCCCCACCATGGAGGAAGGCCGCCTCGTCGAGTGGAAGAAGAACGAGGGCGACCAGGTCGCGACCGGCGACGTGATCGCCGAGGTCGAGACCGACAAGGCCGTGATGGAGCTGGTGGCCCGCGCCTCGGGCACCTTGCTCAAGCAGCTGGTGGCGGCCGGGGCCACGGTGCCGGTCGCGTCGGCGGTCGGCTGGATCGGCGAGCCCGGCGAGTCGCTTCCCGACGGCGACGGCGCCCAGGCCGCCGCGCCCGCCGCCAAGCCAGCCGCCAAGCCAGCCGAGACCGGGGCCGCCTCGGCCTCCGCAGCGAAGCCGGCATCGGAGCCGGTCGCGCCAGCGGCTTCCGAGGAGCAAGCCGCGCCCGCCGTCACGCCCAGCGGGCGGGTGAAGGCCTCGCCGCTCGCGCGGCGGATCGCCAAGGAGCGCGGCATCGACCTGGCGGGGATCCGGGGCTCGGGCCCCGAGGGCCGGGTGATCCAGCGCGACCTCGAGGGCGTCACGGCGAGCGCCGGTCGCCCCGGCGGTCCGATGGCGACCCGGCAGCCCGGCCCGCCGCACCGCGACGTGCCGCTCACCCAGATCCGGAAGACGATCGCCAAGCGCCTGGTGCAGTCGATCGGCCCGATCCCCACGTTCTATCTCACCAGCGAGATCGACATGGAGCGGGCGGCCGACTTCCGGGAGCAGATCAAGGTCACCCGGGGCGAGGACGCCAAGGTCTCCTTCAACGACCTGGTGGTCCGGGCGGTGGCGCTCGCGCTCCAGCAGCATCCGGCCTGCAACGCCTGGTGGCAGGACGACCACATCCGCTACTGGAAGGCCTCGCACGTCGGGATGGCGGTGGCGGTGGAAGACGGGCTGATCACGCCGGTGGTGCGCGACGCCGACCTCAAGTCCCTCTGGGAGATCGGGGCGGAGGCGCGGGAGCTGGCGGGCAAGGCCCGGAAGCGACGCCTCACGCCGGCGGAGTATACGGGCGCCACCTTCTCGGTCTCGAATCTCGGGATGTACGACATCGAGCACTTCACGGCGGTGATCAACCCGCCGGAAGCCGGCATCCTGGCGGTGGGCTCGATCGCCGAAGTCCCGGCCGTGGTCGGCGGGGCGGTCGTGCCGCGAAAGCGGATGCGGGTGACGATGAGCTGCGACCACCGGGTGATCGACGGCGCCACGGGCGCCGAGTTCCTCAGGACGCTCAAGCAGCTGCTCGAGCATCCGGTGGCATTGGTTCTCTAGACGACGACTCCCCTCAACACGGGATCCTGCGACGTGAGCACAACTTTCGACCTGATCGTTCTGGGTGGTGGACCGGCCGGCTACGTGTGCGCCATCCGCGGCGCCCAGCTGGGACTCTCGACCGCGGTGGTCGAGAAGGACAAGCTGGGCGGCGTGTGCGTCAACATCGGCTGCATTCCGACCAAGGCGCTGCTCCACAGCGCCCGGATGGCGAACGTGATCGCCCACGAGGCCAAGCAGCTCGGCATCACGGTCGGCGAGGTCAGCACCGACTACGGCGTCGCGATGAAGCGGTCGCGGCAGGTGTCGGAGCAGAACTCGAAGGGCGTCGAGTTCCTGATGAAGAAGAACAAGGTCACCGTGATCCGCGGCACCGGCACGCTCGCGCCCGGCAAGCAGGTCAAGGTCGGCAACGACGTCTACACGGCCAAGAAGGCGGTCGTGATCGCCACGGGGTCCCGGGTGAAGGGGATCCCCGCGCTCGGGCTCGAGATCAACAAGACCACGGTGATCAGCTCGGACGAGGCGCTTTTCCTCGAGAAGGTGCCGGCCTCGATCGCGATCATCGGCGCGGGCGCGGTGGGCTCCGAGTTCGCCGACATCTTCAACGCGTTCGGCTCCAGCGTCACCCTGATCGAGGCCCTGCCCCGGATCCTGCCGCTCGAAGACGCGGAGGCCTCCGACGCGGTGGCCAAGAGCTTCCGCAAGCGCAAGATCGCCGTGCACGCCGGGGCCAAGGTGGTCAAGGCCGACGTCGGCCCGAACAGCGTCACGCTCCAGCTCGAGGTGGGCGGCAAGACCGAGACGGTCACCGCGGAGAAGGTGCTGATGGCGGCCGGGCGGGCGGTCAACACCGAGAGCATGGGCTTCAAGGAGGCCGGGGTCCAGCTCACCGACCGCGGCTTCGTCAAGGTGAACCCGAAGACGCTGGAGACCACGGCGGCCGGCGTCTACTGCATCGGCGACGTGGCCGGCCCGCCGATGCTGGCGCACAAGGGGAGTCGCGAGGGCGTCCACGTGGCCGAGATCGTGGCGGGACAGCAGCCGCATCCGATCATGTACGACAACGTGCCGAGCGTCACCTATTGCCACCCCGAGGTGGCGAGCATCGGTCTCTCCGAGGAGCGCTGCAAGGAGCTCAAGCTCGACTACAAGGTCGGGCGATTCCCCTTCAGCGCGAACGGCCGGGCCCGGGCATCGAACGAGACCGAGGGCTTCGTCAAGGTGATCCGGGGTGCCAAGTACGGCGAGATCCTCGGCGCCCACATCGTGGGCGGCCACGCATCGGAGATGATCCACGAGCTGGCCGTGGCCCGCGAGAACGAGTACACGGTGGAGGAAGTGGATCTGGCGGTCCACGCCCATCCGACGCTGAGCGAGGCGATCGCCGAGGCCTGCCTCGATTCGATGGGACGGGTGATCCACACGTGAGCGACGAGCGCCCGGCACCGAGCCCACACCCCTACGGCGCCGACGCTCCGACCGAAGACCACGTAGGCCTCGCGTTCGGAGCGCTGCCCGCCGCGGTGGCGCTCGGCACCGGGATCATCAGCCTCTCGACGATCCTGGTGCGCACCATCCAGGCGAGCCAGCCACCGGCCCAATCGATCGAGCTGAGCAGCGGCCCGTCGATCGCGCTCCTGGGCGGCACCTTCGTGGCGCTCACCGCCGCGGCGATCCTCACCTGGCGCCTGCTCGCGCCCACCCGGTCGCCCTATCGGCAGGGCATGCTGGCGATGGTCTCGGCGTTCGGCACGCTGCTGGTGAGCCTGCTCACGATGCCGATCGACCGGGCCTTCGGACGCCCCGGGCTCGCCGCCCTCGCGGTGGTGTCGCTGGCGGCGTGCTGGCTGCTGGTGCGGCGGGTGCGCGCGGGATGAGCGACGCGATCGCCGCGGTCGCGCTGGGCCGGGTGCCCTACGGCGAGGCGCTCACCCTCCAGCGGCGGCTCTGTCGGGCTCGGATCGACGGGGCGCTCGACCACGACGTCCTGCTGCTGGTCGAGCACCCGCCGGTCGTGACCCTCGGCCGCGGCACCCAGCAAACGAGCCTGCCGCTCGCCCCCGCCCTGCTCGAGCAGCGCGGCCTCGAGGTGTTCGAGGTCGAGCGCGGCGGCGACGTGACCCTCCATGCCCCGGGACAGCTGGTCGGCTACCCGATCTTCCATCTGGAGCACCACCGCACCGACCTCCACTGGTACCTCCGCACGATCGAGGCGGCGCTGATCGACGCGGTCGGCGCGCTGGGCATCGCCGCGGAGCGGGAGGCCGGGCTCACGGGGGTCTGGACCGGCGGGCGCAAGCTCGCGAGCATCGGGGTCCACGTGAAGCGCTGGGTCACTCTCCACGGGTTCGCCCTCAACGTCACCACCGATCTCTCCCTCTTCGACCTGATCGTCCCGTGCGGCATCGCCGGGGTCCGGATGACGAGCGTCGCCGCCGAGACCGGGCGGGTCGATCGCGACGCGCTCTGGTCGGAGACCGAGGAAGCGACGGTCCTGAGCTTCGGCCGGACCTTCGAGCGCCCGATGCGGAGAGCGCCCGCCTCCTCGCTCGACCAGGCGCTCGCGGCCTGCTGAGCCGGCTCTCCGGGAACCATCGGCCCCCTCCGGCGTTGATTGGGCGATGACCCAACCACCGAGCACCCCGTCCGCGCCGCGGCTTCCGCCCGGCCAGATCCAGACCCGAAAGTGGCCGGTGCTGCACTACGGCCTGGTGCCCCGCGTCGACCCGGCACGCTGGCGGTTCCGGATCTGGGGCGCCGTCGAGCGGCCGCTCGAGCTCAGTTGGGCCGAGCTCGAGGGGCTGCCTCAGGTCGAGTCGCGGTGCGACATCCACTGCGTGACCCGCTGGAGCCGGTTCGACAACGTCTTCGGCGGGGTGGCGGTGTCGCCGCTCCTCGCGCGGGCCGGACCGCGGACCCGCTACGTGATGGTCCATGGCGAGCCGGACTACACCACCAACCTGCTGCTCGAGGACCTCGACCGGCCCGAGAACCTGCTGGCGACGAGCCACAACGGCGAGCCGCTGACCCCGGAGCATGGCGGGCCGGTCCGGCTCCTGGTGCCGCACCTCTACCTGTGGAAAAGCGCCAAGTGGTTGACGGGCTTCGAGTTCCTCGACGAGGAGCGGGCCGGGTTCTGGGAGGAGAACGGCTACCACTTCCGCGGGGATCCCTGGGCGGAGGAGCGCTACGGCCGCGACGAATACCTGCGGATGCGGCGCGGCGGACGGCTTTGATCCCAGGTTGATCCCGGCTCGTCGGTCTTCACTTTGGGAGTTATCTTTCGGCCCCTATGTCGGACCGGCCGGATCGCACCAAGCTGGAAGCCCAGGCGAATGAGCGAGTCGCTCAGATCCTGCGGGCTGCCGCTAGCTGGGCTCAAGAAGCGCCCCAACCGCTCACCCCCGCGATCCGCGCGGTCTGCGTCCGTCTCGCCGAGATGGTCGCGGACCAGCGCCACTACCTGGCTCCCCTGCCGGAGCCCCAGGAGAGTGAGCGGGCCACGACCCTCACGATCGTCGCCGAGCGGCTCCGCTCCGCTCCCGTCACCGACGGCATCGAGACCCTGCTCGAGGAGCTGACCGAGCTGGAGCTCCGCGCCACGGCTTCATGGTCCCTGGTCGATACCGCGCAAAGCGACTGGATCGCCACGGCGATCCAGTTCCTGGAGGGGAAGTCGCGCGGGCTGCCCGACGAGGAGCGCCCGGACGACTACTGGGCCGACGACGTGGTGGCGGGCATCATCGCCTCGGTGCGCGCCCTGATCGGGGTGGACGAGCTCCACGCGAGGACGGAGGCCCGCTACTCGGGGACCTTCCGCCGGCCGCCCGAAGAGGGCACCGAAGCCCCCCCGCCCGAGGCCTAGGCGGCCTCGCTCCGAGCGCCAGCCAGCTTCCTGAAGAAACGACCGTAGACCTCGATCCCGGCCCAGAGCTGGTCGAGGTCGAGCTTCTCGTTGGGCGAGTGGAGGCCGTCGTCCGGCAGGCCGATGCCGGTGAGCAGGACCGGCGCGCCGCTGGCGGCGAGGGCCTGCACCACGGGAATCGACCCGCCCGAGCGGATCGGCACGGTGCGCCGGCCGACCACCTCCTCGAAGGCGTCGTCCAGCGCGGCGAAGGACGGGTGGTTGACGTCGACCTGCACCGGATCCGCGCCGTGGAGGATCTTGACCTCGACCTCCGCGTAGCTGGGCGCCCGCTTCTTGGCCGCGCGGGTCAGCCACTTCGCCGTCTTGGCGAAGGTGAGGCCCGGCACGAGCCGCATGCTCACCTTGGCATACGCGGAAGCCGGAATGACGGTCTTCGCTCCCGGCGCCGTGAAGCCGCCCCCGATCCCGTGGATCTCGAAGGTCGGGAGCGCCCAGGTGCGCTCGAAGACCGAGTGCTCTTCCAGGCCGGCCAGTCCGGTGGCCGTGACCTCGTCGCGCAGATACCGATCCAGATCGAAGGGCAGCGCCTTCCAGGCCTTGAGCTCGGCCTTGCTGGGCTTCTTGACCGCCTTGTAGAGCTTGGGAATCCGGATCCGGCCGGAGCGTGCCTTGAGGTCGGTGAGCAGGCGGGCCAGGGCCTCGACCGCGTTCGGCGCCACCCCGCCATAGCTGCCCGAGTGGAGGTCGCGCTCCGCGGTGCGGAGGTGGATCTCCGCGTAGCAGAGCCCGCGGAGCGCCGTGTAGACCGCCGGCCAGCCCCGATCGTAGAAGGCCATGTCGGACACCAGAATCGCGTCGGCCTTGGCGCGCTCCGGCTCGCGCTCGAGCAGCGCGTCGATGGTCCGCCCGCCGGACTCCTCCTCGCCCTCGATCAGAAAGCGGAGGTTGACCGGCGGCCTGCCGTCCGGCCCGCGGGTGGCTTCGACGGCCTTGAGGAGACAGAAGACCTGGCCTTTGTCGTCGACCGCGCCCCGTGCGAAGATCTTGCCGTCGCGCACCGTGGGCTCGAAAGGCGGGCTGTGCCATTCGCTCAGCGGATCGACCGGCTGCACGTCGTAGTGACCGTAGATGAGCAGGGTCGGCGCGCCCTCGACGTGCGGCCCCTCGGCCCAGACCACCGGGTGCCCGTCGCCCTCGATCAGCTCGACCACGGGGCAGCCGAGGTGGCGGAGCTGGTTGCCCACCCATCCGGCGGCGCGTCGGCATTCTCCCGCGTGGTCCGGGAGGGTGCTCACGCTCGGGATCGAGAGGAACTCGGTCAGCTCTCGAAGCAGGCGGTCTTGATTCGCGGATACGAACGAGTCTGGCATGACGTCGGCTGGCTCGGGTGAAGATGGCTGGGGGCGTGAAGATACCACCGGGCGCAGGATCGCGCCCGGTGGCCGTTACACTGCCGCACCGGGACTCGAAGAGGGTAGCGCCGCGCCGCGGGAGCGGCAATCGGGAGGACGGGCCTACTCGACCCGCAGCACCGTCATCGGATCGACCCGAGCCGCGCGCCGGGCCGGAATCCAGGTGGCCAGCGCGCTCACCACGACCACCACCGCGCCGGCCGCGCCCAGCACGAGCGGCTCCCGCGCGTCGGTATGGAAGAGCAGCGCCTGCATCCGGGAGCCGGCCGCGAGCGCAACGACCAGACCGAGGGCGATCCCCAGGGAGGCGAGACCGACGCCGCGGAGCACGACCCCGCGGAGGAGCCGCCGGGGAGAAGCGCCCAGCGCCGCGCGGAGCCCGAGCTCACGGGTCCGCCGGGTCACCGCGAACGCGATCACGCCGTAGAGCCCGATCCCCGCGATCACCAGGCTCAGCGCGCCGAAGATCGAGAAGAGCGTGGCCCCGAGACTCCAGGGCCGCGCATGGGCGCTCAGGATGTCGGCGTACCAGGCGATCCGGACGAACGGCAGCTCCGCGCGGGTCTCCGCCAGCGTCTGCCGGATCGACCGCTCGATGCCCTCGGCGTCCCGATCGGTGCGCACCACCAGGTGACGCGCCGGCGTCAGCTCGGGCAGCTGCTCCAGCACCCGGAAGTAGAGCATGAAGGCGGCCTCGTCGAGTCCCTGACGATGGAGATCGGACACCACCCCGACGACCTCCAGACAGCTGGTCTCGTCCGGCGGCACGTAGAAGCACTTGCCGATCGCCCGCTCACCGGGCCAGAGCGTCCTCGCCATCGTCTCGGACACCAGGGTCACCGGCGCCGTGCCCGCGCGATCGCCGTCGCCGAACGCGCGGCCGTCGACCACGCGAATGCCGTACGCCTCGATCGCGCCCGGAGAGACCGGGAAGAAGTACGGACCGCCGCCGGGAAGTCGTGGGATCGAGTCTCGGCCCGGGACCCGGATCCCGCCGCCCTGATTGCCCAGGAAGGGCGCGCCGACGGAGAGCCCCGCCGCCTCCACCCCGGGCAGCGCCCGCACCCGCTCCGCCGCGCGCTGATAGAACGTGGCGATCTCGTCCCGGGTCGCCCCGAGGCCCTGGAGGTCCACCGACACGAGCGCGACGCCTCGGGGATCGATCCCCAAGTCGAGCGAGCGAACGGCGTCCATGCTGCGGAGGAAGAGCCCGGCCAGCACGATCAGCGCGGTGCAGAGCGTCGTCTGCACCAGGAGGAGGCCCCCGCGCACGCCGGGGCTGAGGCCGCCGGTGCTCCGCCCCGCGCCGTGGAGCGTCCGCGCCACGTCGACCCTGGCGCTCCGAAGCAGCGGCCAGAGACTCGCCAGGAAGGCGGCCACGATCGCGGCGCCCGCCGTGACCAGGAGCACCCGGACGTTGACGGGCGAAGAGTCCCACGCCGTCCGGGCCAGCAACAGCCGTCGCACGGCCACCCCGCCCCACTGCGTCACCAAGAGGCCCAGCACCAGGCCCAGGCCCAGCACCACGACCGTCTCGACCAGGTACTGGCGGAGCAGCCTGCCCCGGGAGACGCCGAGCGCCTGACGGACCGCGGTCTCGTTGCGACGCGCCAGCCCGCGCGCGAGCACGACGTTGGCGATGTTGGCGGCGGCGATCAGCAGCACCACGATGGTGACCCCGTAGAGCCACCCGGCCACGCGCTCCGGGCCGGCGTCCTCCCGCTCGAGCAGACTCGTGAACCGAGGCTCGGCCTTGCCCTCGAAATCTCCCGCGCCGGCGTTGGCCTGCTGGTAGCCGCGCCGTGCGCCGTCCTTCGCTTCGGCCTCGCCGCGCCCCGGTCGGAGGCGGACGATCGCGTTGAGGAACTGGTGACCGGTGTTGGTCCGCCAGTCGTCGCCGGAGTAGAAGAGTCGCGCGGCGGTCGACAACGGCACCCAGAGGTCGATCGGGTCGGGATTGACGCCGCTGAAGCCGCGCGGCGCCACGCCGACCACCTCGAACGACACGCCGCTCAGCAGCACGCTCCGGCCGACGATGCTCGAATCCGCGCCGTAGGCGGTGGACCAGAACGTGTGCGCCAGCACCACGACCGGCCGGCCGGCCGGCAGGGCGTCGTCGGTCTCGTCGAAGAGCCGGCCGAGCGCGGGGCGGACCTCGAGCATGCCGAAGTACTGCCCGCTCGCGAACACCGCGCGACCCTGCCGGGCCTCGCTCCCGAGGCCGACCGAGACCGAGCCGCCCATCCGGGCGGCGACCCCGGCGAAGACCTCGCCGCTGCCGTCCCGGAGCCCGACGAAGGAGGGATAGGAGATCGCGTCCCACGCCTCGCCGACGCCGTTCAGGTCGCGGTCGTAGCGCGCGACGGTGACCCGCCGGACCTCGTCGGGGTGGCCGATGCCGGGCGGCGGCCGGAGCAGCAACCGATCGACCACGCCGAACATCGTGGCGTTGGCGCCGAGAGCCACGCCTACCGTTCCCACGACGACGGCGGCGTACCCCGGCGAGCGCCGGAGGCCGCGCACCGCGTAGCGGAGGTCCTGGAGCCAGCCCGAGAGCCAGTCGCCCAGGGCCTGACGGCGCCGCACCGTGCCGTCGATGGCGCGGAGCTCGCGCCGGAAGCGATCGAGATCGCCGAAGCGCCGTCGGGCCTCGTCCCGCGCCGCCGCGGGCGCCCAGCCCCGCTCGACCAGCCAGTCGGTCAGCTGCTCGAGGTGGATCGCGATCTCCTCGTCGACGTCCTGTCCGACGCTCGGCGGCCGGGCGGCGAGCCGGAAGGCCCGCCGAAAGCGCCCGCCCGCCATCAGACGCCCTCCAGGAGGGCGATCGCCTCCTCGTTGGTCTTGAGCACCCGGAACACGGCCACGGCGTACGCGGTCCACTGGGCGGCGTCCTGGCGGAGCGCCTTCCTACCCGCGGCCGTGAGGGTGTAGAAGCGGGCCCGCCGGTTGTTCTCGCTCACGCCCCATTCACCGGTGATCAGCCCGCGCTTCTCGAGGCGGTGGAGGGAGGTGTACATCGCCCCGTCCTCGATCCGGAGCTGGTCGTGGGTGACCTCGCGGATCCACTGGGTGACCCCGAAGCCGTGCTGGGGCCCGTGGCTCACGGCCCTGAGGACGAGAAGATCGAGAGTTCCGCGGAGCAGCTCGAAGTCGGCGCTGGCCATCGACCACCTCACCCCTCGTGTCGTTACCCTTATAACATGAGGGGAGCCGGATCGGCCGTCAACACCCCGGACCTAGTCCGGGATCCGGAGGCTGGTGACCGCCCCCGGCGCGAGCCCGCGGAGCCAGACCGGGTCCCGCCGGCCTCGACGCGGATAGATCACCGCCACGTCCACGGGTTCCATGCCGGGCAAGCCGAAGTGAACCGGGAGCTCGCTCTGGCTGTCGTAGCCCGAGCCCGCATCGACCAGGCCGGTGGCGAGCAGGGCTCCACCACCGGCCCGATAGACCCGGACCTCGGCGCCCGCCAGCGTAGCCCGGCCCCGCGCGTCCGTGACCCGGAGCGAGAGCGAGCGGCGAGCCGCCGCCGGGGCCAGCTGGTTGAGCAGGATCGCGTGGGTCCCGTCGGGCCGCGCGCCGGTCAGGCTCAGGTCGAGATCGCCGTCCTGGTCGACGTCCACCCATTGCACCCCGTGATCGGCGTGGAGGCCGAGCAGCACCGCGGGCGTCACGTCGCGCATGACGCCGCCGACCTGGCGGAAGAGGTACTCGCGATAGCTCACCCCGCCGGTGACGGTGCCGTTGACGAAGAGGTCGAGCCGGCCGTCGTGGTCGAAGTCGGCGAAGGCGCAGCTGTCGTAGCGACCGTCGATCGCGATGCCCCAATCGCCGGAGCGGTCGTCGAAGCCGCCGGGCCGCCCCAGCAGCAGGCCGTTCGGACCATAGTTGGCGGCGAAGAGATCGAGTCGGCCGTCTGCGTTCACGTCGGCCGCGCAGAACCTCACGGTCCCGTGAGCGGGATCGTCGCCTCGACCCGCCCAGGCAATGACCGGGTCGGCCACGTCGACGAAGCGATCGCCGTCGTTCCGCCAGAGAGCGTTCCGGTCGCCGTCCATGTTGGCGAGGGCGAGGTCGAGATCGCCGTCCTGGTCGGCGTCGAGCCAGACCGCGCCGACGCTCTTGCGGGGATCGTCGAGGCCCACCGAGCCCGCCATCTCGCGGAAACCCGCCCCGGTCTGCTCGAAGAGGGCGTTGGGTCGATCGCGGAATGCGACGAAGAGATCGAGGTCGCCGTCGCCATCGAAGTCGACCCAGACGGGCTGGCGCACGGCCGCGCCGTCGATGGGCGGTCCCAGCAGCTCGGAGCGATCGGTGAACCGGCCGCCCTCGTTCCGGTAGAGGCGGAGCACCGGACCTGTCCCGGGCGCGAAGCCGACCAGGAGATCGGGGTCGCCGTCGGCGTCGAAGTCGCCCCAGGCGGCTGCGCGAGTCGGACGCGGGTCGGCGACGCCCCACCGCTCGGCGACCTCGACGAAGCGGCCGCCCTCGTTTCGATAGAGCCGGTTGGGCGCGCCGTTGAAGCCGACGAAGAGATCGGGCCGCTGGTCGCCGTCGACGTCGGCCCAGGCGTTGACCAGGGTGCCGCCGGCCGCGAACCGCTCGGGGTCGAGCGGCACGAAAGCGGGCTCCTGGGACGTGGCGCGCGGGCTCCGCGCGGCCAGGAGCAGACCGCCGAGGGTGAGCCCGGCGAGCGTCGTCGCGAGGCGCTTGGTCATGGCTCCCGCATCGTCCGGTGAGACCCAATCATAGCGCCGGCTCGCGGGTGGCGCCGCGGCCCCGAGCGGGGCATGTTTGCGGTCTCAAGCCCTTCGCCAGCGAGCCGACTCAGTGTCTTCGAAGCCCTTCTCGCCGCCGCACCGTCCCATCGCCGAGCCCGAGCGACCGGCCAAGCTCGGCCGGATCTCGGACTATCCGCGGCACTGGGCGCTAAACGCGCCGATGCGGGAAGCCGTGGTGTTCCAGGGCTCCCGCTGGCGCTACGCCGAGCTGGCGGACCGCGTGGACGAGGTGGCGCGGGCGCTGCTCGCGGCCGGCGTCGGCGTGGGCGACCGGGTCGCCACGCTGGCGCCCCCGAGCCCCGACTTCTACGTGACCTTCCTCGCCACGGCGTCGATCGGGGCGATCTGGCTGGGATTGAATCCGCGCTACCAGCTCCGGGAGCTGGAGTATGCCGTGCGGGACGCCGAGCCGCGGCTGATCTTCGCGCGCGGGGCGATCAAGGATCGCGACTTCCGCGCCGATCTCGCCACCCTGGCCGCCACCTGTCCCTCGGTGAAGCGGGTGGTGCTGCTCGACGAGGCCGGAGGAGTCGGACGCGGACCTGGCGTCCTTCATCGCCGCGGGGCGGCGGATCTCCGAGGAGCAGCTGGTCGACGCCCGCAACGTGGTCGATCCGTCCGCGGTTTGCCTGATCGTCTACACCAGCGGCACGACGGGACGGCCGAAGGGCGCGATGATCACCCATCAGGGGCTGGTCCACGTGGCCCGGGTGCAGCGGGCGATCTGGCCGGTCGAGCCGCTCCGGATGATCAACAATCTGCCGGTCAATCACATCGGCTGCGTCGGCGACATCACGGCGGACACCCTGGTCGCGGGCGGCACGCTGATCTTCCAGGAGGAGTTCGACCCGGGCCAGATGCTCAGGACGGTCGAGGACGAGCGGGTCACGCTGTTCGGTCACATCCCCACCGCGCTCCAGCTGGTCGTGGGCCATCCCGATTGGGAGCGCACCGACTTCTCCAGCGTGCAGCTGATCATCTGGGAGGGCGCGGCGGCGCCGATCGACCTGATCGAGGCGCTCCGGGCCAAGTGCCCCTCGCTCGCCAACGCGTACGGCATGACCGAGACCGTCGGCTCGGTGACGTTCACCTTCGACGCGACCGAGACCGACGTGCTGGCGAGCTCGGTGGGGTGGCCGGTGCCGGAGTATCAGGTGCGGATCGCCACCGCCGAGGGAGCGTCGGTCGCGCCGGGCGACCCGGGCGAGGTGCAGGTCAAGGGCGGCTTCGTCACCGTCGGCTACTGGCGCCGACCGAAGGAGACCCAAGAGCTCTTCACCGAGGACGGTTGGCTCCGCACCGGCGACCTCGCGGTCGAGCGACCCGATGGCGCCTACCAGTTGATCGGCCGGCTCAAGGAGATGTTCAAGTCCGGGGGCTACAACGTCTACCCGCGGGAGATCGAGCAGGTGCTCGAGAGCCATCCGGCCGTGGCCGGCGCCGCGGTGATCGGGGTGTCCGATCCGCTCTACGCGGAGGTCGGCCACGCGTTCGTGCTGCTCCACCCGGGGCGCGCGATCGAGTCGGACGCCCTGCTCCGCCATTGTCGTGAGCAGCTCGCCAACTACAAGGTCCCCAAGCGACTCACGCTGGTGGACGGCTTCCCGATGCTGCCCGTCGGCAAGGTCGACAAGCAGGCCCTCAAGGCCTTGGCCAAAGACGAGTCCGCCCGGTAGTCTTGAAGCGTGGCCACCCGCACGCTCGCCGACCGCTATGCGCTGGAGCGCGGCACGATCGCGCTGTCCGGCGTACAGGCGCTGGTTCGTCTGCCGATGGACCAGCACCGGGCCGACCGGCGCGCCGGCCTCGACACCGCGACCCTGATCTCCGGTTATCGCGGCTCGCCGCTCGGCGGCTACGACTTCCAGCTCCAGGCGGCGCGCCAGCTGCTCGAGGCGCATCAGGTCCGCTTCCTCCCCGCGGTGAACGAGGATCTCGGCGCCACCGCCGTCTTCGGGGCCCAGCTCGCCAACACCTTCCCCGGGCCCAAGCACGACGGGGTGCTCGGCATCTGGTACGGGAAGGGACCGGGCGTCGACCGCTCGGGTGACGCGTTCAAGCACGCCAACCTGACCGGCGTGGGCCGCCACGGCGGCGTGCTGGCGGTCGCCGGCGACGATCCGGCGTCGAAGTCGTCGACCATCCCCTCGGCCTCCGAGTACGCGCTCTACGACGCCGGCATGCCGGTGCTCTACCCCGCCGACGTCCAGGACGTGCTCGACCTGGGGCTCCTGGGCTTCGCGCTCTCGCGCTACAGCGGGCTCTGGGTCGGGTTCAAGGTGGTGACCAACGTCGCCGACGAATTCTCCACGGCGGAGGTCGCGCCCGATCGGGTCACGATCCGGCCGCCCGAGTTCGAGTACCGCGGCGCGCCCTGGCAGGCCCGCCAGTCCCACATGTTGTTCGCGCCGTACAACCTCGCGACGGAGCAGGAGCATTTCGAGGGGCGGCTCGAGGCCGCGCGCCGCTTCGCCGCGGCGAACGGGCTCAATCGGATCACCGTCCGCTCGCCGGGCGCCCGGCTCGGCGTGATGGCGGCCGGCAAGACCTATCTCGACGTCCGGGAGGCGTTCCAGCGGCTCGGACTTGGCGAGCGGGAGCTCGAGGCCGCGGGCATCCGGCTGCTCAAGATCGGGATGATCCACCCGCTCGAGCCGGGCATCGTGCGCGAGTTCGCGCGCGGGCTCGACGAGATCCTGGTGGTCGAGGAGAAGCGCCCCTTCCTCGAGCTGTTCGTGCGCGACGTGCTCTACAACGAGCCGGAGCGGCCGCGCGTGGTCGGGACCCACGACGAGCGGGGCGGTCCGTTGGTGCCCGCCCACTCCGAGCTGGAGAGCGACTCGGTGGCGCCGATCCTGGCGCGCCGCCTCGCCGGCCGGGTCTCCGACATCGAAGGGCGACTGGCCCGGCTCGTCCCGTCGCTGCCGCCGGAGGTGGCACCGCTCGGGCCGGAGGGGCTTCGGCTCGCCTACTTCTGCTCGGGCTGCCCACACAATCGCTCCACGGTCGTGCCGGAGGGGTCGATCGCGGCGGTGGGCATCGGGTGTCACGGCATGGCCGCGATGATGGAGCGAGGCGGCTCGGGCTTTACCCAGATGGGCGGCGAGGGCGCGCAGTGGACCGGGGCGGCACCCTTCACCGAGACCCCGCACCTGTTCCAGAACCTGGGCGACGGGACCTACTTCCATTCCGGCTCGCTGGCGATCCGCCAGGCGGTGGCCGCCAAGGTCGACCTCACCTACAAGATCCTCTACAACGGCGCCGTGGCGATGACGGGCGGCCAGCACGCGGACGGCGCCGTGCCGATTCCCGAGCTGACCCGCGAGCTGGCCGCCGAGGGCGTGGCCCGAACCATCGTCGTGGCGGAGGAGCCCGCCCGCTATTGGCGGCAGTCGCTGCCGCCGGGCGTGGAGGTCTGGCCCCGGACCCGGCTCGACGAGGCCCAACGCGCGCTCAGGGACACCAAGGGGGTGACGGCGCTGATCTACGATCAGCATTGCGCCGCCGACCTCCGCCGGCTGCGCAAGCGCGGCCTCGCGCCCGAGCGACCGCTCCGGGTGGTGATCAACGAGCGGATCTGCGAGGGCTGCGGCGACTGCGGGGTCAAGTCGAACTGTCTCAGCGTCCAGCCGGTGGAGACCGAGTTCGGGCGGAAGACCCGGATCCACCAGTCGTCGTGCAACACCGACTACTCCTGCCTCGAGGGCGATTGCCCCGCCTTCATGACGGTGCCGGCGGCCGGGCGCCCCCAGGCCGAGCCACGCGCCGCCCGCGACCCGAGACTCGCGGCGCTCGAGGGGCTGCCGGCGCCCGAGGGCCCGAGACCGCGGAGCGCCAACCTCTACGCCACGGGCATCGGCGGCACCGGCGTGGTGACGGTCAATCAGATCCTGGCGATGGCGGCGATGATCGAGGGCAAGTCGGTCCGCTCCCTCGATCAGACGGGCTTGAGTCAGAAGGGCGGCGCGGTGGTCTCGCACTGCCGGATCTTCGAGGAGCCGGTCGAAGTCTCCAACAAGATCGGGGTCGGCGAGGCGGACGTGTACCTCGGCTTCGACCTGCTGGCCGCGAACGACGTCCGGAACCTGAGCCGGGCCCGGCCGGACCGGACGGCCGCGGTGATCTCCTCCAGTCACGTGCCCACCGGCCTGATGGTGCGGAACCCGAACGTCTCGTTCCCGGAGGAAGCGGTCCTGGAGCGGCGGATCGCCGGGGTGACCGATCCCGAGCGCCGGCTCTATCTCGACGCCGAGGGCATCGCCGAGACGCTCTTCGCCTCCCACCTGCCCGCCAACTTGGTCCTGGTCGGCGCCGCCTGGCAGCTCGGAGTGATCCCGCTCGGCCGAGAGCATCGAGGCCGCGATCGCCCTCAACGGCGCCGCGGTGGAAGTGAACGCCGCGGCGTTCCGCGCCGGCCGAAGACGGCGCTCGATCCCGACTGGTTCCGCTCCACCACGCCGATCGCTTCGGCCGCGGCGCCCGCGTCCCTCTCGGCCGCAGCGAAACGGTTGATCGACACCACCGGCGCGAGCGGCGAGCTGCGGCGGCTGCTGGAGATCCGGGTGCCCGACCTGATCGACTATCAAAGCGAGGGCTACGCCGCGCGCTACGTCGAGCTGGTCGGGCGGGTCCACGCCCGCGAGCGCGAGGCGACCGGCAGCGGCGAGCTCGCCCAGGAGGTCGCCCGCTATCTCTACAAGCTGATGGCCTACAAGGACGAGTACGAGGTGGCGCGGCTGGCCCTCGACCCCGAGATCCGCCGGACCGTGGCGGCCGAGCACGGGCCGAAGCGGAGCTATCACCTCCATCCGCCGCTGCTCCGATCGCTCGGCCTGAAACGAAAGCTCCGGCTGGGCCGTTGGTTCGACAACGTCTTCCGAGTGCTCCGCGCAGGACGCCGGCTCCGGGGAACGGCACTGGATCCGTTCGGCTACCATCCGATCCGGCGGCTGGAGCGCCAGCTGATCGAGGAGTACCGGGAGGCGATCGAAACCGAGCTGGCGGAGCTCTCGGCCGAGACCCACGCGCGCGCGGTCGCGATCGCCCGGCTCCCGGACCTGATCCGAGGCTACGAGGCGGTCAAAGTCGCCAACGTGGCGCGCTATCGGACCGCGCTCCGCGAGGCCCGAGCCGCCCCGGTCGCGCCTGCCGAGGCTCCCGCGACGGTGGCCTGACCAGCGACGAGGAGCACCTCGAGATCGAGATTGCGCCGATGCCCGACCTCGCGCCCGACGTCACCGACCCGCAGCTCGCGGCCTGGCTCGCCGACCTCGAGCGGCTCACCCTCCAGTTCCACGAGACGGTGGACCCGCTCGACGGCGACCGGCTCCGGTGGCGCCCCGCGCCCGGCGCGTGGTCCGTAGCCGAGGTGCTCGAGCACCTGACGAAGACCAACGCGCCCTACCTCGAGACCATCGGCGCGGCGATCGCCCGGGGCCGGCGCGAGGCGGTCGTCGGCCACGGCCCGTTCGGCTACGGCTTCTTCGGTCGCTGGTGGGTCCGGGCGCTCGGCCCGACCAACAAGCGCCGAATGCCGACACCGTCGGCCTTCGCGCCGCCGGCGGAGCTGGACCCGCTCGTGGCGCGGGACCGATTCTTCGAGACCCAGCAGGGGCTCGACGGCTTGCTGCGCTCGGCCGACGGTCTCCATCTCGGCCGAATCAAGGCGACGTCGGTGGCGTCGCGGCTGCTCCGCTTCAACCTCGCGACCTGGTTCGCCTCGCTGCTGGCGCACGAGCACCGGCACCTGGGGCAGGCGCGGCGGGTGTTGGAGGCCGCCGGCGGGAGCTGACACCCGCCTCAAGGCGGTCGGAGCGCGACCGATACCCCGACGAGCCAGCCTCCCGTCCAAGGAGACTGGCGGAACCCACTCTCCCCGGGGGACGACATGAGCGGCGGCGGATTCCTCTCGCAGGTCAACGCGGCGTTCGATCGGGCCGCCGGGCACACCACCCACGACCCGACCCTGCTCGCCTACATCAAGGCCTGCAACAGCGTCTACTACGTGAGCTTTCCGCTCCGCCGCGACGACGGCTCGATCGAGGTGATCCACGCCTGGCGGGCCGAGCACAGCCAGCACAAGTCGCCGACCAAGGGCGGGATCCGCTTCAGCCCGCTGGTGAACGACGACGAGGTGATGGCGCTCGCGGCCCTGATGACCTACAAGTGCGCCATCGTCGAGGTCCCCTTCGGCGGCGCCAAGGGCGGGGTCCAGATCGCCCGGCGCGACTACTCGGACACCGAGCTCGAGCGGATCACCCGCCGCTACACCTACGAGCTGGTGCGCAAGAAATACATCGGCCCCGGGATCGACGTGCCCGCGCCGGACTTCGGCACCACCTCCCGGGAGATGGCCTGGATCGCCGACACCTACGCCACCCTGACCGGCAACGAGCTCGACGCGATGGCGTGCGTCACCGCGAAGCCGCTCGCCCAGGGCGGGATCCGGGGCCGCACCGAGGCGACCGGGCTGGGCGTATGCTACGGCATCCGCGAAGCCTGCGACGTCGCGGGAGACATGAAGCGGCTCGGACTCTCCACCGGCCTCTCGGGCAAGCGGGTGGTGGTCCAGGGGCTCGGCAACGTGGGCTACCACGCCGCGAAGTTCCTCCAGGAATCGGGTGCGATCATCGTGGGGCTCGCCGAGTACGAGGGCGCGATCGAGAGCCAGCGGGGCCTCGACCTCGAGGCGGTGGTCGCCCACCGGCGCGAGACCAAGTCGTTGCTCGGATTCCCGGGCGCGAAGGACCTCCCGAACCGGATGGCCGCGCTCGAGCTCGACTGCGACATCCTGGTGCCCGCCGCGCTCGAGCACCAGATCACGGACGAGAACGCCCCGCGGGTCAAAGCCAAGATCATCGCGGAAGCGGCCAACGGGCCGACCACGCCCGAAGCCGAGGCGGTGCTCGCCAAGCGAGGCGCGCTGCTCCTGCCCGACGTCTGGCTCAATGCCGGCGGTGTGATCGTCTCCTATTTCGAGTGGCTCAAGAACCTCTCCCACGTCCGCTTCGGGCGAATGCAGAAGCGCCACGAGGAGACCGCGTACCGGCGACTCCTCCGGGGCATCGAGCAGGCCACCGGCGCCAACTTCTCGAAAGACCAGGTGGCCGACCTCACCGAAGGGGCGGACGAGGAGGAGCTGGTGCACTCGGGCCTCGAGGACACCATCTGCTCGGCCTACGGTCGGATCCGGGCGACCCGGGAGCGGATCGGTGCCGACCGGATCGATCTCCGGACCGCGGCGATGGTCAACGCCATCGACGCGGTGGCCCAGTCGTATCTGGACCTGGGGATCTTCCCCTGAGCCTGGGGGGGGCAACTCGGCCCCCCATAAAGCCTTGCGCTCGCCCTGCCGATACTCAGTGAGTCGAGTTCCCAGGGCCTCACGCCGCGGCCGGGATGCCGCACAGGGGCGAGCGCAGTGGCACACGGACCAATCCATTCGCGCGGCATCATGCGGCGGGCAGCGGGGTGCGCCCTCGCGCTCGCCGGTCTGGCCGGCGTGGCCGAGGCTCAAGTCCTCAACTTCCGCAGCTACACCGGCCGGGAAGGGCTGCCCCAGGCGCAGGTCCTGAGCCTCCATCAGGACCGGGCGGGGTTCCTCTGGATCGGGACCTACGGCGGGCTGACCCGGTTCGACGGAGCCGACTTCCAGACCTACACCCGACGCGAAGGACTCTCCTCGAACGCGGTGACCGCGATCGCCGAGGACGATCGTGGGCGCCTGGTCGTCGGCACCTACGGCGGCGGGGTCTGCTTCCGCCAGGGCACGCACTTCCAGTGTCTCGGCGAAGCCGAGGGCCTTCCGAGCGCCGACGTCACCATGGTGGTGCCGGACGGCCAGGGTGGGCTCTGGATCGCCACCGAAGGCGGGGCCGCCCACCTGAAAGACGGCAGGATCAGGCCGTTCACGATGGCCGAGGGGCTGCCTTCCCCGCACGTCACCCGGATCGCGGTCGACGACTCGGGGCGGGTGTGGGCGGGCACCAGCGCCGGGCTCGCGAGGCTCGACGACGGCCGCTGGCGGGTGGTGGAAGACGCCCCGGAGCTGGCCGACGCGCCAATCTCCGTGCTGCTCTCGACCCCGACGGGCCTGGTGGTCGGAACCACGGACAACATCTATCGGCTGCACCGGGGGAAGGTTCGGACTCTCCCCTCGCCTTCCACGGCGACGGGCGCACCGACCGGCGCGGCGATCGACCTCGTCGGCCAGCTGTGGATCGCCACTCGAAGCGGCGCGATCCGCTACCGCGGCGATACGGCGGCCGTCTTCACCATGGACGCCGGGCTGCTCGACGACAACCTGAACGGGGTCCTGGTCGATCGCGAGGGCAGCGTCTGGTTCGGCACGGAGTCGGGGCTGGCGAAGCTGACGCCCGGCCCGTTCTCCCACTTCACCACGCGCGAGGGTCTCCCGAACCCGTTCGTGCGGGCGCTGGCCGAGGATCAGGACGGGCGGCTCTGGGCAGGCACCCGGGGCGGGATCGCGATTCGGGAGGGATCGGGCTTCCGGACGATCGACTTCGACGGCGCTCCCCACGACTGGGTCTACGACCTCGCCCCGGCGCCAGGCGGAGGGATGCTGATCGCCACCCGCGAAGGCCTGGTCTGGCACGACCGCGGCGTCAGACGGGTCTACCGGATGGCGGACGGCCTGCCCGACGACTTCGTCGTGAGCTTCCTGCCCGGATGCCCGCGGCGGGGTTCGGGTGGGGACGGCCGCCGGGGCTGGGGCCTCGCTGGAACGGAGGCCGGATCGAGACGCTTCCCGACGGCGAGCAGACCAGATTCGTCACCGCGCTACGCCTTCTCGACGCCGGCGGCCACCTGTTGGTTACGGCGCGGCGGGATCATGATCCGGGGACGGCGGGTTCGTCGAGACGCTTGCCGCAGGCCAACGGGCTCACCGATCAGTCGATCTGGGCGATCGCCCGGGACAGCGCCGGCTCGGTCTGGGTCGGCACCAACGGCGACGGCGTGTTCCAGATCGCCCGCGACGGCACCCTGCACCAGTTCACCACCGCCAGCGGGCTGGTCAACGACCACGTCTGGCAGGTGCTGCCCGACCGGCGGGGTCGGGTCTGGCTCTTCACCAACCACGGCCTCGACCGGCTCGAGGCGGGCACGATCCGCCACTTCGGCACCGGCGACGGTCTCTTCGATCTCGAGGGCAACGCCTCGGCGTCGATCGAGGATCGGGACGGCGTGCTCTGGTTCGGCACCGGAAGCGGCGTGACCCGCTACGCCGGCGAGGAGAGCTGGAGCCCGCTCTCGCCGCCGGCGGTTCGGATCGAGACCGCGACCGTGGGCGCCGACACGCTCGGGCTGGACGGCGCGGTGTTCGCCGCGGCGCACGGCCTGCTCCGGGTCCGCTACACCGCGCCGAGCTTCCGCAACCCCGAAGCGATCCTCTTCCGCCATCGTCTCGAGGGCGTCGACACCACCTGGTCCGAGCCGGTCACGGAACGGACGGTGCAGTTCGCCCGGCTGGAGGCGGGCAGCTACGTGCTGGAGGTGGCCGCCGCGGTCGGTCGCGACGGGGCGCTCGGGACGCCGGCGCGACTGGTCTTCACCGTCCGGCCGACCTGGTGGCAGACGCTCTGGTTCAAGGGCCTGCTCCTGCTCGCTCTCTCGGCGGTCCTCGCCACGATTCCCTGGATCAGGGCCCGGCGACTCCGGCGCGCCAACGCGCAGCTCGAGCGGCTGGTCTCGAGTCACACGGCCACCCTGGCCGAGCAGAACGAACAGCTGGCGCGCGAGGTGGCCGAGCGGGTGGCGGCGGAGGAACAGCTCCGCCTCAAGGAGGAGCGGCTCCGGGAGATCCTCGAGCACAGCACCAACGTGTTCTACTCGCAGGCGCCGGACGGGACGCTCACCTACGTGAGCCCGCAGTCGCGCCGTCTGCTGGGCATCGACCCGGCGCAGGTGCAGCGGCATCGGAGCATGCTGGTCACCGAGAACCCCGAGAACGAGACGGCCCGGCGCGCCACCGACCGCGCCTTCGCGACGGGGCAGAAGCAGCCCTCCTACGAAGCCGAGCTCTGGGGCGCCGACGGGGAGCGGATCTGGGTCGAGGTCAACGAG
>JAWKQJ010000009.1:0-121370 GCA_041390205.1 Gemmatimonadales bacterium
GTTCAGCTCGGCTCGAGGCGAGGAGCGTGGCTATCAGGGCGTCGCCTTCATGAGCGTGCCGATCTGCTATTCCGCCCCGGGCGGCAAGCATCGCTGCATCGGGGTCATCAACCTGACCGACCGGATCGGCGGCGATCGCTTCGTCCAGTCCGACCGCAAGCTGGTGACGGCGATCGCCAACCAGGTCGGGGCCGCGCTCGAGAACGCCCGGCTGGTCGAGCGGGAGCGGGAGCAGCAGCGGCTCAAGCGCGAGCTGGAGCTGGCCCACCGGCTGCAGCAGATCCTGCTCCCGTCGCCGGCGGCCCTCGGCGGGGATGCCCGGGTGGGGGTGCGCTGCATCTCGCTCGAGTCGGTGGGCGGTGATTTCTACGGCCTCTCGCGGCTCGGCAAGGGCGCCGTGGCGGTGATGCTCGGCGACGTGAGCTCGCACGGCTTCGCGGCCGCGCTGCTGATGGCGGCCGTGGTCGCGGCGGCCGGCGTTCACGCCAACGCCTCCTCGTCCCCGGACGAGATCCTCACCGCGCTCCGCGACAGCCTGGCCAACCAGCTCGACTCGGCTGAGAGTCACGTCACCGTCTTCTACGGGGTGCTCGATCCCCGCTCCGCCTCGCTGGTCTACGCCAACGCCGGGCATCCCCACGCCTTCCGGATCCCGGCCGGCGGGGAGCCGATTCGGCTCGACGCGACGGCCCCGCCGATCGGGCTCGGTACCAGAGAGCGGATCGACTGCGCTCCGCTCGACTGGGTGGTCGGCCAGGACCTGCTCTGCGTCTTCACCGACGGCCTGGTCGACGCCGCCAGCCCGAGCGGCGAGCGCTTCGGCGAGCGCCGGGTGCTCGACGCGATCGAGGCGCGGCGGAAGCTCCCACCCGAGGCGATCGTCGAGCAGGTGCTCGAGGAGGTCGACCGCTTCGCGCCGACTCCGGTGGACGACCGAACCCTGCTGATCGTCCGGATCTGAGCGGTGGCTCGCCGCCGGTTCGGGCAGCATTTCCTCTTCGATCCCAACATCCTCGGCCGCATCGCCGACGCGCTCGACGCGCCCGCGGGGGCCAAGACGCTCGAGATCGGTCCCGGTCCCGGCGGGCTGACCGCCGTGCTGCTGGAGCGCGGGCTCCGGCTCACGGCGGTGGAGAAGGACCGCGACCTCGCGGCCCGGCTCCGAGCGCGGTGGCCCGAGCTCGCCCTCGTCGAGGGCGACGCGCTGGAGCTCGATTGGCCGGCCGCCCTCGGGCTCGAGTCGGGCGAGCCCTGGTATCTGATCGGTAACATTCCCTACAACATCACCAGCCCCCTGATCGACAAGGCGCTCGCGCCTCCGAGACCGGTCCGGGTGGTCTACCTGGTCCAGCAGGAGGTGGCCCTCCGCCTGGCGGCGGCGCCGGGGTCGGAGGCCTACGGCTCGCTCACCGTGGGTGTGGCCGCGGCCGCTCGAGTCGAGCGGCTCTTCGGGGTGCCGGCCGGCGCTTTCCGGCCGCGCCCGCAGGTGGCGAGCGCGGTGATCCGCCTCACGCCGCTCGCCGAGCCGCTGGTGCGGGACGCCGAGCGGGCCGCATTCCGGCGGTTCACGACCGGTCTCTTCGGCGCCCGGCGGAAGCAGCTGGTTCGGGCGCTTCGCACGGTCACGGGGCTCGACGCCGAGGTGGTCCGGCAGGTCTGTGCCGGAGTGAACGTCGACTCCGAGCTCCGCCCCGAGGCGATCGACCCGGCGGGGCTGGTTGCGCTCTTTCGCGGCGTTGTTGACGCGGGGTGGCCGCGCGCCTAGCTTTGTGAAATCTTTCACAATCGCGAATGCGCAACATCGCCGAGATCACGGTCCGCCGCCTGTCCCTTTATCTCCGGTTTCTCGAGGAATTCGAGTCCCAGGGGGCGACGACCGTCAGCTCGGAGGCCCTCGCCGCCCGCGGCGGCACCACCTCCGCCCAGGTGCGGAAAGACCTCTCGCTCTTCGGGTCCTTCGGCAAGCGGGGCCTGGGCTACTCGGTCCCCCAGCTGATCGGCCAGCTCCGTGAGATCCTCGGCCTCGGCCGGGGTTATCGGGTGGTGGTGGTCGGGGCGGGCAAGATCGGGAGCGCGCTGGTGCACTACCGCGGCTTCGCCGAGCGGGGCTTCGAGGTGGTCGGGATCTTCGACGCCGACCCGGCCAAGATCGGCAAGCGCTGGAGCGGCGTGACGGTGCGGCCGGTGGAGCAGCTCAGCAAGGAAGTAGCGGGGCTCGACGCCGACATGGCGATCATCGCCACGCCGGGGGAGGTGGCGCAGTCGGTGGCCGACCTGCTGGTCAAGGCGGGCATCACCGCGTTGCTCAACTTCGCGCCGGTCCAGCTCCAGGTGCCGAGCGGCGTGACGGTGAAGCACGTCAACCTGGTGCTCGAGATGGAAGCCCTCTCCTTCGCGCTGGCCGGCGGGGGTGGCAACGGGGCTCGATCGAAGAAATAGTCCGGCGCCCGTCGGCGCCCTTGCTTGGCTCGGGCGCTTCTGCTTTTCTTCGCCCCACATGTCACCGGTCCGCGTCACTTCCGAGATCGGCGTCCTCGACGCCGTTCTGGTGCACACCCCGGGACCGGAGCTCGAAGCAGTCACGCCCGGCACCCGCGAAGACTACCTCTACGACGATCTGATCGGCCTGCAGGTCTCGGCCCGCGAGCATCGGCGTTTGGTGGCCGTGCTCAGAAAGTTCGCCAAGGTTTACGAGATCTCCGACCTGATGAGCCAGGTGCTCGCGGTGCCGGAGGCGCGCGAGTTCCTGGTCGGGAAGGCGCGCGACGTGATCGGCGCCGAGGTGCTCGACGGACCCTTCGAGCAGCTCACCCCGAAAGAGCTGGTCCAGCTCCTGATCCAGGGCGTCGAGTCGCCGGGCGGACCGATCGCGCGCACCCTGAACGAGGTGGGCTTCGTTCTCCCGCCGCTTCCCAACCTCTTCTTCCCGCGCGACGTGGGGCTGGTGGTGGGCGATCACGCGGTGGTGGGCTCGATGCGGTACAGCGTCCGCTGGACCGAGGAGCTGCTGCTCACCACGCTCTTCCGCTTCCACCCGGAGCTCGGCAACGCCGGGATCCTCTACGACGGCTCGGAGGAGCAGCGCGACAGCTACACCCTCGAGGGCGGCGACGTCCACGTGCTGCGCGACGACCTCCTGCTGGTGGGCTTCTCGGAGCGCTCCTCGCCGGCGGCGCTCGATCTCTTGGCCGACCTGGCGTTCGAGCGGACCGCCGTCACCGACGTGATCGTGGTGGTGATGCCGCGGGAGTCCACCGCGATCCACCTCGACATGCTGTTCACCCAGCTGGATCGTGACCTCTGCGCGGTCTACCCGCCGGCCTTCGTCGGCGCCGACCGGCTCCGGATCCTCCATCGCAAGAAGGGCCGGAAGACGGTCCGCGAGCGGTCCGATCTGTTCGTGGCGCTCAAGCAGGTCGGCCTGCCGCTCGCGCCGGTGCTGGCCGGCGGCACCCGGCGGATCACCCAGGAGCGGGAGCAGTGGGCGAGCGCCTGCAACTTTTTCGCGCTCCGGCCGGGCGTGGTGATGAGCTACGCCCGGAACCAGGCTACCCTGCGCGCGCTCGAGGAGGCCGGGTTCAGTGTGGTGCCGAGTCAGGACTTCGTGGCCTTCGACGACTGGGACGAATCAGCCAAGCGGGTGGTGATCACCATTCCGGGGAGCGAGCTGGTGCGGGGCGGCGGTGGCCCGCGCTGCATGACCTTGCCGGTCCGGCGGCGCGACCTGTGAGCGCCCGCCGATGAACGGAGTGGCCGCCGGTCTCAGTGCGCTGCCCGCCGGCACGCTGGTGGACCGTGCGCTGGTCGCGCTCGGCGACGGCCCTCGCTCGTCGGAGCGGCTCTCGCGCGAGGTCTTCGGGCTGACCCAGGCCCCGGCCGCGGTCGCCGACCGGCTCAGCATCGCGCTCCTCGGCGCCGACCCCCGGGTCCGCCGGCTTCCCGACGGTCGCTGGGGGCTGGTGACCTCCGCGCTGGGCTCGCCGCTGATCGCCGATTGCGCCTTCGCCGTGGTGGACGTGGAGACCACCGGCAGCCGGGGGAGCGGGCGCGACCGGCTCACCGAAGTCGCCGTGGCCGTGGTGCAGGGCCTCCGCTGCGAGCTGGTCTACGACCAGCTGATCAATCCCGAGCGGCCGATCCCGAGCTCGGTCGTGGCGGTCACCCGGATCACCGACCAGATGGTTCGCTCGGCGCCGACCTTCGACCTGGTGGCCGACGAGGTGCTCGGCGCGCTGGCCGGGCGGGTGTTCGTCGCCCACAACGTCCGCTTCGACTGGCGCTTCCTGGTCACCGAGCTGCGCCGGGCGCGGGCGCTCGGGCTCGAGGGCCCCAAGCTCTGCACGGTGCGGCTGGCCCGCGTGCTGGCGCCCGGGCTGGGCTCCTATTCGCTCGATCGGCTGGCGGACTACTTTGGGATCGACAACCCGGCCCGCCATCGGGCGGGCGGCGACGCGATCACCACCGCGCGGGTCTTCCAGCGGCTGTTGGAGCTGGCGCGCGAGCGCGAGGCGGGCACGCTCCAGGATCTGGAGCGGCTGCAGGTGAAACGGGGCAAGAAGCGCCGCCGCGGGCGGCGCCGCGCGGCGCCGGAAGACGCGAGCGACACCGAGGCGGCATGAGTCTGGTCCACAGCTTTCAGCTCGGCGGGCTGCGCTGTCACGCCCTCGAAGCCGGCATCCAGCGGCTCGACGGCGGGGCGATGTTCGGCGTGGTGCCGAAGCCCCTCTGGGAGAAGCGGATCGCGCCCGACGACAAGAACCGGATTCCGCTCGCGATGCGCTGTCTCCTGATCGAGCATCCGGACGGCCTGGTGCTGATCGACACCGGGCTCGGCAACAAGGAGGACGCCAAGTTCCACCGGATCTACGGGATCGAGAACGAGGGCCCCGCCGGTCGCACCCGGCTCGAGGCCGCGCTCGCCTCGCTCGGCCACGCCACCACCGACGTGCGCTGGGTGATCAACAGCCACCTCCACTTCGATCATGCCGGCGGCAACACCTACGAGGAGCAGGACGAGACCGGCGTCGCGATGGGCGGGCCCCGCCTCACCTTTCCCAAGGCCACCTACGTGGTGCAGTGGGGCGAGCTCGAGTTCGCGCGGCACACCAACGAGCGGACCCGGGCCTCCTATCTCCCGAACAACTTCGATCCGGTGGCCGAGGCCGGGAAATGGAAGCTGCTCCGGGGCGACGTCGACATCCTGCCGGGGATCAGCGCGCGGGTCACCCCGGGCCACGTCCCCCATCATCAGAGCCTGGTGATCCGGGACGCCGGCGAGACCCTGATCTACCTGGCGGATCTGATGCCGACGAGTCATCATCTCCCTTTGCCCTGGATCATGGGATACGACGTGGAGCCGCTCCGCACCCTCGAGTCGAAGCGAAAGCTGATCCGCGCCGCCGGCGAGGAGGGGTGGTGGCTCTTCTTCGAGCACGACCCCCAGGTGATCATGGGCCGGCTCGGCGAAGGCGACGGCGGGCCGGCGTTAGGCGCCGTGGTCCGGGTGGCCCAGGCGGACTACGAGGGCGTCTGAGATGACGATGACGCCGGTGCCCGAGGGCCTGGTCACGGCCCTCGACGGGCGCTACCGCTTCGAGGAGCCGGTCGGCCAGGGCGGGATGGCCACGGTCTACCTGGCCGAGGACCTCCGCCATCGGCGGCGGGTGGCGGTCAAGGTGCTCCGCCCGGACCTCTCCGCGACTCTGGGCGGCGAGCGCTTCCTCCGCGAGATCGAGATCGCCGCCCGGCTCAATCACCCGAACATCGTGATGCTGATCGACTCCGGCGAGGCCGCCGGAGTGCTCTACTACGTGATGCCCTTCATCGAGGGCGAGTCGCTCCGGATGCGGCTGATTCGAAAGGGGCGGCTCGACGCCGAGGAAGTGATCCAGGTCTCCACCCAGGTGGCGGACGCGCTCGCCTACGCCCACAGTCAGGGCGTGGTCCACCGCGACGTGAAGCCCGAGAACATCCTCTTCGCGGCCGGCCACGCGGTGGTCGCCGACTTCGGCGTGGCCAAGGCGGTCAGCAAGGCGGCCGACAAGTCCGTGACCCGGACGGGCTATCCGGTGGGCACGGTAGGCTACATGAGTCCCGAGCAGGCGGCCGGGTTCACCGACCTCACCCCCAAGACGGACGTCTACTCGCTCGGCTGCGTGGTCTACGAGATGCTGGTCGGCGAGACGCCCGGGCATTGGCCGAGCGAGGAAGCCGGTCGGCTGCGGCGCCTGCTCGAGGCGCGGGAGGACCACCGCAAGGTCCTGGACAAGCTGCCGGGGATGGTGGAGCAGGTGCTGGTCCGGGCCCTCCGGATGCGACCCGAGGATCGCTTCGAGGGGCCCCGGGAGCTGGTGGTGGCGCTGGCCGCGGCCTTCGACAAGACGGCCCGCTTTCCGGAAGGACAGGCCCGGGCGATCGTCGCCCGGGCGGCCGAGATCGAGGCGACGGCGCTGACGGAGGACGGCTCGCTCTCCCTGGCGGGGATGCAGCGGGTGGCGGCCGAGGTGGGGATCGCGCCGGAGCACGTGGCGGAGGCCGCCCGCGAAGCCGCGCCCGCCGGCGAGCGCGATAGGTCTGGGCTCCCGTACATCGATTCGCTCGGAACCGCCTCCGCCGCGGTGCCGGACCGCCGGGCGGTGGCTCCGATCGAGGCGAACCCGTTTCTCGGGTCTCCGACCCGGATCCAGGTGGAGCGGGTCGTGGACGGCGAGGTCGAGGAGGCCGACTACGTGACCCTGGTCGAGGAGTGTCGGATGCTCTTCGGCAACGTGGGGCAGGGGTCGACCCTGGGTCGCTCGCTGGCCTGGCGCACCGTGGTGCCCGTGGGGCAGTCCGGCCGCCAGATCTCGATGACGGTCACGCCGCGCGCCGGCAGGACCACGATCCGGCTCGACGAGTCGCTGACCCCGGTGGCGGGGGCTCTTCGGCGGGCTGATGGGCGGCATCGGGGGCACCGGGATCGCGGCCGGCCTGGGGATCGGGATGGGCGCCCTGCACAGCCCGCTCGCCGCCTTGGCCATCATCGCGACCCTGCTGACCGGGTCGTACGGGGCCGCGCGGGGCTTTCTCCACACCACCCACCGGAAGCGCAAGGCCGAGCTCGAGCGGCTCGCCGACCGCCTGGCGGCCTTTCTGGCTGAGGGCGGCAGCAAAGGCCGCCCGCTGATCCCGAGGTAGGGACCCGCCCGGAGGCGCGAGCCGGGCAGATTGACCGGGAAGCCGGCGTGCCTTAAGTTCAGTCGTCGCAAGCGGAAACCCCAGGTTTCCCACCCCGAGCCGGTCGTTTGCGGTGACAGGGTCCCAGACCAAGCCAGCGGCCGAGTCGCATGCCCTGGCTCAGTTGGGACACCCCGGTCGCCCGGGGTGTTCGTGTTTTCGGCCTGTATTTGAGGGGGTACCTACTGAGCACCCACGAGCGTGAGCGTCGAACCCGGGTCAATCGGATGATCCGGATCAGTCCGGTGCGGGTGATCTCCGACACTGGCGAGCAGTTGGGAGTGCTTCCGGTCGAGCAGGCGTTGGCGATGGCCGAGGACAAGGGGCTGGATCTGGTCGAAGTGGCCCCGATGGCCCGGCCGCCCGTGGTCAAGATCATGGACTACGGGAAGTACAAGTTCGAGGAAGCCAAGGCGGCGCGCGCGGCGAAGAAGAAGCAGCACGTGATCGACATCAAGGAGATCAAGTTCCGTCCCGGGATCGACGATCACGACTTCGAGTTCAAGACCCGCCACATGCGGGAATTCCTCGAAGCGGGCAACAAGGTGAAGGTGACGATGATGTTCCGGGGCCGGCAGATGACCCGGGTCGAGCTGGGCAAGGCGGTGCTCGATCGGGTGGCCGAGGTCCTGGCGGACGTGGGGAAGATCGAATTCGACGCCCGGTTGGAAGGGCGCAACATGACGATGGTGATGGCGCCGAAGTGAGCGCCACCGAACGAGGAGCAACGAAGCACCGATGCCGAAGATGAAGACCAAGCGCGCCGCGATGAAGCGATTCCGCTTCACCGGCAGCGGCAAGATCAAGAGGAACCGGGCGAATCATCGCCACATCCTCACCAAGAAGACCCGCAAGCGGAAGAACCACCTCCAGAAGTCGGATCTGGTGAGCTCCGCCGATTATCCGCGCGTGAAGCGCCTGTTGCAGGCCTAACGGGGAGGACGAGATGCCGAGGGTCAAGAGCAACGTCGCGCATCACGCGCGGAAGAAGAAGTACATGGAGGCCGCCAAGGGCGCGCGCGGCGGCCGGAGCAAGCTCTACAAGTCCGCCAAGGAGACCGTCGAGCGGGCGATGCGCTACGCCTATCGCGATCGCCGCAAGCGGAAGGGCGAGTTCCGGACGCTCTGGATCACCCGGATCAACGCGGCCGCCCGGCTCCACGACCTGAGCTACAGCCGCTTCATGGCCGGGCTCAAGCAGGCCGGGGTCGAGATCGATCGCAAGCAGCTGGCCGAGATGGCCGTCGCCGACGCCGACGCGTTTGCTCGCCTGGCCGAGATGGCCAGGGGCGCCGCGGGGGCTTGAGCTCGCGACCGAGACTCGGTCGAACCCACAGAACCCCGCGGTCGCCAACGGAGGCGGGCGCGGGGTTTTCACTTGCAACGAGACTGGGACGTGACATCGATGACGGAGGCGACCGGATACCCCGACCTCGACGCGCTCCGCGCGCGGCTCGGCCAGATCGCCGAGCTCGACGCCGACGGCGTGGAGCGGGAGCGGGTGGCGGTGCTGGGGCGGAAGCAGGGCGCGCTGACCGCGCTCTTCAAGACCTTGCCGAGTCTGAGCCCCGAGGAGCGGGGGCCGTTCGGCGCGGCGCTCAACCGGGTCAAGGCCGAGTTCGAGGCCGCCCTCGACGCCCGCACCGCCGCGCTCGCGGCCGGCGCGGCCCAGGCCGGCGAGCGGATCGACCTCACCATGCCCGGCCGGGAGCGCTGGCTCGGCGCCGAGCATCCCGTCACCAAGGTGACCCGGGAGATCGTCGACATCTTCCGGAGCCTCGGCTTCGCGGTGGCCACCGGGCCGGAGGCGGAGACCGAGTGGCTCAACTTCTTCGCCCTGAACTTCCCGCCCAATCACCCGGCGCTCGATCTCCACGACACGCTCTACCTCGACGTGGGCGATCGGCCGGCCGGTGACGACGATCCCGAGCGCGAGCACGGGCGGATCCTGCTCCGGACCCACACCTCGCCGGTCCAGATCCGGGTGATGCAGGCGGGGCCGCCGCCCTATCGCGTGGTGATCCCTGGCATGGTCTATCGGGCCGACCCGTTCGATCCGTCGCACGCGCCCGCGTTCGCGCAGATCGAGGCGCTCGCGGTGGACGAAGGGATCGGCATGGTGGATCTCAAGGCCACCCTCACCGCCTTCGCCCATCGCTTCTTCTCGCCGACCACCCCGGTGCGCTTCCGGCCCTCGTACTTCCCCTTCACGGAGCCCTCGGCCGAGCTGGACGTGGAGTGCCAGATCTGCCACGGGAGCGGTTGCCCGGCCTGCAAGCAGACCGGGTGGATGGAGATCCTGGGCTGCGGCATGGTGCATCCCAAGGTGCTGGAGAACGCGGGCGTCGACTCGGAGAAGTACTCGGGCTGGGCTTTCGGCATGGGCCCCGCCCGGGTGGCGATGAACCGCTACCAGCTGCCCGACATCCGGCTCCTCTACGGCGGCGACATGCGGCTCTTGTCCCGGCTGGGCGGGGAGGCGTCGTGAAGGTCTCGCGTCGATGGCTCGAGGATTTCCTGAAGCGCCCGCTCTCGATCGCCGATCTGCGCGGCCGGCTGGCCATGCTGGGCGCGCCGGTGGACGCGGTCGAGTCGCTCGCCGGCGAGCTCGCCCCGGTGGTGGTGGGTCTGGTGGAGGCGGCCGAGCCGCACCCCAACGCCGACCGGCTGCGGGTTTGCCAGGTGGCGATCGGCGGCGGCGAGCGGCGGCAGGTGGTGACGGGGGCGCCTAACGTCGAGGCCGGCCGCCGCTATCCCTTCGCGGGCGTCGGGGTCACCCTGCCCAACGGGCTCACCCTCGAGAAGCGGAAGCTCCGCGGCGAGATCTCCGAAGGGATGCTCTGCTCGGAGATCGAGCTCGGGCTCGGCGCCGACGCCGACGGCTTGATGACCCTGGAGACCGAGGCCGACCCGGGCACCCCGCTCGTCGACGTGCTCGGCCTCGACGACGACCGGCTCGAGCTCGATCTCGCGCCGGTCCGGGGAGACCTGCTCGGCCACAAAGGGATCGCCCGGGAGCTGGCGGCGAGTCTGGGCGTGATCGCCCGGCTGCCCGTCGTTCCGGACGCCCCGGCCGAGCTGCCGCCGTTCCGCCGCTCGGAGACGCCCCTGGCGGCGGGTGGGGTCGAAATCCGGATCGCGCCGGGCTCCGCCGGTCGCCGGTTCACGGCGGCCGTGATCGAGGGGGTCACGGTCGGGCCGTCGCCGGCCTGGCTGGCGCGCCGGCTCGAGGCGGTCGGGCAGCGGCCGATCAACAACGTGGTCGACGTCACCAACTACGTGATGTTCGAGCTGGGCCAGCCGCTCCACGCCTACGACGGCGCCAAGCTGCGCGGCGGCGTCCTGGAGTCGCGCCTGGCCCGTTCCGGCGAGCGGCTCAGGACCCTCGACGAGGTCGAACGGGCGCTCGCGCCCACCATGACTGTCGTGGCGGACGCGGAAGGGCCGGTCGGCGTGGCGGGCGTGATGGGCGGTCTCGAGAGCGAGGTGACCGACGCCACCACGACCGTGGTGCTCGAGGCCGCGTGGTGGGACCCGATCGCCACCCGCTCGACCCGGCGGGCGTTAGGCTTGCCGTCCGAGGCCAGCCAGCGCTTCGAGCGGGGCCCCGACCTCTGGGCCCTGCCGGACGCGCTCCGCCGGGCGGTCGAGGTCCTGCTCGCGACCGCCGGCGGCCGCGTAGTGGAGCAGCCGATCGATCTCTGGCCCGAGCCGGGACACCCGCCGCGAATCTTCCTCCGGGTGAGCCGGGTGGCCCAGATCCTCGGCATCGAGCTCGGCATGGGCGAGATCGAGCGGACCCTGACGGCGATCGGCGCCACCGTGAGCCCGAAGCCGGAAGACGGGCGCCTCGCGGTCGACGTGCCCGGATGGCGCGGCGATCTGACCAGCGAGATCGACCTGATCGAAGAGGTGGCCCGGATCCACGGATACGACCGGCTCCCCGACGAGCTCCGCCCCTATCGGATCGGGGCCCAGATCGATCCGCCGCTCGAGGCGCGGACCGCCGCGATCCGGCGGGCGATGATGGGGCTCGGCCTCCACGAGGCCATCACCCTCCCGATCGGTCCGGCCACCGGGCCGGGCTCGGTCCCGCTCCAGAACCCGCTCACCGCCGATCACGCCTTTCTCCGCGATCGGCTCTCGGTCGGGCTGGTGCGTCAGGTGGAGGCCAACTGGGCCAACCAGGTGCGCGACGTCCGGCTCTTCGAGATCGGCACCGCCTTCGGGCCCGGCGGCCCTGGCCGGCGGCCGGTGGAAAGCTGCCGGATCGCGGCCGTCCTCACCGGTGGGCGGCGTCCCGCGCACTGGACCGACGGGGGCGAGACGCCCGACCTGGACTGGTGGGATCTCAAGGGACTCTTCGAGCGCGCCGCGTCCCTGGCGAATCCGGGGGCCAGCGTACAAGTTCAAGACGGATCGCTCGTTGCGCGTTCCGAGCAGGGCGCGGAGATCGGTCGCGCCGGCCCGCTCGGGGCCGACAGCCCGGCCTGGGCCGGACCGTTGTTCGGCTTCGAGATCGAGATCGCCGAGCGCGCGGCGAGCAAGCTGGGCTTCGAGCCGCTTCCGACCGTGCCGGCATCGAGCCGCGACCTGGCGCTGGTCGTGCCCTGGTCGATCGAGTCGGGGCGGGTGGTGGAGACGATGCGGGAGGCCGGGACCGGGCTCCTGGAGTCGGTGTCGGTGGTCGACGAGTATCGCGGCGCGGGGCTCCCGGACGGGACCCGGAGCGTGGCGTATCGGTTGGTCTTCCGGGGCCGCGACCGCACCCTCAGGGATCGAGACGTCGAAGGCGTGATGAAACGGATTCAGCGAGCCTTGGAAAGCCAGCTTGGCGTCGGCATCAGAGCGTCCTGACCTGGTCCGGCTGGCCGAGCTCGAGCGGATCGCCGGGCTCGTGGCCGAGGAGCTCGCGGTCTGGCGCGAGCGCTGCCTGACGGCGGAAGCCGAGCTGGCGGAGCTCCGCGCCAAGGGCGCGAGCTTCGTCTCGGGCGACATCGCCCAGGCGCGGGAGCGAACCACCGAGCTGGAGGCCGAGAACCGCGAGCTGACCCGGCGGATCGCCGTGGCGCGCGAGCAGGTCGAGCAGCTCCGCACCCGGCTCCGCTTCGTCGACGAGGGAGCGTTCGGAGGGCGCACGTGAGCGACGCCGTCAAAGTGACGATCGGGGGCCAGGAGCTGCTGGTCAGCTCCGAGCATCCGCCGGAGTACACCCGCCGGGTCGCGGCGCATTACGACCAGGCGCTCCACTCCATCCGCTCGGCCCTGCCGACGGTGGACGCGCACCGGGCGGCCATCCTCGCCGGGCTGGCCGTCACGGACGAGCTCTTTCAGGCGCAGGTGCAGGACCAGAACGCGGCGGCCCGGATCGCCGCCGTGACCGAGGAGCTGGCTCGCATGATCCCTCCGGCCAAGCGTGGCCCGAGGCGGCGAGCGGGGCCTGGCTCCGATCCTTGACCATCGCGGGGTGCGCTTCGCCCCCGTTGGAGATAGACCGATGGACAGCATTCCCTGGCTCCCCGCGTTGGGCGGAGCGCTTGCCGGCATAGTCGTCACCCTGATCGTCACCACGCTCCACCTGCGGTCCAAGGGGCGTCACGCCGCGGGCCTGATCGAGGGCGCCGAGCGCCGCTCGGCCGAGCTCGGCAAGCAGGCGGCGGAGCAGGCCGAGTCCGCCAAGGCCGCCGCGCTGGTCGAGGCCCGGATGGAGACCCTCAAGCTCCGCGAGGAGGGCGACCGCGACCTGGCCCGCCGCCGGGAAGAGGCCGACCGGGTCGAGCGGCGGCTGGAGGACCGGGAGCGCTCGCTGGAGAAGAAGAACGAGGAGCTGGAGCGTCAGGGCCGGAGCCTCGCCGGCCAGCAGAGCGCGCTGGCCCAGAAGGAGCTCGGGATCGAGTCGACCCGGAAAGAGGTCGACGCCCTGATCCACGAGCAGCGCGCCCGGCTCGAGCGGGTGGCCGGGCTCTCCGCCGAGGAGGCCAGGCGGGAGTTCCTCCAGCGGGTCGAGGACGAGGCCCGCTCCGACGCGGCCGCCCTCTCCCGCGACATCAAGGAGCAGGCGAAGAAGACCGCCGATCGCGAGGCCAAGCGGATCATCGCGATGTCGATCCAGCGGCTCGCCGCCGAGCAGGTGGCGGAGACCACCGTGGCCGCGGTGCCCCTCCCGAGCGACGAGATGAAGGGCCGGATCATCGGCCGCGAGGGCCGGAACATCCGGGCCTTCGAGATGGCCACCGGGGTCGACCTGATCATCGACGACACCCCGGACAGCGTGATCATCTCCTGTTTCGACCCGATCCGCCGCGAGGTGGGCAAGCGGTCGCTCGCGGCCCTCGTCACCGACGGCCGGATCCATCCCGGCCGGATCGAGGAGATCGTCAAGAAGGTGCGCAAGGAGCTCGACGAGCAGCTGGTCGAGCTCGGCGAGCAGGCCGCCTACGAGACCGGGATCCACGGCCTCCACGCCGAGATGATCAAGCTGATCGGCCGGATGAAGTACCGCACCTCCTACGGCCAGAACATCTACGACCACTCGAAGGAAGTGGCCTGGCTCGCGGGGATGCTGGCGGCGGAGCTCCACCTCGACGTCCAGCTGGCCAAGCGCGGCGGGCTGCTCCACGACGTGGGCAAGGTGCTGACCCACGAGCACGAGGGCACCCACGTGCAGCTCGGCGTGGAGGTGGCCAAGAAGTACCGTGAGAACCCGCTGGTGATCAACTGCATCGCCGCGCACCACGACGACGAGCCGCACCAGACCGCCGAGTCGGTGCTGGTCCAGGCCGCCGACGCCATGAGCGGGGCTCGGCCCGGCGCCCGGCGCGAGGCGTTCGAGACCTACGTCAAGCGGCTCAATCGGCTGGAGGAGATCGCCGGCGGGTTCGACGGCGTCGAGCGCGCCAGCGCGATCCAGGCGGGTCGCGAGGTCCGGGTGATCGTGGTGCCCGAGCGGATCGACGACGCCAAGGCCACCGAGCTGGCCGAGACCATCGCCAAGAAGATCGAGGGCGAGCTGCAATACCCGGGACAGATCAAGGTGACCGTGATTCGAGAGACCAGGGCGACCGGAGTCGCCAAGTGACCGCCCGCATCCTGGATGGCGCCGCGCTCGCGGCCGAGATCCGTGCCGACCTGGCCAAGGAGGTCGCGGCGCTCGTCGCGCGCGGCGTGAAGCCGGGGCTCGCCGTGGTGATCGTGGGCGAGGACCCCGCGAGTCAGGTCTACGTGGCGAGCAAGGGCAAGGCCTGCCTCGAGGCGGGCATGCATTCGGAGACCATCCGCCTGCCCGAGAGCACCACCGAGGAGGAGCTGCTCGCCGTGGTCGACCGGCTCAACGCCGATCCGGCGATCCACGGCTTTCTGGTCCAGCTGCCGCTGCCCAAGCACATCGACGGCGACCGGGTGCTGCTCCGGATCGACCCCGACAAGGACGTCGACGGCTTCCACCCGATGAACGTGGGCCGGGTCTGGGTCGGCGACCAGCGCGCCTTCCGTCCCGCCACCCCCTACGGCGTTCAGCAGATGCTGATCCGCTCGGGGATCGAGACCAGCGGTCTCGACGCCGTGATCATCGGCCGCTCCAACATCGTCGGCAAGCCGATGGCGAGCCTGCTGGTGCAGCCCGGCCCGGGCGGCAACGCGACCGTGACGATCTGCCACTCGCGCTCGCGCGACCTGGCCGGATCGCGCGGCGGGCCGACCTCCTCGTGGTGGCCATCGGGAAGCCCAACTTCGTCACCGCCGACATGGTCAAGCCGGGCGCGGTGGTGGTCGACGTGGGGATCAACCGGGTGGCCGACCCGAGCGCCAAGAAGGGCTACCGGATCGTGGGCGACGTGGCCTTCGACGAGGTGGCCAAGGTCGCCAGCGCGATCACCCCGGTGCCGGGCGGGGTGGGGCGGATGACCATCGCGATGCTCTTGATGAACACGGTCCAGGCGGCCACTCAGGCGGCCGCCGCGAGCAGGCGTTAGGCACGGGGCGGTCCGTGCGGGGCAGGCGCGGCGCCGGCTCGGGCGACCTCTTCGCGGACGCCGAAGAGCGGCGGGGCGATCGTCGTTCCTTCACGGTTTCCGAGCTCTCCGAGGTGCTCCGCGAAGCCACGGAGCGGAGCACCGGACAGGTCTGGGTCAAGGGGGAGGTGTCGGGGCTCAAGGTCTACCAGACCGGGCACTGGTACTTCACCCTCCGCGACGAGCTGGCCCAGCTCCGCTGCGTGATGTGGCGGACCTACACCCGGAAGCTCAAGGTCACACCCGACGAGGGGGCCGAGGTCTACGCGCTCGCCACCCCGACCGTCAACCGCGATCGTGGCGAGCTCCGGCTCGGCGTGGTCACCATGCTGCCGACGGCCGGCGTCGGGATCCACCAGCTCGGCTTCGAGCGCGCCCGCGAGGCGCTGGCCCGCGACGGGCTGCTCGATCCGGGGCGGAAGCGGCGCCTGCCCGCCTTCCCGGGCACCATCGCGGTGGTCACCAGTCCCGACGGCGCCGTGCTCCACGACCTCAAGACGGTGGCGCGCCGCCGCTGGCCGGCCGCCCGGCTCCTGCTGGTGCCGGCGCGCGTCCAGGGAGACGACGCCGTCGACGAGCTGGTGGCCGCGCTCGGCCTGGTCGATCGGCTCGACGCCGACTGCTGCATCATCGCCCGCGGCGGCGGCGCGCGCGAAGACCTGCTCGCCTTCAACGACGAGTCGGTCTGCCGCGCGGTGGCCGCCTGCCGGATCCCGACCGTGGCGGCCGTCGGGCACGAGACCGACGTGACCCTGACCGACCTGGTGGCCGACCTCCGCGCCGCGACTCCGTCGGCCGCCGCGGAGCTGGTCCTGCCCGATCGCCGCGCCGTGGAGCGCCACACGGCCAACCTCGCCACCCGGCTGGCCCACGGGCTCACCCGGCGGACCGGCGTGATGCGGGAGCGAATCGAGCGGGCGTCCGACAGGGTCCGGGGGAGCCTCACCGCGCTGCTCGCCGATCGCCGCCGCCGGACCGACCGGCTCGCGGCCACCCTCGACGCGCTGAGCCCGCTGGCGGTGCTCGGCCGAGGCTATAGCGTGGCGCGCACCGCCGACGGTCGGGTCGCGAAGCGCGTGGCCGACCTGCCGAGCAAGACCGAATTCACCCTGCGCCTGTCCGACGGCGAGATCGACGCGGAGGCCCGATGACCGAATCGTCCGAGCGAGACTCGCTCGCCCTGACGCTGGAGCGCCTCGAGAAGATCGTCCACGAGCTCGAGGGCGACGACCTCGATCTCGACCGCGCCCTCGCCCTGTTCGAGGACGGGGTCCGCCACCTCCGCGCGGCGCGGGAGCGGCTGGCCGAGGCCGACGGACGGGTCCAGCGTGTCCTGGAGGACGCCCGCGGCACCCTCTCGATCACCGATCTCGATGTCTGAGCTGGCGGTCAGCGGGGCGCGACTGCTGGCCGAGGCCCGCGAGGTCACCGATCGCCAGCTGGAGCGGCTCGGCGACGAGCTGGCCGGGGCCACTCCCGGGCGGCTGGGCGAGGCCCTGCGTTACGCGCTCGGCACCACCGGCAAGCGGGTCAGGCCGGCGCTGGTGCTGGCCAGCCATCGCGCGGCTGGCGGCGCCGACCTTCCGGGGCTCCACCGGCTGGCGGCCGCGGTGGAGGTCATCCACACCTACTCCCTGGTGCACGACGACCTCCCCTGCATGGACGACGACGCCCGCCGCCGCGGGCGACCCACCACCCACGTCGCCTTCGACGTCCCGGTGGCGACCCGGGTCGGCTACCTGCTGGTCCCGGCGGCGATCGAGGTGCTCTGCCGGGCCACGGCCGAGCTCGGGCTCCCCGCCGAGAGCCAGGCGGCGATCGCGCGGGTGCTGCTCGACGCGAGCGGTCCTCGCGGGATGGTCGGCGGGCAGTGGCTCGACCTCGCCGCGGAGGGTCGGGTGCTCGACGCGCGGAATCTCGAGGAGGTCCACGCCCGGAAGACGGCGGCCCTGATCCGCGGCGCCTGCCTGGTGGGCGGACTGGCCGCCGGAGCCACCGGCCCGATCCTCGACGCCCTGGGCGACTACGGCTCCGCGATCGGGCTCGCGTTCCAGATCGCCGACGACGTCCTCGACGCCACGGCCACCACCGCCCAGCTGGGCAAGACGGCGGGACGAGACCGATCCCTGGGCAAGTCCACCTACGTCACGGTCTACGGGGTCGAGCGGGCGCGGGCCGAGGCCGCGCGGCTCGCCGAGCAGGCCGTGGCGCGGCTGCATCAGGCCCCGCTCGACCCGACCGCCCTGGCCAGCCTGGCGCGTTATATTGTTCAACGACAGTCCTGAGGACCAATCATGTCACTGCTCGGCAGCATTCGAGGCCCCGCCGATCTGAAGGCCCTGCGCAAGGACCAGCTCCCCGAGCTGGCCCGCGAGGTGCGCGATCGCCTGATCCAGGCGGTCTCGGTCACCGGTGGCCACATCGGCGCGAGTCTCGGCTGCGTCGAGCTGGCGATCGCGCTGCTCTACGAATTCGACTCGCCCACCGACAAGGTGGTCTGGGACGTGGGCCATCAGGCCTACGCCTGGAAGCTGCTCACCGGCCGCAACGCCGACTTCGACACCCTGCGGCAGGTCGACGGCGTCTCCGGCTTCCTCAAGCGGAGCGAGAGCCCGCACGACCAGTTCGGCGCCGGCCACGCGGGCACCGCGATGTCGGCGGCGTTCGGGATGGCCACCGCGCGCGACCTGCTGGGGCTCGATCACAAGGTCGTCGCCGTGGTGGGCGACGGGGCGCTCACCTGCGGGCTCTCCTACGAGGGCATGAACAACGCGGGGCACTCCGACCGGGACGTCATCCTGGTGGTCAACGACAACGGGATGTCGATCTCGCCCAACGTGGGCGCGATCAGCAAGACCCTGGGTGGGATCGTCGCCAACCCGATCACCAATCGGGCCCGCGAGCGGGTCAAGCAGGTCACCTTCAAGCTGGGGCACGTCTTCGGCGATCGGGTGGTCGACTTCGCCAAGAACCTCGAGGAGAGCGTCAAGAACCTCTTCTCCCAGGGGATGTTCTTCGAGGAGCTGGGCTTCCGTTACTTCGGCCCGATCGACGGGCACGACCTGCCCAAGCTGACCGAGACGCTCCGCTTCGTCCGCGGGCTCACCGGCCCCCGCGTGGTGCACGTGCTGACCCAGAAGGGCAAGGGCTTCTCCTTCGCCGAAGCCAACAAGGAGAAGTGGCACGGCCTCGCGGCCTACGACCCGCAGACCGGCGACGCCCGCAAGAAGGCCAGCGGCCCGCCCACCTGGACTCAGGTCTTCGGCGAGACCCTCTCGGAGCTGGCCGCCGAGCATCAGGACTTCGTGGTGATCACGGCGGCGATGCCGACCGGCACGGGCACCAACATCTTCGCCAAGCAGTGGCCGGAGCGGTTCTTCGACGCGGGTATCGCGGAAGGGCACGCGGTCACCTTCGCGGGCGGGCTCGCCACCGAGGGCGTCCGGCCGGTCTGCGCGATCTACAGCACCTTCCTCCAGCGCGCCTACGACAACATCATCCACGACATAGCCGTCCAGAAGCTGCCGGTGCTGTTCGCGATGGACCGGGCCGGTCTGGTGGGCGAAGACGGCCAGACCCACATGGGTCTCTACGACATCGCCTACCTCCTCGCCGTGCCGGGCATGGTGGTCACCGCGCCCAAGGACGGCGACGAGCTGATCGGCCTCCTCAAGACCGCGCTCCGCTATCACGACGGGCCGTTCTCCACCCGCTACCCGCGGGACAAGACGCCCGCCGACCCGCGGCCGGTGGCCGAGATCGCCCCGGTGCCGTTCGGCTCGTGGGAGCTGCTCAAGCCGGGACGCGAAGTTGCGATCCTGGGTGTGGGCACCATGGCGGGCCCGGCGCTCGAGGCCGCCAAGCTCCTCGCCGAAGACGGCGTCGACGCCGCGGCGGTCAACTGCCGCTTCCTCAAGCCCTACGATCGGGCCATGCTGGAGTCGCTCGCCGGCGAGGTCAAGCTGATCGTGACGGTGGAGGAGGGGACCGTGGTGAACGGCTTCGGCGCCTTCCTGGCGCGGGAGCTGGCCGAGCTCGCGCCCGAGGTCCACACCACCGCGATGGGTGTCGCCGACCGGCTGGTGGAGCAGGCTCCCCGCGCCGCCCAGCTCGCGAGCTTCGGCCTCACCGCCGAGGGAATTCGCGAGCGGACGCTCGAGCAGATCCGGCAGCTCTCCCGCCTCGGGGTCAGGTGAACGTCGGGGTCGTCGGCAACCTCGAGTACGGCGGACTGGCGGCCATCCTCGAGCGGGTGGCCGCCCGTGCGCAGGGCCTCGGCATGACCCTCTTCACCGAGCCCGAGCTGACGCCCCTCTGGGAGCGGCCCGTCACGCCGATCGGGGTCTCGCCACTCGACGCCCTGATCACGCTGGGCGGCGACGGTACGCTGCTCCGCGGCGCCCGGCTCCTCAAGGGCAAGCCCGTGCCGATCGTGGGCGTCAACTTCGGCAAGGTCGGCTTCCTCACCAGCTGCACCCGGGCCGATCTCGACGCGGCCCTCACCCGACTCGCCTCCGGCGACTACGTCGTCTCCAGCCGGTTCACGCTGGCCTCGGAGATCGTGGGCTCGGACGGCACCCGGCTCCAGCTCCCCGCGGCGCTCAACGATGTCGCGGTGCACAAGGGCGGCGTGGCCCGGCTGATCCGGCTCACCGTCAGGGTCGACGGGGTCGACGTCGGCGCCTACAGCGCGGACGGCCTGATCATCGCCACCCCGACCGGATCCACGGCCTACTCGCTGAGCGCGGGCGGGCCGATCATCGCGCCGGAGGTCGAGGCGCTGGTGATCACCCCGATCTGCGCCCACACCCTGGCGGTGCGGCCGCTGGTGATCCCCTCGAGCGCGGAGATCAGCCTGGTGCCGGTCGCGGGCTGGAGCGAAGACCTGCTGGTCTCGGTCGACGGCCAGGAGGCCATGACCATCGGGCCCGAGGACCGCGTCGATCTCCGCCGCTCTCCCCACGAGGTCCATCTGGTCCGCTTCGCGCCCAAGATGTACTTCGCCCGGGTGCGCCGGATCCTCCGCTGGGGCGACCTCACCGATCGCGACAGCGGCGGCGAGGGGGGCGACCCGATCTGATCACCGAGCTCCGGGTCCGCGACCTGGTCACCATCGCCGACGTCACCCTGCGGCTCGGGCGCGGGCTCAACGTGCTCACTGGAGAAACCGGCGCCGGCAAGTCGATGATCGTCGACGCGCTCGGCCTGGCGCTCGGCGGCCGGGCCGACAGCGCGATGATCCGCCCCGGAGCCGGCAAGGCAATCGTCGAAGCCGTGATCGAGCCGGTGCCCCGCCGGGTGCTCTCCGAGCTGGAGGAGTTGGGCCTCGACCCGGACGAGGAGCGGCTGGTGATCCGGCGGGAGGTCTCCGCCGAAGGCCGCTCCCGCGCCTGGGTGAACGGCAGCCCCACCACCATCGCCGCCCTGGAGCGCCTGGGCGGGCTTCTGGTCGATCAGCACGGCCAGCACCAGACGGTCTCGCTCCTCCGCCAGGCCGTGCAGCGCGACCTGCTCGACGCCTACGCCGGCGCCGAGGGCGAGGCGCGGGTGGTGGCCGCCAAGCACGCCGAGCTGGCCGGGCTCACCGAGCGGGAGGCCGAGCTGGTCGAGCGGCGCGAGTCGGTGCGCCGGCGGGCCGACTACCTCCGACATGTGGTGCAGGAGATCGACGCCGCCCGGCTGGTCGAGGGCGAAGACCAGCGACTCGACCAGGACATCCGCCGGCTGGCTCACGCCGAAGAGCTGCGCTCGCTCGCGGCCCGGGTGGAAGCCGCGATCGACGGGGAGGACGGCGCCGCGCTCGCCGCCCTGGCCGACGCCGACCGCGCGCTCAAGCAGCTCGCCCGGCTCGACCCGACCACGGCGGAGTGGTCCGCTCTGGTCGACGCCGCCTACGCCGCCCTGGAGGAGCTGGCCCGCTCCGCCCGCGGCTACGGTCAGGGCATCGAGGACGATCCGGCCCGGCTGGGCGAGCTCGAGACCAGGCGGCGCAAGCTCGACGCGCTCTCCCAGAAGTACGGGGCGGGCGTCGCCGGCGTCCTGGCGGCCCGCGCGGAGGCGGCGGCCGAGCTCGACCTCCTCGACACCGCCGATCTCGACCTCAAGACCATCGCGGCCGAGCGGGCCGCGGTGGAGCAGACCCTCGCCGCCGCGGCGCGCGAGCTCACCGTTAGGCGGAAGGCCGCCGGCGACAAGCTGGCCCGGACCGTCAACCGGCAGCTCCCCAAGCTCGGTCTGGTGGGCGGCCGCTTCGAGGTCCAGGCCGAGCCGGTCGCCCCGATCGGGCCCACCGGCGCCGAGACCGTCCAGTTCACCGTCCAGCTCAACGTCGGCCTCGAAGCCCGGCCGATCGGCAAGGCCGCCTCGGGCGGCGAGCTCTCCCGCATCATGCTGGCGCTGACGGTGGCGCTCGCCCGCCAGGACGGCGTCCCGACTTTGGTATTCGACGAGATCGACCAGGGCGTCGGCGGCGAGGTCGGCGGACAGGTGGCCCAGGCGCTCGCCGACGTGGCCGGCCGCCATCAGGTCCTGGTCATCACCCATCTTCCCACCATCGCCGCCCGGGCCGATCGCCATCTGGTGGTCAGCAAGCGAACCCGCGGCGGCCTCGCCACCAGCGACGTCTCCGAGCTGCTCGGCGAAGATCGGGTCGAGGAGCTGGCCCGGATGCTCGGCGATCCGGACAGCGAATCGGCCCGGCGCCACGCCATCGCCCTCCTGGGCGCCCCCGCCCGGCGCTGAGATCGCCTCCGGTCGCGTCCCGGCGGGAAACCACCGGCCGCGTCCCCCCGTTGTGGCAAGAGTCGCCGTGACACCGGACGGGCCGGCCGAATCGGCCCGAGAGCGAGCTTCGGGAGCCCGATGTATCGAGTTCTCTTCGTCGAAGACAGTCGAGGAATCGCCGAGACGGTCCGCGAGCATCTCGCCGTCGAGGGATATCAGATCGACGTGGCGGACACCGCGGCCGACGGCCTGGCCCAGGTCCGTCGGGCCGCGCCGCACGTGGTGGTGCTCGACCTGATGGGCCCGGACGGCTCGGGCGAGCATCTCCTGGCCAGCATGCGGGCCGAAGGGATCGACTCGGCAGTGCTGCTCCTCTCCGCCGAGGGCGACGGGATCCCCAGGGTTCCCGGCTTCCGGATCGGCGCCGACGACTACCTCGCCAAGCCGTTCGGGATCCTCGAGCTGCTGAGCCGGGTGGGCAACCTGGTCCACGGCAACGGGGCCGAGCGTCCCGCGAGCGACGTGATCCGCTTCGGCCAGGTCGAGGTCCAGCCGGCCAAGAAGCAGGTGCTCAAGAACGGCCAGCGGATCCAGCTCCGTCCGCGAGAGTTCGAGCTGCTGATCGCGCTGCTCCGCCGGCCCGGCCGGGCCTGGTCCCGGCGCGAGCTCCTCGACCACGTCTGGGGATACGATCCCACGGTCGAGTCGCGCACGGTCGACTGGCACATGGCCGAATTGCGCCGGAAGCTCGAAGCCGAGCCGGCCACGCCCCGCTTCCTCCAGACGGTCCGCAAGGTCGGCTACCGCTTCGACTACTGCGAAGGCTGAGTCGGTCTAGTCCAATCGGAGCGCGCTCATCGGGTCCGCCCGCGCCGCTCGGCGCGCGGGCAGATAGCTCGCCAGCAGCGTGGTCAGGACCAGCAGCGACACCGTCACCGCGAAGGTGAGCAGGTCCGACGGGCTGACCGAGAGCAGCAGGCTCCCGAGCAGCCGCCCCGCGGCGAGCGCCAGCGCCACGCCGATCAGGGTGCCCACCAGCGCGAGCCGCATTCCCTCCTGGAGCACCAGCCGGAGCAGGTCGCCCCGGGCCGCGCCGAGAGCCACCCGCACCCCGATCTCACGGGTGCGGCGGCCCACGCTGTAGGCGATCACCCCGTAGAGCCCGGCGGTCGCCAGCAGCAGGCCGACCGCGCCGAGCACGCCGGTCACGATCGCGGCGATCCGCTGGGGCAGCACCACCACGGCGTTCGCCTCCGCCAGGGTGATCACCGTGGGCCGCGGCAGCAGGGGATCGATCGCGAGCGTCTCGTCCGAGATCAGCGGCCGCAGCGCCTCGAAGGAGCCGGTGGAGCGCACCAGCATCACCTGATTGGGGATCCAGCGCTGCGCGATGGCGAAGAAGGCGAAGGCGGGCGTCACCTCGCCGAGCGAGCCGTACTTGGCGTCGCGGGCGACGCCCACGATGGTGACCTCGTCACCGAGGTAGCGGAAGGTCCGGCCGAGCGCCGAGCCGTCGGGCCAGAATCGACTGGCGAAGGTCTCGTTCACGACCGCCACCCTCGGCGCGCCTTCGACGTCGGTGGGGAGGATCGGCCGGCCGCTCGCGAGCGGCATCGCGATGGCCGTGAAGTAGTCGGGGCCCACGAGGGTCAGCTGAATCGGATGACCGGTGTTTCGCTCCGACTGGTCGGCTCGGTCTCCCTCGAGCTGGATCTGACCGCCCGAGGTGGCGAAGGCGAGCGGGGTGCTGTTGGTGAAGCTCACCGCCGTGACGCCCGGCAGCCCCTCGATCCGGCGCCGCAGCTCCTCGTAGAACGCCTGCCCGCGGGCGCGATCGTAGCCCCACGACTCGGTGTTGAACATCGCCGTCGCCACCCCGGTGGCGTCGAAGCCGGGATCGGTCTTCCGGCCCCGGTCGAAGGCGCGGAGGAAGAGTCCGGCCGCGACCAGCAGCACCAGCGAGAGGGCCAGCTGGCTCACGATCAGCGCCTGACTGCCGAGCGAGCGGCGGGCCCCCGCGCCCTGCGCGCCGTCACGGAGTCGCGCGGCCAGGTCCACCTTCGACGCCCGGAGCGCCGGGGCCAGCCCGAAGACCAGTCCCGTCACCACCGACAGCAGCACCGCGAAGCCGAAGACCCGCGCGTCGGGCGAGATCTCCAGCACCAGCGGCACGTCGCCGGGGATCGGGATCCGCTCCAGCAGCGCCGTGGCCTCGACCGCGAGCAGCGCGCCGCCCACCGAGCCGATCAGGAAGAGCAGCAGGACCTCGCTTAGGAGCTGTCGCACCAGCCGTCCGCGCCCGGCGCCCAGCGCGGCCCGCACCGCCATCTCGCGCCGCCGCGCCAGAGCCCGCGCCGAAAGCATCGACGCCAGATTGACGCTCGCGATCAGCAGCACCAGCGCCGACGCGCCGAGCAGGAGACCGATGAAGCCGATCGCCATGGCGTGAGCGTCGGCGGGAAGGCCGTTCATCGGTATCAGCCGGATCGCCGAGTAGGCCGCCCGGCTGGCCGGCTCGCTTCCCTCGGCGATGTAACGCGCGAGCTGGATCTCGAGCTCGGCCCGCGCGGCCTCCCGGGTGGTCTCCGGCGCGAGCCGGCCGAAGGTCCAGAGCCATACCTGGTGCTCCAGGTCGCGCCCGGGCCGGAGCTGCTGCTGCATCGCGAGCGGGATCCAGGCGTCCACCCGGAGCGGCGTGAAGACGCCGTGGAACCCCGGCGCCGCCACGCCGATCAGCGTGTAGGGCGCGCCGTTCACCACCACGGAGGAGCCGACCACGCTGCTGTCGGCGCCCAGGCGGTTGGTCCAGAACGCGTGGGAGACGACCAGGACGGGGTGGCCGAGCGGGGTCCGGTCGTCCTCGCTGGTGAAGAGGGAGCCGAGGAAGGGACGCACCCCGAGCACCGAGAAGTAGTTCCCGCTCGCCAGGTTGCCGTACACGGCGACGCCCTCGCCGGCCCGCGCCAGCACGAAGGTCGCCTTGCTCCAGGCCGCGAGTCCCGTGAGCGAGCTCGTCTCGCGCCGCAGGAAGTCGTAGCTCTCGTAGGAGGACTGGATCCCCTCGTCGTTGCTCGGGTGGCGCCGGTCGACCTGTACCAGCCGCTCGGGGTCGGCGGCGCCGGGAAGATGGCGGAGCACGATCGCGTTCATCGCGCTGAAGGTGGTGGTCACCGCGCCGATCCCGAGCGCGACGATCAGAATCGCGACCAGGGTGAAGGTCGGAGTGGCGCGGAGCACCCGCACCGCGTAGCGCAAATCGCCGAATAGGGTCTCGAGCTGATGCTCCCAGCCGGAGCTCTTCACCTCGTCGCGCACCGCCGCCGCGCTTCCCAGCTCGAGCCGCGCCGCCCGGCGCGCCTCCGCGGGGTCGAGCCCGTCGGCCAGGTGCGCCTCGGTCGCCTCGTCCAGGTAGTGCTGGATCTCCTCCGAGAGCTCGGCGTCGTCCGCCCGGCGGCGCGTCAGCGCGACCAGACCGCGCCAGAAGCGGCGCAGCGTCTCCACCTCAGGCCTCGCCTTCGAGCAGACGGGCCACCGCGGCCACCCGGCGGGACCAGTCCTCCGTCTCCGCCTCGAGCCGTTTCCGTCCCGCCCTGGTGAGCGCGTAGAACTTGGCCCGGCGGGCGTTGGGCGTCTGCCGCCAATCGCTGGTGACCAGACCGCTCCGCTCGAGCCGCTGGAAGGCCGTGAGCAGCGAGCCCGGGTTCACCTTGAAGACCCCGCGGGAGCGCTCCTCGATCCGCCGGGCGATTCCGAAGCCGTGCATCGGCTCGAGGCTCAGGCTCTTCAGGATCAGCATGTCGAGCGTGCCCTGGATCAGGTCGGTGCTCGGCGGGGTGGGCGGGGGAAGCTGACTGGGCGACCTGGTCACGACGGCTCCGGGGCTCGGGAACGCTGGCTCCCAAGCTGCGGCACTACATCTTGACTGTCAAGATGTGATTGACAAGAGATGGAGCCGGCCGGCGAGCGGAGCGGCTAGAACAGGTTCCCGTAGAAGCGGAGGTCGACCGTGAGCACGTGGGAGTCGGCCACTCGGCCCGTGGCCGAGCTGGCGACCCTCTGCCAGCGGACCCGGGCGTCGAGCGGGAGCCGCTGCCGCCCGTGCCGGTCGACTCCGCTGTGGGTGTAGATCAGGCTCAGCCCGAAAAGGGCCGCGTCCGCCTTGCTGCCTTCGCCGAGCACGTTGGGATCGAGTCCTTCGAGCGGCGGCTGGCCCGCGGCGTAGTCCCAGGCGTCGGCGCCGCGGCGCCAGTAGTCGAATGAGGCGCCGAGCGCGAGATAGGGAGCGATCCGGAAGTAGGGCTGGACCGCGGCCTGGATCACGTCGCCCGGGTTCCGCCGGAGGCCCGCCAGCGTGTTGGCCGGCGCCAGCATGCCGGGTGGAGCGATCCGGCGGTTCTGGTTGCCGGCGAGCTGCAGGTTGTAGCCCACCCGCACCCGGGTCCCGAAGCGGCCGGCGCCCAGGTCGGTCACCAGGTTCACCTCGACGTCGGGTTGCCGGTCGCCGGTGCCGACGTCGAGGAAGCGGTCCGGCGTGTCGAGCCGCGCGGTGCGGAGCCGCACCGTGGTCTCGAGCGCGGAGCGCATCCCCTTGCCGTAGGACGAGGCGGGGAAGTGGTCGAGCAGCCGGACCACCGCGCCGATCTCGATGTCGCCGACGTAGGACAGCTCGGGCACGTCGTCGAACGCCTTGGCCGCGATCGGTCCCTCGGGATCGGTCAGGTAGGCGGCGTAGCTCTCGTCGGTGAAGTTGCCGGTCGGCAGCGGCGGCGCGCCGGAGAAGCTCGGCAGGTCGAGCGAGGTGAGCCGGGTCTGGAGCGTCTGGATCACCTGCAGCATCGCGTTGGCGATGCTGGTGCCCGAGCGGGGCAGGAAGGTGGCCGGGCTCGATCCGTAGAGCGCCTGGAGATCGGTCAGCAGCGACTGCGCCTGGGTCAGGGTCTGCTGGGCGAGCGCTTTCCGGGTCGGGTCGGCGTCGTAGAACCCGCTGGCCAGGCTGTCCTCGAGCTCGCCGATCTGCCCGGTCAGGTCGGCGGCGAACAGGCTCCACTGCGCCACCGCGGCGGCCTGGCCGAACACGGGGTCGGTGCCGTTGAAGCCGGCGTTGGCTCCGGTGGTGTCGAGCGAGACCCGGGTGCGCGCTTTGACCCGGACGAAGGGGACCGAGCCGAAGATCGTGAGCCAGTCGGTGACGCCCACGGCGCCGCCGAAGCCGAGGGTGCCCAGGTTGATCAGCTGCAGGGCGCTCGTGCGGCCCAGGTTGAGCGAGGCGTCGGAGAGCCCGGTGATCCGCTTGAGGATCGTCTCGGTCTCGCTCAGGCCGGCGATGGTGGCGCGATCGAGCGGGCCGTCGAAGTCGCCGGCCCATTCTTCCTTGGTGCCGTCGTTGAAGCGGCGGTCGAAGGACTCGAACCGTCCGGAGAAATCGAGGCGGATCTTGCCTTTGGGCAGCGTGAGCGGCAGCGCCTGGGCGACAAGCGACGCGGGGGCGAGCGCCAGCCCGAGCAGGAGGAGCGAGACACGCATCGGGGAATACTGCGGGGGGCGGGGCGGGGATTCCAGGGACCGCCCCCCGGGAGCGCGGGCTACTGGCCTTCGGGCCACCAGACCACGTCGAACTGCTCCTTGGCCCGGCCGATCGCGCGGTAGAGGGCGGCGCGCTGTTGGGCGCCGGCTTCCCAGTTCCAGAAGGGCCCGATGGCCCAATTGGCTCGGCCGGGCTCTTCGGGTCTCGGTTGGAGATCGATTGGCGGGAAGGCGATGCGACCAAAGGCCGGATCGGCTCGGACGAGCACTTCCAGTTGGTCGACCAATTCGGCCGGGGAAACCCTGGCGCGACTGGCTCGTCTGATCTCAGCTCCGTTCATTGGTGCCCCCCTTCGGTCATCCGCCTCCGGTGAGAGCCACTGTTGTGGGCCGCACGTACACGTGGCCACCACCCGAGCGGGGTGGCGACGCGCCAGCGGATGGCTCTCGAGTTCTCTGCCTGAGATAAGGGGATCGGGGCGGAAGGTCAACCTTCCTTCATGTTGCAGCCTGGCAACGAGGGGCGTGGGGCTGGGACTGGGGGGCCAGGAACTGTTCGGCTGGGCGTGGGGTGGTAGCTTTGGGTGTCGCTCGGGTGGCGAAACTGGTAGACGCAAGGGACTTAAAATCCCTTGGGGGCAACCCCGTCCGGGTTCGAGTCCCGGCCCGAGCATCCTCTTTCCTCAATGTGAGTTAGGGGCGTTGGTGAGGCGCCCCAGACGCTCCGCCGCCTCGCGACAATAGGCCCTATTGTGCCCCAACTGTGCCCCTTCGCAGGGTGAGCGACCTCCCAGACTGCAACCTCTCGGGCTGGAGCGAGGCGAGCTTCGCGACCCCTTCCGCGAGGTCGCTCTTGGCAACGATGGCGTACCGCCGGTAGACGCTTTCGGTCTTGTGCCCTGTCAGCTTCATCGCGACGCTGCGGGGCACCCCAGCCCGCTCAAGCCGCCGTACCGCGCTCCGCCGGAGGTCGTGCGGGACGAGCCCCAGGATGCCTGCGGCCTTGCACGCGGCCTCCCAGGCTCCCCGCAGGTCCCGAATGGGCCGCCCGTTCCGATGGAACACTCGCGGCACGATGCAGTGACGAGTCTTCTCGACTTCGCGGGTCACCTGCCTCTGGCCTTCGAGGAGGTCGGCAAGCTCGGGCAACGCGGAGAAGGGGAACACGCGGGGCTCGCCGTTCTTCGAGGTGAACAGGCGCACCTCGCCGGCCTCGAAGTCAACCCGATCCCAGGCCAGCGGGAGGACCTCGGAGCGAAGCCGCCAGCCGGTGAGGAAGGCGAACCTGATCGGGGCGGCGATGTCGACTGGCAGGGCGGCCGCAAGGCGGCCGAAGTCGGCGTCGCTGACAAAGCCCTGCCTGGCGTTGTCGAGGCTGAGGGTTGGGAAATGCGGCCGGCCTAGGAGGCGGCCGGCCTGGATCGCCAGGGTGAAGCCCCGGCGCAGGGCTGCCAGTTCGGCCGCCACAGTGGCCCGGGCGGCCCCCTCCGCGAGCCGATCGGTCACATAGGTCGTGAGGCGATCACCCGTTATCGCGACTGCTCGCGATTGTCCGAACGCTCGCCGCAACTGGGCCAAAGACCGCCGGGCTCGGTCGAGGCTTCGCCTGCCGTTCGCCCGATAGTCCGCTTCCAGCATGGCGGCCAGGTCCTCGAAGGTGACCCTCTCTGCCTGCGGGGCATGCCGCCCAACCATCACCTCGCCGAGTCGGCGACGGAGGAGCTTGTCGGCCTTGCGCCGATCCTTCGAGCCCGACGATTCGCGATACTTGCGACCCATGACCGAGTAGGCGATCCACCAGGTGGATCCTCGGAGGTACACGCGTCCAGCTCCCCGTTCTCTCTTCTGCTGCGTCATTGCTTCTTCCTTCGTCCGCCGCGTCGCGCCTGCCTGAGCGCCGCCGCCGCCTGCGTGCACCGCGCTCCCCATCGGTCGAGAGCTGCGGCGAGCAGGTCTCGTGTTTCCGGTGTCAGCGAGCGTTGGCCGCTTACCATACGGCTCAGGAGGGCTGGTGATACTCCGGCCTCCTTGCAGAGTGCTCGGGTGGAGCAGGGCGCCAAGTCCAGCGCCCTCACGAGGTCGGTGGTCTGCGGCATGTCAACAATATGTTGACGGGCCAGCGATTGAGTCAAGCCGCTCCCTTGCGGGCAAGCCACCTCTCCAGGCCCTGTTCCGAGAAGCGTAGGACCTTCGGGGCGAGCTTCTTGGCGAAGGGCCAGCGCGCGGCGGCCCGATAGACATGCGAGACCGACACTCCAAGGCGCTCAGCGACCTCCTCGGCCGTGAGTAGGCGATCGGGGGAGACTTGCTTCGCGGAGCGATCGTTCTCGACTCCAAGGAGCGCCTGAAGGGCTTCACGGGGCACTGGGATGGGAGTTCCGGCTGGGAGGGCGGCCGCAAGTGTTCCCAGAGCCTGAAGTAGCTGCGTGCTAGGGACCTTGCCGCCCGGGGGCGTCACCGAATCCTCCGACCGCGGGCGCCTGCCTGAAGTTGGGTCCCCGGTCATCGGCTCCCCGTAGGGCTGTGCGTCGGCAGAAGTCCAGCTTCTCTGCGGCCCTGGATCATCACCCGCGCTTCGTCTAGCAGCACCGGCTTCGGTCGAGGCATGTACAGCACGAATCCCTTCCGCTTCTTCTCCCCCGGTGCTGGCTCGCGCTCCGCCTCAACCGGCTTGCCATACCCGCGGTCGGCCACTGTACGCCACATCGTCGCGAACGCCGGATGGTCGGGGTTGCTTAGCACGGTCCTTACCGCGCCTTCAACCTCCGGGTCGGCCAGGAGCTGCTGGCACCCCGCTCGATGCTCGGCGGCTGGTCGGCCGGCGTTCGGGGCGCCTTGCCGCGGCCCCCTCCCCCGGCGGGCGTCATAGCCCTTCGCGAAGGGCCTTCCCCGAGCAGACATCCGCGCAGACTTCGCTGGCCTGGGCACGATCAGCTCGCCCTGGAGTCTTGCGCGAAATGCCCGTTGGGGCGGGGAGCCGGAAGGTGGTTGGAGAAGAAGGGGTTGTTCGCGTTGTCGCGCCTTCTGAGGTGCTCGGCGAGGTACTCGGGACCTCCGATTCCCTGCCGATAGCACTTGACCCTCGCGTTGCCGGCGATTCGCCGCCATCGAGATTCCAACTCGCCAGTTGTGACCCCCGCTGTTCCGTGGAGTAGGGCGTGCAGATGGAGGACTCGGTCGTTCTCAGGGAACACGCCGTAGTAGTCGACTCGGCGCTGGAGCCAGCGTTCCAGGTTGCGTGCGTAGGCCCGAAAAGCCCTCGTCAGCTCGGCTTGGGTCATCGGGAACTTGGCTGTCAGGGTCGCGAAGTGGTGCCAGACGCGGTCGGCGAAAGCCACCCAGGCGTTCCTGAGGAAGTCATCCATCGGCAGCCGATCCTCTACTAGTTGCACTCTTCCTCCTCGCGTACCCGTGTCATCCAAGGCGCTGGGCCTCGGAGTACCGTTCCATCGGAGCCGGTCCGGCTCACGCGGTGCCTTTGGCCAGGCGCGCTACCTCGGTCCGGTGGGGTGGGCCGGCACCGATCCAGTGCCAGTGACACCTCCATGCTGGCGTGCCGGTGGGGTCAAGCCACTCCACCGACAAGCCAATGCAAAGGTGTGCTTGCGGGACCTACCGCGCATCCGCAGAACGCGGACTCCAGCTATTCTTTGTTGCATGGCCAAAGCAAGGCGCGGGTCCGCCGGGAACCAGCAGCAGTTGGAGCTGAGGGTCGGGGCTACTACCGGTCAGACGTCGGGTGGGGTCGAACACCCACCCGTTGCCGGGCAGAGCCTCGTCCAGTTCAGGACGTACTACCGCCAACGGTTCCGATCAGATCTCGACAGGGTCCGTGCCTGGAATCCGTTTCGGGCGGGTAGGTACGATGGGCACCATCCGAACGATGTCCAACCCTCGCGCGTATCCCGGGGCAACCCAGCTGTCCGCCGGATGTCAGACGAGCGGCGACGCATGTTCGGGACGGCGCTGTTCTTGACTATGGTGATCGACGAGGCGGCTGAGAGGACGACCTGGTACGAGCGGTTTCGGGAGTTGACCGCGTACCCGAGGTTCTACGGAGAGTGCCTCCACTCATGCCACGACCGGCTTTCGTCAGATCAGGTCCTCAGGTGGGTCGAACACGACGGGGCGACCTTGCCGGAGCGCGATGCCGTCTGGAGCGAGTACGGTCCGGTCCTGCGAGCGGCACTACCTGTGATGCGGGACGAAGTAGTCGACTTCTTCGCCGAGCATATGCCAGATGTCGACGGCGCCCATTTCTCGGATGGGTGCCTCCAGTGGCCGCTCTCCCGACTCCTGACCGGAACACCGGAGGGCTCCGACGCACCGAGCCCGCCGCCGCTCGATGCCGTACAGCGGGGGGACAGGTGAGGAGGCTCGAAGTGCTTGAGTTCCGCAAGGCCATGCGGCCGATTGGGCGAGGCAACGGCGACGCGCACGGTGAAGGGCGCGAGTCGCCGGGGAGACTTGGCGGCGGTTCGGCCCATCGTAGTGGTAGGCCCCGACCTGCGACGCGTCCTACCGCGAGCAGGGTCCCTGGTCGCCTATGCCGAAGCACACGGGCGTCGCGAGGTGGCGGCATTCTTTCGTGAACGGGGTTGTTGCTGAGGGTGTGGTCGGAGTTCCCGCGTGGAGTCTGGTTGACCGCTACTTACCCTTGCGACGACGCGGCGACCTGGCGGCCGGTAGGCAGGTAGGGCTGACCTCTCGCGACAACTCTGCCTCTCGGACCTCAGTCCACTCGTCCGGTCGGGTGGGCTCCAACCGCTCAATGGTCGTCATACGATCATATGCGCGACGATAGCCGAGAAAGAGTTCCTTCTGCTTCTTCGAGTCAGTGGCGTATTCCGAATACCGGAATCCTATCTCAACAGCACCGGCACGCTTCGTCCGGGTGGGATGAGGCTTGTCCGGAGCCAGGCCCTGGCCTCGCAGCTTGGCCAACGCCGCGTTCACGAGCGTCTTGACGAAGTCCCAAGCGAAGCCTTGAAGGATGCCTTCCCACATTATCGCGGTAACGGCGATGAGCCAGGGGTCCGGCTCAACCATCGAGTAGTGTGCCTTGATCCCGCTGCGTCGCTCCATTGCCGAGACGATCGGCCCATAGATTCCGCAGAAGTAGGTATGGCGCACGATCGGATCTCGACGACTACGAATGTCGTTCTGATCAGTGGGAATCACCAGCGCATTGGCGGGCACCTTCTCAGCGAAACCGACTTCGAGACTTGATCGATTGACGTAGAGCATGATGGCCCCGAGCGGTGTCGCTAGGTTCAGTGTCCGATGGTTCTAAGGGTACTTGTTCCCAAGGTGGATGTGGAGGCGGTTCGATCAAGGCCGGCGACAAACCTGCACATTCCGGCCTCCGACGTTGTCTTGGTGCCAAGGTCCTTTCGATCGGCCCCGATTTGAGGCGGAGACCTATGGAGCCGCGCTATGGGTGACGAGGCGTAGCGTCTGTTCCGTCCGGACATGTTCTGGGCAGACTTGCGAGGCGATCGTGCAAGCGTCCAACTCGTCGGGGGTATAGTACCTGCGCAGGATGCGTCCTTGCCGAATGAGAGCAGGGAAGCTCGTTGGCGTACCAAGATACTCCAATGGAAGCAGATTCAAGGTCTTTGGCCCGAGGCTCGGGTTCGCGGCGATGATGGCTACCTCCTGTTCAGCCCCCGGCGCTGGCTCCAGCGCGATAATGACGTCCGCGAAATGCATCTGGACGAGTTCGTTGGGTAGGACACTATCGCTCAAGCCAGCCCGGGTCCGGAAGTACTCGCTGACACCGGGGTCTTCCGGGAAGAAGGCACTTATTCCCGGCAACGCATTCAAGCGGTCGCGAATCTCGCATCTCTTCCGATAGAGGGCCTGCTTGGCGGCGGAAGCTGCCTTTGGTTGCTTGCCAGGGCCGAGCACCAACACCGACAGTTCGGTCTGTGCAATGCGGTCCAGTACCGCCTGCAGCTGAGCCTCCTTCCGATCGAAGTGCTCTCGCAAGGGGCCGGTGAGCGCGCTTGCGGCGGCTTTCAGGTTGGTCACTGAAGGCCAAGTTGGTCAAGCAACCTCACCGCCTGAGCTGAGGCAGCCACGCGGCCTCCGTCTCGCGTTAGGAGGCCGGCGTCATACAGATCGAAGATGGTTCGGAACAGGTGGCCGGGTGGCCCAAAGGACAGCAACTCTTGAACGTCGGTGCTGCCCCTCTCACGAAGGAAGCTCAGTAGACCTAGAGAGAGCTCGGGCTGGCGTGCTAGCACCTCCGCCGCTGCTCGGGTGCGAACGAGTTCCGCTGAGGCTCGGTCGAGCGAGGTCGGGCCGATTGCAGCCGACCCGGAGTCAACCGGCCCTCCGACGGCGCGGGCCTCCGGACGGCCGAGAGTCTGCGTGGCCTCTGGAAGAGGTTGATACTGAGTGCTCCCCTCTTCGTCGGAGGTAGCAAGGTCGCCATTGCGGTCGTCGTCGACTGTTGCCAGTGTCTTGTCGCTCACCCTTCTCCCCCAGCCAGACGTTGGACTAGCGACTGTGCAACCAAGAGCATCTTGTCCTGTTCTCGTATCGCGGCCGCAAGCCAGTCGCGGGCCTTGAATAGCCTCGTATACCGGTCAAGGTCAATCAGCAACGCTCCCTCGGAAATATCGAGACAGTTCTCGGCGCCCTTGAATTCCAGTGGGTTCATGAACTGACCCGCCTGCTGCGGCGATAGCACGCCAAGACTTAGGTTGAAGCCTTCTTCTGGTAGGCCGTAGTACAGATTGATGGCCGAATCCCGCGGGCTCCAACCCTTGACGCGCCACCAGTCCACGCCCTGCCGATCGAGGGTCGCCTTGTGTACTCGTGGAAACAGGTCGTCGAAGGAATGACCTTCGAGCACAAAGAAGGTTCGACAGCCGAACCGCATCGGCTTCGAGGATGGAACGACCTGCTTCAGATAGTCCGTGAACACGTTGACGACGTGCTTCCGAAGGAACGGTCGCCATGTCTCGCCGGTAACGTCCGCCTCGAACACAATGGCCCCCGCCTCTAGGGAAAGCCGGCGGCGATCGGGATGGTTGCGTAGCCGTAGCACCGCGTTGCCGATTTCCCAGTTGGGATAGCTGGACGGAAAGAGTCTGTCGGCGAAGGCTTCACGCCTCGCGTGGTACAGGATTGACTTTGGTGCGACGTCAAGCCGGGCAATTACCCTGGCTGGTGTCGGTTGCAGCTTCATCGTTGCGGATTCTCCCCCGAGCTTGGTTCACCTACCTGCCCGTTGTCCAGATTGTACTCGAAAACTAGTCCAGGACTAGGGTGGTAGGAGGCCCGCTGGTCCGGGAGTAGCTCAGGGTAGGGCTACGGCCCGTCCTGTACTCCGAAGAGTGCCCGAGCGGTTGGACAGCCGCGAACGATCATGTGCGCACCGGTGCTTCTGTAACGCTCGCCTACTGGCTGGAATGCCACATTGCGGCCGATGGTTCGGCACCTGGGCAGAGCCCGAACCCGTCGGGGACAACCACGTCCGGATTCGAGTCCCGCCCCCGAGCATCCGCCAGTCGTCGTTGGGTGGTAGGGCCGTATGTGAGGGTCCGTTGTAGTCCCACCGCGCTGGCCAGACCCACGCAATCCGTTGCGTGCGACTTTGAGCTTCGGGGCTTGGATCAGGATCTCGTCCAACGCTCCGGGCACACTGGGGGCACAGAGGCTCGTAGGCTGTTGTTCTGTAACCAGATACGCCGGCGCGGGGGATTGGCAATCCTCGGCTGTCCGAGCCTAGTGATCGTCGGACCACGAGGGTGGTACGGTGACAACGGGTGGGTAGGAATGGGGCAGGCCCCCGCGGGAACTGATGCCGTTTGGGTTGCCAGAGACCAAGACGGACCCGCTGGACTGGGGTAGCCCACTTGGTGGATGGAGTTCTATCTCTCCTTGCGCGACTACCCCGAGAATCGGCAAGCGGTACGTTACCGGCATCTCGTCAGGACACCAATGCCAGCCATTCCTCCGGCTACGCTCAACACCGTCGCCTACCTCTTCGAGACCGAGGAGGCTGCCGTTCATGGCGTGCCATCGGACGGTGCAACGGCCTTCTTGGTCTTTGTGCCACCAACAACGGATGCCATGGGGCAGGAATATGTCGTTACGAACGGACATGTCCTTGGCAGCAAGTCAGAGCTGTGGGTGCGACTGTGGGGTCCCACCCAAGAGCCGTTCTGCATCCCCGCAACGGCCTGGATGCGCCATCCTGATCCGAACAATGATGTTGTGGTGGCGCCTGTGCCGTCTGGTCTTCGTGGTGACTTGCGCGTTGTTCTCGTCGAGAGCTTTGTCGCCAAGGACCAGCATTCGATAGGCCCCGGAAGTGACGTATTCATGGTTTCACGGTTTCTGTCCCACGACGGCGGCCCCGCGAATCAACCGGCAGTTCGCTTCGGAACCATCGCTATGATGCCAAACCGTCCCGTGCCGTTTGACCTGCCAGACGGCAGCAGAATTGACCAGGTGTCCTACCTGGTTGAAATGCATTCGATCGGCGGCCACAGCGGCTCTCCCGTTTTCGTCTCCCCTTTTTCCTATTCCGCGCCTCACCTAGCCGCACAATGGGTGGCGACACCCCGCCTCTTGGGAATGGACTGCGGCCACTTCACCAGGGAAGAGAAGGTCGACTTTGGACACGGGCGATCCGGCACCATACGAGTCAATAGCGGGATGGCTGTCGTGCTTCCTGCTTGGCGAATCTTGGAGGTTCTCCACCTGACCCCGCTCGTCGATGCCCGGAGGGCCGGGCGTTCCCCAAGTCCATCGTCAACCCAGCCTAACTGAACTGACCCGTTGACCTCCGGCTCCGGAAACCTGCCGGCCCGGCGAGTAGGGGCGGACGAAATGTGGTCGGTCTGCGGTGCCAAGCAGCGGAACGCCCGGCAGGGGCCACGGCGACGTCTGGACCTTCTGCGCCATCGACGCTAAGTCGAAGCCGGTGTGCCCCTGGCCGGCCGGTGGGACTCCCGAGATCATCGGAGACTTCAATGCCGACCTGGCCTCCGGCTGGTCAATCGGGTCCGGCTCTCCACCGATGGCTAGATGGCCTACCTCGGAGCGATCCGGAAGGCGTTTGCCGCGGCAGCCTCGCGGCTAAAGGTCGCCGCCTCCTCATGGCGTACTAGTCGTCGGTCACTCGTCCGATTGCCGCGGGCTGGTTCCACCAGCTCGTCGAGTGAGTCAAGGCCGTCGCTTTGCGCTACCATGGCCCCTGTGGGCGGATAGGGGCTCGTGGCGGTCAACAACGATCGTTCCGGTTTCCCGATCGATGATTCGTTCCGCGTAGCGATCGCCCGCCCGATCATAGCGCCGCTCGACGTACTGCGTTCGGCCTGTCGTTCGAAACCGCTCGATCCTGATGTCCATGACGGTGTCGGCAGCCCTCCTACCTCTCCCGGGAGGGCGAGACTCCACAATAAGCCGGCCGAAGCGATACCGGACCGTGGCATTTGGGGCTACCCACTCGAACCCGCGGGTTCCACACCGAAGGCACCCGATGGTGGGTGGGGGAGAGCCTGGAGGAGCAAGCACTGCGTTGCAGGCGAGGCACACCGCTTGGGGAGCGTCAGTGGGCAAATTCGGCGTGCTGGCTGAGGATCGTTCCGGCACGAAGACCTCCGTTCGGCGCGTCTCTCGGGAGGTTGGGTGGCAAGCGTGCGGTACCCGCGAGCCGCCTGCCAGTGTCGTCGCCACCACCCTCGGAAGGAACTTAATCGACTCCTAATCTTCGAAGCGGCGGCATCTTGCGGGGTCGCTTTGCGCCATCGAGCTTTCCCGGACCGTTTGCCCGGAGTCTAGTGTGCGCATCGCCTCCCTCGCTCTGGTCGCGTCCGCGGTCGTTGCCGATTCAGCGAACGCTGTAAGCGACTTCTACGACTTCTCTAACTACTGTAGCGGCACCTCGTTCGCGACGTGTGCCAGCATTCAGTTCTACACAGTGCAACTCCCCAGCGGCGGCACGATCATTCAGGTATGGCTCCGAAACCTTCAGGGGACCCATCCGGCAAGTCAGACTGGACCGGTCGCCGGGTGGCAGGTCATCATGGGCTCCAATACGGTTCGGATGTGGGACGACCGCCGAAACGCACTGTATAACGGGTCCCTGGCCGTCGGCTCCGTTGGTGCTGGTCCCGATTCGGAGGTCGATGTCTACAATGAGGACTACTGGGACTATGCCGGATACCAGCATTTCCTCTTCTACCCCCAGATCGCTGGCTGTCAGGCTCCCTGGTGGTTTGGCCAACCGGGTGGCGACGGTTGGCAGACCTGCGACGCCAAGGGCTACACCGGTTGGGCGGTCTATCAGTTCACCATCCCCAGGAGCATTCACGCATCGCAGATGTACTTTGCTTGGGCAGACACGGAAGCCTACGACCTAGCATGTGGTGCGGTTGGTGGAGTCGTCGATCCAACCCCTAGCTGCCGACACCTGCCACTCTCATCGGTGCCGGAGCCAGAGACTGTCGGGTTGGTTGCGATCGGTCTGGTCGGGCTTGGCGTGACGGGATTTCGCCGCCGCCGCGATGCTGCAGCCTCCCGCTAGGCACCACCTGGGCAAGCTGTCTCGCTGACAAGCCTCACCGGATCGCCCTCTCCCACGACCTCCCCTAAGAGGGGCGGCCGTGGGAGCTTACCCCGGATGCTCGGTTCGTGCCTGCGACTGAACCTACAGGTCGCGTGACGGTCGAGAGGACCTATACGTTCGTCGGACTCGGTAGCGTCCCAGCCCAATGGCGATTAGACCCGTGCCGAGAAGCACAATCGTCGTCGGTTCAGGGGTCACGACGAACGGGTGCCCCACGAGCCAGGTAGCGACATTCTGCTGGAATTCCGGGTTGCGGCTCCCGCCGACGGCATCGATGTCCATCAACGCTAGCACGTTCTGGCTGGGTCCTAGGAGAGACGCCACTGGATTTGTGAACAACTGGCTGCCCCCTGCAACGCACCCTGGTGCGGGAGCAGCCAGTGTGGTGACACCAGCTGTTAGTGGTTGCGACTGGGAAAGCGGGACGGCCGGCGTGGTGTTGATGGTTGACGAGCTGCAATTCGATGCTCCTAGTACGCCCAGAAAGCTCGCGTTCCAGGAGTTCCAGAGAAAGTTCTCTCCGAAGATCACAACTCGCTTTCCGCTCGCTACGAAAGCTGCGAGATTGACCGCCTCCACAGGTGACAGCGCCCCTTCTGGGCCAAAGTCCCCAAGCTCCACTAGTACGGCGGAGTACCCGGCCAGCGAACTTGCCAGGTTGTCAACCACTGTCACGTTTACGCTAGCGCCGGTCGAAAAGGCGTGATTGAGAAGGTTGTTGAAACCGTATGTGTACCCTCCGGTCGCCCAACCGTAGCCTCCGGTTGGCCCCGACACCTGCTTGCTCCAGCGCGTCCGGACTACGGCGAGCTGCTGCTGCGCTGCTGTCGGCGACGGCAGAATTGACATCGCCAGCAGACAAGCTGGTCCCGCGACCCGGAAGAGTCTCATTGGCCACCTCACTCGGCGATTGCTGCGAACGAGCCAACTGCGGGGAAGCTATCCTTCGGTCACCGACTCACAAGACCCCGTAGCGGACAAGATGGAGCCCCGGTGGGTGGCAGGCCCGATTGAGAGGGTGCGACGAGAAGCTATTCGCGACTGAGAGATCTACCCGGGAAGCCCATGTTGGGCTTTACGGAAACTGAACTTTCGGGTGCGGCGCCTTGTGCTGCTTCTCGACGCCGCCGAGGTTGTCGAGACACCTTCATCTGGAATCTTCCTAATGCGCGGACTTGCCATCGTCGTGATCGCGTTGGCGTCCACAGCCTCCCCGGTGGGCGCATCCACGAACTCGTTCACCTTTGCGAACTACTGTGGGGGTGGGTCGTTCGGCACCTGCGCTAGCATTCAGTTCCATACCGTCCAGCTTCCAAGCGGTGGCACGATCATTCAGTTCTGGATTCGAAACCTCCAAGGAACCCATCCGGCATCCGGTCAGACACCCGTTCCCGGCTGGTTCGTCCAATTCTGGGGACCGGGTGCGCCGTTCTCCCCGCCAGGCTCCCATGCCTATTCGTATGACGGGACGCTTGGCGTTGGCTCCGTCAGCGGCGGTCCAGGCCCCTACGGGACAGACAACTGGCTCGACGACTACAGCGACTACACTCCTAGTCCATACCAGTCGATAACCTTCTACCCGCATGTCGCTGGCTGCGCTCTTCCCGACGACTGGGCAACATGGGGGACCGACCAATGGCAGACCTGCGATTCCAAGGGATTCACCGGCTGGGCGGTCTACCAGTTCTCCGTGCCGAAGACGGTCTTCGCTTCAGAACTGACGTTGTCTTGGAGCGACAACAACATCTTTGGATGTCGCTCAGTCGGCGGGGCCGCGCCGGTTGCCTCCGCGAGTTGCCAGCACGTACCGCTTTCCTCGGTGCCAGAGCCCGCCACCGTGGGGTTGGTTGCCATCGGGCTTGTCGGGCTGGCCGGCGTCGCCGTTCGACGCCGACGCGGAGGTGTGGCATCCCACTTGACGCCGCGGCGGGTTACCAGCCCGTCGGCGATAGGCAGGACGGACGTGGGCCCGAACCCGTGGTCGAGGGCTTTCAGGGGCCAACGCCCGTCGGATGCAACTGGCGTGCATCGGTCCACGCGGTAGGTTGGACCGATACGATGGCCGGCAGATAGGTACGGGTCGCAACCGCTCTACCTTGCCAAGTGACCGGCAAACTGACTGCGAGGCATTCCGATGAAGGCGTTTCGATCAGTAGGTGTCTTGGCGACCTTGTTGGTTGGTGTGCCATCTCTCCTGACGGCGTCCGGGTCCCGTCAATGGATGGTCTGCGGAGGAAGTACCTTCGCGACCTGTGCGTCGGTCAACATCGCCGTCACGGCATCGACCGTCACAATGCAGATCTGGAACCTCTCGGGTCACTGGAGCGGAGCCTACAACCAGGCCGCAGGCGGATACCATCTCTGGTGGTCAGCCACCCCACTCGTGAGCGGAGTCTCATTCTTCAACCTGCCTCCTGGCGTGACCGCAGTCGCGGGGTCGGTCTCAGTGATGAGCGGATCCGTGCGGCGCGGCGATGCAACCCCGCCGGCCTGGACCGTTCAAAACACCCAGTCCGGAATCACGATAAGTGGAGATCCGACGGCCACAGGGATCGCAAGTACGTGCGATTTTGGCACTCCTGCCAACCCCACCCCCGCATACGGCCCTGGTGGACCAGGGAGCCCCGACTACTGGGTCACTCCGTGTCCGGGGGGGCCATGGCCACTCCGTGCGGGTGGCGTCACGATTTCCTTCTCTTTGAGCCAAAACAGCGCACCCTGGAATCCGTCGAAGGCGGGCTTGGTGGTGCACGCCTACAATGGCCCGAACGGGTTAGCAGATACGTCCGCTTGTGTAGTTGGAGGCCCGGCCACCAACTGCTATTCGGTCGCCCCTGAGCCCCACGGCGTGCTGCTTCTGGCGACCGGCTTCGTCGGCATGGGATTGGTCGCATTGCGTGGCCGTCGTCGGGGCCGATAGCCCCTCCCAGGCGGGTCGTTCGCTAGCTGCACGGCTGGGGTCGAAGGATTCGCTCCGGGATGTGGGCGCCGGGCTCTTGCTGACGGCGCTCCGAGTTGAGCCAGGGCGGGCCTGCGTTGTCGCACCACACGGGCCACCCGCTGTGCCCGGTTTGTGCCCGAAGGGTGGCCGACCATGGGTGCTTTGTGCCTTGGATGGGTTGGCGTACCGCCGGCCCTTGCTGGTAGACGTGGCCCTTGAATAGCCATGGTCACCCCCCGAGCCAGAGCTTAAAATCCTCGGGGGGCAACCCCGTCCGGGTTCGAGTCCCGGCCCGAGCATGGCTGGACCGAACAACGGTCAACTCTCCGACCGCAGAGACTCGAGCGGCTCGACCGGACGCCGTGACGTCGGCCCGAGCGAAGCGGCGATCGACGCCAGCGAAAGCACTGCCGCCCCGCCGATCGCGACCGGATCCCAGGCCTCGACACCGAAGAGCAACGGGGAGATCGCCCGCGTCGCGGCGATGGCCAGCACCCCGCCGATGCCCGCGCCGACCAGCACCGTCGCCAGACTCTGCCCGAGCAGACGGGCCGCCACCGGCACCGGCCTCGCGCCGAACGCCCGGCGGATCCCGATCTCGCTCCGCCGCGCGGCGACCGTCGCGATCATCGAGGCCATGATGCCGATCGACGCGAGCAGCAGCGCCACGCCGCCGAAGGCGGCAAGGATCCAGAGCGTCAGCGAGCGCGGTCCGACGGCCGCGTCGATCACCGACCCGAGGCTCTGCACGCTCGAGACGATGGCCGTCGGGTCGACTTCGGCGACGGCTCGGTGGACCACGGGCGCCAGCAGCTCCGGATCGCGGTCGCCGGCGACGCTCAGGAACATCTCGCCGGGCGTGAAGTAGGTCGACACGTGCGACTGCGTCGTCGGCAGGTAGTAGATCGGCGTCGGCGCCTGGTCGAGTCCGAGCGCCCGCACGTCGGCGACCACGCCGACGATCTCCATCCACGGTTTGACCGGGTCGTTCCAGACCCGGATCCGCTGCCCGATGGCGGAGCGGCCGGGCCAGTGCCGCCGGGCCATGGTCTCGTTGACGATCGCCACCGCCGGATCCATCGCGCCGTCGCGCTCGGAGAAGGTCCGGCCCGCCACGCGGAGGCCGACGGCCTCGAAGTAGCCCGGGCTCACCATCTGGACGGTGGCCACCGGAGACTCGCCGATACCGAGGTCCTGGTCCGCCTCGGTCTGGAAAGTCCAATCACCGTCGAAGCGGCCGGCGTAGGGGAGGTTGAGCGACGCGCCCGCCGCCCGCACCCCGGGCGCGGCCAGCAGGGCCTCCCGGACCTGTCGGTGGAACTCGATCCTGGCGGCCGGGTCGCGGTACCGAGCGCCTCGCGGGGTCACCCGCGCGGTCAGCACGCCCTCCGCGCGGACGCCGGGATCGACGGCGTAGAGGGCGCGCACGCTCCGGACCATCAGGGCCGCTCCGGTGCAGAGCGTCATCGCCAACGCCACCTGGGTCACCACGAGGATCCGGGCGCGCCGGCCCGCGGCTGGAGTGTTGCGCGTGCCACGGGCACCGGTCCTGAGGGGATTCGGGATCGAGACGCCCATCATGGCCAGCGCCGTCGTGACGCCGCCGGCCAGCAGCACCGCCAATCCCACGATCAGCAGCGTCCCGCCGCTCAGGCCCATCAGATCCACCCGTGGAATGCCCGCGGGATCGAGCGAACGAACCCAGCGGAGGACGGCCCACCCGATCCAGGTGCCGGCGACCGCGCCACCGACGATCCCGGTCCAGGTCTCGACGGCGAACGGTACCAGGGCTCGCACCGATCCCGACCCGAGCGCGGCACGCACCGACGACTCATGGGTCCGCGCCTCGCGCCGGCTGGCCGCGAGCATCCCGACGTTGACCGTGCCGATGGCGAGCAGGAGGAGCGCCGCGAGCGTGAGCAACCGGAGGTGCTGCCGCGCGCCGCCGAGTACCAGGTCGACGAAGGGCCGGAGTCTGGTCTCGTAGCCCAAGGCATAGGTGTCGGGATGCGCCTGGCCGATCCGCGCGGTGACCACCGCGAGCTCGGCCGCCGCTTCCGCGGGCTCGACGCCGGGCCGGATCCTCCCGATGACGCGGAGAAAGTGGTTGGAGCGGGACGCCGCGGGATTGGCCAGGTCCAGCCGCCACGGTTCCCAGATCTCGGTGGCACGGTCGGGAAACGCGCGAAGCCGGGCTGACCACGCCGACCACGGTGGTGGGCCGGCCGTCGAGCTGCACCGCCTGCCCGACGACGGGTCGCCGAAGTCCCGCTGCCAGGTACGGTGGCTCAGCAGGACGACCGCGCCGCGCCGGGCGCGGCTTCAGCCGCGGCGAACACCCGCCGAGGCGGCGTGGCGCCGGCGCGAAAAGAGATTGCCGGTGACCAGCAGGCCGCGCGAGGCGGGTTGCCGACAAGGAGTCGCCGACGCAGGCCCACTTCGTGAAGCCGTAGCTGGCGAGGTCGGTGAAGCTCGTCAGCCGGTCGAGAGATCCTTGTACTCCGGCACAGCTTCCCAGCCAGTCGAGTCCGGAGAGCAGCCCTGATGATCTGGACCCGCTCGGGTCAGCCACGGCAGCGGCGTGAAGACGAGGATGGAGGGCCGCGACCATCACGATCGTCGTGACGCCGCTCGCCATCGTCAGGGCCACGAGCCCGGCGAAACGCAGCCTGACGGCATGAGCCGCCTGGACGATGTCGAGGAGCATGGCGGATCCCGAGTGTTTGAGTGGGGCAGAGGGGTGGCCTCTTGGCGACGGGGGCTTCCGTCGCGGGCGAGCCGGAACCGGACGGCCAGCACCTGCCACGCAAACCAGAGCAGCGCCCCGGTGGGCGCCTGCCTCGGCGCCGCTCGGCGTGTTCGCGGAGGTCGCCTCAGGGCGAACAGCAGCTCGCCTGTCGGGCGGGCCGGGGAAGAACAGGAGCCGCTCGAGCCACCTGGGCGCTGGGGCAGCCGTCATCGGTCCCGTCAGACGCCCTGCAGACTACGTGGGACAGGCGGGCCAACATCCGGCGCGCCCTCCCGCACTGCCTCGAGGCCGCCGGGGTCACCGCGAAGAGGCGCCGCGATCCTGATCGGGGAGGTGTCCTCGGTCTCCCATTCGATCAGGCCCTGTCGGAAGAGCCGCTGCAGCGCAGGCGTAGACCGATCCCCTCGGGAGAAATCCTGGCCGGTCTCGCGTTTGAGCAGCGCCTCGATGTCGGGCCGTGGCCTCGCTGCCGAGGCGGAGGATGGCCAGGGTGATCAGCCACCCAGCTCGCCTGGGCCGCTATCAGCGCCGTCTGGTCTGAGTCGGAATCGACGTCTACCAACACGACACCGACAACTTACACGACATCGATCGGCCGTCAACTCCGCTCGCGACGAGCCGCCCGTTCCCGCTGCCCGTTCTCGAAAAACCGAGCGAGTTGTCCTGCCGCCCCGATTTGCCGGGGCCCCCGTCCGGCGGATAATGCTGGTCCCCGTTCTGAAGCAGAAATCAGGGCCAATGAGCAACACCAGGACACGCCCTGCTCCTCGCTCGCCGTCGCCGCGGCCCCTGCCGGATTTGGTCGCGCAGGCGCCCCGCCAGGTCACTGCCGACGACTATGCCCAGCCGAGCGGATGCTCGGCCAGCGACACCGGCTCGCTGGTATCTGGGATGGTCGTCGGCCGACCTGGCTCGCCGACGGCCGCCTGGTATCGGGTCACCACCGCGGGCGGAACCGAGCATCGATCGTCGATCCCGCGAAGCGGACCCGCGAGCCGCTCTTCGATCAGACCCGGCTGGCCGCCGCGTTCTCGCGAGCGCTCGACACTCACGCTCGCCGCCGAGCGCGGCTGCCGCTCGCCTGTCGAGCTGTGCCGGCCGACGGTATCGCTCACCACCGCCTGGCCGGCGGCGCGAGGCCCGCGACCTCGCCGCGTACACCTGCCGGACCAGCCCGCGCCGCCGCCCAACTCGAGCGTCTCGCCGGACGGGAAGTGGGCCGCGCACATCCGCGACTACGATCTCTGGGCCACCGAGCTGCCACGCGCGAGGTCCGGTCGCACTGACGGGATCGAGGACTTCGGCTACGCCACCACCAACGCCGGCTGGTCCATCGGCTCGAGCCCGGTGCTGACCTGGTCGCCCGACTGAAGCAGATCGCCACCTTCCAGCACGACGGGCGCGGGTGAGCGATGTACTCGTCTCCACCAACACCGGCGCGCCCAAGCTGGAGGCGTGGAAGTACCCGCTGCCCGGCGACTCGGTGATCTTCCGGATCAGCCGGGCATCATCGACCTGCGCGCCGGGCGGCCTCGGATGGTGCGTCTGCAGATGCCGCCGGACGCCCATCGCTCGACGGTGTCGCCTGCTCGGACGGGATCTGCGACGTCCAGTGGTATCCGACGGCTCTACCTCGCCTTCATCTCGAGCGCGCGATCACAAGACCGCCTGGTTCCGGGTGGCCGACGCGAAGACCGGGAGCAGCTGCTCCACCCCGTTCGAGGAGTGAGCGAGACCCAGATCGGCGACGCCTGACCGAGAACCTCTGGCGGGTGCTCCCCTTGCACGAACGAGCTGGATCTGCGGTCGGAGCGGGACAACTGGGTCCACCTCTATCTCTACGACCTCGCGACCGGCCAGCTCAAGAACCGGATCACCACCGGCGACGGCAACGTCAACGACGTGCTGCTGGTCGACGAGAAGGCCCGGACCATCTACTTCACCGGCAACGGCCGGGAGCAGGGTCGCGATCCCTACTTCAGTCACCTCTATCGGATCGGCTTCGACGGCAAGGGGCTCACGCTGCTCACGCCCGAGGACGCGCACCACCTGGTCACCCTGTCCGCGGACGGCCGCTACTTCATCGACTCGTACTCGAAGCCGGACGTCCCGCCGGTGACCGTGCTCCGCGACCGGAGCGGCAAGCTGGTGATGCGGCTCGAGCAGGCCGACGTCTCCCGCCTCCTGGCGGGCGGGTGGAAGCCGCCGACCCCGATCCGGATGAAGGCGCGTGACGGGGTGACCGACATCTACGGGCTGATGTTCACGCCCTCGTCGCTCGATTCGACCCGGAAGTATCCGATCGTCGACTACATCTACCCGGGGCCGCAGTCGGGGAGCGTCGGCCCACGGATGTTCATCCCCTCGCGCGGCGACCATCAGGCGCTGGCCGAGCTGGGCTTCGTGGTGGTGGCGATCGACGGGATGGGGACGCCCGATCGGTCGAAGGCGTTTCACGACGCCTACTACGGCCGGATGGGCGACAACACGATTCCCGATCAGGTCGCGGCGATCAAGGAGCTGGCCGGGCGTTATCCCTTCATCGACCTCGATCAGGTCGGGATCTGGGGGCACTCGGGTGGAGGCTTCGCCACGGCGTCGGCGATGTTCCGCTTCCCGGACTTCTTCAAGGCGGGCATCGCGGAGTCGGGCAACCACGACAACCGCAACTACGAGGACGACTGGGGCGAGCGCTACCAGGGTCTCCTGGTGCGCGAGGGCGCGAGCGACAACTACGCCGCCGAGGCGAATCAGACCTACGCCTCGCAGCTGAAGGGCAAGCTGCTGCTGGCGCACGGCGGGATGGACGACAACGTGCCGCCCTACAACACCACCCTGGTGGCCGACGCCCTGGTCAAGGCGGGGAAGGACTTCGAGCTCCTGATCTTCCCGAACGCCCGTCACGGCTACGGCGCCGACGGCGCCTACATGATGCGGCGGCGCTGGGACTTCTTCGTCAAGAACCTGCTCGGGGCCGAGCCGCCGAAGGAGTATCCTCTCGGCCGCCGGCAGCTGGTGCCGTGATGCTCTGGCGCCGGCGGTCGGTCCTGGTCTTCTTCGCCATCGGCTTCGGGGTGCCGTGGCTCGGCTGGACGGCGTACGCCTTCTCCGGGCTCGACTCCGGCGAGCCGCTCGCGCGGATGCTGTTCTACACCGGCGACTTCATGACGATCGGCGGGCTGGTGGCCGCCTGCGTCGCCGGCGGGGGCAAGGGGCTCCGTCACCTGCTGTCGCGGGCGATCAGGATCCGGGTCCCGCTCGTGTGGGCGCTGTTCGCGCTCTTCCTCCCGCTCCTGGTCTGGCTCACCATCTACCTGATCTACGGCTCGACCCACGATGGGATCGGACGCTTCGATCCGAGCGGATTCGCGACCTACGGGAGCGTGGGCGTGCTGATCGCGCTCACCACCGGCCCGCTGGGCGAAGAGGCCGGTTGGCGCGGCTTCCTGTTGCCCCGGATGTTGCCCCGCTACGGTCCGATCCCGGCGGCCCTGGCCCTCGGGGTGATCTGGTCGGTCTGGCACTATCCGCTCTACTTCCGATCGGCGATGAGCACCTTGGCGGGCTTCACCAACTTCACGGTGGCCGTGCTCTGCTTCAGCACCCTCCTGATGGTGCTCTGGGCCCACACCAGCGGCAGCATCTTCTGGGCGGTGGTGCTGCACTGGACGATCAACATCTCGGAAGGGGTCGTGCAGGGGCTCCTGCCCGACATCCGTCCTCCGAGCGGCGCCACCAGCCTGCTCGAGCTGGTGGTCCTGGCGGTGGCGACGGTGGTCGTCGTGGCGGTGGTCGGAACCGGACGGCTCAAGCAGCGACTCGAGCAGGTCATGGCGGGGCTCGCACCCGAGTCGATCGACCAGGACGCGGATTCCCGCACCGGTTGACGGCTTGGCGTTGCCGCCGCGGCCCGGGGCCCGCATGTTGCGGGCGGGTCTTGCCAGTGCCCGAACCTTCCCGATTCGTCGAGTGCCGAGTGGCCTTTCGCGAGAGTCGAAGCTCCCTGAGCCCAATGGTCCGAAGATCGGTCCTCGCCTTCCTGGGCGGCGTCCTGTTGCTCGGATCGGCGGGCGCTTGCGGTCAGGCGGCATACCTCGACCCACCGGTGCTGGAGGCCCTCCGGATCGAGCCGGCGGACACCACCATTCCGGATGGTGGGGAGGTGGGCTTCCGGGTGGTCGGGACCTGGAGCGACGGGCGGACCGATGCGCCCGCGGTGACCTGGTCGGCCTCGGGCGGAACGATCGAAGCCAATGGCCACTATCGCGGTGACGCGGGCGCCGGGGTGTTCGACGTCGGCGCCCGTGCCGCGAACGGTGTCCGAGCGGCGGCCGGTGTGACCGTGCTGGCTCCGCCACCGCCACCGCCACCGCCACCGCCGCCACCGCCGCCGCCACCACCGCCGCCGCCGCCACCACCGCCGCCGCCGCCACCACCGCCGCCGCCGCCACCGCCGCCGCCGCCGCCGGCTCCCGGCGAATGCGCGACGCCCGGCGCGGGTTGGATCTGGTGCGATGATTTCGAGCAGGACCGGATCGGCAGCTACTTCGAGGTGGACCAGGCCGGTGGCAACTTCGTCCGCGCCGCGGGCGCCGGGACCGACGGATCGTGGGGCATGCGCGCACGCTTCGGCGCGGGGCATGTGTCGGCGGGATCGCTCAAGCTGGCCTTCGGGCGCACGCCGACCGGGTACTTCAGGCCGGTCGACGCCGGCTCAGCCGACCACCGGGAGCTCTACTGGCGCTTCTACTTCCGCAACCAGCCCGGCTGGGTCGGCGGCGGCGGCGACAAGCTGACCCGGATGACGGTCTTCGCCACGTCGGGGTGGGCGCAGGCGATGATCGCCCACGTCTGGTCGTCCGGGGCGGGCTCGAAGTTCCTCGCGCTCGACCCGGCGTCGGGCACCGATCCGGCCGGCAACCTGAAGACGACCAAGTACAACGACTTCGGCAACCTCCGCTGGCTCGGGATCGGCCGCGGCCCGACCCCCGTGTTCGACCCGGCCCGCGTCGGCGCCTGGGTCTGCTTCGAGGCGCACGTCAGGCTCAACGACGCCGGCTCCTCGAACGGGATCTTCGAGCTCTGGCTCGATGGCGCGAGCGAGGTGCGCCAGACCGGGCTCAACTGGCTCGGCGGCTACTCGGCCTACGGCCTCAACGCGGTCTTCCTGGAGAACTACTGGAACTCGGGCTCGCCGGTGGCGCAGGAGCGCTACTTCGACCGCCTGGTCGTGAGCACAGCCCGGATCGGCTGCTGAGCGGCATCAGCCGCCCTTGCCATCGTCGGGCCGGCCGCCGACCTTCCGCCCGATGAGCGTCGACCTGGCCGAGGCCGCGGCCGAGAACGCGAGCTGCCACTCCGCCTGGGTCCAGTCGCGGGTCCCGACCATGCGGACCAGGCTGACGCCCGAGCTGGTGCTCGCCGACTGCGGCTTCGACTGCGACACGTTCAACTCCGTCTTCAGGACCAGACTCGCGCCCGACACCGCCCGTGCCCGGGCGGTCGAGGCGATCGCCTGGTTCGAGGGCCGACCCTTCTCCTGGTGGGTCGCGCCCGGCGACCGCCCGGCCGACCTGGGACCGATGCTCGAGTCGCTGGGGTTGGTCGCGGCCGAGGGCGAGCTGGCGATGGCCTGCGAGCTGGCCCTGGTGAGCGCCGGCGATCGCTTGGGCGAGCTGGAAGTGAGCAGGGTCCGAACCCCAGAAGAGCTGGAGCTCTACGCCGCGTTGTTGGCCGCGCTCTGGGAGCCGCCCGACCAGGGCGTGGTCCGCTTCTATCGGGAAGGCCGGTCGCAGCTGCTCGGCGAGGGCTGTCCGCTCCGGCTCTACCTCGGCCGCTGGCAAGGAACGCCGGTCGCGACCGCGGAGCTCGCGGTGAGCGAGTCGGCCGTCGGGCTCTACAACGTCTCCACCCGACCCGATCATCGGGGCCGCGGCATCGGCTCCGCCATCACCCGGGCGCCGCTGCTCGAGGCCAGGGCCGAGGGGCACGGGCTCGCGGTGCTGCAGGCGGCGCCGGCGGGTGTCGCGATCTATCGCCGGGTCGGCTTCCGCCCCTACGGCGAGATCGTGGAATACAAGCCGACCGGGTCGTGATTCTTCCTCCACGCTCGACATCGAGGTTCCAATGACGCGGCGTCTCCTGTTCGCGATCGTGTTGCTCGGCTCCTCCTGCTCCGGCGGACCCGCGGTCGACGCCGGTCCGGATCTCGGCTGGCCGCGTGCCCGTCCGAGCGAGGTCGGGCTCGACTCGACCGTGCTGGCGGCGCTCGACGCCGAGTTCGCCCGCGGAGACCATCGGCTGATCGACGCGATGTTCGTCACCCGGCGGGGCCAGTTGGTCTACCACGCGAGCTACCGGCGCGACTACGCCGCGGCGTACGGTGGCCGCGACAGCGTGAGCCGGATGTACAACTATTACGACCCGGCCTGGCATCCCTACTACCGCGGGACCGGTCTCCATACCCTCCAGTCGGTCAGCAAGAGCATCACCTCGGCGGTCTACGGGGTCGCCGCCGCCCGCGGGGAGATGCCCGATCTCGATCGGCCGGTGATCTCCTTCTTCGACACCACTCGGATCGCCAATCTCGACGAGCGCAAGCGTCGGATGACGGTCAGGCACCTGCTCACGATGACGGCCGGGCTCGCCTGGGACGAGTCGACGGTGCCCTATACCGATCCGCGCAACGACTGCGCGGTGATGGAGGCGAGTGACGACTGGGTCCAGTACGTCCTCGACCGCCCGATGGCCACCGAGCCGGGTCAGACCTTCGTCTACAACAGCGGCGCCACGGTGCTGCTCGCGGCCGTCTTCGGGCAGGCCACGGGCAAGGACCTGGCCGAGTACGCCGACGAGCACCTGTTCAAGCCGCTGGGCATCACGGAGTGGTACTGGAAGCGCACGCCGGGCGGCGTGATCGACGCCGAGGGCGGACTCTATCTCGCGCCGCAGGACCTGGCCAGGATCGGACTGCTCTTCCTCCAGCGGGGCGAGTGGGAGGGGAACCGCATGATCCCGGCCGAGTGGGTGACCGAGTCGATGACGCCGGCAACGGCCGGGCGCTTCGGGTACGGCTACCAGTGGTGGTTGGTGCCGTATCCCGACGGCCGCCGGCACGCGTGGACGGGGCTGGGCTATGGCGGGCAGCACCTCCTGGTCCTTCCCGACGAGGAGATCGTGGCGGTGTTCATGGGCTGGAACATCGACGAGAACCCGACGCTCAGCCCGGACGCGATGATCGCGCGGCTGGTGGAGGCGGTCGAGTGAGCTCGCTTGCCATGGCCGCGCCCTCGCGCCACCCTTCGCCATGACCGTGACCGAGCCCACGGAAGAGGAAGCCCGCCCTTGGGGCGGCGGCGCCAGCACCGAGCACGAATGGCTGCTGGGGGCGCCGCGCTCCCGCCGCTCCGAGCTGCTCCGGGTCTTCCGGATCGCCCGGGAGTTCATCTACGGATTCCGCGCCCTCCACTTCGTCGGACCCTGCGTCACGGTCTTCGGCTCGGCCCGCTTCAAGCCCGGGCATCGCTATTACGAGCTGGCCCGCGAGGTCGGCGCGCTGGTGTCGCGGCTCGGTCTCACCACCATGACGGGCGGCGGCCCCGGCGTGATGGAGGCGGCCAACCGGGGCGCCCGGGAGACGGGGGGGCGCTCGATCGGCTGCAACATCGAGCTGCCCCACGAGCAGGAGCCCAATCCCTATCTCGATCGCTGGATCACCTTCCGCTACTTCTTCGTGCGCAAGGTGATGCTGGTCAAGTACAGCCACGCCTTCGTGGTGCTGCCCGGCGGCTTCGGGACGCTCGACGAGCTGTTCGAGTCGATCACCCTGGTGCAGACGGGCAAGATCGGGCAGTTCCCGGTGGTGCTGATGGGCGCGGAGTACTGGCGGCCGCTGGTGGACTTCGTGCGGGGCACCCTGCTCGCGAACGGCGCGATCAGCCCCGAGGACATCGACCTGCTGCGGGTGACCGACGACCTCGACGAGCTCCGCTCGGCGCTCGAGGGGGCGATCGCCGACAACGCGGCGGCCTGGGCCCGGGTGCCGCGACGGCGCCGGATCCTGGGCGAGCGCTGACAGCAACGGACGGGACGACGATGGCGACACTGAAACCGCTGATCGAGCCGAAGGGGTACCGTCTCACCGACGACGGGGCCAAGAGCAACTTCGACCTCCCCAAGGGCGGAGAGCGCAAGGAGGAGCTGGAGGAGCTGCGCGATCGGATCGAGAAACAGGCCCAAGCCCTCTCGGCCGAGCAGCGCCGGGCGCTCCTGGTGGTGCTCCAGGGGCGCGACACCGCGGGGAAGGACGGCACCATCCGCAAGGTGTTCGGGGATCTCAACCCGGCCTACTGCCGGGTGGCCACCTTCAAGCGGCCGACGCCGCTCGAGCTGCGCCACGACTATCTCTGGCGGGTGCACGCCGTGGTGCCGCCGGCCGGCGTGATCGGGATCTTCAACCGCTCCCACTACGAGGACGTGCTGGTGGTGCGGGTCCACACCCTGGTGCCCGAGAAGGACTGGCGGCTCCGCTATCAGCACCTGAACGACTTCGAGCGGCGGCTCAGCGACTGCGGCGTCACCATCCTCAAGTTCATGCTCCACATCTCCAAGGAGGAGCAGCGCGAGCGGCTGGAGGAGCGGCTCGCCGATCCGGCCAAGAACTGGAAGTTCGAGGTGGGCGACCTGAAGGAGCGCGCCGTGTGGGACGACTACACCGCGGCCTACGAGGAGATGCTGGAGCGCACCAGCACGATCTGGGCGCCCTGGTACGTCGTCCCGGCCGACAAGAAGAGCGTGCGCGACTACCTGGTGGCGGAAGTGGTGGCGGAGACCCTCGAGGCGATGGCCCCGCAGTTCCCGGCTGGAGACCCCGAGGCCCTCGCCTACCGCGGCAAGGTCGAGTAGCTAGGGCAGGCCGGTCGGCGCCGAGATGACGTAGGTGAGGGTGCCGCCGAACCGGTAGAACGGTCCCCGCCCGCTGAAGGTCGAGGTGAACTTCGCCATCAGCTTCGCGTCCGTGCTGGTGACGGCGATCCCGATCAGCGGGGTGCCGCCCAAGTCGACGTTCTGATAGTCCAGCATGTAGAACTGCCGGTCGAACGAGACGTTGAGCCCGCCGGGCAGGAGCGATCCGAGCCCGGTCGGGACCGTTCCCGCTCCCACCTCGGCCGGCCAGGCCTCGAAGTCGGCGTAGTAGTTGAGGACCGCGAGCTCGACCGCCCGGACGTCGCCGGCGAGCGCCGAGGTGCGGGCCGTGGCCTTGAGATCGATGTACTTCAACAAGCCGAGCCCGGCGAGGAGACCGAGAATGACCAGCACCATGAGCAGCTCGATCATGGTGAAGCCCGCCCGGCGGGTTCGCGTCATGACCGGCGCTGGAGGGTGAGAATCGCCTGAACGACCTTGGGCTTGAGCGGCTCGGTGGAGCGGATCGTGAGGGTCGAGTCGCCGGCGGGCACCGCGACCTCGAAGGTGTCGCGGGTCAGCTGGCGGTAGCTGATGCTCCGATCGACCACCCCGGCCTCGGCCAGGGTGCGGGGCAGGGAGCCCCGGACCTGCTGAAAGGCGTTCACCCGGCTCACCGCCTCGACCAGCGCCAGCGTGGCCGACGCCGTCTGGATCGCCGGTGATTCGGGCGGCGGCGGCGGCGAGGTGAGCCAGCTCGGCCGGAGACCGAGGACGACGGCGCCCGCGATGATCAGGCTGCCCAGGAGGACCCGAAGGAACGTCCGGCTCCCCGGCTCGGGCGGTGCCGGTGGGCCGCTCGGGATCGGCCGGCCGCGCTGGTCCGCGACCGCGGCCTGCGCCGCCTCGAGGAGGGCGCTCTTGCTCTGGCGGGGTGTGGGAACGTTGGGTCGGCGCTTGGTCATCGTCGAAAGGGCCCGCGGTGCTCGGTTGTCGGTCGTTACGCTGCCAATCTAGCTGTCGCCGTCCTCGATGGCCAAGTCGTTGTCATTGGCCCTCCAAGAGGCGCGCGATCCGGTCCGGGAAGCTCCCGACGTCGATCGGCTTGGTGAGCAGGCCGTCGAACCCGAGCCCCGCCGCCTCGCGCTCCTCGAGGGCGTTGGCGGTGAGCGCCACCACCCGGAGCCCGCGCCCGAAAGCCGCCCGGAGCTCGGCCAGCAGCTCGAAGCCGTCCCGCTCGGGTAGCTGGATGTCGAGCAGCACCAGATCGGGCGCCGCGCGCCTCACGGCGTCGACCAGCCCGCGGCCCGTGGTCAGCTCGGTCAGCTGGTGCCCCTGCCGGGTCAGGAGTGCGCGGAACAGCTTCAGATTGTCTGGGTTGTCCTCGACGATCAGCAATCTGGCCATCTCAGCCGATCGCCGTCCGGCGGAGCACCGCGCGCACTCGAGCCTGCAGCGAGGGCGGCTGCACCGGCTTGGTGAGAAAGTCCTGGGCGCCGAGATCGAGGACCTGGACCTCGGACTCGCCCGTTCTGGCGGTGAGCACGATCACCGGCACGCTGGCGGTGAGCAGCCGCGCCCGGAGCTCCTGCAGCACGCCCATTCCGTCGAGGCGGGGCATGTCCAGGTCCAGGATCATCAGGTCGAGATGGCCGGTCTCGACCGCGTCGAGTGCGTCGAGTCCATCGGCCGCCTCGATCACCTCGAAGCCCTCGCGCTCCAGGATCACCCGCACCAGCCGCCGCATCTGCCGGTCGTCGTCGGCCACCAGCACCCGGCTGCCGCGCGGCCCGGCCGACCCGTCCACGCTCGCCCGACGGTCTGGGGTCGGGGTGGCGCCCGCGGTGTCCGGAGTAAGGGCCGGATTGGCCGGCGGGTGCGCGCCGGGCGCGTGCTCCAGATCGCCGAGCACCCGGGTCGCTTCCTCGAACGAAGTCACCCCGGACCAGACCCGCGCGAGCCCGCTCTCCCAGAGCGAGTGCAGCCCGAGCCGGCGAGCCGCGCCGAGGATCCGCTCCGGGAGCGCGCCCGTGCTGATCAGCTCGGCCACCTTCTCGTCCACCGGGAGCACCTCGATCACCATGGTGCGGCCGCGATAGCCCGTGCCGCCGCAGGCCTTGCAGCCGACCGCCCGGCGCGGCGTGACCGGCCTCCGGTGGCCGGCGGGCGGACGGGCCGCCTCGGGCAGCTCCTCGATTCCCACCTCCACGGCGCAGGCCGCGCAGAGCCGTCTCACCAGCCGCTGCGCCGCCACCGCCTTCACCACGGAGGCGATCTTGAAGCGGTCCACGCCGAGGTCGTTCAGCCGGACCATCGCCGAGGCGGCGTCGTTGGTATGGAGGGTCGAGAGCACCAGGTGTCCCGAGAGACCGGCCTGGACCGCGATCCCGGCCGTCTCGACGTCGCGGATCTCGCCCACGAGGACGATGTCGGGGTCCTGGCGGAGCACCGAGCGGAGCGCGGTGGCGAAGGTGAAGCCCTGGGCCTCGTTCACCTGGAGCTGGGAAATGCCCGGCACGTCGTACTCGACCGGATCCTCGACCGTCACGATGTTGACCGGCTCCGCCTTGAGCTGGTTGATCGCGGCGTAGAGCGTGGTGGTCTTGCCGCTTCCCGTCGGACCGGTCACCAGGATGATGCCTTCGCGGTGCCCGAGCGCCTGATGGAGGAGCCGCTCCTCGCCTTCCTCCAGCTCGAGGTCGGGAATGCTCGCCCGCAGATTGGCCTTGTCGAGGATCCGGATCACCACCTTCTCGCCCCGGCGGGCGACCGGCGCGGTGGAGACCCGGAGGTCGATCGGGTGGCCGTCGACCTTGATGGCGCAGCGGCCGTCGTGAGGGCGGAGCGGATCGGTCACGTCGAGCTTGGCGAGAATCTTGACCCGGCGCACCAGGGCCGGCCCCGCCGACGCCGGGAGCCGCATCACCTCCTTGAGCACGCCGTCGATCCGATAGCGGATGCTGGTGCACTCGCTCAAGGGCTCGCAGTGGATGTCGCTCGCGCGTTCCCGCACCCCGTCGGAGATCATCGCGTCCACCAGACGGGCCATCGGCGCCTCGAGCGTGGTCTGCTCGGGACCGGCGGCCAGGGGCGGCATCTCGTCGATCGTCTCGACCGAGACCGGGTCGAGCCCGTCGACCAGCCGGTTGATGGTCGTCTCCGGCCGGTAGAGCTCCTCGACCTTGGCCGCGATGGCGGATGGCGCCGCGAGGCACAACGAGACCGCCCGGCCGGTGACGAAGGCCAGCGTCTGCTCCAACGAGACGTCGCGAGGGTCGGAGGTCGCGATCCGGATGGTTCGGTCGTCGGCGCCGAGGGCCACGATCCTGTATTTTCGGGCCACGGACTCCGGCAGCAGCGTGACGACTCGGGGATCGACGGCCCCCAGATCGGCCGGCGGCACCTTGAAGCGCTGGGTCAGGGCCTCCAGGATCTGCTCGTCGCTCAGGACCTCCTGCCGGACGAGCGCCTCCCAGATGCTCGACGCGCCCGAGCCGGCCAGCTGGCCGATCCGGGACACCGAGACCAGGCCGGCATCGGCGAGCGCCTGAGCGAGCCAGAGGTCCCGAGGCGCCGGGGCGGTGCGGGCGGATGCGGCGTCGGCCTTGTCGATCGAACCCTTCACTCGATTCCCTCGCCAATGGGAGTCAAGGCAAATAGTTGCGGATCAAAGATATAGAAGCTTCCGGCGGAGACGAGGCCGGCTCCGGCCCTCGAGCCGCATGAAGGTCACCGGAGAGAGTATCGTCCCCGGAGACAAGAGTATTACCCACCGGGCGCTGCTCCTCGCCGGCTTGATCCCGTCGACGAGCCGGCTCCACCGTCCGTTGACCTCCCTCGACGCGGCGGCCTCGGCCCGTTTGGTCCGCGCGGTCGGCGGGCGGGTGTCGCCCCTGCGTCGCGGGGCGGTGGTCTCGGTCTCCGGAGCGGCGCGCTGGCGGTCGCCGGGGGCCACCATCCGCTGTGGCAACTCGGGCACCACCGCTCGCCTGGGGCTCGGGCTCCTCGCGGGTCACCCCGTCACCGCCACCCTCACGGGCGATCGCTCGCTCCGCCGGCGACCCATGCAGCGGGTGATCGCTCCACTCGCGGCGATGGGTGCCCGGTTCCACCCGGCCGACACCGATCGGCTCCCGGTGACGATCGAGGGCGGCCCGCTCCGCTCGATCCGCTGGGAGCTGCCGGTCTCCAGCGCGCAGCTCAAGAGCGCCGTGCTGCTCGCGGGTCTGGTGGGCGGTGTGCCGGTGGCCGTGCGGGAGCCGCACGGTCTCTCGCGAGATCACACCGAGCGCTTCCTGCGGCTGCTGGGCCAGCGGGTCACCGCCGAAGAGGGCTGGATCACCTTCGAGCCGGGCGCGCCGCTCTCCGCCTTCGAGCTCACCATCCCGGGCGATCCCAGCTCGGCCGCGTTCCTGGTCGGCGCCGCCCTGCTCGCGGAGTCCGGAGAGCTGGTGATTCGGGACGTCGGGCTCAATCCGACCAGAACGGCCTTTCTCTCGGTGGTCGAGCGGATGGGCGGCTCGCTTCGGGGAGAGCTTCGCTCCGAGGGTCCGGGCGAGCCGATCGGCGACCTGGTGGTTCGGCCCTCGACGTTGCGTGGCACGGTCGTGGGTGGCTCGGAGATCCCGGGCTTGATCGACGAGGTGCCGCTCCTGGCGGTGCTCGCGGCCCGGTCCGAGGGAGAGACCCGCTTCGATCAGGTGGGCGAGCTTCGGGTCAAGGAGAGCGACCGGCTGGCCCTGATCGCCGAGAACCTGCGCGTCCTGGGCTATCGGGCGGAGACCGGCGAGAACCAGCTCTTCGTCGCCGGGAGCGACCAGCCGCCGGTCGGGCGGGTTCGCACCGCGGGCGATCATCGATTGGCGATGGCCTTCGGCGTCCTCGGGACGGTGCCGGGGGCGCGAGTCGAGATCGACGACCGGGCCTCGCGCCGACGTGAGCTTTCCCGGCTTCTTCGAGACCCTGGAGCGGATCGGCAAAATGACCCCGCGCCCTGGTGATCGCGATCGACGGGCCGGCCGCGTCCGGGAAGACCTCCACCGCCGCCGAGGTGGCGCGGCGGCTGGGCGCGACGCACCTCGACTCGGGCGCGCTCTATCGCGGGTTGACCCGGGTGGCCCTCGACGCCGAGAGCCGGGCGCCCGAGCGGATCGTCGTCGAGGCGGAGCGCCGCGGGCTCGAGCTCCGGCGCGAGGCCGACGAGATCGTGCCCTATCTCGACGGCCGGCCGGCCGAGCCGGTGATCCGCGGTCGCGACGTGACCGCCACGGTGTCGGAGGTCGCGGCGATGCCGCTGATCCGCGAGTGGGTCAATCGGCGGCTCAGGGAGGCCGCCGCCTGGGGACGGCTTGCCGTGCTCGACGGCCGCGACATCGGCACCGACGTCTTTCCCGACGCGGCGGTCAAGGTGTTCCTCACCGCCACGCCGCCCGCTCGCGCCGAGCGCCGGATCCGGCAGCGGGGTCAGGACCCGAGCGGCGAGGCGGTCGAGCGGGAGGCGCGGGCCCTCGCCGCCCGGGACGCGATCGACTCGAGCCGGACGGTCGCGCCGCTCCGGCGCGCCGAAGACGCGGTGCTGATCGACACCACGGCGCTCGGCTTCGACGAGCAGGTCGAGCGGATCGTCGCGCTGGTGCGCGAGCGCTTGCCGGAGTAGCTCAGCCGCCGCCGGAGGTGATCTTCCGGCTGGCGCTCTGGCTGCCCCACTTGTCGAACCACTTCCGCAAGTAGAGCTGGGTCCGCATGAAGTTCGAGGGCTTCGAGCTGGTCCCGTGCCACTCCTCCTGGAAGCGCATCAGCACCGTGGGAATGCCCCGGTACTGGAGCGCCTGGTAGTACTGCTCCGCCTGTCCCATCGGGGTTCGGAGGTCGAGTTCGCCGGTCATCAGCATGGTGGGCGTCTGGACGTTGCCGACGTAGAAGAGCGACGACCGGTCGATCCACTCCGCCGGATCCTCCCAGAAGGGCTTGGCGAAGGTGCGCATGTAGAAGGTCGCGTCGCTGGTCCCGAGCGCCGAGATCCAGTCCACGATGGCGCAGTTGGCCGAGGCCGCCCGGAAGCGATTGGTGTTACCCACGATGTAGGTGGTCAGGATGCCGCCGCCCGAGCAGCCGTAGACGAAGAGATTGTCCGGGTCGACGTAGCCCTTGGCGATCACCTCGTCGACGCCCTTCATCAGGTCCGGCATGTCGGCGCCGGGGTAGTCGTGGTTGATCGCGTTCGCGAACGCGGTGCCGTAGCCGGTCGAGCCGCGCGGGTTGGTGTAGAGCACCACGAAGTCGTTCGCCGCGTGGTCCTGGAACTCGAATCTGAAGCCGCCGTTGTACAACGCGTGCGGCCCGCCGTGGATCGCCAGGATCAGGGGGTATTTCCGTGAGGGATCGAAGTTGGGTGGCTTGACGATCCATCCCTGCACCTTGAACTCGCCCGACTGATACCAGAGCTCCTCCACGTCGCCGAGCGTCACGCCGGCGAGCGCGTCGGCGTTCACCGAGGTGAGTCGGGTGAGCTTGTCGGGCGCGGCGAGGGTGAAGCGATAGACGTCGCCGGGCTCGGTGGCGCTCGCGAGGGTGCCGACCGCGACGCCCTCCCGGGTGAAGGTCGAGAGGTCGAGCAGCTGCTTGCCGCTGGTCAGCTGCCGGACGCCGCCCTTCAACGAGACGAAGTGCAGGCCGCGATAGCCCTCGCGGCTCACGTCGAAGTAGAGCCCGCTGCCGTCGGGCGCCCACTGCATCCCGCCGGACTGGCGGTCGTAGTCGCCCGAGATCTTCCGCGGCGAGGAGCCGTCGCGGTTCATCACCCAGATCTGCTGGTTCCGATAGGTGTCGTGGTGCTCCTCCCCGGAGACGTAGGCGATCAGCTTGCCGTCCGGCGAGGGCACCGGGCCGCCGTCGGGGCCGCGGTGGTCGGTCAGCCGGCGGATCTCGCCGTCGGTCACCCGGACCGCGTAGATCTCCGACTCCTGCCAGTTGGCGGGCCGGTCGGCATCCTCGGCGCGGTAGGAGGTGAAGTAGATCTCGGTGCCGTCGGGGCTCCACTCGACGCCATTGTCGTTCCAGGGGCCCGAGGTCAGCTGCCGCGCCGTGCCGCCGTCCGCCGGCACCACGAAGAGGTGGTTCCAGCCGGTGTCCACGTACCCGGTCCGGTCGCGCCGATAGGCCGCCCGCTCCACCACCTTGGGCTCGGCCGTCCACTTGGCGCCTTCGGGACGTCCCGGCAGCTTCACCCCGGCGAAGCTGGCCACGTCGTCGACCTGGCTGGTGAAGGCGATCCACTTCCCGTCCGGCGACCACGAGGCGTTGGACGGCCCGTGGGTGAGCCGGGTGACCTGGCTCACCGCGCCCTCGGCGTCCATCCAGCGGACGAAGAGCTGGGCTCCCCGCGGCTCCCCCTGCTTCACGAAGAGGATCCTGGACCCGTCCGGCGACCAGCGGGCGCCGCCGCCTTCGATCAGGTGGCGGGCGTGCGATCCGTCCGCGCTCATCATCCACAAGGCCGACTGGCGCCGGTCGTTGACCCGGTCGATCCAGCCCCGGGTATAGACGATCCGGGAGCCGTCCGGCGAGATCTGGGGCGAGGAGACGGACTCCATGTCGAGATAGCGCTCCAGCGTGAGGTGCTGGGGCGCCTGGGCGGCGGCGAAGGCGGGAACCAGCCAGGCCAGCGCGACGATGGGGAGCAGCCGGCGGGCAGGGCGACGGGACATTGGCGGCCTCCTGGCGGCCTGGGCGGAAACGGAGGTGAACGGCGCTCCTCCAGAGTACCGATTTCGCCCGGGCCTCGTAAGGCTCTGCGCCAGCACGAGTTCCGCTCCGGGGCCCGGGGCGGGGCGGGGCCCCGCTCCCGGACCGGCGAATTGATTCCTTAGGGCGTCCTGCGCTATACTTACCGGCTCTCGACCACCCCGGACTCGCCGGGATGGTCGCGCGGGATCACCCTTCAGCCCTGGCTCCCCGCCGGGTCGAAACCGTCCGGATATTCCCATGACCAAGTCCCATCGTTCTCACGGCGCCGATCCCTTCGCGACGCCCACGGGCCTCAGGGTCCGCAACGACCTCTACGACGATCAGTACTCCGACGAGGAGTACGAGAGCATGCTGTCCCTCTACGAGGGCACCATGGCGCAGATCGCCGAGGGCGAGATCGTCATGTCGAAGGTGCTCCGGGTCACCGAGAACGCCGTGATCCTCGATGTCGGCTTCAAGTCGGAGGGCTCGGTCGCGATCGACGAGTTCAAGGAGCGGCCGAGCGAGGGCGACGAAGTCGAGGTCTTCCTCGAGCACCTCGAGGACCAGGAAGGCGCCGTCGTGCTTTCGAAGAAGAAGGCCGACTTCATGCGGGTCTGGGAGAAGATCCGGGTCGCCTACGAGAACGACCAGCCGGTCGAAGGCACGCTCAGCAAGAAGATCAAGGGCGGCGTGGTGGTCAGCGTGATGGGCGTCGACGCGTTCCTGCCCGGCAGCCAGATCGCGCTCCGCCGGGTCCCGAACATCGACGAGCTGCTCGGCCAGACCTACGAATTCAAGATCATCAAGCTCAACAAGCGCCGGCGGAACATCGTGGTCTCCCGCCGGGTGATTCTCGAGAACGAGCGGGCCTCGAAGCGCGAGCACCTGATGAAGGAGCTCGAGGTCGGTCAGGTCCGGAAGGGCGTGGTCAAGAACATCACCGACTTCGGCGCCTTCATCGACCTCGGCGGCGTGGACGGACTGCTCCACATCACCGACATGTCGTACGGGCGGGTCTCCCACCCGAGCGAGCTGCTCAAGATCGGTCAGGAAGCCGAGATCAAGATCCTCGACATCGACTGGCAGCGTGAGCGGATCTCGCTCGGCATGAAGCAGCTCCAGCCGTACCCGTGGAAGGACATCGCCGAGAAGTATCCGGTCGGCACCCGGGTGCAGGGCAAGGTGGTCTCGATCACCAAATACGGCGCCTTCGTGGAGCTCGAGCCCGGCATCGAAGGCCTGGTCCACATCTCCGAGATGAGCTGGACGCGGAACGTGCGCCACCCGTCGAAGATCGTCTCCATCGGCGAGACCATCGAGGCGGTGGTGCTCAAAGTCGACGAGGCGGACGAGAAGATCTCCCTCGGCATGAAGCAGACCGAGCAGGATCCGTGGATGGTGCTGCCGCAGAAGTACCCGGTCGGCACCCGGATCCAGGGCAAGGTCCGGAACCTCACCAGCTTCGGCGCCTTCGTCGAGATCGAGCCCGGGATCGACGGCCTGATCCACATCTCCGACATGTCCTGGACCAAGCGGGTCCAGCACCCGTCCGAGGTGGTCAAGAAGGGCGACTCGGTCGACGTCGTGGTCCTGAACATCGATTCCGACAACAAGCGGATCTCGCTCGGTCTCAAGCAGGCCGAGGAGGATCCGTGGCTCTCGATCGGCGAGACCTATCCGGTCGGCACCGCCATCAAGGGTCGGATCGTGCGGATGATGGACAAGGGCGTCGTGGTGGACCTCGGCGGCGACCTCGAGGGCTTCGCGCCGATGTCGCAGCTCGGGTTCGACAACGTCGTCAATCCGAGCGACGTGGTGCAGGAGCACCAGGTGGTCGACGCCGAGGTGATCGAGGTCGACCCGATCCATCATCGGATCGTGGTCGCGGTGAAGGGCTATCCGGAGGACGAGACGGGCGCTCCGCCGAAGCAGGAGCCGATCGTCGTGCCGCCGGACGATCCGACCGACTGAGTCGCACCGTCCCAGCGGCGGACCACGGGCGCGTCGAGCTCACTCGACGCGCCCGTCGTCATTCCAGCTCTACCCCGAGCCCGTCGGCGATTCGGTTGACGAACCCGAAGTAGCCGACGATCGCGGCCAGGTCGTGGATCGCCCGGTCGTCGTAGCCGTGCCCTCTGAGGCGCTCCACGTCGCCGCGCTCCATCGCCCCCGGCGTGCGGGTGAGCTTGTCGGCGTAGTCGAGCAGGCCCCGATCGGCCGCGGCGAGCGGCGCGCTCGCGTAGTCCCGGCGGAGCGACTCGACCAGCGCGTCCGCTTCCGCTTCCTCCATCCCGGCGACCAGCAGCTTACGGAGACCCGCCCCGTGATGGTGGATTCAATAGCGGCACCCGTTGGTGGCGGAGACGACCAGCGCCACCATCTCGCGCTGCACTCTGCTGAGTGGCCCCGGCCCCCGCATCAGCTCGACGTAGAGCTCGTAGTGCTGCCGCATCACCCGGGGGTGGACCCGGTGGATCTGGATGATGTTGTCCGGGTCCGCGACCCGGTCCTTCGGGTCGAGGCCGTCTTCGGGCGGGTAAGCGATGTGGGCCACGCGAGCACCTCCCTGGCTCCGGTAAGGTAAGCGACGTGCGGTGAGGTGAGCGAGGAGCCGGCTCCGGTGGAAACCGCGCCGCCCGTTGCCGGGTCTCGCCCGGCTCCGACAACCCGTGGACCGCATTACATTCTCGCCCTATGTCCAACTCCCGACAGCAGCTGGAAGAGCTCAACCGACGCCGCGCGCTCGCCGAGCAGGGCGGGGGGCCCGACCGGATCGCGCAGCAGCACAAGAAGGGCAAGCTCACGGCCCGCGAGCGGCTCGATCTCCTGCTCGACGAGGGGAGCTTCGTCGAGCTCGACCGGTTCGTGGTCCATCGCGCCACCGACTTCGGGCTCGCCGACCAGCAGATCCTGGGCGACGGCGTGGTCACCGGCTACGGCCGGGTCGACGGACGCCTGGTCTACGTCTTCTCCCAGGACTTCACGGTGTTCGGCGGATCGCTCTCGGAGACCTTCGCCGAGAAGATCTGCAAGGTGATGGACCTGGCGGTGCGGAACGGCGCGCCGGTGATCGGGCTCAACGACTCCGGTGGGGCCCGGATCCAGGAAGGGGTCGCCTCGCTCGGCGGCTATGCCGACATCTTCCTCCGCAACACGCTGGCCTCCGGCGTGGTGCCGCAGATCTCGGCCGTGCTCGGTCCCTGCGCCGGCGGCGCGGTGTACAGCCCCGCGATCACCGACTTCATCTTCATGGTGCGCGGGGTGAGCTATCTCTTCGTGACCGGACCCAACGTGGTCAAGACGGTCACCCACGAGGAGGTCAGCTTCGAGCAGCTGGGCGGCGCCGACGTCCACGGCGAGACCTCGGGTGTGGCCCACGCGGTCTACTCGAGCGAGCCCGAGTGCCTCGCCGCGATCCGCGAGCTGCTCGGCTATCTGCCCTCGAACAACGTCGACGAACCGCCCGAGCTGGCCTCGGACGATCCCGAGGACCGTCGCGAGGAGTCGCTGCTCGACGTCATTCCCGAGTCGGCCACCAGCCCGTACGACATGCACGACGTGATCCGCGCCGTGGTCGACCACGGCGCCTTCTTCGAGATCATGCCGGGCTTCGGCGGCAACATCCTGGTCGGCTTCGCGCGCCTCGGCGGGCGCTCGGTGGGCGTGGTGGCCAATCAGCCCGCGGTGCTGGCCGGCGTGCTCGACATCAACAGCTCCACCAAGGCGGCGCGCTTCGTCCGCTTCTGCGACGCCTTCAACGTTCCGCTGATCACCTTCGTCGACGTGCCGGGCTTCCTGCCCGGCGTCGCGCAGGAGCACGGCGGGATCATCCGCCACGGCGCCAAGCTGCTCTACGCCTACTGCGAAGCCACGGTGCCCAAGCTCACCGTGATCACCCGGAAGGCGTACGGCGGCGCCTACGACGTGATGAGCTCCAAGCACATTCGGGGCGACGTCAACTTCGCCTGGCCTACCGCGGAGATCGCCGTGATGGGCCCGAAGGGCGCGGTCGAGATCCTCTTCCGCGACGAGATCAAGGCGGCCAAGGACCCGGCCGCCGAGACCGACCGCCGGATCGCCGAGTACACCGAGACCTTCGCCAATCCGTACCGGGCCGCGGCCCGCGGCTTCATCGACGACGTGATCGATCCTCGCGACACCCGGCCCAGGCTGATCGACGCGCTGCGCAGTCTCCGCACCAAGCGGGACCGCAATCCGCCCAAGAAGCACGGCAACCTGCCCCTCTAGCGCGAGGAGCTCCCCATGTCGCCGGTAGCGCTCTTCCTGGTGACCATCGCGGCCATCTTCATGATCGGCACGCTGGGCGAGGTCGTGTTCAAGAAGACCCAGATCCCCGACGTGCTCTGGCTCCTCGTGGTGGGCATCGTGCTCGGCCCCGTGGCCGGGGTGGTGAGTCGTGCCCAGCTGGGCGAGATCGCTCCGTTCTTCGGCGCGCTCACGCTGGTGGTGGTGCTCTTCGACGGCGGCAGCCGGCTCCAGCTCCGGGAGATCTCGCGGGCGGCCCCGCGGTCGGGTCTCCTCGCCGTCGCGGCGTTCCTGATCTCCACCCTGGTGATCGCGTTCGCCGGTCTCGGCGCCCAGGGGATCGGCCTGCTGCCCGCCTCCTGGACCTGGTCGCACATGCTGCTCCTCGGCGCGATCCTGGGCGGGTCGAGCTCGATCATCATCATGCCCGCGATGAACGTCGCCAAGGTCCGGCCGGCCGTGGCCAATCTGGTCAATCTCGAGTCGGCCTTCACCGACGCGTTCTGCGTGGTCGGCGCGGCGGTGATGATCGACCTGATCCTCCAGACGATGGCCGGCACGGGCGCCGTCGCCTCGCCCGCCGCCGCGCTCGGCCGCTCGTTCGGCCTCGGTCTCGCGATCGGGCTGGTGACCGGCTTCTTCTGGCTGCTCTTCCTCCGGCTGCTCCAGGTGAGCGAGCACGCCTACCCGATCACCCTGTCGGCGCTGCTCCTGCTCTACGTCGCGATCGACCAGGTCGGCGGCAGCGCCGCGCTCGGGATCCTGGCCTTCGCGATCGTGGTCGGCAACGCGAACCTGATCGGCGAGAAGCTCGGCTTCGGGTCCACGCTCGACTTGAGCGCGGACGTCCGCGGCTTCAACCGCCAGGTCACCTTCATCATCAAGTCCTTCTTTTTCACCTTCATGGGCGCGATGCTCGGCCCGCCCTGGTCGCTGGTAGCGCTCGGCGTGGTGTTCGGGGTGGTGCTGCTGGCGGCCCGGGTACCGGCGGTGGCGCTCGCCCTCCTGGGCAGCAAGCTCCCCGCGGGCGAGCGCCAGCTGGTGCTGGTCTCGATGCCGCGCGGGATGGCCGCGGGCGTGCTGGCCACCCTGCCCGCGACGGCCGGCGTGCCCGAGACGACCAATCTTCCCAACATCGTCTTCGCCGCCGCCCTGGTCTCGATCGTGATCTTCGCGGTCGGATTCCCCCGCGCTCGACGGGCCAGCGCGGCCGCCGCCGCGGCTGCCGGGCCGGCGCCGGGGGAGGGCGAGGCGGCGCCGTCTCCCGGCGCGCCGCAGACACCGGTCGAACAGGCGGGGGCCGGCGGCCAGACGGCGGCTGAGACGGGGCCCGCGGCCGACACTCCGCTCGAGGCCGCCGGGCCGCCTGCTGCCGCGAAGCTCGCCGCCGAGGCGCCTCCCACGGATCCCTCGCCGGAAGCGCCCGCGGCCGAAGCGTCAGGAACGGCGCGGCCCTCGACCGGATCGTCCCCCGCGGCCAAGCCCTCGCCCGAAGCGACACCCGCCCCGAAGCCGGCGCCCGACGCGCCCGGCGCCGCTCCGGCCGACGACGAGGCGTCTGCGTCCGACCGGAATCCGACCGACACCGACCCGGAGCGACATTCGTGAGCCAACCGGAGATTCGCCGCGTCCTGATCGCCAACCGCGGCGAGATCGCCCTCCGGATCGTCCGGGCCTGCCACGAGCACGGTCTCGAGGCGGTGGCCGTGTACTCCGAGGCCGACAGGTACGCGCCCTACGTCCGCGCGGCGGATACCGCCGTCGCGATCGGCCCGCCGGCGCCGTCGGAGAGCTACCTGCGGATCGACCGGCTGGTCGAGGCCGCCCTCTCCTCGGGAGCCCAGGCCGTTCACCCCGGCTTCGGCTTCCTCGCCGAGCGCGCGGCCTTCGCCGAGGCGGTGGAGAAGGCAGGGTTGGTCTTCGTAGGCCCGCCGCCGGCCGCCATTCGCGCGATGGGCGACAAGACCGAAGCGCGCCGCCGGATGCACGATGCCGGCGTGCCCGTGGTGCCGGGAGCGATGGCGGCGCTCGAGGATCCGAAGGTCGCCGGCCGGATGGCCGAGGAGATCGGCTACCCGGTGCTGGTCAAGGCGGCGGCCGGCGGCGGCGGCAAGGGCATGCGCGTGGTTCGGGATCCGGCTGACCTGGCCGGCGCGCTGGAGTCGGCCGCCAACGAGGCGGGCAAGGCCTTCGGCGACCGGAGCGTCTACCTCGAGAAGTTCATCGAGCGGCCCCGCCACGTGGAGATCCAGATCCTCGCGGACGCCGAGCGCGCCATCCATCTGGGCGAGCGCGAATGCTCGATTCAGCGCCGGCATCAGAAGCTGCTCGAAGAAGCCCCGTCGGTGGCGGTGTCGCCGGAGCTGCGCGCGCGGATGGGCCAGGCCGCGGTGGCGGCGGCCGAGGCCGTGGGCTATCGGAGCGCCGGCACCTGCGAGTTCCTGCTCGCCGCCGACGGCGAGTTCTACTTCCTCGAGATGAACACCCGGATCCAGGTGGAGCATCCCGTCACCGAGCTGGTCTACGGGGTCGACTTGGTGCGGGAGCAGCTCCGGATCGCCCAGGGCCACCCCATGTCGGTGCCGACTGGCGAGCTCGAGCCCAACGGGTGGGCCATCGAGTGCCGGATCACCAGCGAGGATCCGAGCAACGGGTTCCTGCCGTCCACCGGGCGGATCGAGTACCTCCGGGTCCCCTCCGGGCCGGGGGTGCGCTGGGACGCCGGCGTCGAAGCGGGAGACGACGTCACCCTCTACTACGACTCGATGCTCGCCAAGCTGATCGTGCACGGTCGGGATCGCGCCGAGGCGATCGGTCGGATGCAGCGGGCGCTGGGCGAGCTGGTGGTGGTCGGCGTGGCGACCAACCAGGCGTTCCACGCCCGGTTGCTGGCCGATCCCGAGTTCCGCGAAGGCCGGGTCGACATCCAGTTCCTGGAGCGCCGGCCGGATCTGGTGAGCGGCGAGCCGGATCCCGAGGTGGTCATCCGCCTGGCGATCGCGGCCGCCCTGGCGGAGGACGAGCGCCGCGCCAACCGGCGGCCGGCCGTGTCGTCGGCGGACCGCAATCACAGCGCCTGGCTCGCCGCCGCCCGCCGCGAAGGCCTCCGATGAGCGCCGCCGCTCGGGATGCCGGGTGAGCGAAGTCGCACTCGAGATCGATTCGGTCGCGGCCGGCGGAGACGGCGTCGGCCGCCTCGAGGACGGGCGGGTCGCGTTCGTGCCTCGCACCGCTCCCGGCGACCGGGTCCGGATCGCGATCGTCCGGGAGCACGCGCGCTTCGTCCGGGGCCGGCTGCTCGCGCTCGAGCGCGCGGGGCCGGGTCGGGTCGACCCCAGGTGCGACCATTACGAGGCGGACCGCTGCGGTGGCTGCCAGCTCCAGCACCTGGACTCGGCCACCCAGCGTTCGGCGCGCCGGACCATCGTCGGCGACGCGCTCAGGAGGATCGGCGGACTGGAGGTTCCCGATCCGCCGCTCGAGCCCGCCTTGGCCGACTGGGGCTATCGCGCCAAGATCACCGTCGCCCGGGGCAGAGGGCGCCGCTTCGGGTTCCACCCGCTCGACGAGCCGCGTGACAGCTTCGCCCTCCGTCGCTGCGAGATCGCGGACCCGATCCTGAACCAGGCGTGGGACGCCCTCCGCCAGGCCACCGGGATGCTGCCCGCGAAGGCCGAGCGACTGGTTCTGAGGTTGGACCACGAGGGGCGGGTCCACCTGGTGGTCGAAGATGCGACCGACGCGGCCTGGTCGCGCGCGGCCGAGGTCGAGCGAGCCGTCCGAGCGGCGGGGGTGGAACTGGTCGTCTGGTGGCGCCCGGCCGGCGGGGCCCCGCGGGTCCTGGCCGGCCGGGACGACGCCTACGCCCCCACCGCCTTCCGTCAGGTCAACCCGGCCATGGGCGAGCTGGCAAGGCGGGCCGCCCTCGACGCGCTCGGCGATCCGGGCGGTCGCCAGGTCTGGGACCTCTACGCCGGCGTCGGCGAGACCTCGCGCGAGCTGGTCGGCCGCGGCGCGAGGGTGGTGAGCGTCGAGCGGGATCCGCGGGCGGTCGCCCTGGCCCAGGCGGCAGGCGGCGACCCGATCGACCGCCGGGTCGGCGACGTCGAGGCGCTGCTCGGCTCGCTCCCGGGGCCGGATCTGGTGATCACCAACCCGCCGCGGGTCGGGATGGCCCGGCCGGCGGTCGAGCGGCTCCGGGAGTCGGAAGCCGAGCGGGTGGTCTACGTGTCGTGCGATCCCGCCACGCTGGCGCGGGACCTCAAGCTGCTGACCCAGGGCGGGCGGTTCCGGCTGGCCCGGGTGGCGTCCTTCGATCTCTTTCCTCAGACGGCCCACGTCGAGTCGGTGGCCCTGGTGGAGCGCGCATGAAGTACTTCGTCAGCATTGCCGGAAAGTCGGTCGCCGTCGAGGTGAACGGAGACCGGGTCGCGGTGGACGGCCGGGAACTGCGGGCCGAGCTCCGGCAGGTGCCGGGCACCCCCGTCCGAAACCTCCTGGTCGAGGGCAGCTCCTGGATCGTGCCCATGCAGCTCGGCCCGGACGGCAAGTGGCTGCTGCAGCGCCGGGGCGACCGGTTCGAGGTCGAGATCGTCGACGAGCGGACCCACCACGTCCGGAGCCTGGTCGGGGGCGGGAAGGGGCATGCCCGGCCGGCCGAGCTCAAGGCCCCGATGCCCGGGCTGGTGGCCAAGATCCTGGTCGAGGAGGGCCAGGAGGTGGCCGTCGGTCAGGGGCTGGTGGTGCTGGAGGCGATGAAGATGGAGAACGAGCTCAAGGCGCCCGCGGCCGGGGTGGTGGCCGCCGTCCGGGTCAAGCCCGGGCAACCGGTGGAGAAGGGGGTCGTGCTGGTGTCCTTCGCCGAGTGATCGCCGCCCTGGAGGCCGGCTTGACCGCCTGACCGCAAACTGGTATCCTTCAAAGCTTTGCGGGACCCTTACCAGCGGACAGAAGGCGGTATGGCGGCGGACCAGAAGACTTTCAGCGCGAAGCCCAAGGACGTGGTGCACGACTGGCATGTCGTGGACGCCAAAGACGTTCCGTTGGGCCGACTCGCGAGCACCGTGGCGCAGCTGATTCGCGGCAAGCACAAGCCCACGTTCACCCGTCACGTCGATGGCGGTGACTTCGTGGTCGTGGTGAATGCCTCGCAGGTCAAGCTCACCGGTCGGAAGCTCGATCAGAAGACCTACTTCCGGCACACCGGCTACATGGGCCACGAGCGGTTCACGCCCGCGCGCCGGATGCTGGAGCAGCACCCGGAGCGGGTGATCGAGAAGGCCGTCTTCGGGATGCTGCCGAAGAACTCGCTCTCGAAGCAGCGGCTCCGCGGCAAGCTCAAGGTGTACGCCGGGGAGACGCATCCCCACGCGGCGCAGCAACCGAAGCCCTTCGCAATCAAGGTGACGGCATGACGGCGGCTCCGGAGTTCCGGTGGCAGGGTGTCGGTCGGCGGAAGACCAGCGTCGCGCGGGTCTATCTCACGCCTGGCACCGGCAAGTGGGAAGTGAACGGGCGGACCCTGGGTGACTATTTCCCCCGGCCGTCCCTGGTTCAGCACATTCAGCAGCCGTTCGCGACCACGGACACCCTGGGGGCGTTCGACGTCAAGGCGCACGTCGACGGCGGTGGGGTCACCGGTCAGGCGGGCGCGATGCGGCTGGGCATCGCCCGCGCGCTGGTCGAGGCGGACTCGTTGCACCGCACCAAGCTGCGGGGCGCCGGTCTCCTGACTCGCGATCCGCGGGCGGTCGAGCGCAAGAAGCCCGGTCGTCCGGGCGCGCGGAAGCGGTTCCAGTTCTCGAAGCGGTAACCCGGAGCTTCGGCTCCACCCATTCCTCACATCGCGGGATTCGCCCGCTGGGTGTCCGCCGGCCATGGGGGCCGGCGGATCGGCGGGGGGACGTGATCGCGGTGGCGGATCGAACCCAAGACCCGAAGGGAAGTCGTCGAACGCATGGCGTTGCCTGAGCTGCAAGCACTCCTCGAAGCCGGTGTCCATTTCGGTCACCAGACCCGTCGTTGGAACCCCAAGATGCGTCGGTACATCTTCGCCGAGCGCTCGGGGATCTACATCATCGACCTGAAGAAGACCCAGGATCAGATCAAGAAGGCGCAGGATCTGGTGCGCTCGATCATCCTGAAGGGCGAGAACGTCCTCTTCGTCTGCACCAAGCGCCAGCTGAAGGGCCTGGTCCAGGCCGAGGCCGAAGGCTGCAACGCGCTCTGGGTGACGGAGCGGTGGCTCGGCGGGACGCTCACCAACTTCCAGACCATCAAGCGGCAGATCCGCCGCCTGAAGGAGCTGGAGCAGGGTGGGGCCGACGGCGACTTCGCGAACTACACCAAGAAGGAGCGGCTGCTCCTCGAGCGCGAGCGGCAGAAGCTCTCCCGCTACCTCGAGGGCGTGAAGAACATGGGCCGGCTGCCCGGCGCGCTGTTCGTGGTCGACTCCAAGAAGGAGCGGATCGCGATCCTCGAGGCGCGGAAGCTCGGCATCCCCGTGGTCGCGATCGTCGACACCAACTCCGATCCGGACATGGTGACGGTGCCGATTCCTGGCAACGACGACGCGATCCGCTCGGTGTCGCTGATCGCCAACGCCCTGGCCGACGAGATCCGGGAGACCCGGATGCAGGCCCCGGTGCGGGAAGCCGGCGAGGACGCCGAGGCGACCACCTACAGCACCGATACCGGCAGCGAAGGCGATCCCGGTACCGATCGGGCCCGCCGCCGGCCGGCTGCGCGGAAGCGGCGCCCGAAGCCCGAGGCCATCGCGGCCCGGCTCAAGACCGACGAAGAGGTACCCAGCGGCGAGAGCGCGTAACCGATACGCGCCACCCCATTCGGGTGAGGGTGTTACGAGCCGCCGCGGATTTGGCCACTGGCCGTTCGCGGCGGTGTCACAACCGGGGCAGGTGCCGAATGCCGGCCCCCATGAACGGAATCGACGGATGGCAATGACGAACAAGATCTCGGTGAAAGACATCAGCGACCTCCGCAACCGGACCGGGGCGGGCATCGGCGACTGCAAGGCCGCCCTCGAAGAGGCCGGCGGCGACCTGGAGAAGGCGGCCGACATCCTCCGGAAGAAGGGCATCGCCAAGGCCGAGAAGCGCGCGGGCCGGAGCGCCTCGCAGGGCCTGGTGGTGATCGCGAGCAAGGCCGACGGCAGCGACGCGGCGATGATCGACCTGAACTGCGAGACCGACTTCGTCGCCCGGAACGACGAGTTCTCCGGTCTGGCCAAGGCGCTCGCGGACGCCGCCCTCGCCTCCGCCGAGCCGGGCGTCGACGCCGGCGACTTCGCGGCCGCCGCCTTCCGCGGCAAGACGGTCGGCGAAGTGGTCAAGGAGATCTCCGGCAAGACCGGCGAGGCGATGACGCTTGCCCGGTACGCCCGCTTCACCCGCGCCAACGGCACGGTCGGCTGGTACGCCCACCACAACGGCCAGGTCGGCGTGCTGGTGGACGTCGAGGGGCCGAAGGGCGAGGGCCTGACCGAGCTGGCCAAGGACATCGCGCTCCACATCGCGTCGGCCGACCCGGCGGGCGTCAGCGACCAGGACATCCCGGCCGAGATGATCGAGCGGGAGCGCCGGATCGCCGAGGAGCAGGTGGCCGCCGAGGGCAAGCCGGAGCAGATCCGGCCCAAGATCGTCGAGGGCAAGATCCGGAAGTTCCTCGCCGAGCGCACTCTGCTCGGACAGAACTTCGTGAAGGACGAGTCCAAGACCGTCGGCGACCTGGTCAAGGACGCCGCCAAGCAGCTCGGCGGCGCGGTCACCGTGCACCAGTTCGCCCGATTCAAGGTCGGAGAGGCCTGATGTCACTCGCGTTTCGCCGGGCGTTGCTCAAGATCTCCGGCGAGGCGCTGGCCGGGGACAAGGGAATCGGGCTCGACTACGGCGTCTGCGAGGGGTTGGCCGCCCAGATCAAGGGCGTCCACGCGCAGGGCATCAGTCTCGGGCTGGTGGTGGGTGGCGGGAACATCGTCCGCGGCACCCACGCCAGCCGCGAGGGTCTCGATCGGGTCAACGCGGACTATATGGGGATGCTGGCGACGGTCATCAACGCGCTGGCCCTCCAGGACATCCTCGAGAAGATGGACGTCCAGACCCGGGTGATGACCGCCATCCGCATGGAATCGCTCGCCGAGCCCTACATCCGCCGGCGGGCGGTTCGCCATCTCGAGAAGGGCCGGCTGGTGATCTTCGCGGCCGGGACCGGCAACCCCTTCTTCTCGACCGACACGGCCGCGGTGCTCCGGGCCCTCGAGATGGAGGCCGAGGTTATCATGAAGGCAACCTCGGTCGACGGGGTGTATACTGGAGATCCGAAGACCGATCCGGGGGCCAAGTTCCTGCCGGAGCTGACCTTCCAGGAGGCGATCGTGAACGGCTACGCCGTGATGGACGCGAACGCCTTCGGCCTCTGCAAGGACAACCGGCTCCCGATCGTGGTGTTCAACATCAACCAGCCCGGCGCCATCGCCCGAGTGCTCTCGGGCGAGCGGGTGGGGACGATCGTGCGATGACGATACCAGACATCATCAAGCATGCGAAGGACGGGATGGACAAGGCGGTCGAGAACACCAAGCGCGAGCTGGGCTCGATCCGCAGCGGCAAGGCCAGCACCCATCTGCTCGACGTGATCAAGGTCCCGGCCTATGGCGCCACGGTGCCGATCAATCAGGTCGGGATGGTCTCGGCCCCTGAGCCGCGACTGCTGACGGTGCAGGCGTTCGACAAGACCCTGGCCCCCGCGATCGAGAAGGCGATCCGCGACGGCGGCCTCGGCCTCAATCCCGCCACGGCCGGCACTCTGATCCGGATCCCGATCCCGCCGCTCTCCGAGGAGCGCCGCCGAGAGCTGGTGAAGGTGATCCACAAGCTGGCCGAGGAAGGCAAGGTGGCCGTGCGGCACGCCCGGACCGACGCCCTCCACAAGCTCAAGAAGGTCGAGCACGTCTCCGAGGACGACAAGTCGCGCGCGGAGAAGGACATCCAGAAGCACACCGACGATCACACCAAGCTGATCGACGATCTGATCAAGGACAAGGAAGCGGAGATGATGGAGGTGTGACGAGCACCGCCGACCTGCAGCTCGCCGAAATCCAGCAGCACGCCGCCCTCGGGCCTCGGCACGTCGCCGTCATCATGGACGGCAACGGCCGCTGGGCGCAGCGCCGCGAGCTGCCCCGGTCGGAGGGGCACAAGGCCGGCATGGCGTCGGTGCGGCGGATCGTGGAGTCCTGCCTGCTGGCCGACGTCCGAACCCTCACCGTCTTCGCCTTCAGTCAAGAGAACTGGCAGCGGCCCCCCGAAGAGATCGAAGCGCTGATGGCGCTGCTCCAGCATACGTCGACACCCAGTCGGACGAGCTCCAGGGCAGGGTTCGGGTCAGGATGCTGGAGACCTGGACCAACCAGACCCCCTCCTCGCGCGAGGCGGTCCGCTACGTCGAGGCGGCGACGGCCAGCGGCGGTCGGCTCAACCTCAACATCTGCATCTCCTTCTCCGCGCGGGCCGAGATCGCCCGGGCGGCCCGGCTCCTGGCCGAGGAAGTCGCAGCCGGGCGGCTCGGAGAAGCCGCGGCGATCGACGAGCAGGCCGATCGCCGGCCGAACTCTGCCGCTGGGGCGATCCCGATCTCCTGATCCGGACCTCGGCGAGCTTCGGATCTCGAACCCTGCTCTGGCAGCTCGCTATTCCGAGCTGTACGTGACCCCCGTGCTCTGGCCGGACTTCGACCGGGAGCACTTCTTCGAGGCGGTGCTCGACTATCGCCGCCGGGACCGTCGCTTCCGGACGGGTCGCCGCGGGTCCTGACCCCGAGGGTTCGTTCGTGTCCAACGCGTACAACGGATCCCTCTTCGCCGTCCTCTTGGTTCAGGTCGCGGTGGGATCGTGTGTCTACTGGGCAGTCTGGTCCTCGCGCTCCTGATCGCTGCCGCCGCCGCCGTGATCGGCGGGTCCGAGCTGATGAGCATCGCGCGGAAAAGGACGGGGATGACCGATCCGGCCTGGTCTACCAGCTGGCGAGCGCGGCCTTCCCGCTCGGCATCTGGCTTGATGTTCGGCGGGGCTCGATTCCCGCCCTGGGCAACACGATCTTCGGTTGGGCGGCGGTCGCCCCGTCGGCCTGGTATCTCGTCGCCGTCTTCACCCTGGTCACCTCGCCTCCACGCTGCTCGCCCGGCGGCTGGACCGAGCAGCCCCTGGCGGCCGCCGCGATGACCCTGCTGATCCCGCTCTATTGCGGCGCGCTGCCGAGCTTCGCGCTCGGGATCCGCTACGGGATCGGGCCGGAGCGACACTGGGCTGCGACCTGGGCTCTCTTCTTTCCTCTCGCCATCACGTGGATTTGTGACACGGCGGCGATGTACGTGGGCAAGGCCGTCGGCGGGCCGAAGCTGGCCCCGGTGGTGAGCCCCGGAAAGACCCGCAGCGGGGCGATCGGCGGGGTGCTCGGCGGGATCCTGGCTGCGGTGGTGTACAACCAGGTGGCGCTCCGGCCGATGGGCTTCGAGCTGAGCGCGGTCCAGGCCGGAACGGTCGGTCTCCTCCTCTCGGTGGTGGCCCAGGTGGGCGATCTGGCCGAGTCGCTCTTCAAGCGGGAGGCCGGGGTCAAGGACTCGAGCCATCTGATCCCCGGCCACGGCGGGGTGCTCGACCGACTCGACTCGCTCTACTTCGTGGTGCCCGTCGCCGCGATGGCCTATCGCTACCTGGGCATCCTCTGACGATGACGGCATCCGGGGTGGCGATCCTGGGCTCGACCGGGTCGATCGGCTGTTCGACCCTGGCCGTGCTCCGCCGGCACCGGTCCCGCTTCGAGCTTCGGGCAATCACCGGGGGCTCCAACGAGGAGCTGCTCCGCGAGCAGGTCGCGGAATGGCGGCCCCGGTACGCGGGTCTGGCTGCGGGGCGGGGAAGCAACGGGATCACCGGGGGGGCGGCCTGTCTGGTCGAGGCGGCCACCCGTCCCGACGTCGACATCGTGGTCAACGCGGTGGTCGGATTCGCCGGCCTCGAGGCCACCCTGGCCGCGCTCCGGGCCGGCAAGCGGGTAGCGCTGGCCAACAAGGAGTCGCTGGTGGTGGCCGGCGAGCTGGTCGACCGGGCCCGCCGCGAGGGCGGCGGTGAGCTGGTACCGGTCGACTCCGAGCACAGCGCCGTGCTCCAGTGCCTGAGCGGGCACGGCTCCACGCCGGCCCGGCTGATCCTCACCGCCTCCGGTGGGCCCTTCCGAGGCTGGTCGGCCGAGCGGCTCGACGCGGCCACGGCGGACGAGGCGCTGAACCATCCGACCTGGCGGATGGGGGCCAAGATCACCGTCGACAGCGCGACGCTGGTGAACAAGGCCCTCGAGGTGATCGAAGGCCATTGCCTCTTCGGGCTCGGCTACGACGCCATCGACGTGGTGGTCCATCCGCAGAGCATCGTCCACTCCTTCGTCGAGTTCGCCGACGGTAGCGTGCTCGCCCAGCTCGGGTTCCCCACGATGGAGCTGCCGATCCTCTACGCGCTGACCCACCCGGAGCGACTCACCGATCCGGGGGTTCGCCGGTTCGATCCGGTGGCGGCGAGCCCGCTCACCTTCGAGCCGGTAAGGCCCGATTTATTCCGCGCCTTCGCCGCAGGGCTCGCGGCTGGCCGGGCCGGCGGCACGGCGCCCTGCGTCTTCAACGCGGCGAACGAGGTCGCCGTCGCCGCGTTCCTCGAGGGACGTTTCGCCCTCGGTCGGATCGCCGACGTGCTCGAGTCCACCCTGGAGCGGCATCGTCCGGTTCCGGCCGCTTCGCTCGACGTGGTGCGCGAGGCCGACCGTTGGGCCCGTGAGGTCGCGGCCGAGCTCGTGGCCGACGCCGCCCGCTAGCCAGGTGCCCGCGCGAATCACGAAGACCGCGCTCGCGTCGGCGTCGCGCCGCCCGTAGCGCGAGGCCGCCACCCTATCCGTCGTCGGGTTGCCGCCCGCTCGGCCGGCCGCCTATTGTTCCCGACCATGCTGGTCCCGATCCCCTCTCGCCACCTTCGACGGCCGCTCGCCGAGGCCGTCTCGTGAGCGGCGCCGGTCTCACCCTGCTCGCGACGATCGTCGTCATCGGGGTGCTGGTGTTCGTCCACGAGCTCGGACACTTCATCGCGGCCAAGCTGGCCGGGATCTACGTGCATCGTTTCTCGCTCGGGATGGGGGCGCCGGTTCGCTGGCTCACCTTCCAGCGCGGCGAGACCGAGTACGCCGTGTCCTGGCTCCCCCTCGGCGGGTACGTCAAGATGGCGAGCCAGATGGAGGCCGGGGCGGAAGGGGCGCTCGAGGGCGAGGCCGGCGACGCCATCGTCCCCCCGGACCGGATGTTCGAGGCCAAGCCGGTGTGGGTCCGAATGATCGTCATCCTGGCGGGGGTGACGATGAACGTGCTCTTCGCGTGGCTGCTCTACACCGGCATCCTCGCGATCAAGGGCATTCCGGTCACGCCTCTGGGACGGATCGCCTCGGTCGACACGGCGGCTTTGCCGAGCGGCGCCGGCGAGCTGGCCCGGGTGGCGGGTGGGCGCATCGTCGGCTTCGACGGCGAAGCGGTGGCCACCTGGGAGGATCTGCAGCGACGCTGGCTCACCACGACCGAGCCGACCTCGCGGATCGAGCTCGCCGACGGCACCACGATCGCCGTCTCGCTGGCCGACACGGACGCGCGGATCGCGGCCTTTCGCGCGCTCCGCCCCGACTGGCCGGCGGTGATCTCCGGCGTGGTACCCACCCGTCCCGCGGAGCGCGCCGGGTTGGCGGTCGGGGACACGATCGTGGCCTTCGACGGCGAGCCGATCTCGCAGTGGACCGATCTGGTCGACCGGATCAGCGAGCGGGCCGACCAGGAGGTCACCCTGGTGGTCGGGCGCGCGGACGGGCGGCACACCATCCGGGTCACGCCGGCGGCCGAAGAGGTCGCGGACACCAACGGCGTGACCCGCACCGTCGGCCGGATCGGCATCGCGGGCGACTTTCCGGAGGCCCGTGAGCGAGTCGGCCTCGGCGAGGCCGTGATCTCCTGGTGCCCGGGTCACGGCGCGCCAGGGCACCGCCATCATCGGCGTGGTCAAGGGCATGTTCTCCGGCGCCGTGCCGACGCGGGAGATCGGCGGCCCGATCGCCATCGGGATGATGGCCGGCCAGAGCGCCAGGCTCGGCGCCGAGGCCTTCCTCTCGTTCATGGCGCTGATCTCGGTCAACCTCGCGATCGTCAACATGCTGCCGATCCCCATCCTGGATGGCGGGCAGTTCCTCTTCCTGCTGGCCGAGGCCGTGACCCGCCGGCCGGTCACCGGACGGATTCGCGAGTGGCTCTCGCTGGCGGGTCTCGTCCTGATCGTGATGCTGATGGTGCTCGCCTTTTCCAACGACATTCGCCGGGTGCTCGGGCTCTAGCGCCGTGGCGGACCCGGCGCCACCCGACTCACCACGCCAGCCTCCCGACCGGGGTCTGGACGTCGCCTGGGTCGCGGCTCCGGTCGAGCCGGTCTTGCGGCGAATCCGGCGGACCTGGCTGCAGTTCCTCCGGCGGGTGCGCCGGCCCGGCCCGGGCGACGACGCCTTCACGCTCGCCCTCGCCGTGGCGATCGGGGTGCTCGGCGCCTTCGGCGTGGTGCTCTTCTTCCGGCTGATCGGCTACGCCTACCGGGGCCTGGTGGAGTTCCCGCTCGCCTTGCTGCCGCCGATCGGTGGCTGGGCCTACCGGCCGCTCCTCACCGGGGTCGGCATCGCGATCGCGTACTGGGTGATGCGCCGCTTCGGCGACGGCTACGACGGTCTCAACGTTCCCGACGTGGCCCTGGCGGTCGAGCGGCGCGGGGGCGATCTGCCGGGCAAGGCGTCGATCGCCAAGACGGCGGCGAGCGCGATCACGATCGGGGCGGGTGGCTCGGCCGGGAGCGAGGGGCCGGTGGCCGTGCTGGGCGCGGCGGTGGCCTCGCGGGTGGGCGGCTGGCTCTATCTCCGGCCGGACAAGCGCCGGCTGCTGGTCGGGGCCGGCGCGGCGGCCGGCATCTCGGCGGCCTTCAACGCCCCGCTCGCCGGCGCCTTCTTCGCGCTGGAGGAGGTGCTCAAGTCCTTCGCCACCAGCGCCTTCGCGCCGGTCGTCGTGTCGAGCGTCGTGGCGGCGGTGGTGTCGCAGTCGGTCTTCGGAAATCACCCCGCGTTTCCGGTGCAGGTGGAGCACGGCTTCACCTTCTACCGCGAGATCTTCGTCTTCTTCCCGATCCTCGGCGTGCTGGCCGGGCTGGCGGCGGCGGCCTTCGTCTGGGTCGAGGACGGGGTGGCGGCCGCGCGCTGGCGCCGGCAGGCGCCCCGGATCCTGCTGCCGATCCTCGGCGGGATCACGGTCGGGATCATCGCTCAGGTGTCGGGCGGGCTCCTCACCAGCCGCGGGCACATCGAGATCCACCTCGACGTCTTCCGGACGCTCGCCTGGTGGTGGCTCGCCGCCCTCGCCCTCGGCAAGATCGTGGCGACCGCGATCACCCTGAACTCGGGTGGGTCTGGAGGGGTCTTCACCCCCTCGCTCTTCGTGGGGGCGGCCCTGGGCGCGGCGGTGGGGGGCCTGCTGGAGCGGCTCTTCCCCTATCTCCCATTGTCGGCCGAGGCGTACACCCTGGTCGGGATGGGGGCGGTGGTGGCGGCGGCCACCGGGGCGCCGATCACGGCGATCCTGCTGGTGTTCGAGATCACCAACGACTACGCGATCATGCCGCCCCTGATGCTGGCGACCGTCTTGAGCGTCCTGGTGGCCAAGTCGGTCCACCGCGACACCCTCTACTCCAGCTGGCTCCGCCGGACCGGCCGGCTCGAGCCGGAGGCGACGGGACCGACTCCCGGAGGCTCGGATCCGCCGGGCAACCGGGGGCAGGCCCGGGGCCACGGCTAGCCGGGGCGGGCCGAATTGCCCAGTTGCTCGAATCCGGGGTCTTGCGCTATATTTCCGTGCTGCAAACACTTACGAAGAAAAAAGCCAGAGTTGCGAAAGCGGTCAGAGGACACCACATGGGGTATGACAAGGCGGGCGTGATCACGAAGCATCGCGTCCATGAGGCCGACACTGGGTCGGCCCGGGTGCAGATTGCGCTTCTCACCGAGCGGATCAACTCGCTCACGGGTCATTTCAAGGACCATCCCAAGGATCATCATTCGCGTCGCGGCCTGCTCAAGATGGTCGGCCAGCGGCGTCGGCTGTTGACCTACCTCCGGCGCACCGATCTCGGGGTGTACCGGTCGCTGATTCAAGAGCTCGGGCTCAGGCACTAGTCAACGTGACCAGCGCGAGGGCGCTCCGCTCCAATCGGCGGAGCGCCCTCGTGGTATTGGGACGCGTCCCATCTCAAGAGGAATGATCGTGGAACGGATCGAAACCGAATTCGCGGGCCGGCCGCTCGTCATCGAGACCGGCCGCCTTGCCAAGCAGGCCGCCGGCTCCTGTCTGCTCCAGTACGGAGAGACCGTCGTGTTATCGGCGGTCACCGTGAGCCCCAACGTCTCGACCCTGCCGTTCTTCCCGCTGACGGTCGAGTACCGCGAGAAGACCTACGCGGCCGGGAAGATCCCGGGCGGCTTCATCAAGCGCGAGGGGCGTCCCTCCGACAAGGAGATCCTCGCCGCGCGGATCATCGACCGCTCGATCCGGCCGCTCTTCCCCGAGGGCTTCAAGAACGAAGTCCAGGTGTTCGTGACGGTGGTCTCCGCCGATCAGGAGCACGACGCCGACGTGCTCGGCGCCGTGGCCGCGAGCACCGCGCTGCAGCTCTCGCAGGTGCCGTGGAGCGGTCCGCTGGCGACCGTGCGGGTCGGGCGGGTCGAGGACAACTGGATCCTCAACCCGACCTTCCAGCAGCTCGAGTTCGCGAGCCTCGACCTGGTGGTCTCGGGGAGCAAGGACTCGGTGGTGATGGTCGAGGGCGGCGCCCTCGAGGTCTCCGAGGACGACGTCCTCGAGGCGCTCAAGGTGGCCCAGAAGGGCATCAAGGAGCTGATCGGCCATCAGGCCACGCTGGTCAAGAAGGCCGGCAAGCCCAAGATGAGCTGGACCGCGCCCGAGCCGGACGAGGCGCTCGCCAAGCGGGTGGTGGAGATCGGCGAGAAGGCGATCGGCAAGGCGATCAACCAGAAGGACAAGGCCGGCCGGGCCGGGGCGGTCCGCGCGGCGCGCGACGCGGTGCAGGCCGAGCTGGCGGCGGACTTCCCGGACCGGGCCCGCGAGATCGATCGGGAGCTCGGCGAGATCGAGTACCGAGTGATGCGCGCCCAGGTGATCGAGACCGGAGAGCGGATCGACGGCCGCGATTTGGAGACGGTCCGCCCGATCAGCATCGAGGCCGGGATGCTGCCGCGCACCCACGGGTCGGCGCTCTTCACCCGAGGCCAGACCCAGGCGCTGGTCGCGGTCACCCTCGGCACCAGCGACGACGAGCAGCGGATCGACTCGATCGACGTGCAGGGCGAGGCGACCAAGTCGTTCATGCTGCACTACAACTTCCCGCCCTATTCGACGGGCGAGGTGCGGCCGATCCGGGGCACCAGCCGTCGCGAGGTGGGCCATGGCGCCCTCGCCGAGCGCGCCCTGCAGCCGCTGCTGCCGGACTTCGACGCCTTCCCGTATACCCTGCGGGTCGTCTCCGAGATCCTCGAGTCGAACGGCTCCTCGTCGATGGCCTCGGTCTGCGCGGGCTCGCTGGCGCTGATGGACGCGGGCGTGCCGATGAAGGCCGCCTGCGCCGGCGTGGCCATGGGTCTGATCAAGGAAGGCGACAAGGTGGCGGTGCTGACCGACATCCTCGGCACCGAGGATCACCTCGGCGACATGGACTTCAAGGTCGCCGGCACCGAGAAGGGCATCACCTCGATCCAGATGGACATCAAGATCGGCGGGCTCGAGCTCGCGATCATGAAGGACGCGATGGCCCGGGCCAAGCGCGGCCGGCTCCACATCCTGAAGGAGATGGAGAAGGCGCTGGCGGGGCCGCGGGCGTCGCTCTCGCCCTACGCGCCGCGGATCATCACCCTCACCATCAAGCCGGACAAGATCGGCGACATCATCGGCCCGAAGGGCAAGACGATTCGCGGAATCCAGGACGCGACCGGCGCCAAGATCTCGGTCGAGGACAGCGGCCTGGTGACCATCGCCGCCGTCGGTGGCGAAGCCGGGCAGAAGGCGAAGGACATGATCGCCGCGCTCACGGCCGAGCCGGAAGTGGGCAAGACCTACGAGGGTCCGGTCAAGAGCACCACCGCCTTCGGGGCGTTCGTCGAGATCCTGCCCGGCGTCGAGGGCCTGCTCCACATCAGCGAGCTGCAGCACGCCCGGACCGAGAAGACCGAGGACGTGGTCCAGAAGGGCCAGATCGTCAAGGTCAAGCTGCTCGAGGTCGACGACCGCGGCCGGATGAAGCTCAGCCGGAAGGCGCTGCTCCCGAAGGAATAGCGTGGTCACCGATCAGCTCGATCGCGGGGTCGTTCGGAGCGAGGCGCCGAACGGGCTCGTGGTGGTCACCGAGTCGATGCCCGCGTTCCGCTCCGCGGCCGTGGGCATCTGGGTTCGCTCGGCGAGCGCCCACGATGCCAGGGAGCAGATGGGCGCCGCCCATCTGCTCGAGCATCTCGTCTTCAAGGGCACCGAGCGGCGGCCCGCCGCCGATCTGGCTCGGGCGCTGGAGACCCGAGGCGGATCCCTCGACGCCTACACCTCCCGCGACCACACCGGCTATCAGGCGCACGTCCTGGACGAGGACGTCCCGCTCGCGATCGACATCCTGACCGATCTGGTCAGGCGTCCGTTGCTGCGCTCCGAGGACCTGGACCTCGAGCGCAACGTGGTGCTGGAGTAGATCCGCGCGGTGGACGATACGCCCGAGGATCTGGTCTTCGAGCTGCAGTCGGCCGCGCTCTGGCCGGAGCATCCTTACGGCTATTCGATTCTCGGTACCCGGGAGACGGTCGGCTCGATCAGCGCCGACGCCCTCCGATCGGTGCATCGGGGCGGGTACTACCCCGGCAACTGCGGTGGCGGCGGCCGGCAACCTGAGCCACGAGCAGTGATCGACCGGCTGGGCGCCGAGGGCTGGTTCGACGATCCTGGCCGAGTGCGCCGCGGAGCCGGTGGGGTCAGGCGAGGCTCCCGCGGGGCGCGCCGCCGGGTCGAGCGGGAGACCGCGCAGACCCACATCGTCTGGGGCACCGACACCTTCCCAGCCGGGACCCGCGCCGCTTCGGTCTCGATGCTGGTCAACGAGCTCGGCGGCGGATGACAGCCGGCCTTCCAGCGGGTGCGCGAAGAGCTGGGCCTGGCCTATTCGGTCTACGCCTACCAGCATCTGCCCGCGCCGCCGGGGTGATCGGGGTCTATCTCGGTCTCCGAAGGACAACGTCGAGGCGGCGGCCGCCGCGGTCGAAGCCGAGCTGCGTCGGCTGGCGGTCGAGGGCCTCCGAGGACGACCTGAGCGCCAACAAGCGACAGCTGCGCGGGCAGCTGATGCTCGGGCTCGAGCACGCGGCCAGCCGGATGCTCCGACTGGCGGCTTTCGTCCTGAACGACGATCGTTATCGTCCGCTCGACGAGCTGCTGGCGGTGGTCGACCGGGTCCGGCCGTGGAGGTGGCCGCCACGGCGGCCGAGTTCTTCAGTCCCGAACGGTTCACGAGGGTGAGTCTGGGCGCCTAGGCAGCACCGGAGGAGACGCGATGATCATCGGAGTTCCGAAAGAGATCAAGACCAACGAGAACCGGGTGGCGCTGGTGCCGGCCGGCACGGAGCTCCTGGTCGATGCCGGGCATCAGGTCCTGGTCGAGCGGGGAGCCGGGCAGGGCAGCGGCTTTCCCGACGAAGCGTACAGCGACGCCGGCGGCACGCTGGTCGACACGGCCGAGGAGGTCTGGGCCAAGGCCGAGATGATCGTGAAGGTGAAGGAGCCGATCGCGCCCGAGTGGCCCCGGATGCGCGCCGGCCAGGTGATCTACACCTACTTCCATTTCGCCGCCTCGGAAGAGCTGACCCGGGCGGTGATCGACTCGGGCGCGATCGCCGTGGCGTACGAGACGGTGCAGCTCGAGTCGGGCGAGCTGCCGCTCCTCACCCCGATGTCCGAGGTGGCGGGCCGGATGGCGGTCCAGGAAGGTGCCAAGTACCTGGAGAAGGTGCATGGCGGGCGGGGCGTGTTGCTGGGCGGTGTGCCCGGCGTGGCGCCGGCGGACGTGGCGATCATCGGTGGCGGCGTGGTCGGGATCAACGCCGCGAAGATGGCGGCGGGCATGGGTGCCAACGTCACCATCCTCGACCTGTCGCTCGAGCGGATGCGCTATCTCGACGACGTCCTCCCGGCCAACGTCACCACCCTCTACTCGAATCGCCACAACATCCTCGGCGCGATCGGCCGGGCGGACCTGGTGGTCGGCGCGGTGCTGCTCCCCGGCGCCAAGGCGCCGCGTCTGGTCCGCCGCGAGGACCTGAAGGCGATGAAGCCCGGCGCCGTCATCGTCGACGTGGCGGTGGATCAGGGCGGGTGCGTGGAGACCATCAAGCCGACCACTCACGAGAACCCGATCTACTTCGTGGACGAGGTCCTCCACTACGCGGTGGCCAATATGCCGGGCGGCGTGCCGCGCACCTCGACGCTCGCCCTGACCAACGCCACGCTGCCCTACGGCGTGCGGCTGGCCAAGCTGGGCTGGCAGGAGGCCTGTCGCCGGGACGAGGCGCTCAAGCTCGGGCTCAACGTGGTCGAGGGCAAAGTGGTCTACCCGGGCGTGGCCGAGGCGTTCGACCTGCCCCCGGTCGACGTCGACTCGGTGCTGTGAGCGGGCCCGCCACGGTCCTGCTCCGTCAGCTGCCGCACGGGGAAGGCCTTCCGGTGCCGGCCCCTCAAACCGAGGGGGTCGGCCGGCGCGGACGTGGCCAGCGCCGAGGAGGCCGAGCTCCAGCCGATGGAGCGGCGGCTCTTCTCGACCGGCTTCGCGGTCGCCATTCCAGCGGGCTTCGAGATCCAGATCCGGCCTCGGTCCGGACTCGCGATCAAGCACGGGATCACCCTGCTCAACACCCCCGCGACCATCGGCCAGCGACTACCGCGGAGAGCTCAAAATCGGCCTGGTCAACCTGGGCGCCGAGCCGCGCAGGTGACCCGGGATGCGGATCGCCCAGCTGGTGCTGGCGCGGGTGGAGCCGATCCGCTTCTCGGTCGCCCGAGCTCCCGCCGACCGACCGCGGGGCCGGCGGATTCCGGCAGCACCGGGCTCTGATGGCGGCCAGCCCTCGGTCGGGCAGCTAGATCCGGGGCGAGGTTCTGTCCATCCCCTTGAGCCCCATTACGTTAGGGGGCTCGCCGGGGGGCCATTTCACCGATGAAGTTCCCGTTCTTCAAATTCGACTTTTTCCCGCGAACGAGATCGCGGTGGATCTGGGTACGGCCAATACGCTGATCTACGTCAAGGGCGAGGGGATCGTCCTCAACGAGCCAAGCGTGGTGGCGATGGATCGCTCGAGCTCGCAGCCGAAGGCGTACGGCCTCGATGCGAAGCGGATGCTGGGCCGCACGCCCGAAGGGATCATCAAGCGGTGCGGCCAGCTCAAGGACGGCGTGATCGCTGACTTCGAAGTGACCGAGCGGATGCTGCGTCACTTTCTCAAGACGATCATCGACAAGCACGTCTTCCGAGGAGCCCAAGGTGATCGTCTGCGTGCCGAGCGGGATCACCGAGGAGCGTCGCGCGGTGCGCGACTCGGCCGGAGACGGCGGGCGCCAAGGAAGTGTGGATGGTGGCGGAGCCGATGGCGGCGGCGATCGGCGTCGGTCTGCCGGTGGAGACGCCGACCGGCAACATGGTGATCGACATCGGCGGCGGCACCACCGAGATCGCCGTGATCGCGCTCTCGGGCATCGTCTGCGACACCTCGATCCGCACCGGAGGCGACGAGCTCGATCAGGCGATCGTCCAGTTCATGCGGAAGAACTACAACCTCCTGGTCGGCGAGCCGACCGCGGAGGCGATCAAGATCAAGATCGGCTCGGCGTACCCGACGGGTGACGAGCGCGAGATGGAAGTGAAGGGACGCGACCTCGTGTCGGGGATCCCGAAGACGGTGCGGGTCCACTCGACCGAAGTGCGCGAGGCGGCGCAGGAGCCGATCCAGCAGATCGTCGACGCGGTGCGCCGCGCGCTCGAGATCACGCCGCCCGAGCTCGCGAGCGACATCGTCGACCGCGGCATCGTGATGACGGGCGGCGGCGCGCTGATCCGCGGGCTCGACCTGCTGCTCGCCCAGGAAACCGGTCTGCCGATCCACGTCGACGAAGACCCGCTCACCTGCGTGGTCCGCGGCACGGGCCGGATCCTCGACGAATACGACAAGTATCGCACCGTGCTGACCAGGTGACATGAGACCGGGTCTGGCGCGCGCCATCTCCCGCCGCGATACCCTGCTCCTGGTCGCCTGTCTGCTCCTGTCCCTCGGCGCGCTGGTTCTGCCGCCGGCCTGGTCGCTCAGCTTCGCCACCGCCGTGCGCGAGACGGCGCTGAGCCCGCTGCTCTGGCTCCAGCGAACCGCCGAGGAGCAGAAGACCAGCCGGGCCCGATTCCGGGCGGTCGAGGCCGCCCGGGACTCGATCGCGCTCGCCGCGCAGTCGCTGCCGGAGCTCAGAGCGGAGAACGCCGAGCTCCGGAACCTGCTCGCCCTCAAGCAGAGTGAGCGCGCGCCCACCATCGCGGCGCCCGTCCTTCGCCAGCTCACCGCCACCGAGGGCCGGACCCTCCTGCTCGGGGCGGGGCGCGACGACGGGGTGCGGGTCGGCAACGCGGTGGTCTCGCCCGAGGGGCTGGTCGGCCTGGTGGTGAGCGCCGGCCCCAGCTCGGCCGTGGCGATGACCTGGGCCCATCCCGACTTCCGCGCCAGCGGGACCACCGAAGACGGCTCGGCGCTGGGCATCGTGGCCCCGGCGGCCGGCGTCGAGGCGAGCCAGTCCTTCCTGGAGCTCCGCGGGGTGCCCTACCGCGACACGGTCAGCGTCGGCACGATGGTGATCACCTCGGGGCTCACGGGGGTCTACCCCAAGGGCATTCCGGTGGGCCGGGTGGCCGGCATCCGGCGCGAGGAAGCCGGTTGGGAGCGGGTCTACCGGCTCCGCCCGCTCGCCAATCCCGGGCACGTCAGCCACGTCCTGATCTACACTCGCTCCGGGGACTCGGTCCCGCCCGCCCGCCAGTGACGGCAGCGCATCGCCGCCGCCGGGGGCCCGTCGCGCTGGTGCTCCTGCTGCTCGTGGTGGCGCATTTCTACGTCCGCCCCCGGCTCTGGGACGACCGGACGGCGCCCGATTTCCTGCTGCTCGCGCTGATGCTCTTCGCGATCCGCTCCCGGCCGGGGGCCGCGGCGGTGGCCGGGTTCGTCGTCGGGCTGGTGACGGACGTGCTCAGCCCGGCGCGGTTCGGCGCGGGCGCACTGTCCCACACGCTGGTCGGCTACCTGGCCGCCTGGGGTCGGGCCGTCTTCTTTCCGGACAACCTCCTGGTCAACGCCGGGCTCTTCGCCTTGGGAACCTGGCTCCGCACCCTTATCGTGCTGGTAGCGAGCGGCGTCGCCACGGGTGAGCTGCTCAACACGATCGCGATCTGGTCGCCGATCCAGGCCGTGCTCACCGCCTTCGCGGGCGTGGTCGTGGTGCTGACGTTTCGAGAGTGGCTGTCCCTCAGGTTGGAAGAATGAGCGTCGCGTTTTCCCCATTCCGGCTGCGCGAGCGCGCCATCGTGGCGACGCTCGCAGTATCCCTCCTGTTCCTCGTCATCATCGGCGCGTTCTTCCGGGCCCAGATCCTCGGGCAGGAAGACTTCCAGCGGCGGTCGGACCAGAACCGGCTCCGCCGGCTGACCCTCGACGCCCCGCGAGGGCTGATCCTCGACCGGCACGGCCAGCCGATCGCCGAGAACGCGCCGGGGTTCGCCGTGAAGGTGATCGCGGGGTCGAAGGACTCGCTCCGCGCCACGCTGGAGCGGATGCGGTCCTATGCCCCGATCGACGACGAGCTGATCAACCAGGTGGTCCGGCGCTTCGAGCTGGCGCCCTATCAGCCGGCCCTGGTCTTCGCCAGCGCGCCGCTCGAGACGGTCGCCCGGCTCGAGGAGCGGCGCTACCTGCTGCCCGGACTGGTGATCCGGACCGAGCCCCGGCGACTCTACCGGGCCGGCACGGCGGTGGCCCACTTGGTGGGCTACGTCGCCGAGGTCTCGTCGTCGGAGCTGGAGCAGGGCCGCTATCCCGGCGCCCGGCCGGGCACGCTGGTGGGCAAGGACGGCCTCGAGGCGGTGTACGATTCGATGGTGCGGGGGATCGAGGGCGAGAGCTTCATCGAGGTCGACGCGCGCGGACGGATGGTCCGTGACGAGACCGAGTCGCCGGCCCTCCGCGCGGTGGCGGGGGAGCAGATCCGGACCACCATCGATCTCGACCTCGGAGTCTCGTCGACAGTCTCTGGGAGGCGGAGCGGCTTGCGAGACCGCGGCGGGCTGCTCGCGATGACCCCGTCGGGCAGGGTGCTCGCGCGCTCTACTGCATCGACCTACGATCCCAACGAGTTCATCGGCGGCATCTCCGGCGCAACGCTTTGGCGCCAGCTCAACAACGACGAGAAGACACCCCGCTGCTCAATCGGGTGATGCGCGGCGCCTTCTCGCCGGGCTCGCCATGTTCAAGCTGGTCACCGCGGCGATCGCGCTCAAGCGAGGGTTGGTCGACTTCGACTCGCACATGCCGGTGGCGTGACCGGCGGGATACGCTTCGGCAACCGGGTCTTCCACTGCTGGAAGCGCGCCGGCCACAGCTCGCTCGACCTGACCGGCGCGATCGCGGCGAGCTTTGCATCTATTTCTACCAGCTCGGCCTCAGATCGGCCTGCCGGCCCACCGACCGGAGGGCCTGCCCGGCTCCCGGGCTCGGCGGGAAGAGCGGGATCGACCCTGGGGCCCGAGCGGGCTCGATGTTTCCGCCCTCCGAGGCCTACTACGATCGGCGCTACGGCCCCGAGGCTGGAGCCGCGCCGTGACCCTGATGCTGGCGGTGGGGCAGGGCGAGAACGACCAGTCCCTGGCGAACATGGTCCGCTTCTACGCGGCCATGGCGGGCGACGGGGTGATCCCGACCCCGAGGATCTTCGCCGACCGGCCTCCCGAGATGGGGCCCTCGCTCGACCTCCCGCCCGAGCAGCTGGCCGGGCTCCGCCGGGCGATGAGCGAGGTGGTGACCCGCGGCACAGCGGCCGCGAGCGGCGGGCGCGATCTCCAGGTGGCGGGCAAGACCGGCACCGCCCAAGGCTCCCCCACGGTCCGGACCACGGCTGGTTCATCGCGTTCTACGCCCCGGCGGACAACCCCGGATCGTGGTCGAGGGCGGCATATGGAGTTCGCCCTCCACGGCCCAGCGTCGCGCCGTTCGTGGTCAAGGTGATCCGTCGCTACCTGGAAGGGACCGACCCCTCGCTCAAGAACGCCGAGATCCGGGTCTGCTCCAGCCCGACTCCGCCACCACCGTGAGCGAGCTCACCACGGATTCGACGCTGCCCAGCCGATGAGCCCTCGAGCGCCGGCTGCTCCTGATTGTCGCCCTGCTGGCCTACCTACGGCGTGGCGATGGTCTACTCGGCCGGGCAGACCGACGTGCCGTCGTACGCCGAAGACGCGTGGATCCGCCAGCTCACCTGGATGAGTCTCGCCGTCGTGATGGGCGTCGTGACCTCGCGGCTCTCGCTCCGGATCCTCGACTGGGCTTCGCCGGGCCTCTACGGTCTCGGCCTCGGCCTCCTGATCGTGCTCCTCTTCGCGGGCACGGGCGCCGGGACCGCGGCGGGCACCAAGAGCTGGATCGCGATCGGCGGAATCCGGCTCGGCCAGCCGGTCGAGCTGGCCAAGCTGGCCACGGTGCTCTACCTGGCCCGCTACCTCTCCGCCCTGCGCCAGCCGCCGCAGACCCTGCGGGAGCTGCTGGCGCCCTGCGTGATCACGGGGGTGCCGTTCCTGCTGGTCATGGCCCAACCCGACCTGGGCAGCGCGATGGTCTTCATCGGGATCCTCTTCTCGATGCTCTTCTGGGTCGGGGTGCGGCCCTCGATGCTGCTGCTCCTCGCGTCGCCGCTGATCAGCCTCCTGCTGGCGGTGGACACCGGGTGGTGGGGCGCCTGGATCCTGACGCTCACCGCGCTGCTGATCCTCTGGCGGACCTACGTCACGGAAGGGGTCTTCATCTGGATCGTGAACTCGGCGATGGGCGTGCTCGCGATCCTGCTCTGGAACCGGCTCAAGCCCCACCAGCAGCAGCGGCTGCTCTCCTTCGTCAATCCCGAGGCCGACCCGGCGGCCTCCGGCTATCAGGCGATTCAGTCGAAGGTGGCGATCGGCTCGGGCGGCTGGTTCGGCAACGGCTACCTCCAGGGGCCCCAGAAGCGCCTGGCGTTCCTGCCGGAGCAGCCGACCGACTTCATCTTCTCGGTGGTCGGCGAGGAGCTCGGCTTCGCCGGCGTGGTGCTGGCCCTGGTGCTCTTCTTCGCGCTTTGCCTCACCTTGATCAGGATCGCGCGTCGCGCGACCGATTCGTTCAGCAGTCTGGTCGTCTTCGGCGTCCTTGGCCTGCTCTTTACCCACGTTTTCGAGAACGTGGGCATGACCATCAACCTGATGCCGATCACCGGAATTCCGCTGCCGTTCTTCTCGTACGGGGGGTCGTTCGTGCTGGCCTGCGGGCTGGCGATCGGGCTCTGTTATCGGGTGGCGAGGGACTCTCGAATGGCAGGCTATGGTGAATAACCGCAACGACTTAGGTGTCAAGGCCTGGCGCGAAGCCTGCTCCCGCTCCAGATTGCACTCGGTTGTGGCAGCTGTGCATCAGCCCCCTTGCCCAACGAGCCCATGGCTGTGACCGCCTGGTTCCGTAAAGAAAAAAAGCCCCGGGTTTCCCAACGAGCTCGCCTCGAGATCCCTCGTGACGCGTGGGACAAGTGCGAGGCGTGCGATCACGTCGACATTCGGGAGAAGTTCGAGCGGAATCTGAACGTCTGTCCGCAGTGCGGCCATCATCGCCGCTTCCTCGCCGAGGAGTACATCGAGCTGTTGACCGACGCGGGGACCTGGCGGGAGCTGTTCGGCGGGCTCAAGCCGCTCGACCCGCTCGGTTTCGAGCAATACACCGAGCGGGTCAAGATCGCCCAGCAGAAGACCGGTCAGCCGGATGCGATGTACGTCGGTCTCGGCCGGCTGGATCGGATGCCGCTCCACCTCGGGGTGATGAACTTCTCGTACATGGGCGGGTCGATGGGCTCGGTGGTGGGCGAGAAGATCGCCCGGCTGGCGAAGCGATCGGCGGAGAAACGGATTCCGCTGGTGCTGGTCTGTACCTCGGGAGGGGCCCGGATGCAGGAAGGGGTGCTCTCCCTGATGCAGATGGCCAAGACCTCCTCCGCGATTGCGCAAGTCAAGCTCGCCGCCGTTCCCTACATCACGATCCTCACCAACCCGACCACCGGCGGCGTCACGGCCAGCTTCGCGATGCAGGGCGACGTGATCGTCGCCGAGCCCGGCGCGGTGATCGGCTTCGCCGGCCAGCGGGTGATCAAGCAGACCATCGGGCAGGACCTGCCCGAAGGGTTCCAGACCGCCGAGTTCCTGGTCGACCACGGCCAGATCGACGACGTGGTCTCGCGCGGCTCGCTCCGCGACACCACGGCCCGGCTGCTCCGCCACATGCTGGGCCAACGCGCGTCCGAGCCCGCCTCCAAGGCCGGCTGATCGGTCCCGCCAAGCACCTTGGCGCTCGACCACGCGGTGACCACCGACCTCGACCGATCGGCGTCGGCGAGCGCCTATCAGCGCGCGCTCGTTCCTCTTCCACGCGCCGCACCATCCAGGATTCGGTCTGGACCGGACCGAGCGGCTCCTCGCCTCGGTCGGCGATCCCCGCCGGGTGGTGCCGATGGTCCACGTCCCAGGCACCAGCGGGAAGGAGCGTCTCGGCGCTGATCGCCGCCGCCCTTCGGGACGCCGGGTGGCGGGTGGGGCTCTACGTACATCGCCCTGATCGGCTTCGCGGGCGGATCCTGGTGGACGATCAGCCGATCAGCGAGGACGCCGTGACCATGTGGACGGAGCGGCTCCGCCACTGATCGAGGCTGGGCGCCACCTTCTTCCCTGAAGCGACACGGCGATGGCCTTCGCCGACTTCGCCGCTCAGAACGCGGAGATCGCCGTGGTCGAGGTCGGGTCGGCGGGCGGCTGGACAGCACCAACGTGATCCGCCCGCTGGCGAGCGGGATCTACAAGATCGCGATCGTCCACATCCAGGCGCCTCGGGGCGGACCCTGGCCAAGATCGCGACGGAGAAGGCCTGGATCGCCAAGCCGGGGGTGCCCTTCGTGGTCGGCGAGCGGAGGCCCGAGCTGATCGAGGTGCTGAGGCGCGAGGCCCGGAAGGCCGTCGAGGCGATCGAGCCCGCCGGCCGGCTCGACTTCAGTTGCTGCCCGGGGACTACCTCTGGGAGAGAGGGCCGCTCGGCGCTGGGCCACGCGTCATGCGGACGCAGCGGTGGCGCACAACATCTGGCGGCCTTCTCCCGGCCGTTTCGGCCAGGGCCGGGCGATGCGTCCGGGCTTTGCCAGGCCAGGGTGCCCGGCCGGCTGGAAGAGTCGCTGGCTCTTCGGCTGTGGCCCTGGCCGGACCGGAAGATCGTCGCTCACGGCGGCGCTCGAGGCCCTCGAGCCCCGCCGGCCGATCCAGGCCCTGGTCTCGATCCCCGCAGGCGGCGAGGCGGCCGGAGGAGGTGCTGGTGGGCTCGACCGGGCGATCGACCGCGGGATCTCACCGTCGCCCCGACGACCGAGGGCGGCGGTGGGACATCGGTGGCTGGAGCAACAGCCCGCAGCAGGACCGGCCGCGCGAGGGCCAACTGGTCGCTGGTACCCGATTTCGACGGGCCATCCGCCAGGTCCACGGAGGCGGGGACGATGCGGTAGGATCCTTCCACACCGTCGGCGACGTGATGCATCTGCTCGGGCTGGGCACCGTCTAGCGGAGCTGGCGTCCCGGATTTTCGGGCGTATTCGCGGTCGCGGTGGGAGGTTCGGCCCCGTTATTTTGGGCCCATGTCGCACCAGGCTTTACCCGGGTTCCGTGATTTCTTCCCCGACGAGCTGGCGATCCGCAACCACGTGTTCTCCGCGATGCGGAGGGTGGCGGGCCGCTACGGGTTCGAGGAGTACGACGGTCCGCCCCTCGAGGGCCTGGAGCTCTATACCCAGAAGAGCGGCGACGAGATCGTGGGGCAGCTCTACCACTTCGTCGACAAGGGCGGGCGGGAGGTGGCGCTCCGCCCGGAGATGACGCCCACCCTGGCCCGGATGGTGGCGACCAGGCTGAACGGCCTCAAGAAGCCGGTCCGCTGGTTCTCGATCCCCCAGCTCTTCCGCTACGAGCGGCAGCAGCGCGGGCGGCTCCGGGAGCATTTCCAGCTCAACTGCGATCTGATCGGGGAGCCCGGCCCGCTCGCCGACGCCGAGATCATCGCCCTGGCGATCGACGTGATGCGGGAGCTGGGGCTCGGGGCCACCGACGTCCGGGTGCGGCTCTCGGACCGCCGGCTCCTCGGCGCGATCCTCGACTCGCTCGACCTCGGCGGCCCGCGGGCCCCGCTGGCGTTCCAGGCGCTCGACAAGCTCGGTCGCTCGGAGTACGCCCCTCGACGCGCGGCGCTGCTCGAGGCCGGTGCCGACGCCGCGTCGCTGGCTCGCCTCGAGGGGCTCGGTGCGATCACCGAATGGGCGGCGCTCGAGCGCGAGTTTCCGGGTGCGGTCGAGGTGGCGGCCCCGTTTCGGGCCACCCTCGACGCGCTCGAGGCCATGGGGCTCGGCGGCTTCCTCGACCTCGATCTCACGATCGTTCGGGGGCTCGCCTACTACACCGGCACCGTCTTCGAGCTCTTCGACGCCGAGCGGAAGCTCCGCGCGATCTGCGGCGGCGGTCGCTACGACGGCCTGCTCGCCGCGCTCGGCGGGGTGGACAGCCCTGCGCTCGGCTTCGGGATGGGCGACGTCGTGCTCACCGAGCTGCTCCGGGACCGCGGGCTGCTGCCCGAGACACCCGCGGTGGTCGACGTCTTCGTCGCGATCGTGACGCCGGCGGAGCGGCCGCCGGCCTTCGCCGCCGCCCATGCCCTGCGCGACGCGGGGTACCGGGTGGAGTTCGCGATGGGCGAGTCCGCGGTCGGCAAGCAGCTCAAACTGGCCGCCGCCCGACGCGCCCGGGTCGCGATCGTGATCGGACCGACGACGTCGCCCGCGGCGAGGCCATGGTCAAGGACCTCGTGGCGGGCGCCCAGCAGGCGCGCCCTCGCGGAGCTTGTCGCCGTGGTGGGGCTCGATGCTCGACCCGGCCGCCGCCTGAGCTCGACCACGGTATGAGCCGGACCACCGTTCCCATGCAGGATGCGCTCACCAGCACCACGAGACCCGAATGTCGGACCCGAAAGGCATCACCCCCGCGCCGAGGACTTCAGCGCCTGGTACAACGAGGTCGTCATCGGAGGGGAGCTCGCCGACTACAGCCCGGTGCGCGGGTGCATGGTGATCCGACCGAACGGCTACGCCATCTGGGAGAGCATGCGGGACGAGCTCGATCGGCGCTTCAAGGAGACCGGGCACCAGAACGCCTACTTCCCCCTCTTCATCCCGCAGAGCTTCCTCTCGAAGGAGGCGGAGCACGTGGAGGGGTTCGCTCCCGAGACCGCCGTGGTCACCCATGGAGGCGGGAAGGAGCTCGAGGAGCCGCTGGTGGTCCGCCCCACCTCGGAGACCATCATCGGCGCGATGTTCGCGAAGTGGATCCAGAGCTATCGCGACCTGCCGGTGCTGCTCAACCAGTGGGCCAACGTGGTGCGTTGGGAGATGCGGACCCGGCTCTTCCTGCGGACCACCGAGTTCCTCTGGCAGGAGGGGCACACCGCGCACGCGACGGAGGAGGAGGCCGAGGCGGAGACGCTCAAGATCCTCGGGCTCTACCGCGGGTTCATGGAGGACAGCATCGCGATTCCCGTGGTCACGGGGCGGAAGACCGACAGCGAGCGGTTCGCGGGCGCGCTCCGAACCTACGGGCTCGAGGCGCTGATGCAGGACAACAAGGCGCTCCAGATGGGCACCAGCCACAACCTCGGACAGAACTTCGCCCGGGCCTTCGACATCACCTTCCAGACCGCGGCCGGCGGCCTCGATCACGTCTGGAGCACGTCGTGGGGGACGTCCACCCGGATGGTCGGCGGGCTGATCATGACCCATGGCGACGACCGGGGTCTGGTCTGCCCGCCCAAGCTGGCGCAGTTCCAGGTGGTGATCGTGCCGATCTTCAAGGGTGAGGAGGAGCAGGGGCGGGTGGTCGAGGCGGCGCAGCGGATCGCCGGCGAGCTGCGCGCGGGCGGCATGCGGGTGCACGTCGACGCGCGCGAGGGGCTCAAGCCGGGGGCGAAGTATTACGAGTGGGAGGGCCGGGGCGTGCCCTTCCGGCTCGAGATCGGGCCCCGCGATCTCGCCGCGGAGACGATGGTGCTGGCCCGACGCACCGGCGGCAAGAAGGAGCCGATCCCGATGGCGGGGGCCGCGGCGCGGTTGTCGGACGAGGCGGCCGCCATGCAGCGGCAGCTGCTGGAGACAGCCCGCGCCCGGCGGGACGAGAACACCCTGCGCGGCCCGAAGTCGAAGGACGAGTTCATCCAGTACCTGGAGTCGGGTGGCGGGTTCGTCTACGCCGGATGGAACGGCGATCCCGCCGTCGAGGCCGAGATCAAGGAGCAGACCAAGGCCACGATCCGGGTGCTGCCCGACGTCGAGTTCCGCTCGGAGGCGAAGCCGGAGCGCTGCATCTGGACCGGCGAGCCGGCCAAGCACGAGGCCCTGTGGGCGAGAGCGTACTGACCGCGCCCGGCGTGGCCGACGCGGCGGCGCTGCTTCGCGACGCCGGTCTCGTGCGTGACGGCGGCCGCCTCGGCATGGCGGGCGCCTCGCTCGAGGCGATCGCCGCGCGGATCGGCACGCCGGCCTACGTCTATGCGGCGGAGCCGATCCGCGCCCGGTACCGGGAGCTGGCCTCGGCGTTCGCGGAGATTCCCCACCGGATTCACTACGCCGTCAAGGCCAACAGCACACTCGCGGTCCTCGGCCTCCTGGCCGACCTCGGAGCCGGCGCCGACATCGTCTCCGTGGGCGAGCTGGAGCGGGTCCGTCGAGCGGGCATCCCCCTCGACCAGGTGGTCTTCAGCGGGGTGGGGAAGACCGAGGCCGAGCTCGAGGTGGCCGTGGCGAGCGGGCTCTCGAGCATCAACCTCGAGTCGACGGGCGAGCTCGAGCTGCTCGAGCGGGTGGTGGCGGGCACCGGCGCCGCGGCGCCGGCGCGGGTCGGGATCCGGATCAACCCGGATCTCTCGCCGGTTACCCATCCCTACATCACCACAGGGTCGACCGGCACCAAGTTCGGCGTGACGCCCGCCGAAGCGCTGGCGATGGCGAGTCGGATCGGCGCCAACCCGCGGCTGGTGTTGACCTCGCTGGCGATGCACCTCGGGAGCCAGCTGCTCGACCCGGCGCCCTATCGCGACGGAGCCGTCCGGCTGCTCGAGCTGCGCGAGCGGCTGACCGGCCGGAGCCGCGAGACGGTGAGCGCGATCGATCTCGGCGGCGGCTTCGGGATCCGCTACCTCGACGAGCAGCCGCTCGAGCCCGCGCGCCTCGCGGCGGCGATCGCGCCGGTGCTCCGGGGGACCGGGCTCGAGCTGCACGTGGAGCCGGGACGGTTCCTGGTCGGGAGCGCCGGGGTGCTGCTCACCCGGGTGCTCTACCGCAAGCGGTCCGGCAGGAAGACCTTCGTGGTGGTCGACGCCGCGATGAACGACTTGCTCCGCCCGAGCCACTACCAGGCCCGACACGCCGTGGTCGAGGTGGTGGAGCGGGGCCGGCCCTCGGCGCCGGTCGACATCGTGGGCCCGGTCTGCGAGTCGGGCGACTTTCTGGCGATCGACCAGGAGCTGCCCGGCGTCGAGCCCGGAGAGCTGCTCGTGGTCCTCTGCGTGGGCGCCTACGGCTACGCGATGGCCTCCAACTACAACACGCGGGCGCGCCCGCCCGAGGTGATGATCGATCGGGGCCGCTTCGCGATCGCGCGACCCCGCGAGACGATCGATCACCTGATGTGGCTCGAGCGACGCGACCCCTTCGCCGACGAGGCGCCGTGACCAAGAACGCCGTCCTGATTCTCGACTTTGGCTCCCAGTTCACCCAGCTCATCGCCCGTCGCGTCCGCGAGGCGCACGTCTACTGCGAGATCCACCCACCGACCCGGTCGCTCGAGTGGATCAAGGAGTGGAACCCGCGAGCGATCATCCTCTCGGGCGGTCCCAACTCGGTGTACGACGAGGGCGCGCCCACCCTGACGCCCGGGGTGCTCGAGCTGGGCGTCCCGGTGCTGGGCCTCTGCTACGGGCTCTACCTCGTGGCCCAGGCCGCCGGCGCCAAGGTCACCCCGGCGGGGCGCCGTGAGTACGGCCGCGCGGAGATCGAGGTGCGGGGCGGGCGGCTCTTCGAGGGCTTCGACTCGGGCGAGCGGACCACGGTGTGGATGAGCCACGGCGACCTGGTCGAGCAGGTGCCGCCGGGCTACCGCCTGACGGCCGTGAGCGAGAACTGTCCGATCGCGGGGATCGAGCACGAGAGCCAGCCCCTGATGGCGGTGCAGTTCCATCCCGAGGTCGCCCACACCGCGCGCGGCGGCGAGATCATCAACGCGTTCCTCTTCTCGGTGGCGGGCTGCGTCCCCGACTGGACCTCGGCCCATTTCATCGAGACCGAGGTGGTCCGGATCCAGGAGACGGTCGGTCCCACCGCGCGGGTGATCTGCGGGCTCTCCGGCGGGGTCGACTCGTCGGTGGCGGCCGCGCTGGTCCACCGCGCCGTCGGCGACCGGCTCACCTGCATCTTCGTCGACCACGGTCTGCTCCGGATGCACGAGCGGGAGCAGGTCGAGGTGACCTTCCGCCGCCACCTCGGCATCGACCTGCGAGTGGTGGACGCCACCGACCAGTTCCTGACCCAGCTGGAGGGCGTGACCGACCCTGAGCTCAAGCGGCGCCGGATCGGGCACACCTTCATCGACGTCTTCGAGGCGGCCGCGAAGGAGGTGGGCGAGGGTGTGGAGTGGCTGGTGCAGGGAACGCTCTACCCCGACGTGATCGAGTCCACCTCGCCGCGTGGCGGGCCGTCGGTGACGATCAAGACGCACCACAACGTCGGGGGGCTGCCGGAGCGCCTGCCGTTCCAGCTGCTGGAGCCGCTCCGCGAGCTCTTCAAGGACGAGGTCCGCTCGGTCGGTCGCGACCTCGGGCTTCCCGAGGAGATCGTCGGCCGTCACCCGTTTCCCGGTCCGGGCCTCGCGATCCGCATCCTGGGCGCGGTCAATCGGAACGACCTGGACGTGCTCCGGATCGCCGACCACATCTACCTCGAGGAGATTCGGGCCGCCGGGCTCTACGACGACATCTGGCAGGCCTTCGCCGTCCTTCTACCGATCCGCTCGGTCGGCGTGATGGGCGACGGCCGCACCTACGAGCAGGTGCTCGCGCTTCGCGCGGTCACCTCGCGGGACGGGATGACGGCCGACTGGTTTCCGTTTCCGCCGGAGGTGATGAGCCGGATCTCGAATCGGATCGCCAACGAGGTGCGGGGCATCAACCGGGTGGTGTACGACGTGAGCTCCAAGCCGCCGGCCACCATCGAGTGGGAGTAGGCTAGACGCCCTTCTCCTCGAAGAGCGCGTAGAGCTCGTCGGCGGAGCCGATCTGGCGAAGGCGGTCGGCGACCCCGGGCTCGCGGCCGAGCTGGGCGAGGCGACCGAGCACCGGCAGGTACTGGTTGGCGACCTCGAGCGGCGGCGCCACGATCAGGAAGAACACGTCCACCGGGTGCCCGTCGATCGACTGGTACTCGACCCCCGTCGGATGGACCCCGAACGCGAGCCGCAGCCGCTTCACGGCCAGCGACCTCCCGTGCGGAATCGCGATGCCCCGGCCGACGCCCGTCGAGCCCAGCTGCTCCCGGCGCTTGAGGATCTGGACCACGGAAGCGGCCCGCCGCTCGGGAAGTCCGAGCAGCGCGACCAGCTCCTCCAGCACCCCGTCCTTGCTGGTCGCGGTGAGGGTCGGCTTGACGGCGGTCGGCTGGAGGAAGTCGCGAAGTCGCATCGGCGACCGAAGTTAGGCGCGGGGCTCCCGGGAAGTCAAAAGGGGGCTCCGGCCGAGACATGGCTCGGGACGGCGAGTCCAAGTAGCTTTCCGCCATGCGGTTACCCTACGCACCCGCGCTCGAGACCCCGCTGATCCTGGCCCCGATGGCCGGGGTCTCGGAAGCGCCCTTCCGGCACGTCTGCCGGGGGCTCGGAGCCGACATCCTGATGACCGAGTTCCTGAACGCGGAAGCGATCAGGCGCGGCATCCGGCGCACCCTCGAGGGTTGCGAATTCGCCCCGGGCGAGCGCCCGATCGGGATCCAGATCTACGGGGCGGATCCGGAGGCGATGGCTCGCGCCGCGGCGATCGTGACCGAGACCTATCAGCCGGACTTCATCGACATCAACTTCGGCTGCCCGGTCAAGAAGGTCGTCCAGCGGAACGGCGGCTCCGGCTGCCTCAAGGACATGGACCTGGTGGAGCGGATCATCCGCGACGTCGTGGCGGCCACCCATCTTCCGGTCACGGTCAAGACCCGGAGCGGCTGGAACGAGCTCGAGCGACGACCCGTGGAGATCGCGCTCCGGATGCAGGACGCGGGAGCCAAGGCGTTCACCCTCCACGCTCGGACCAGGAGCCAGATGTTCGGCGGCAAGGCCGACTGGGACGAGATCGCCCGGGTCGTCGAGGCGCTGGACATCCCGGTGATCGGCAACGGCGACGTCGTGTGCGGTGAAGACATCCTCCGGATGAAGCGGCACACCGGGTGCGCCGCCGTGATGGTGGGACGGGGCTCGTTCGGGAATCCCTGGATCTTCCGCGACGGGCGCGCGCTGCTCTCCGGCGCCACGCCGCCGGAACGTCCCGGCGCGGTCGAGCGCTTCACCGTGGCGCTCGAGCACGCGAGCCTGGCCGTCACCCTCCAGGGCGAGGACCGCAAGACGGTCGTCGAGTTCCGCAAGCACCTCGGCTGGTACACCAAGGGCCTGCCGGGCGCCGCGAGCCTTCGGCAGCGGCTCTTCCAGGTCGAGTCGATGCTCGAAGCCGGCCAGCTGTTTCGCGACTACCTCGAGCGGAGCTTCGTGGCCGCGTGATCGACAAGCTCGCCAGCCTCCTGGCCGAGGTGGCGCGCGGCTCCGTCTCGGTCGAGCAGGCGGTCGAGCGGCTCCGCCACCTCCCGTTCGAGGACGTGGGCTTCGCGCAGATCGACCATCACCGGGTCCTCCGCCGGGGCCGCTCCGAGATCATCTTCGCGAGCCACAAGACGGTCGAGCAGGTCACGACGATCGCCGCGCGCCTGGCCGACGCGACCGGAGGCTTCCTGGCCACCCGGGTCACGCCCGAGCACGCCGCGGCGCTCACCGAGCGATTTCCCGGCGCCCACTGGAACCCGCTTGCCCGGACGGTGGCGCTGGAGGCGGAGCGGCCGGCCGGGGGTCTCGAGGGCCGGGTGGCGGTGGTGTCGGCCGGCACCAGCGACCTCCCGGTGGCCGAGGAGGCGGTGGCCGTGCTCCACTGGGCCGGCGCGGAGGTGGCTTCCGTGGCCGACGTCGGCGTGGCCGGTCTCCATCGCCTGCTCGCCGCGCGCGAGCGCCTCGACGGAGCCGACGTGCTGATCGTGGTGGCGGGGATGGAGGGGGCGCTTCCGAGCGTGGTGGCCGGCCTGGCGCACCAGCCGGTGATCGCGGTGCCGACCAGCGTGGGCTACGGCGCCTCGTTCGGCGGTCTCGCCGCGCTGCTCGCGATGCTCAACTCCTGCGCCGACGGGGTCACCGTGGTCAACATCGACAACGGGTTCGGCGCCGCGATGGCCGCGCTCCGGATCCTCGACCGCCGGCCCGGGCGGCCGTGAGCGAGAAGGTCGTCTTCCGGGAGGCGGGCCGTCCGTTCGCCTGGATCGACATCACCGGACCGAGCCACGAGGAGCTCCACCAGGTCGCCGAGCGCTACGGGCTCCACGCGATGTCGGTCGAAGACTGCCTCGATCCGTGGCACCCGCCGAAGTTCGAGCGCTTCGACGACACGACCTTCGTGATCGTCCGCGCGATCGACCCGGAGGCGGGTCCGCGGGCCGTGAGCGTGCAGGAGCTCACCCGGAAGATCGCGCTCTTCGTGCAGCCCGAGCTGGTGCTCAGCATCCACCGAGTGGCGATGCCGGTGCTCGCCGAGGTGGAGCAGCGCGCGCGGGCGCTGTGTGCCGACGAGCAGCCGGCGCTGGCCGTGCTGGCGGGAGTGATCAACACCACTCTCGACAGCTACGCCCCGCTCCTCGATCGGGCCGAGGCGGCGCTCGACGAGTTCGAGGACGCGCTGTTCTCGGCGCGGCGCCAGCCGCCGCCGCTGGTCGAGCTCTACCTGCTCAAGCGGCGGGTCACCATCATGAGCCGGCTGATCCGGCAGACCAATACCGTGATCCAACGGCTGGCGCCCCAGAGCGAGCGCGCCGCGCCGGTGGTGCACGACCTCCGCGAGAACGCCGAGAGCTATTACTTCTACGCCGATCATCTGCTGGAGTCGATCAACAACCTGCTCGGGATCCACGTCGCGCTGGCCTCGCAGCGGACCAACGAGGTGATGCGGGTCCTCACCGTGTTCTCGGCCTTCTTTCTGCCGCTCACGTTCATCGTCGGGGTCTACGGGATGAACTTCCGGCACATGCCGGAGCTGGAGTCGATCTGGGCCTATCCGGCCGTGATGCTGCTGATGGCCGCGATCTCGGGGCTGATCGCCTGGTGGTTCCGGCGCCGTGGCTGGCTCGGCGCGGGGGTGGAGTCCCTGCCCGAACGTCCCCGAGGGCCTGACGCCGAGGATCGGTGAGCGGTCGGGCTGTCTTTTTGGCAGCCTCGTGACGGACCGCTGCTTGCATTGGTAGATCGGTGGCAGCTACTTTGATGCTGCGGTTGGTTCTTTGAAAACGGGGGCGACTGGCTTCGACGGGTCAGTAGAACGCTTGGGAGCGTGCCCAGGTCCAGATTCCTGGTTAAAAAGCTGGAAAACACAACTGCCAACGACAACTTGGCGCTGGCTGCGTAAGCTGAGCTAGTCTCGCTTCACGCACCTTCGGTGACGGTAGCCCGCCTGCGGGGCGGCCCCGCCGAATCACCGTCACCGGGCGTGATCGTTGCCGGTCCTCTCGAGCGGCAGCGAGCGAGATCTCAAGGGGGTGGCAGACCGGGTGGGTTGGCTGCCTACCAACTCGATCGAAGGCAGGAGGTAGCCTACGCACGTAGCGCGCCTCGGCTGGAAGCTGATTCGGACCAGGGTTCGATTCCCTGCGCCTCCATGTACGACGACGCGGATCGACCGGTGACGGTCGGTCCATCGTTGTGTTTGTAGCCTCGGAGATCGCGAGACTTGCGAGGGTTTGTTGAAAAGAGGCCGAGTGCTGCGTGCGGCCCGTCCTCGGCCTTCGACCGTCCTGGACCTCACTCTGGCTCGGGTTCGGGGGCCGGTCCACACCCTCGAGCCCCGGCTCAGGCTCCGGCGCGTCGTGCGCTTGATCTTCTCTTCTCGCTCCGATCCGGAACTTGGCCAGCTTCTCCGCCAACGCTCGGTCGGTGGTCGCGAGCATCGCGACCGCGAAGAGGGCGGCGTTTTGGGCGCCGGGTCCGCCGACCCCGAAGGTCGCCACGGGGATGCCCGGCGGCATCTGGACCGTCGAGAGCAGCGCGTCGAGGCCCTGGATGTGCTTGCCGGCCATCGGCACGCCGAGCACCGGCAGGGTCGTGTTCGCCGCCATCACCCCGGCGAGGTGGGCCGCCATTCCGGCAGCGGCGATGATGCAGACCAGCCCCCGCTCCTTGGCCGTCGTCGCGTAGCTGTGGGCGAGGTTGGGAGACCGGTGGGCCGAGACGACCTTGGCCTCGAACGGGACCCCGAAGTCCTGGAGCTTGGTCGCGGCGGCCTTCATCGTCTCCCAATCGGAAGCCGACCCCATGACGATGCCAACGAGCGGTTGGGACATGCGATGCGTGTTCCTCGTGCCTGCGAATTGAAGGTGTCGGGTGGCGGGGCGGGGCCTCGGGCCGGCCGCCCCGCTCGGAGCCGTCAGACGGTGGCGCGGGTCCGATCCATCGTGCCGCGCTCGGCCAGGGCGGCCTGGGCGGCGGCCAGTCGGGCGATCGGCACCCGATACGGCGAGCAGGAAACGTAGTTCATCTTCTGCGCTTCGCAGAAGTGGACGGCGTTGGGCTCACCGCCGTGCTCGCCGCAGATCCCGACCTTGAGGTCCTGGCGGGTCTTCCGGCCCAGCTCGACGGCCATCGAGAGCAGCTTGCCGACCCGGTCTGGTCGAGTTCCTGGAAGGGGTCGGCCTCGATGATCCCGTTCTCCAGGTAGAAGGGAAGGAAGACGCCGGCGTCATCCCGGGAGAGGCCCCCAGGTGGTCTGGGTGAGATCGTTCGTCCCGAAAGGAGAAGAACACAGGCTTCGCGGGCGATCTCGTCCGCGGTGAGGAGACCGCCCGGGACGCTCGATCATGGTGCCGAGCAGGTAGGGCACGGTGATCTTGCCGCTCGCTGGAAGACCTCTTCGGCCGCACAATGGCGGACGATCAGCGCCTGCTTGCGGAACTCGACCACGTGCGCCGCCAGGGGATCATCACTTCGGGCTGAACCCGGCCGCGCCGGGCGGCCACCGTGCAGGCGGCCTCGAAGATCGCCCGGACCTGCATCTCGGTGATCTCCGGGTGGACGATCCCCAGCCGGCACCCGCGAGCCCGAGCATCGGGTTGATCTCGCTCAGGGTGTCGATGATCCGCCGACGTCCACGGAGGTCTTGCCCATCTGGCTGGCCAGCGCCTCGATCTCCTCGGCTTCCTTCGGGAGGAACTCGTGCAGCGGCGGATCGAGCAGCGGATGGTCACCGGATAGCCTTCCATCGCGCGGAAGATCCCCTCGAAGAAGTCGGCGCGTTGCATCGGCAACAGCTTCGCGAGGGCCCGCTTCCGACCGCCTCGTCCTCGTGGCGAGGATCATCTCCCGCATCGCCGATCCGCTCACCCTCGAAGAACATGTTGGTGCGGCGGTCGATACCCTCGGCCCCGAGAAGTCGCGTCCCCGGTGGGCGTCGGCGGGCGTATCGGCGTTGACCCGGACCCGGAGGTGGCGCATCCAGGTGCCGAACCAATATCGCTTGTCGACTGCCGCTCAACGAAGGGGTCACGAGCTCCGCCTGCCCGGCGTAGACCCGCCCCGTGCTCCCTTCGACCGTGATCCACTCGCCCTGCTCGACGGTGCGGCCGTTGATCCGGAACAGCGCCGCTGATGATCATGACCTCGATCTCCCCGACCGAGCTGCACCAGGGCTTGCCCATGCCGCGGGCGACCACCGCCGTGCGAGGTCATCCGCCCGGGCGGTGAGGATCGCCTTCGCGGCGACCATCCCGATGGAAGTCCTCGGGCGAGGTCTCCCGCCGGACCAGGATCACCGGATTGCCGCCGACCGAAATCGCCGGCTGGTCGGCGTCGAAGACCACCGTGCCGCAGGCCGCACCAGGCGAGGCCGGCAGACCGGTCGTCAGCAGGTCGAGGTCGGCCTCCGGGTCGATGGTCGGGTGGAGCAGCTGATTGAGGTCGTTGGGAGGGATCCTCGCGACGGCCTCTTCCTCGCTGATCAGTCCTTCGCCGACCATGTCCACCGCGATCCGCACGGCGGCGTGACCCGAGCGCTGGCCCCGGCGGGTCTGCAGCATGTAGAGGCGGCCGCGCTCGATGGTGAACTCCATGTCCTGCACGTCCCGGAAGTGGCGCTCCAGGGTCCGTGCCATCCGCTCGAGGTCGGTGAACGCGAGCGGCATCTCGTCCCTGAGCTTGGCGATCGGCCGCGGGGTCCGCATCCCGCTCACCACGTCTTCGCCCTGGGCGTTGAGCAGGTATTCGCCGTAGATGGAGGGCTCGCCCGTGGACGGATCCCGGGTGAAGGCGACGCCGGTGCCGCAGTCGTCGCCCATGTTGCCGAAGACCATGGCCACGACGTTCACCGCGGTGCCCAGCGTGTCGGGGATGTCGTGGAGCTTCCGATAGTCGATCGCCCGGCGGGTGTTCCAGCTCTCGAACACGGCGGCGATCGCGCCCCAGAGCTGGTCGATCGGCCGGTCGGGGAAGTCGAGCTTGGTGTCGTCCTTGATCAGCGCCTTGAAGTCGCGGACCAGGGCCTTGAACTCGCTGACCGGCAGGTCGATGTCCCGGTCGACGCCCGCGGCCCGCTTGCCGGCGTCGAGCCGTTCCTCGAAGCGGTGCTTGTGGACGCCGAACACCACGCCGCCGTACATCTGGACGAAGCGCCGGTAGGAGTCCCACGCGAACGCGGCGTTGCCGCTCTGCCGCTCCAGCCCGGCGACCGTGTCCTCGTTGAGGCCGAGGTTCAGGATGGTCTCCATCATGCCGGGCATCGAGAGCGCGGCACCCGAGCGGACCGAGACCAACAAAGGGTCCTCGGCGCCGCCGAATTGCTTGCCGGTCGCGGCCTCGACCCGGTGCAGCCCCGCTTCGACCTGCGCGGCGAGTCGGGGCGGGAACTGCTGCATTTCGATGTAGGTCGTGCAGACGGCCGCCGAGATCGTGAACCCCGGCGGGACCGGGATCCCGAGGTTGGTCATCTCGGCGAGGCCGGCACCCTTGCCACCCAGGATGTCCTTCATCGCGGCCGTTCCATCGGCGCGGCCCTGGCCGAAGAAATAGACCAGCGGCTGAGTCAGGCTGTCCGTCATCGTCCGCTCGCGGTGCTCGGGTCAGTGCGGTGGGGCTCTCGGGAACGGATGTCCACTGAGCAAGAGCCGTTCCCTGGGTCGTCCGGCCGTCCGCTCCGGAGACCAGCCCTAACCTGCACGGGCTCCAGGGCAAGTCAAGCGCCGGAGCCGGGGTGCGGGGAGGGGATCTGCCGCGGTCAGCGCGGCGAGCCGGCTTCGGCCGGCTCGAGTCGGCGGGCTCGCGCGGTGGTGTGGTCGATCGGAATCGGGTAGTCGCCCGAGAAGCAGGCGTGGCAGAAGCTGTTCTTCGATCCGGCCGCGTGGAGCAGCCCGTCGAGCGAGAGATAGCCGAGGGTGTCGACGCCGAGGAACTGGCGGATCTCCTCGACCGAGTGGGTCGCGGCGATCAGCTCCTCCCGGGTGGGCGTGTCGATCCCGTACTGGCACGGCCCGGTGATCGGTGGCGAGCCGAGGCGGAGGTGGACCTCGCGGGCGCCGGCGGCGCGGATCATCCGGACCAGGCCCTGGCTGGTGGTGCCCCGGACCAGGCTGTCGTCCACCACCACGACGGAGCGGCCTTCGATCGCCTCCCGCACGGGATTGAACTTGATCTTGACCTTGGCGACCCGGAGGGCCTGCGTCGGGTTGATGAAGGTCCGCCCCACGTAGTGGTTGCGGATCAGGCCGTGCTCGAGCTTGAGGCCCGACTCGTCGGCGTAGCCCAGGGCCATCATGTTGGAGCTGTCGGGCACGCTGAAGACCACGTCGGCGTCCGGGACCGGGTGCTCCTTGGCGAGCTGCCGGCCGATCTCGCGTCGCACCCGGTCGACGGACTCGCCGAAGACCCGGCTGTCCGGCCGGGCGAAGTAGACCAGCTCGAAGACGCAGCGGTGCGGCACCGGCACCCGGGCCATGGGCTCGAGGTCCCGGATCTGGCCGTCGACGACCTCGATGAACTCGCCGGGGTTGAGCTCGCGGATCACCTTGGCGCCGACCAGGTCGAGGGCGCAGGTCTCCGAGGCGATCACGACACCGTCGCCGAGCCGACCCACCACCAGCGGGCGGAATCCGTGGGGGTCGACCACCGCGTAGAGCGTCCGCCCCACGGTGATCACCAGGCTGAAGGCTCCGGCCACCTGGCTCAGCGCGTCGCGAATCTGGCCTTCGGGGGTCGGCGCCTGCGACCGGGCGATCAGGTGGACGATCACCTCCGAGTCCGACGACGACTGGAGGATCGCGCCGTGGGCGATCAGCCGCTCCTTGATCCCGGCGATGTTGGTGATGTTGCCGTTGTGGGCGAGCGCCAGCGCGCCCCGGCGATAGTTGACCAGGCAGGGCTGGGCGTTGGCGAGCACCGAGGTGCCCGCGGTGGAATAGCGGGTGTGGCCGAGCGCGACGTCGCCGGTCAGGCCGGCGAGATCGCGCTCGCCGAAGATCTCACCGACCAGTCCCATGCCCCGGTGGGCGGTCGGGTTGCCGTTGTGGTCGAGGGCCACGATGCCGGCGCTTTCCTGGCCTCGATGCTGGAGAGCATAGAGGCCGAGATAGGCGACCCGTGACGCGTCGGGAATCCGCGATACACCGATGACCCCGCACATGGCTTAGCGATCCTCTCCTGGCTCGAGCGGACGGCGATTCATTCGCCGTGGAATGGCGTCGAAGTAGGTGGCCCGGAGCTCCTTGCTGGACCAGGCGAGGCCGGTGGTCCCGACCGTGATCCGGAAGGCCGCGTCGGGCGCGGCCACGTGCCCGATCACCGCCCACGGCACGCCGTGCTGGGCCGCGAGCTCGGCGAGCGCCGGCGCGTCCTGCTCCGCGAAGGAGACCACCGCGCGCGCTCCGTCCTCTCCGTAGAGGATCCCGTCCGGGTCGACGCCGGGGGGCTCGAGCAGCTGCACCCCGATGCCGAGCGCGTGGGTGGCGTAGGGCTCGCCGATGGCGGCTTCGGCCAGGGCCACCGCGAGCCCGCCGTCGGCGCAGTCGTGAGCCGAGTGGAGCAGCCCCTGTCGAGCCCCGGCCACCAGGAAACGCTGCAGCCGCCGCTCGGCGTCGAGGTCGCAGGGCGGCGGTGGGCCGCCGAGGAAGCTCCGAGCCCGCCACCAGTAGATCGAACCGCCGAGATGGCCCCTGGTCTCGCCGGCGAGCCCGATCAGGTCGCCGCTCTTCTGGAAGCAGCTCGGGACCCGCGCCGTGACCGGCTGGAGCAAGCCGACCATGCCGACCGTCGGCGTGGGGTCGACGGCGCCGGTCGGGCTCTCGTTGTAGAGCGAGACGTTGCCACCGGTGACCGGGGTGCCGAAGGCCCGACAGGCGTCGGCCATGCCTCGACAGGCCTCGCGGAACTGGAAGAAGACCTCGGGCTTGTCCGGGTTGCCGAAGTTGAGACAGTTGGTGATGCCGAGCGGCTCCGCGCCGGTGCAGGCGACGTTCCGCGCGGCCTCGGCCACGGTCATCTTGCCGCCCTCGTAGGGATCGAGCCCGACGTAGCGATTGGGGCAGTCGACCGAGACGGCGAGCCCGAAGTCGGTGCCCTCGACCACCAGCACGCCCGCGTCGCCGCCGGGGCCGAGGACGGTGTTGGCCTGGACCGTCGAGTCGTATTGCTCGTAGACCCAACGCTTGCTCGCGATGATCGGGTCGTCGAGCAGCAGGGGCAGCGCGCCCTCGAGGTCGACCGCCGGCTCGGCCGTCGGCCGGGCCTCGCGTCGGGCGACCGCCGCCGGCGCTTCGGCGGCGTCGGGATGGTAGATCGGCACGCCGTTGACCAGCGGCTCGCCCGGGATGGCGGCGACGGTCTTGCCGTCGTGCACCACCCGGAAGACGCCATCGTCGGTGACCCGTCCGATCGGGACCGCGGTGAGCTCCCAGCGATGGCAGATCTCCTCGACCTCGGCGACTCTGCCGGGCTCCGCCACGACCAGCATCCGCTCCTGCGATTCCGAGAGCAGGATCTCGTAGGGCGTCATGTCGGGCTCGCGGAGCGGGACCCGGCTGGTGTCGATCTCGACCCCGACGCCGCCGCGGGCGGCCATCTCGGCGGACGAGCTGGTGAGCCCGGCGGCGCCCATGTCCTGGAGCGCGACGATGCAGCCCGAGGCGATCAGCTCGAGACTGGCCTCGAGCAGCAGCTTCTCGGTGAAGGGATCGCCGACCTGCACCTGCGGGCGCCTGGCCTCGCTCTTCTCGGAGAGCTCCTCGGACGCGAAGCTCGCTCCGTGGATGCCGTCGCGTCCGGTCCGGGCGCCCACCGCCACCAGCACGTTGCCGACCCCGTGCGCCCGGGCCCGCATCAGATCCTCGGCCTTGAGGATGCCGACGCACATCGCGTTGACCAGCGGGTTGCCCGAGTAGCCGTCGGCGAAGCCGACCTCGCCGCCCAGGGTCGGCACCCCGACGCAGTTGCCGTAGTCGCCGACGCCCTTGACCACCCCCGCGAAGAGGTAGCGGTTGCGCTCCTCCTCGAGCGGGCCGAAGCGGAGGCTGTTGAGCACCGCGACGGGTCGGGCGCCCATGGTGAAGACGTCCCGGAGGATGCCGCCCACGCCGGTCGCGGCGCCCTGGTAGGGCTCGACCGCGGACGGATGGTTGTGGGACTCGATCTTGAAGGCGACCGCCCAACCGTCGGGGAGGCTCAACACGCCGGCGTTCTCGCCGGGACCCTGGAGGACCTGGGGGCCCTCGGTGGGCAGCGTCTTGAGCACCGGGCGGGTGTGCTTGTAGGAGCAGTGCTCCGACCAGAGCGCGCTGAAGACGCCGAGCTCGGTCAGGGTCGGGGTCCGGCCGAGGATCTCGCGGATCGCGCCGTACTCGCGCTCGTTGAGATTGTGCTCGCGGACGAGCGCCTCGGTGATCTCGGGCTCGCCGGGCATCGCCTCGGGCGTCGGGCCGGCCGACACGCTGGTCACTTCCGCCGGCTCCCCAGGAAGTTGGAGAAGACGCGGCCGATGAAGCCGGGGTCGGCGTGCTGGGTGATCTGCTCCAGCTCGCCGGCGTCGAGCCAGAGCCCCGCGCACTCGGGACAGCGGTCGACGTGGACGCCGCTCTGCTCGATGGTCTCGAGGTCGGCGCCGCACTTCGGGCACTTCATGTAGTGGCTCTTCCGCTCGGCCGCCGTCGCCGCTTTGGCGCGCTCGGTGCGCTGCTTCTCGATCAGCTCGGCGTCGCGACGCGCGAAGTATTCGTCTTCGTTCTGGCTGGGCTTGTCAGTGCTCATGATCGGGCTCGAAAGAGGTTGAGAGACGAAGGGCGGCTCACGCGACGATCCTGACGGGCTGCCGCCAGGCGATCAGCGAGGTGAAGACCCGGTGCCCGGCGTCGCTGCCGAGAATCGGGTCGGCGAGACGCTCGGGGTGGGGCATCATCCCGACGACGTGGCCTTCCGGGCTCGAGACGGCGGCGATGTCGTTGATGGCCCCGTTCGGATTGGCGGGAACGTCCGGCATCCCCGCCGCGACGTACCGGAGCACCACGCGCCCGCCGGACTCCAGCTCCTCGACCACGTCCGGGTCGGCGGTGTAGCGCCCGTCGCCGTGGCCGATCGGCACCCGGATGACCTCGCCCTGGCGGTAGTGCCCGGTGAAGGGCGTGTCGATCCGCTCGACCCGGAGGTCGACCGGCCGCGACTGGTACTTGAGGTTGGCGTTCCGCATCACGGCGCCCGGCAAGAGACCCGCCTCGCAGAGGATCTGGAAGCCGTTGCAGATCCCCACGACCGGCTTGCCGTCGGCGGCGTGGCGCTCGATCGCCGGCATGATCGCGGTGAAGCGCGCGATCGCGCCGGGGCGGAGGTAGTCGCCGTAGCTGAACCCGCCGGGCAGGATCACCGCGTCGGCGTCCTGGAGGTCGTGGTCGCGATGCCAGACGTAGAAGGGCTCGCCGCCGGCCCGCGCCACGGCGCGGTAGGCGTCGGGCTCGCAGTTGCTGCCCGGGAAGCGGACGACGGCCACGCGCTTCATGCCGCGTCGACCTCGATCTGATAGTCCTCGGTGACCGGATTGGCGAGCAGCTTGTCGCACATGGCTTTCGCGCGGGCGAGCGCGGCGTCCTTGTCGGCGGCCTCGAGGTCGAGCTCGATCGCCTTCCCGACGTGGACGTTCGCGGCGTCCTTGAACTCAAGCGCCGCGAGCGCGCTCTCCACCGCCTGACCCTGCGGGTCGAGGAGACCCCGGCGCGGCATCACCCGGACGTGGACGCGGAAGGTCATTGGGACTCCCGCCGGCGGCCGGGACGGAGCGGCCTAACCGTCGGCGCCTCGAGGTGATCGGGCGCGGGCGACTCGTCGATCGGGGCGACCCCGCGATCGAGCAGGCTCAGGATGGTGCTGCGGGCGATGCCGAAGAACATGTAGGCCAATCCGAGAGGGAACAGGAACGAGCTCGGCGCCAGCACGGCGCCGGCGATGATCACGAGATGGAGCACGAGGCCGAAGATCCCGCTCGCCGAGCGGAAGCCGATCCGGGGCCACCGCGGGTACTTGACGTTGCTCACCATCAGCGCGCCGGCCAGCAGCGCCAGCACGGTCAGGCCCTCGTGCTGCAGGTCGAGGAAGCTGGTGGAGGCCCGGTACCAGTCCGTCTGGCTGAACGGATAGTAGGTCGCGAGCGTCATCCCGGCCGCCGGCGACGGCAGACCGGTGAACCAGCTCGAGGGCGACGACTTCCCGTGGCTGATCACGTTGTAGCGGGCGAGCCGGAGCGCGGCCGCGACCACGTAGAGATAACACACCGCCCAGCCGAACTTGCCGGTGTTCGCGAACTCGAGGAAGTAGAGCACCAGCGCCGGGGCGATCCCGAACGAGATCACGTCGACCAGCGAATCGAGCTCGGCGCCGAAGCGGCTCCCGGTCTTCGAGAGCCGGGCGATCCGCCCGTCCAGCATATCGAGGACCCCGGCGAAGACGATGAAGAACCCGGCCCACTTGAAGTTGCCGTTGAAGGCCGAGACGATCGCCCAGAAGCCGAAGAAGAGGTTGGCGAGCGTGAAGAAGCTCGGCACCACCACCACGACCCGGCGGATGCCGCCACGGCTCTGCCGGGTGCCTTCGTCGATCACTTCCATCGCGCCACCACCGTTTCTCCGGCGCGGGTCCGCTCGCCGTCCCGCACCGCGACCTGGGTGTTCGGCGGGAGAAAGACGTCGACCCGGGAGCCGAAGCGGATCAACCCGAGCCGGTCTCCCTGGCCCACCTCCCGGCCGACCTGATGGTCCGTGACGATCCGCCGCGCCACCAACCCCGCGATCTGGCGGATCAGGATGCGCCCCCGCGCGGTCTCGAGCCCGATGCTGGCCTGCTCGTTGTCGGTGCTGGCCTTCTCGACCATCGCGTTCAGGAACGCGCCCGGCTGATACTCGCGGAGCGCGACGGTGCCCGTGGCGGGGTAACGATTCACATGCACGTTGAACACGTTCATGAAGATCGAGACCCGGGTCGAAGGACCTCCGAGGAACGACGCTTCGTCCATGGGAACGACGCTCACCACCAGGCCGTCCGCCGGCGCGAGGATGAGATCGTCGCCGCGGACCCGGTCCCGCGGCGGATCCCGGAAGAAGGCGACGGTCCAGAGCGCGATCGGGAGCCAGAGCAACGCCGCGACCCAGTGCCAGAGCGCGAAGAGCGCCAGCAGCACCAGGGCGACGGCGATGAAGGGCAGTCCCTCACGCGCAATCCGCATCAGCCGTGCTCGGGCAGCGCGCTGCCGGTGAGCAGGCGGAACGCCTCGAGGTAGCGGGCGCTGGTGGCCTCGACGACCTCCGGGGGCAGGGTCGGCCCGGGGGCGTCGCCGTTCCACTTGCCGGCCTGCTTGAGCCCGTCGAGATAATCCCGGAGGGGCTGCTTGTCGAAGCTCGGCTGCGAGCGCCCCCGCTGGTACTGATCGGCCGGCCAGAAGCGCGACGAATCGGGCGTCAACACTTCGTCGATCAGCCGGATCGTCCCGTCGGGATCGGTGCCGAACTCGAACTTGGTGTCGGCGATGATGATCCCGCGGGTGGCCGCGTGGTCGCGCCCGGCGGCGTAGATCGCCTGGCTCCGGCGCTCCAGCTCTCCGGCCATCTCCGCGCCGAGGGCCTTGGCCACGTCCGACGGGGTCACGTTCTCGTCGTGACCGGTCTCGGCCTTGGTGGCGGGCGAGAAGATCGGAGTGGGGAACGGGTCGCTCTCGACCAGGCCGGCCGGCAGCCGCTCGCCCGCGAGGGTGCCCTTGGCCTTGTATTCCTTCCACGCCGAGCCGGAGAGGTAGCCGCGGATCACGCACTCGAACGCGACCGGCGTGGTCCGCCGCACCAGCATCGCGCGTCCGGTGATCTGGTCGCGATGCTCCGCGAGGACCGGCACTTCCTGGATGATCTCTTCGGCCGCCGCCGTCAGGTAGTGCGTGGGACCGAGGTTGCCGAGCCGCTCGAACCAGAAGGCCGACAGCTGGGTCAGCACGGCGCCTTTTCTGGGGATCGGCTCGGTCATCACCACGTCGAAGGCGCTGATCCGGTCGCTCGCGACCAGGAGCAGCCGCTCGTCGTCGACCTGGTAGACCTCGCGGACTTTGCCCCGGCGCACGACCGGGAGGGGCAGCTTGCTCTCGGCGAGCGTCGTCATACGTGAACCTCCGCGGACGGGGCCTCCGCGGCCCGGCGCTCGGCGCGGGCAACGAGGGGCCTCAGGTGGTCGTGAATGAACTCGCGAACCTGCTCGGGGGCGCGACCGACGTAGCGCGAGGGATCGAGCTCGCCCTTGAGCTGCTCGACCGGCACCTTGGCGAACGCCGCGTCCGCGGCGAGCCGCTCGAGCAGGTCGTTCGGGCCGCCCTCGGAGACCTGCTTCGCGGTCGCGTGGCTGGCCTGGCGGATCACTTCGTGGAGCGCCTGCCGATCGCCGCCGGCCCGCGCCCCCAGCATCAGCCACCGCTCGGTGGCCATGAAGGGCATCTGCTCGTCGACGTGACGCCGGATCACGGCGGGCCGCACCTCCAGCCCGGTCACGATGTTGGTCGCGAGGATCAGGATCGCGTCGGTCGCGAGAAACGCCTCCGGCAGCGTGAGCCGGCGGTTGGCGCTGTCGTCCAGGGTCCGCTCGAGCCACTGGGTGGCCGCCGTGTTGGCCGGGTTCTGGGCGAGCGAGATCACGAAGCGCGAGAGCGCGTTGATTCGCTCGGAGCGCATCGGGTTGCGCTTGTACGCCATCGCGCTGGAGCCGATCTGCTCGGACTCGAAGGGCTCGAGCAGCTCGCCCTCGTGCTGGAGCAGCCGCACGTCGGAGGCGAGCTTCGACGCCGACTGGGCGATCCCGGAGAGGACGTCGACCACCTGACTGTCGACCTTGCGCGGGTAGGTCTGCCCGGTCACGGCGTACGGCGCCGCGAAGCCGAGGCGCTCGGTCAGGCGGCGATCGAGCTCCCGGACCTTGTCGTGGTCGCCCTCGAAGAGCTCCAGGAACGAGGCCTGGGTACCGGTGGTGCCCTTGCAGCCGCGGAGCCGCAGCGCATCGAGCCGATGGAGCAGCTCCTCGACGTCGAGACAGAGATCCTGCGCCCAGAGCGTGGCCCGCTTGCCGACCGTGGTGAGCTGCGCCGGCTGGAAGTGGGTGTAGGCCAGGCAGGGCAGGGCCGCGTGCTGCTCGGCGAAGCGGCCGAGGGCGCCCAGGAGCGCGACCAGGCGGCCGAGCACCAGGCGGAGGCCCTCGCGCATCACCAGCAGGTCGGCGTTGTCGGTGATGAAGGCGCTGGTGGCGCCCCAGTGCAGGAACGCCTTGGCCGCCGGCGCCTGGTCGCCGAACGCGTGGACGTGGGCCATCACGTCGTGGCGGAAGCGGCGCTCGTACTGGGCCGCGGCCGCCAGATCGCAGTCGTCGAGATGGGCCCGCATCTCGGCGAGCGCCTGGTCCGGGATCGCGAGGCCCAGCTCGCGCTGGGTCTCGGCCAGCGCCAGCCAGATCCGGCGCCAGAGGCCGGCGCGATGACGCTCGCCCCAGAGCGTCTGCATCGCCGGCGAGGCGTAGCGGCTGCCGAGCGGGGTCTGGTAGCGGTCGCTCATCGGAAGGCCAGGGTGGTGGTCAAGGTCGCGCCCTGCCGCTCGAAGACGATCCGGAACACCTCGCCCGAGCGCATCGACTCGAGCAGGCTGGTGATCTGGGCGGCGCTCGAGATCGCTCCGGTTGATGAAGGTGACCACGTCGCCCTCCTGGAGCCCGGTGGCTCGCTCACCTCGGCGGTGATCCGGTAGATCAGCGCGCCCCGGATCGGTGCGGAGGAGCGCTCGGCCTGGATGCCGGGCGTCACGGTGATCACCTCGAGCCCGCGGATCACGTCACCCTGCCGCGGTGACGGTGGGCAGGTCGCCGGTGATGATCCGGCGGGTCTCGTTGCTGCTGCCCCGCTTGACCCGCACCCCACGGTGTCGCCGACGTGCAGGTCGAGCTTGACCGCCTCCCAGTCGAGGTAGTTGCGGAGCCGACGGCCGTTCGCCTCCTCGAGGATCATGCCCTCCGAGAAGCCGGCCCGGGCCGCGGGGCCGCCGGGGTCCACCGCCGTCACGGCAACGCCGCCTGGACTCTTCCAGCTCGCGCATCGCCGACGCGCCGGCCACGCTCAGCCCCGTCCACGCCCGGCGCACCGCGCTCTTGGCCAGCTCGTTGGCGACCCGGAGCACCCGCTCGATCGGGATCGCGAAGCCGAGGCCGACCGAGCCGCCGGAGCTGGAGAAGATGAACGAGTTGACCCCGACGACCTCACCCGCCGCGTTGGTGAGCGGCCCGCCCGAGTTGCCCGGGTTGATCGCGGCGTCGGTCTGGATCATGTCCAGGTAGAGCCCGGGCTGGGCGTTGTTCGGCAGCACGTTGCGGCCCGTGGCGCTGACCACCCCCGCGGTGACCGTCGGCTCGCTGTTGCCGAGCAGGTACGAGTAGGGGTTGCCCACGGCCACCACCCACTCGCCGATCAGCAGGTCCTTGCTGCTTCCGATCGTGACGGCCGGCAGCTGGCGGTCGACCTTGAGGACTGCGATGTCGGTGGTCGGATCCTCGCCGACCAGGGTGGCCGGCAGGTCGGTGCCGTCGGAGAGGGAGACGGTGATCGTCTCGGCGTTCTCGACGACGTGCTGGTTGGTGACGATGATCCCGTCGCTCCGCAGCACGAAGCCCGTGCCCCAGCTCTGCACCAGCTGCTCGCCCGAGCGGGGCACGAAGAAGGAGAAGAAATCGAAGGGGTCTCGCGATTGGACCCGACGTCGCGAGGTGACGTTGACCGAGAGCACCGACGGCGCGACGCGGGTGGCGGCGTCGACGATCGCCGTGCGCCGCGAGACGTCGAGGTGCTGGGAGCGCGCGGCCGGGGACTGGGCGCTCGCGGGCTCGATCAGAGGCGGCGCGTCGGGCTGCGGCCCGCACCCGATGCACCAGGCGAGGAAGAGGGCCCGGAGCGGCTTCACGCGGCCTCGGAGAGGTCGAACCACGTTTCGGGGTAGGTCGCTTGCACGAAGTAGAGTCCTTCCGGTGGCGCCGGGGCGCTGGCCCGAACCGCGGGATCGCCGGCGAGCAGCCGGGGCAGGTCCTCGGCCGGCCGCCGCCCGAGGGCGACGTCCACCATCGTCGCCGTGAGGATGCGCACCATGTGATGGAGGAACCGATCCGCGGCGACCTCGAAGCGCACCCCCCGGGCGTCGGTCCGCGCCGACCAGGAGGCGCGGCGCACCTCGCAGCGGGTGTGCGGGCGCAGGTGACTCTTCACCGCGAACGCACCGAACGAGTGTTGGCCGAGGAGTGGCCGGGCCGCCGCCTCGAGCCGCCCGAGCTCGAGTGGCTGGCCGAGCGCCCATTCGTAGCGGCACCGAAAGGGCGACCGGGCGCTCTGGTCGGTGCCGATCCGATACTCGTAGCGGCGCTCGAGGGCGCACTTCCTCGCATGGAAGCCGGCGCGGGCTTCGCGCACGTCGCTGACGCAGCAGTCATTGGGTAACAGCGCATTCATGGCCTTCTGCAACGCATCCGGGGTCCAGCGGTCGGGTACGACGAAGCTCGTCGCCATCCCGAGCGTGGACCCCGGCATCCTCCGTCCCGCCGCTGCACCGGACCGGCTGGCCGCGAGCCGCGCGAGGACGGATTCGAGCTCCTGTTGAACAGTCCGGCCGGCCCGTTGCCGCTGCCAGCCCGCGAGTTCGTCCCTCGAACTGAAGCGTCGCAGCGCGTCCGCGGCATCGCCGAAAATGTAGCCGAATCGAGAGGGAAACTGAAGGCTCGCGCCCCCTCGGACGCGAGCCTCTGGCACCGGCCTCGCGCGGTGCGCTAGTACCGGCGAATCACGCCGACGACGACACCCTGGATCATCACGTCGGTTTCGGGAAGCGGAGGGCCTGCATCGTGGTATTGGCCGGTTGCAGGCGGATCCAACCGCCCGCTTCCCGATAGAACCTCTTGACGGTGGCCTCGGCGCCATTGACCAGGGCGATGACCATTTCGCCGTTGTCGGCGGCCTGCCGGCCGTGCACGACCACCAAGTCTCCATCAAGAATGTGGTCGTCGACCATCGAGTCGCCGCGGACCTTGAGGGCGTAGTTCGGCCCGCGCCGGGAGAGCATGTGGTCGGGCACCGCCACGGTCTCGTCGTGGACGGCGGCCTCGATCGGCGCGCCGGCGGCCACCAGACCGAGCAGCGGGATCTCGCTCGCCCCGACGGTGCCCCGGGGCGGCAGCACCTCGATGGCCCGGCTCTCGTTGTAGGAGCGCCGGATGTACCCCTTCCGCTCCAGGTTGGTGAGGTGCTCGTGGACCGTGGCCAACGACTGGAAGCCGAACTTCGAGGCGATCTCCTCGAAGCTCGGGGCATAGCCGTTGGAGCCGATGTAGTCCTCCAGGTAGCCGAGGATCTCTTTCTGGCGCTTGGTGAGTGGCATCCGCTCCGCCGAGTTGGGTACCGGCATCGAGTCCGAATAATTCCCGAACCTCAAGCTACCCGAAGGTTACCCGAAGTGCAAGTCCCCACTCTCGGCATGGAACTTGGGGAAGTATCCCGGTAGTGTCACACTTATCTTCGGAGATCGCGGCTCCCTCGCCGGCCGGCGCGCCCGGCCCAAACGAAGGAACCTTTCGCGACAGGCCTGACTTGACCGTTTCCGACTCCGCCCTGGAACTCCCGGCCCAGCAGGTCAGGGGCTCATCCGCACGATCGTCAAGGCGTTGCGGGCCTTTCAGATGTACCTGCCGAACAACCCGATCTACCAGCGCTCGATCGACAGCCTGCGGTCGGCGTTCAACCCGATCTGGGCCGGGGTGCCCGAGCTGGTCCTCACCATCGCCGAGACCGACCTGGTCTGGCAGGACCAGGTGGTGTACCACCAGGAGTCCAGGTCGGAAAGCTTTGCCTGGATGCTCTACAAGGACGGAATGCGGCAGTTGACCCTCCGGCCCGACTGCGAGCGGGACGAGGTCGTGCTGCTCCTCCAGACGGTGGTTCGGGCCCGCCTGCTCGCCGTCGACGCCGGGGACGACCTGCTGACCCTGCTCTGGGAACACGACTTCGTCCACATCGACTACCGGTTCGCGGAGATCATCACCGACACCCTGATGGTGCTCGATCCCCACGCGGCCGAGATGTCGGGGGCCGACCCGTTCCGGCAGGTCGAGACCCAGCAGAAGATCCGGCAGGAGCTGGGCTCCTTCGCGCCCGGGATGGTCGACGATTTCGACTCGACCCTCTACTTCCTCGACGAGGCCGAGATCCGGGCGCTCAAGGAGCAGGTGGAGAAGGAGTACCAGTCGGACGTTCGCACCTCCGCGCTGGCCGCGATGCTCGACATCTTCGAGCTCCAGTCGTCGGCCGAAGTCCGGGGCGAGGTGATCGAGATCCTCGAGTCGGTCTTTCCCAATCTGCTCAACCGGGGCGAGTTCCGGATCGTCGCCTGGCTGCTCCGCGAGCTCCGCCTGGTGGCCTCGCGGGCGGGGATGGTCGACGACACCGTGCGCCGGCGGCTCGATTCCTTCGAGACCCGCTTGAGCGAGTCCGGGATCCTGAGCCAGATGCTCCAGGTGGTGGATCAGGCCGCCGGGATCGTCGAGGACGACGACCTGACCGAGCTCCTGAAGGAGCTTCGGGCCCCGGCGCTGGAGCCGCTCCTCGCCCATCTGGGCCAGGTCAAGAACGCGTCCGCGAAAGAGGTGCTCCAGAACGCCGCCGACCGGATCGCGCGCGGCCACGTGGACGCGCTGATCGGGATCCTCCGCAATCGGAGCTCGCCCGGCCTGATCGGCGCCGTCGAGCTCTGTCAGCGGGTCAATCTCCCGCCGGCGCTGGCCCCGCTCGGCGACCTGGTCGGGCACCCCGAGCCGGAGGTTCGCCGCGCCGCGGTCACCACGCTCGGGGCGGTCGGGACGCCCGGCGCGATCTCGCTGCTCGAGCGCGGTCTCGACGACCCCGACCGTGGGGTGCGACTCGCCGCCGTGAGCGTGATCGGCGAGCGCGGCTACAAGGGCGCCCTCAAGCGGCTGGAGGCGGTCGTGTCGGGCAAGGGGCCCCACGAGCTCGAGCGGGCCGAGAAGCGGCAGTTCTTCGAGGCCTTCGCGTCGGTGGCGGGGCCCAACGGGCTGGAGGCCCTGGCCGACATCCTCGAGCCGAAGGGGCTCTTCCGAAGGAAGGAGTCGCCCGAGACCCGGACCTGCGCGGCCTACGCGGTGGCCCGGATCCGGACCGCCAAGGCGAAGGAGCTGCTGGAGCGGGCCAGCCAGGACAAGGAGCTCTCGGTGCGGAACGCCGCCTCGCGGGCGCTCCGGGAGTGGGACGAGTGAGCGACCTGCTCCACGGCCATCCCCCCGTCTCCGGCGACGAGGGGCACATCCGCGCCGCCGGGCGCGGGCTCCTGATCGTGCTCCACACGGCGCTCCGCGCGCTCAAGCTCTACCCGGTCGAGAACGCGACCGTCCAGAAGTCGCTCGACGAGCTGCAGCAGACCGCGAAGGGGTTCCTGGAGACGGAGCAGGAGATCGAGCTTCGGCTCAACGGCGACTTCATGTTCCTGAACGGCGTCCGGCTCCGGCTCGAGCTCGACAACTTCGCCGCCTTCAGCGGCGTGCTCTCGATGTTCCGGGCCTTCGACATCGGCGTGCTGCGGGTGATGGGGCCGGTGGAGCGGCGCGAGTGGCTGGCGTTCCTGAGCATCCTGCTCAGCATCACCGACACCCAGGTGGTCGAGGATCGCTTCGTCGCCCTGGTGGACCGGTTGGGCGGCGCCAACGTGCCCAACCTCGACATCGAGCCCGCCTCGGCCACGGGCGAGGAGGTCGGCGGCGAGCGCGAGGCGAAGGAGGTGGCCAAGCGGACCTACGCGCAGGGCGTCGCGGTCACCAAGGAAGTGGTCAACTCGATCCGGATGGGGCGGACCAGCAGTCTCAAGAAGGTGAAGCGCGCGGTCCAGATGATCGTCGACCAGGTGCTCAACAACGAGACCTCGATCATGGGGCTCACGACCCTCCGGGACTACGACGAGTACACCTTCATGCACTCGGTCAACGTCTGCATCTTCGCCGTGGCGCTCGGCCGGAAGATCGGGTTCTCGAAGCTCCAGCTCTACGATCTCGGAATGACGGCGCTGCTCCACGACATGGGCAAGGCCAAGGTCCCGATCGAGATCACCAACAAGACCAGCAGCCTCGAAGACCACGAGTGGCGGAAAATGCAGGCCCATCCGTGGCTCGGCGCGATGACGTTGTTCAGCCTCCGCGGCTATGACGAGATCCCCTACCGGTCGATCCTCGTGGCCCACGAGCACCACATGCGGATCGACCTCTCCGGCTATCCCCGGCACGTCCGCCCGCGCGAGCTGGGGCTCTTCTCCCGGATCGTGGCCGTGGCCGACGGCTTCGACGCGGCCACCACCCGGCGGAGCTATCAGACGGTCCCGATCGAGCCCGACCAGGTGCTCAAGGAGATGTGGAGCAACCCGAAGCGCGGCTACGACCCGATGATCGTCAAGGCGCTGATCAACCTGATCGGGGTCTATCCCGTGGGCACCTGCGTGATCCTGGACACGCTGGAGGTCGGGATCGTGGCCTCGACGGTGAGCGATCGGAACAGCCTCAACCGCCCGTTGGTCCGGATCGCGATCGACGCCGACGGCGGCGCGCTCGCGCCACCCGGAATCGCGGTCGACCTCCAGGAGACCGGCGCCGACGGGCAATACGCCCGCTCGATCGTCAAGGTGACGTCGCCGGAGCGCTACGGGCTCGTCCCGGGCGACTTCTTCGTGTGAGCGGGCCCGCCGGAAACGCGGAGCGGGGCGAGCGGATCGCCCGGCTCACCTCGCGCACCTTCGAGCTGGTCGGACCGGCGGTGGTGGGCGCCACCCTGATCGTCGATCGCCGCTGGCTCGACGAGCCGGTCCTGGCGCTCGTCGTGGTGGTCGCCACGGCGCTGCTCAGGGCGGCGCCGATCCGCCTGAGCAAGTTCTCCTATCTCAATCAGACCGGTCTGGTGGCGATCGTCGCCGCGGTGGCGACGCCGGCCTCGGTGGCGGTGCTCGGACTGTGGGTCGGCACCTTCATCTCGGATCGCCTGTTCCTCAGGAAGACCGTCTACGCGACCATGGTGAACGCCGGGCGCGAGGTGCTCGCCTTCGCGCTCGCCTTCGGCCCCTACGCGGCGACGGTGCGCTGGATCGGTCTCCAGCATCTCTCGCTCGAGTTCCTGCCGGCGCTGGCGGTGCTGGTGGGCGGCTACTTCTTCAGCAGCCGGATCCTCTTCTACTTCTCGCTCCACGTGCGCGACAAGCTGGTGGCCGGGGACCGGGTCTTC
>JAWKQJ010000010.1:0-118119 GCA_041390205.1 Gemmatimonadales bacterium
GGTCGCCGCCGGCCCGGCCATCCACTGATCGTTCCAGCCGGGAAGTCCGGACCAGTCCGGAATGGTCAGAATCGCGGTCGTGCCGCCGAGCGCGGCCTTGGTCGCCGTGCTGGCGACCAGACGGGTCGGGGAGAGCGTCGTGGTCTGGAAGAGCACCGAGGCATACTGGTCGTCGACCGTGAAGGTCGCTCGGAGCCGCTTGTAGGCCCCACTCAGGTCGGCGATCGTGGGCATGCCGAGGGACGGAGGCCGGGTGATGGTTCGGTCGCCGAAGTCGTGGAAGAACTCCGACACCGTGCGCGACTCGGTGTATCCGACCACCGGGGTGCCCGCGCCGGTGACGGCGGTGACGTTGAGCTGGTGATAATCCGTGCTCCGCTGCACCCCCGTCGGAAAGCCCATCGCCGTGAAGCCGGTCGAGGGCCCACTCGAGGTCTGATAGAGCGGCGCGGAGTAGCAGCTCGCCGTGGTCCAGTAGGTCACCCCGTGATTCACGGTCTCCACGCCGGTGAAGCCCATCACGGTGATCGTCGCGCTGGCCGGGGTGAAGGACTCGCTGCCGGCGAAGTCGACGGTTCCCACGGTGCCCAGGTGCGGAATGTCCTGGTCGCGGCGGACGAAGCCACGATCCGGGTTGGCGCCCGTCGGATGGCGCCGCCAGCCGATCAGGTCCTGGTTGCCGTCGTGCACGCCGGTGATCCCGAAGGGGCCGTTGCCGTTGACGGTCCCGCCGATCCCCGCGCCCAGGGAGATCTGCGCCCTGTCCCCGGCGCCGAGTCCGGCCACGGTGCCGCTGATCCCCTTGCTGCCCAGGTTGGCCGAGGCGCAGTAGTCCAGTGGGCCGGCCGTGATCTCGGCCTTCGAGAAGTACTGCACGTACACCTGAGAGTTCGCGGCCGTCGGACCGGTCACCCAGGCGATCCCGGCGGTCGGGCCCGAGACGGAGAAGCTGTACTTGAAGTTGGTCGGCGCGAGCACGGTCCAGGGCCCGCTGCCGTCCTGATAGGCGAACCAGGTCGGGATCAGGCCGCAACTGGAGTAGTCGATCGTGGCGTTGCCCGAGCCGCCCCCGGGACTCGCGGTCACGGTGACGGCGACCTGGGTCGTCTGGTTGGTCAGTCCGGTGGCGGCTCCCGTGACCGTGACGGTGTAGTTACCGGCCGCCAGCGACGCGCCCGCGGCGACGGTGAGGGTCGAGGACGCTCCAGTGACGCTGGTTGGGTTGAAGCTGGCCGTGAGCCCGGCCGGCGCCTGCGCGCTCAAGGCCACGGCGCCACCGAAGCCGCCCGTTCGTGCCACCGAGATCGTCGAGGTGGCGTTGGCCCCCTGTTGGATCGAGAGCGTGGTCGGCTGAGCCGCGATGGTAAACCCGGCCGGCGTCACGGCCGTCACCGTCAGGGTGAAGGTCGCCGTCGCGTCGGAGACCCCCGATCCGGAGCCGCGCGCGGTCAACGTGTAGCTGCCGGGCGTCGTGCTCGCCGCAACCTGGATGGTGATGGTCGCGGTGGTGATCCCGTTCGCGGTCTGCTCGCTGCCGACCGTGCCGGTCACGCCGGTCGGCGCGCCCTGGACCGTCAGGGCAACGGTGCCCGAGAACCCGCCGCTCCGGGTGAGCGTCGCCACGACGGTGGCGGAGCCGCCCTGGGCCACGCTGGCGCTGTTCGGGTTGAGGGAGATGGAGATCGCGGGCGAGGGGCCCGGCTGGGTGCCGCCATCACCCCCGGAGCTGCAGGCGGACATCCCGCCGAGGAGGGCGATCGCGAAGAGGCGCGGGCGAAGCGACGACGACATCGAGGACTCCTGACGCAATGGACCCACCCGACCGGGAGGCGGTCGGGACCTGACGGGCATTGCGGAAAGAGCCCTCGGGAACTGTCACCGGCCCTCTCGGCCGGCGGTCAGCGAAGGGAGTCGGGAGCCGCCCGGAGCGCGTCGAGCACCTTGCCGCCGCCGCGGCCATCCGGGTGGAGCCCCACCTGCTGCTGGAAAGCCTTGATCGCCGCGCGAGACTTGGGACCGAGGACGCCGTCGGCGGTGCCGAGGTCATAGCCGCGGTCGATCAGCCGCTGCTGGAGCTCGATCCGTTCCGCGCGGGAGAGGCCGCGATCGTCGGTCGGCCAGGGCGTGACGAACTCGCCGGCCCCGCGGATCCGGTCGGCGAGGTGCGCGATGGCGAGCGCGTACGACTCGGCGGCGTTGTAGGAGTAGAGCGCGTCGAAGTTTCGGGTGACCAGGAACGACGGTCCCTCCCGCCCCGCGGGCTCGATCAGCGCGGCCGTTCCCGCCGCGGGCAGCGCCCCGCCGTCGATTCGGGTCACGCCGGCTCGCTTCCAAGCGGCGAACGGGTGCTTGTTCCGCCGCCCGGTGGTCAGCTCGACCTTCGCGGGCACCGCGACCTCGTAGCCCCACGGCCGCCCGGGCCTCCATCCCGCCCGGGCGAGGTAGTTCGCGGCCGACGCCAGCGCGTCGGGCACCGAGGTGACGATGTCGCGCCGTCCGTCGCCGTCGCCGTCTACGGCCCGCTCGAGAAAGGTCGTCGGCATGAACTGAGTCTGGCCGAAGGCGCCGGCCCAGGAGCCGAGCAGCAGGTCGCCGGGCAGCTCGCCGCGATCGACGATCTGGAGGGTCGCCATCAGCTGGGTGGTGAAGAAGCCGCGCCGGCCTCCGCGACACGCTCCCGTCATCAGCGACTGCACCAGCGGCCGGGTGCCGAGCACCCGGCCGTAGTCCGACTCGACGCCCCACACGGCCACGATGACGTGCCGGTCGACGCCGAACTTCCGCTCCAGCCCGACGAGCAGACCGTCCCACTCGGCCAGGCGCGCCTTGCCGAAGCTCACCCGCTCGTCGTCGACGAGGAGCGCCAGATAGTCCCAGATCGGGGTGGTGAACTCGGGCTGATTGCTCCGGGCCTCGATCACGCTCAGGTCCAGCACCACCTTCGCGGTCGCGGAGTCGAAGGTCGACGCTCGGATGCCGCGGGCCACGGCCGTGCTGCGGAGCCCGGCGCGACAGGCGTCGGCCGCGGCGCGCGCGGCGGAGTCGGCGGCGGGCTGCGCCCGTCCGGTCGCGGACAGCGCCGCCGTCAGGACGACCAGGGTCGCGAGCGACCGACCCGACCGCCGGACGGCGGGCTTCGAGACGACGATCATGCTCTGAGGATAACATCGGCGGGGCCCGGAGAGCACGCGCGAGGCCCCTCGCGCGAGGGGCGCCTAACGACCGCGAAAGACCGGCGGCCGCTTCTCGGTGGCCGCGAGACAGGCCTCGCGGAAGTCTTCGGAGCCGAGCAGCGAGCGCACCTCCATCGCCGAGCGGCGAAGGGCGCCTTCGGCCGGGTGGATCCCGGCGTCGATCACCCACTTCGCCGCACGGAGCGCGAGCGGCGCCTTCGCGGCGAGCGACTCGGCCAGTCGATCGACCGTGGCCCCGAGCTCGGAGGCGGGCACCACGCGATTGGCGAGGCCCAGGGCGAGCGCCGTGGCGGCGTCGAACCGCTCACCGGTGAAGATCAGCTCCTTGGCCTTCGCGGAGCCGACCAGCTCGGGCAGCCAGGCGCAGCCGCCCAGGTCCGGAAAGATCCCGAAGTCGACCTCCGGAAGCCCACAGACCGTCCCCTCCGCCAGGATCCTGAGGTCGCAGGCGAGTGCAAGCTGGAAGCCGGCCCCCAGCGCCGCCCCCTGCACCGCGGCGATCGTCGGGAACGGGGTCTCCCTGAGCCAGGAGAAGGCCTGCTGCGCCTCCTCGACGTCGATCGAGAGCGACTCGTCGCCCCGGGCCTGCCCCATCAGCACGCCGAGATCGATCCCGGCCGAAAAGACCTCGCCCTCGCCCTCGACGATCAGCACCCGGAGATCGGGCTCGATCAGGAGACCGGCCCCGATCTTCCGCAGCTCGGTCCACATCTCGGGCGTCTGGGCGTTCCGCTTCGCGGGGCGGGCCAGCACCAGCCGGCCCACCGCTCCCTGACGCTCGAGCCGGACCTGGTCCATCAGCGCGCGCCGACCTGCCCCCGCGCGGCCTCGATCATCTTCTTCGAGTCGAAGCCGACACCGCCCTTGAAGACCAGCTCGACGTTCCGGATGTCGGCGATGTTCTGGTCGACCATCCCGCCGATCAGCACCAGATCGGCCACCTTGCCGACCTGGATCGTGCCCTTCTGGTCGCCGACGCCGAGGGCCTTGGCGCCGTTCGCCGAGCCGACCTGGATCGCCTCGGCGGGGGTGAACCCGCCTTCGACCAGGAGCTCCAGATTGCGCTGGTCGCCGAAGCCGAAGAGCGCGCCGCCGTTGCCGGTCGGATCGACCCCCGAGGTCAGCAGGCCGCCCGCCTTGAAGAAGGCGCGCTCGTACTCCATGCCCTTCTTGAAGATCTCGAGCGGGATCCCCCGCCCGGGCTGCTCGGCGATGGTCGCGCGGGAGGTCAGGTACTCGTTCTTGGCGTCCGGCGACATCGCGTCGAGCACGCGGGGATCGAGCGGCGGCCGGTTGGGAACGAAGAGCTCGTAGACCACCAGGGTGGAGGTGAGCGCGACCTGATTGTCGATCAGGGCCTTGAAGGTGGCCTGGACGTCGGTGCTCTGGATGTCGAGATCGGAGAAGCTCCGGAACAGATTGGGCGAGCACCGGTTCGGCTCGCGGGTCTTGTCGTAGTCGGAGTTGGCACAGAGGCCGTGCTCCAGCGCGTCGATCCCGTAGCTCACCGCCTCGCGGTAGGGCACCGAGCAGAGGTGGCCCGTGAACTTGAGCCCGTGCTTGTGGGCCTCGTCGATCGCGGCCTTCATGGCGGGGCCGCTGATCGTGGTGTAGAACTTGAGCCACTGGACGCCTTCCTGCGCCCAGTACGCCACCACTCGCCGGGCCTCCTCCGGGTTGGCGACCCCGGCCATGGCGCTGCCCTGTCCGTTGCCCGGTCCGGTGATGTACGGTCCCGTGATGTACATGTTGGGGCCCGGGAAGCGCCCCTCTTCGATCGCCCGCTTGAGATTGAGCTCGGCGTAGGGGTTGTTGGCGCCGGTGGTGCGGATCGTGGTCACCCCGGCCGCCAGATAGAGCAGCGGAGCGGAGTAGTTCGACTGGACCGTCCGGGCCGAGGTGGTGTAGTAGCTGTGGTCGTGGAGGCCGACCAGTCCCGGAATCAGGGACTTGCCCGACCCGTCGATCACCCGGGCGCCGCCCGGCACGGCGGTCGAGCCGCTCGGCCCGAGGGCCGCGATCCGGCCGTCCCGGAGGACCACGGTCTGGTCGGCCACCCCGGCCTTGCCGGTGCCGTCGATCACCCGGACGTGGGTGATCGCGACCACGGGATCCTCGACGGCGACGTAATTTCTCGCCCCCTGCTGGATCGTGGGGCGTTGGGCCAGCGCGGTGCCGGCCGGGGCCAGGAGGACGAGGGAGAGCGAGCCAAGGGTGCGGAAGAGTCTCATCGGAAGCGCCATCGCCGAAGGGTGGGGGTTCCGGCCGGATCCAGATCGCCGACCATCCGGTCGATTATACTCAAGGACCACCAGTCGAACGAGGGCGGGGTGCCACCAGTGGGGAGCGTGGAGCTGAGCAACGAGGCGGGGCGGGTCCGATCGACGAGCGGCCGGCTGGTGCTGCTGGCGGTCGGGCACACTTGCGTCGTGCTCGGCGTAATCGGGGCCTTTCTCCCGGTCATGCCGACCACGGTGTTCCTGATCGTGGCCGCCTCCTGCTACGCCCGGGCCTCCACCAAGTTCTACAACCGGCTGGTGAGCCACCGGATCTTCGGACCGATGATCCTCGACTGGCGGATGCACCGCGCCATGTCGCGAAGGAGCAAGGCGATCGCCATCGGCAGCATCGTGGTGGTCTTCTCGCTCACCCTGGTGTTCTTCCTGAGCATCCCCTGGGTCCGCTTCCTCCACGCCTCGATCGGCCTGTCGCTGATCGCGCTGATCCTCTCGATCAGAACCCGATCCTGATCGGCTCGACCCGACCGGCTCCGCCGACCCTCACCGGGCGCTGGCGGGGCGCGGGATTCGGCGTCGGTCCACGCTGGGCCAGCGAGCCGGGCCGAGCAGCCCGTCCAGCTCTCTGCGGCGGTCCAGGTAGACGCCCGCCTCCCAGGCGGGGACGAGCCGCCGCTGGCTCTCGGTCACGATGAGAGTGATCGACGCCAGGATCACGGCGGCCCCGGCGACCTCGAGCAGCAGCGACTGATGGCCGTGCCAGGCTCGGGCGACACCGAGCACCACGGCCATCAGCAGCGCGACGAGTCCGTGAGGCCAGAGCGTCGGCCATCCGCCCCGGATGGGATGGACCTTGTAGGTGAGGGCGTACGGCGCCTGGCTGCCCACCAACCCGCGGACGATGGCCAGGCACTGGAACGGCCACTTCGCGAGCTGGAGCACACCGGCCCGCCAATGCAGCCCGCCCTCGGTGCGGGGGTCGAGCGCGAAGCGCAACCGGAAGGAGCCGATGGCACGGAGTCCGGCGGCGGTCACCATCAGCGCGAGCAGGCCCGAGAGACCGAGCGCGGTGGGGGCCCGGCCGGCCAGGAGCGAGCCGGCGAGGACGAGGTACCACAGCGGAACCGTGAAGCTGCGCAGATAGAAAAGCCCGTGCAGGGCGCTCAGCCAGCGCTCGACTCGCGGGAGCGTCCGGCCGAGCTGTCGCAGACCGCCGAGCTTCAGATCGACCACGCTCCTGGACCAGCGCACCTGCTGTCGGAGGTATCCGTGCCAGTCGACCGGCGTGATCCCGAAGGCGAGCAGCTCGGGCACGTAGACGCCTCGCCAACCCTGGCTCCGATACCGGAGCGTGAGCAGGAGGTCGTCGGCGTCGTGCGGGGCGAAGCCTCCGACGGCGCAGAGCGCCTTCATGCGGTGGACGTTGTGGCAGCCGACGATGATCGGATGGCCGAGGCCATAGCTTGCTGGCTGGTGGGTCGCGTAGAAGGCGTAGCTCTCCTCTGCGGCGCCGCGCGCGATGAAGCTGACCCGTTGGTTGTAGTAGGCCTGAGGAGCCTGGACGTAGCCCACCTGGGGATCGCGCAGATGGCCGAGGGCGCGAACAAGATAGCCCGGCTCGGCAACGTGGTCGGGATCGAACGCGGCCAGTACGTCGTAGGCGGCGCCGTGGCGATCCAGCCAGGCATTGTAGTTCCCGTACTTCGTCTCGGGCGCCAGCCGCGGGTCGTCGGTGGACCCGCCCCGCCGGCTGAAATGGCGGGCGCCGAGCCTCGCGCAGAGCAGCCCGACGTCGGGGTCGTCGCCTTCGTCGAGCACCCACGTATCGTGCTCGTACTCCAGCGCGACCAGCGAGCGGACGACCTGCTCCAGCATCTGGATCGGCTCGCGCCCCGGAACGAACGTGGTGACGACCGCCACCCGCAGCCCGGGCTCCGGTGCGACGTGGATCGGTCGCCGCATCCGCGAGAGCAGAAGCCAGCGGCTGAGCCACGAGGCGACCTGGAAGGCGACCAGGCCGCTGGCCACCGCGTACAGAAACGGAGCGGAGCCGGGCCCGAGCGCGAGCCAGACGCCCGCGAACCCGGCGATGATCAACAGGGCGAGAAGGGTTAGCGCAAGATAAAGACGACGGGTCGGGGGCAGCATCATCGGCGCGGAGCTCACCGCCTGGGGGAGAGTCGGCGAATCCGACATCGACCTAGCGTCGTCCAGCGCGGCGTTGGATCATCGTCCGGTGACCCGATTCGCGATCGTCGAGAACGCACCACACACAGCCACGGCATGTTGCAGTCGGTCGGCGCCGACAATAGCGCAGCACTGCGCTGATCATACCTTCTCGGACAAATCAGCGCCTCCACAGCGCGACACGTGCGGGCCCGACCTATGCGTGGCAGATTCTGTACCCGGTCCGCGCTCGGAAGCGCCTCGACCGGTTGGCCAATGCCGGCTCTTGCTTGCGTGCGTTTCCGTGGAACGCTTTCTTAACCGCGACCCGACACCTCTCCTGGCCCCTGGTCTCATGCGCCGCCTTCGATGCGCGTCCGCCCTCCTGGCTGCGGCCTGGCTGCTTGGATGTGGTCCGAAGGACATCGAGAGCCGCGCCGAGCCGGTCGAGCCGGCGGCGTCGATCGCGGCCGTGGACTCCCTCGCGGCACTGGCGGCCGAGCGTCCGGAGGCGCTGAGCCGTCTGGCGACGAGCCTCCTGGCAAGTACGCGGGAGATCCGCTCGGCCGCGGCCGAGCGGCTCGCGGCGCTGGGTGCTGAAGGCCGTGAACCCCTGGAAGCGATGCTGCTCGCCGAGCCCGCCGACGCCCGGGTGGCCGCCGCCTATGGCCTCGGCCTGCTCGGCCCCAACGCCCGCCGCTCGCTGCCGTCGCTGCTGCGGGTGCTTGGCGAGCCAGACGATTCGGCGGCGGCGATGGCAAACTGGGCCATCGGAGAAATCGCCGGGGACCGACCGGGGCGTCAGATCGTGCTGCTCCAGATTCTCCGCTTCCGCCCGCCCGCCGAGCAGGCCGACGCGATCGCCGCCATCGCGGCGCTGGGTCCGGGCGCGTCCCGGTTCGCGCCGAGCCTGGCGCGGATCCTGGTCGGCGAGGATCCCGCGCTGTCCCGCCTCGCGGCGAACGTCCTGATTCAAATCGGGCCGCTCGCCTTGCCGGCCATCGAGCAGGTCGCTGCCGATCCCGCCATCGCCCTGCGCCCGGGCGTCGCCCGAGTCCTCAGGACCTTGCGCAAGACCCTATGACGAGCCCGCTTCGGCCCTCGAGCGGGGCGGCCGCGGCGGCCGACGCGCGGGCCCCCCGACTCCGCTACCTGGCTGACCTGCTGGTGGTCCTCGTGGGTCGCGACATCAAGCTCCGGTACAAGCGCTCGGCGATGGGTCTCGCGTGGACGCTGCTCAACCCACTCGCGGAGCTGTTGGTGCTCTGGTTCGTGTTCCGGGTGGTGCTGCCGATCGACACGCCGAACTACACGGCCTTCCTCTTCATCGGCATCCTGATCTACGGATGGTTCCAGGCGTCGCTGCTCTTCGCGGCGGGCTCCGTCGTGGGTGGCCGGGAGCTGATCCGGCAACCGGGCTTCCCGCCAGCGATTCTCCCCGTCGTCACGGTCACATCTAGCCTGATCCACCTGCTGCTTGCGTTCCCGATCCTGGCCGTCCTGCTCGCGATGAGCGACGTGCGGATCGGCTCCACCGCGTTCTGGCTTCCGGCCGTCCTCGCGGTCCAATACGCTTTGACCTTGAGCTTTTCCTATCTGGTGGCGGCGCTCCATGTCCGCTTCCGGGACACCCAGTATCTCCTCAAGGTGACGCTCCAGTTCCTTTTCTATCTCTCTCCGGTGTTCTATCCGGCGAGCGCCGTACCGGTCCGGTTGCAGGGCGTCTACCAGCCAACCCCTGGCCTTTCTGGTCGAAGCCTATCGCGCCATCCTGCTCCGCGCCGAGCCCCCCGCCCTGCTGCCGCTTGCCGCGCTGGGACTGCTGGCCGGCGAGGTTGCTGCTCGGCGGCCTCTGGATCTTCCGACGGGAGAGCGGTCGCTTCGTCGAGGACCTGGGATGAAGGAGACGGTGCGCGTCCGCGGCGGCGAGCAAACGCTACCGGGTCTATTCGCCCCATCGGCCCCGCACCCTGGCGGGAGGCGGCTGCCCGAGGGTTTCGTCGAAAAATCGGGTCGACGGACACCTTCTGGGCGCTGAAGGACGTGACCTTCGGCGTTGGCGCGGGCAGAACCCTCGGGGTGATCGGAGCCAACGGCTCCGGGAAATCACCCTGCGACTGGTCGGGGGCGTGATGCCACCCGACGACGGCACGGTCGAGGTCGCCGGGCGGATCGGCACGCCCTGCTCGATCTCGGCGCGGGCTTTCTGAGGAGCTCACCGGGCGGGAAAGCGTGCTGGTGACCGGCGTGGTCGGCGGTCTGACCCACGCCGAGGTGCTCCGGCGCTTCGACGCGATCGTCGACTTCGCGGGGGTCGAGGACTTCATCGACAGCCCGCTTCGGACCTACAGCAGCGGGATGCGGATGCGTCTCGCCTTCTCCGTCGCGATCCATTTGGAGCCGGAGGTGCTGCTGGTGGACGAGGTCCTCGCGGTGGGCGACGTGACCTTCCAACAGCAGTGCCTCGAGCGGATCGCCCGGCAGAAGCTGGCCGGCTGCTCCATCGTGCTGATCTCGCACGAGGCCTCGCTGATCCGCGAGCTCTGCGACGAGGCCCTCTGGCTCAGCCACGGCGAGACCCGGGCCCTCGGCCCGGCGTCAGGTGGTCGACCGGTACCTCGGCGCGATGGAGCAGGAGGCGGGGAACGCCCGAAGGAGCCCGGTCCGCCCGTGCACGCCCCGTCGGGCGCGTCCGAGGTGCCCGTGACGGCCGATCGGCTCGGCACCGGTGAGCTCCGAATCGACGAAGCCCGCCTGCTCGGCGAGGCCGGCGAGCCGCTCGCCGAGCTTTGGAGCAGTCGATCGCTCCGGGTGGAGTGAGATACCGCCGTCACCGGGCAGGTGTTCAGCCCGATCTTTCAGGTCTTTCTCTTCCGCGAGGACGGCCTGGTCTGCTACGACATGAGCAGCGCCTTCGGCGACGGCGGCGAGCCGCTGGCGGGCACGGGGGTGGTCAGCTGTCAGATCGAGCGCGTGGACCTGAGCGCCGGCCGGTACTTCGTGGACGTCGGGGTCTACGCCAGTGACTGGAGCCGGGCCTACGACTATCACGCCAAGGCCTATCCTCTGTTGGTTCGCGGCGGTGCGCCCAGCGCCGTGCTCAATCCGCCACAGCACTGGTGGCATCACCCGGGTCAGCCATGATGCCCGCCAACGGCTCGGCGACCCGGCCGGCACACCTCGTCGTGGTCGAGGCCTACGACGGACTGGCCGAGTGCGTCTCGACCGACCCCGACGAGCGCCGGGCGGCCCGGGGACTGGGCCTTCCCCTCGCGGAGCTGGCGGAGCAGCTCGCTTGCCGGTTCACCGTGCTCGGGTGGGACGAATGGCTCCGCTACGAGTCGGTGCCGGGCTCGTTCTTCGAGTGGATGCCGTTTCCCGCGACGAAGGCCCGGTCGAGCCCAGGCCCGGCACCCGAGGAGGACTTCGGCTCGCCGGCGGTCGCTCGTCGCGCGGTGCCGGCCCGTGATCCCGATCACGGGAACCCGCTCGACACCGCCCCGCTGAGCGTGCTCTCGCACTCCCTCCTGGCGGGGAGCGAGCCCCTCGTGCTGTTGTCGTATTGCCTTGAGCTCGAGTTGCGCCGACTCCGCCGCGACGACCCCTTCGAGGCCGTGATCGTGCCCTCCTTCGGCGGGCTCGGCTACGTCGCTCAGCTCGCCCGGGCAACCGGCGCCCCGGACGCGCTCGACACGCCGTTCGTGGTGGTGGCGACGGATCTCTCCTCCGAGCGCCACCGCGCCAACCAGGAGGGGACCTGGTCGCGGCCGGCGCTCACCCGGCGACAGTCCGAGACATACTCCCTGGCCCTCGCCGATCTGGTGCTCTGCTTCGGGGATCGGGGAGCGATGGTGGCTCGATCCTGCCGTCTCCCCGGTGCCCAAGCACCCGTGGCGGTCCACCGGCGCATCGACGGCGGATTGCTCGACCGGCTCGAGCGGCCCGTCGGGCGGGGCGGCACGACCGCCGCGACGCGGCTCTTCCTGGACGAGCCACAGGACCCGGCCAGCGGTGCGCAACTGCTGCTCGACGCGGTAAGGCTGCTCGATCGCGCGGGGCGACCACTGGCCCACGAGGTCGAGTCGACCGGTGCCGCCCTGGCCTTCGCACCGATGCGGCCCCGAACCTTCCCGGACTACTGGTCGGGACGCGGCTGGGTGCGAGAGCTGATCCGCGACGGTCGGTGGCGCTTTGGCGATGCGGGCGGCCGGGGCAGCGATGCCAACCTGCGCCTCTACCCGAGTCGGTTCGAGCACCTGCCGGCGCCGTGGCTGGAGCTGTCGCACGGAGGCCTCGTTGCCGTCTCCGCGGCCGCGGCCGAAGGTCTGGCACCCCGAGAACGGATCCCCGCGGAGCTTCTGCTCCCGACCGAGAGCGTCGAAGCGCTGGCCGAGCGGCTGGCGCTCCTCGCGGCGATCAACCGGAGCGAGCGGGAGCGACTGCGGACCGGGCTGATCGGGGCGGTGCTGGCCGCCCATCGCGGAGAGGCTCGCCGGGGGGCGATCGCGGCGGCGGCGGAACGAATCCGGGCGCTGTGGGCGCAGCCCGGGCAGCCGGTCGACCTCGGCCGCGTCTGTCAGCATCTCCGCGAAGGACACCCCGCCGCCGGCGACCCGCCCGGTCACCCCGGCCCCCCGTCCGACGACCGATCCACGACCCTCACCGCCGTGGTCACCTGCTTCGACTTGGACGAGGTGCTGCTCGAGGCCGTCGAGAGCGTCTGGGCCTCGGAACGCCTGCCCGACGAGTTGCTGCTGGTGGACGACGGATCGACCCGCGAAGGCACCCTGGCGCTGATCCGGGCGCTCGAGGCTCGTGCCGCCACCCGCGACCTCCCTCTCACAGTGATTCGGCAGCCGAACCAGGGACTCTCCGCGGCCCGCAACGCGGCCCTGGCCCGAGCCGGGGGCGAGCTGATCTCGTTTCTGGACGGCGACGATCTCCTGGAGCCCGCGTTCTACCGGGTGGCGGTCGGCCTGATGGCCCGCTGGCCGACGTTAGGCGGCGTCGCCTCGTGGGCCCGGCTCTTCGGCGAGGGCATGCCGGAGGGGTACTGGAACGCGCCCCAGTCGGAGCTGCCGCTCCTGCTGGTGGAGAACACGGTCATCGTTCCCTGCGTGATGCGGACCGCAGCCCTGCGGCAGCTCGGTGGGTACGACGCGCGCCAGCGCTACAACTACGAAGACTGGGAGCTGAGCCTTCGGCTGGTCGGCGCAGGGCGACCGATCGTGACCGTGCCACGCTACCTGCACCGCTACCGGGTCCGGCACGATTCGCTCTACCGGTCGATGACCCCCGCGCAGCACCAGGTGATGCGGGAGCGCTTCCTGGCCTCGCACCCCGAGCTGGTGGAGCGATTCGCGGCACCGCTCGCCCTCCAGCTCGAAGCCCAGCTCGCGGCGACCCGCTTCGGATCGGGGGCCTCGCGCGAGGAAGACTCCCCGGCGCCCGCGAAGGGTTGGCGCTGGCTGCGCCAGCGGCTCGCCGCGCTCAGTCGCGGGGGTGGGTCATGAGACACCTGATCGTCAGCCGCGAGTATCCGCCGGCTGCCTATCCGCCCGGCGGCATCGGGACCTACGTGCGGCACATCTCCCGACTGCTCGCCGAGGCCGGCGAGACCGTGCACGTGATCGGCCAGCAGTGGGAAGGCGCGCCAAAGCCGCTCGAGGAGGAATGCGGCGGCCGCTTGCTGGTCCACCGCGTCCCGCTCGACCAGGTGCTGGCACTGCCGGCCACCGGCGGAACGGCCCGTGACGATCTGGCCGGCCCGGTGGAGGCGCTCGGGCAGTCGGAGTTTCCACCCCAGCTGTTTGCCTGGCAGTCGGCCTTGCTGGCCGAGCACCTGGTCGCGGCAGAGGGCATCGATCTGATCGAGGGACAGGACTACGAGGCACCGCTCTACTATCTCCAGCTCCGCAGGGCCCTCGGTCTGGGCCCCTCGCGCCGGCCACCGTGTGTGGTGCACTTCCATTCGCCGACCGAGCTGATCTTCCGCTACAACGACTGGGACCTCGGCCGTCCTGACTACTTCACGGCAAAGCGCCTGGAGGACTACTCGATCACGGCGGCCGACGCCCACCTCTGCCCGAGTCGCTACCTGGCCCGCCAAACGGAGCAGCTCTACCGCCTCCGGCCCGGATCCGTCGAGGTGATCCCCTATCCCGTCGGGGAGACCCTGGAGTTGGCGCGCTCCGAAGCGACCTGGGAACGTGGAACGATCTGCTACGTCGGGCGGACCGAGCCTCGCAAGGGCGTGATCGAGTGGGTCGACGCGGCCGTGGCGGTCGCTCGCGAGCGGCCCGGGCTCGAGTTCGAGTTCGTCGGCGCCGACACACCTCGGGCGGGCACGGGGACCCTGATGGTGCAGGAGCTGCTCGAAGCACGGATCCCGCCCCTGCTCCGTGGCCACTTCCGCTTCCTGGGCGTGAAGCCGCGGGCCGAACTGGCGGGCATTCTCGCCAGGGCCAGGCTGGCCGTGGTCAGCTCCCGCTGGGAGAATTTCCCGAACACCTGCATCGAGGCGATGGGCTCGGGACTACCGGTGCTGGCGTCGCCGCACGGTGGTATGACCGAGATGATCGAGGACGATCGGACCGGTTGGATCGCGGAGAGCGGCACGGCCCAGGGATTGGCGACGGCGCTGCGGCGGGCGCTGGACACCGATCCGGCGGCCCGCAAGGCCATGGGGGCCGCCGCCGCCCGGGCGATCCGGCGGACCTGCAACAACGCGGAAACGATCGCCCGCCAGGTCGCCTGGCGCGCCTCGGTGGCTTCGCGGTCGGGCGCGCGGAGCTTCGCGGCCGTGCTCCCGAGGGAACGGGCTCGGCTCGAGCGGCGCCGCGCGGCACCCCGGTCGGAAGGCGCGGGACCGAGGATCGGCCTGGTCGTCGAGGCATCGGCCGAGCGGGCCGGACTGGAAGAGTGCATCGGCTCGGTGCTGGCGCAATCGGAGCCACCCGCCGTGGTGATCGTGGCCGACGAGCGGGATCCCGACCTCGCGAGGCCGCTCGCTCGCGTCCGCTCCGAGGGCTGGCGCGTGCTCGACGCGAGCGGTGATCCTTCGGCGCCCGGGGCCGCGCTCGCAGCCCTGAGCGCTGCGTATCCGGCACTGCTCGGCGTGAGCACCCTGCGGCCGACGACCCGCCTCGCTCCCCAATTCGTGGCGCGGGTCGGGGACGCCCTCGAGCAACGGAACGAGCTCGGCCTGATCTCCTTCTGGACCCGGATGAGTGGCGAGGAATCGGGTGTGGTGGTCCGACCCTGTCCCGGGTTCCCCTATCAGCTGGCCGGCAACGACGTGGCTCCCACAGCCGTCTATCGGGTCGACGCGCTCCGCGAGATCGGCCCGCCGCCATCCGGGCTCGAGGGCGAGTTCGCGAACTGGCAGCTGGCGAACGCGGTGCTGGCGCGAGGCTGGGTGGCGATCACCTATCCAGAGATCCTTGCACGCCACCATCTCGGACCGCAAGCGTGGACCCGACAGCTCGCCCGGGTGGGGCACGCTCGGATGTACGAGCTGCTGCTCGCGGCGCACCAGGGGGCGGCGCACCAGGAGCTGGATGGCGCCGAGGCGCGCGACCTTGCCGTGCTGCTCGAGACCACGCTGCGCTGGCCGGCGAACCGATCGGCGGCCCGGGCCGAGCCCACCCACCTGGCGAGCACCGCGGTGTCTCCCCAATTCGATCCCGTCCGCCCCGGCGCGGTGCTCCGCTGGCCGATCCGTCACCAGCTGGCCCTGCTCCGCCGCGCTCTCGGCAACCCCGGCTACGCCGCCCGCTGGCTCGTCTGGCACGGCGGCCGAGCGACCCGCCGTGCGCTGGACCGACTGCTCCGGAGCGGAGGCGCGAGATGAGTCGCGAGCGCGAGCCGCTGATCTCCGTGGTGGTGTGCACCCGCGACCGGGCGCCGCAGCTCCGGCTGGCGCTCGAGAGCCTGGCGACGCAGGCGCTGCCCGCCGACGGGCACGAAGTGCTCGTCGTCGACAACGCCTCGACGGACGACACCCGAGAGGTGGCACGAGAGTACGAGGCGAGGAGCGCGTTTCGGATCCTGACCGAGAGGCGGATCGGTCTCTGCCACGCCCGCAACGCGGGCTGGGCCGCCGCCCGGGGTCGCTACGTCGCCTACTTCGACGACGATGCCGTCGCGGAGCCCGGCTGGCTCGTAGCTATCCGGGACGGCTTCGCCGAGTATCCGACCGCGGGCGCCCTCGGCGGGCGGGTAACCCCGATCTGGGAGCGCGAGCCGCCCTCCTGGCTTTCTCACCAGGTCGCGCTCGGCCTCACGATCGTCGACTGGTCGAGCGAGCCCAAGCTGCTGGCCGACCTCAAGCAGGAGTGGCTGGTCGGAGCCAACCTCGCGGTGCCGCGACAGTTGCTCGAGGAGGTCGGCGGCTTTCACCCCGGCCTCGACCGGGTCGGCAGCTCCCTGCTCTCGAGTGGCGATGTCTTCCTGACGGAGCAGATCGCTCGCCGCGGCTACCCGATCGTCTACTTCCCCGCGATGGCCGTCCGGCACCACGTTCCCGCATCGCGTCTCGACCAGACATGGTTCCGGCGGCGCTACTACTGGCAGGGCGTCTCGGACGCGATGATGCGGCTGCTGCGCTCGAGTCTCTCGCCGTTGGCGCGGCTGGCCATCGCCGCCGCCATGACGGGCAGGCTGCTCGGTTCGCCGCGGCGACTCCGGAGCTGGCTGCTCCCGACCGACGATCCGGCCCGCTTCGCCGAGAAGTGCTGGGCCTGGATCGAGGTGGGCCACATCGCGGGGCTGTTGGGGGCGGGCCGGCGGTGAGCCGGCGGACGAGGATCCGGATGCTGTACACCAGGTACCCGCATTGGGGCCGTCATGCGGGTTTCACCCAGCTGATCTCCCGGGTGGACCGGCAGCGCTTCGCGGTGCGGGCCCAGGGAGCGTCGGACAGCGATCGGGACCTCCCGATCCCGCACGCCGGGCTGAGGCGCCGCCTGCGCGAGCGGGTCCAGGCGTCGGGTATGGCCTGGTACAAGCTCAGCGATCTCGCCGCGGAGCTCCGGGCGCTGCCCGGCTGCCTGCTCAGCACCACGGATCTGGTCCATTTCCTCGACGCCGAACACTCAGGACAGTTCCTGCCTCGCTGGATTCGGCGCTACGGTCGCTCCCGCACCCGGACGATCGCCACGTTCCACCAGCCGCCCGAGTTGCTGGACGGTCTCCTCGACCCGGAAGTGGTCGCCCGGTTCGACGTGGTCACTCTGGTCTCACCGACGCAGGAGGCCTGGTTCCGCGCGGTGGTGCCACCCGAGCGGATCCGGGTGATCCTTCACGGAGTCGACTGTGATTTCTTCCGACCGGCCGATCGGATCCCCGATCAGCGGTTCCGCTGCCTCACCGTCGGACACTGGCTGCGAGACTGGCCGACCGTGCGGGGCGTCGCCGAGCGGCTGGCGTCCGAACCCGACGTCGAGCTGCACGTAGTCACCGATCGACCGACGGGGCTGGAAGGACTGCCCAACGTGGTCCGGCATCGCCAAGTCGACGACGAGACCCTGCGCGCGCTCTACCAGCGAGCCGACCTGCTCCTGCTCCCCCTGACCAGCGCCACCGCAAACAACGCGATCCTGGAAGGACTGGCATCGGGACTCCCGATTCTCTCGACCCGGCTCCCGGCGATCGAGGCCTACGCGCCGGGACCCGAGGCGATCCTGGTGGAAGGCGGCGACTCCGACCGCCTGGCTGAGGCGGTGCTCCGTCTCCGCGATGGGACGGAGGAGCGAGGCCAGCGGGCGGCGGCGGCGCGACGAAGGGCGGAGGCGCTGTCATGGTCCACCCTGGTCAAGCGGTACGAGGCATTGTACGACGAGGTCATCCGATCGTGAGTCCCGTGGAGGGTGTCATGACGAGTCCCGGCAAGCTGTTCTGCTCCAAACCATTCACCTGGTTCGAGATCTCCCGGGGGCGGGTGGAAGGCGAAGTGTTCCTCTGCTGTCCGTCCTGGCTGGACACGCCGATCGGGAACTTGGGCACCCAATCGGTGGACGAGGTCTGGAACGGCTCCACCGCCCAGGAGATCCGTCGCTCGATCCTTGACGGTGGTTTCGAATACTGCAGCGCGACCCGATGCCCCTACCTCCAGACCGTATCCGGTCCCGTCCAGCCGCTCGACGCGGTGACCGACCCCGAGATGCGGGCGGTGATCGAGGGTCGACTCACCGTGCTTCCGAACGGTCCCCGTCAGGTCAATTGCTCGTACGACCGCTCCTGCAACCTTTCCTGCCCCACCTGCCGAACCGAGATCATCGTGGAGAGCCGGGACAAGTCGCGAGTCTTCGACATCGAGCGGAAGCTCCGCGCAGGCGGTCTGGCCGACACGAGGCTCCTCTACATCACGGGATCGGGAGACCCCTTCGGCAGTCCGTTCTTCCGCCGCTGGCTGCAGACGATGAAGTTGGAGGAGGCCCCACAGCTCGAGACCATCCACCTCCACACCAACGGGTTGCTCTGGAGCCCGAAGATGTGGCACACGATCCCCGAGGAAGTCAGGGCGCTGGTGCACTTCGCCGATATCTCGATCGACGCCGCGACGCCCGCGACCTACCGGACCAACCGCCGTGGCGGCAGCTTCGAGGTCCTGCTCGAGAACCTGAGCTTCGTCAGCGGACTGCGTCGGGACGGTCCCTTGCGGTGGCTCGGCATCAACATGGTGGTCCAGGACAACAACGTGGACGAGATGGCGGCCTTCGTCGAGCTGGGGCGTCGTTTCGGAGTCGACACGGTCTACTTCCACCAGCTGGTCAACTGGGGCACCTTCACCGACACGGACTTCAAGGCCCGCGCGGTCCACCTGCCCGACCATCCCCGGCACGGCAGGCTGCTCGAGCTGCTCCGGGATCCGATCGTCGCCGACCCCATCGTCTACCTGGGCAACCTCACCAGCACCCGTCGCGGCGACCCGTTGGCAGCGACCGAGCCGGGAGCTGCGTGAGCGAGGGAGCGCGTGGCGGCGACCGACCGCTGGTTTCGATCGTCACCCCGGCGTTCAACGCAGCGGACACGATCGCCGAGGCGCTGGAGTCCGTCCTGGCCCAAACCCAGTCCGGCTGGGAGGCGCTCGTCGTCGACGACGGCTCGACCGACGACACGGCCGCTGTGGTCGGGCGATTCGCGGACCGCGACCGTCGGATTCGCCTGGTCCGATCCGATCACGCGGGCGAAGCAGCCGCAAGGAACGTCGGGCTACAGGCCGCCGCGGGAGAGTGGCTGCTTTGCCTCGACGCGGACGACTGGCTGCTGCCCGAGCATCTCGACCGCCTGCTCGCCCTGACGCAGGGCGAGCAACCGGTCGACGTGGCCTGCTGCGGCTGGGCTCGGGTCACGCCGGACGGCGAGCGAATCGACGAAGAGCACCGACCGGACCTGGTCAGGCCGTTCGACGAGCTGGCCCGCTTCAACCCCTTCGCCGTGCACTCCTGCCTGGTACGACGCAGGGTGGTGGCCAACCTCGGGGGGTTCGACACCACCTTGGTGACCTGCGCCGATTGGGATCTCTGGCAGCGAATCGCCCGAGCCGGGCACCCGTTCGCGGCCGACTGGAAGGTGCTGGCCCACTACCGTATCCGCCCCAGCTCGTCGTCGCACCGACCCCTCCGGGTGCTCGCCGACGGGCTCGCCGTGATTGCTCGCGGTCATCGCACCGACAGTAGGGTGAGCCGCTCCGCGCCAGGACTGGAGCGGGGCCGGCCGTCCGAGCTCGAGCCGGAAGCTCGACTGCACCTGGCCGTCTGGACCGCCGGCATGCTGCTGGCTCAAGGCGGTGACCCCGATCGGGTCTGGCAGGCCCCCGCAGGCTGGGTTGCGCCGGACCTCGACCCGGCAGTAGCCGCGAGCTCCCTCCTCCGCGCGGCAGCGATCGCCGCCGGCACCACGCCGGAACGCGCGGACGTCCTGTGGCGACTGATCGAACCCGGCCTCGGAGCGTTTCTCCCCCGTCTCGAGCGGGAGAGTCAGGCCGCGGGACTCGCGCGACGCGTCGGTCGCCGCCTGGAGCGGGCGGTGATCGGTGCTTCGAAGTCGCTGCCGGTGACAGTCGGCGCAACGCACGCGATCCGGGTCGAGGTCACCCGTCCGTTCGAGGACGTCACCCTCGGTGCGGACGTGGAGCGACTTCGAGCGCTTGTCGAGGTCGAAGGACGGAGGCTCGGCTCCATCGAGTTGCCGGTCTTCGATGGCGTGGTGCCGGGACTGGTCCTCGCCGATCAGGTCGCCGCTCGCTTCGGCTGGGAGGTGCTCCAGGCATTCTTCGCGCGCACGCTGGTCCCTCCCTCCGAGGTCGGGGCTTGGGCCGCGGAGCGCAACCTGGTGCCCGACGAGCAGGAGCCGCCGACCTCGATCGAGGGACTGATGGCCGGCGCAGGATGGCTGCTCTTCCTGCAGGAGTTGTGGGGCGAGCCGACCGGGACCCTCGACCGGTTCTACGACCCGGCCTCGCCGGCGGGTGGCCCGACAGCGCAAGAGGCCGTCTCGCCGCGATCCCTCGAGCTGAGCCGCGAGCTGCCGGTCGTGGCGACGCCCGAGTCCGGCTTGCTGCCCTGCACCGTCGGCGGAATCGCGATCGGACTGGTGAGCCTGGCCGATCTGGGCGAGCGGGTAGAGCCTGGGCAGCTTCGAGCCGCGATCATCGACGCCAGTGGCTTCGACTCCTGCCTGATCGCCGTGAGGGAGGCCATCCTCGGACGACCCTTCGACGCGGAATCTACGAGACTGCGCGAGCGCCTTCGCGCCCTGGCGGAGGCCCGGCCGGCGGAGTCGACCGCGGCGATAGCGGCGCTCTTGCCACGCACTCCCGGCCTGGTGCTGGGCCGGCGGGCGCCGATTGGATTCGGCACCAGCTCCACCCGGCGAGCGGCGCTGCCCATCGCGGCCGCCGCCGAACTCGGCGAGATGGCGATGATCCTGGGCGAGCCCGTGGCGGCGAGCCAGGTGGCCGAGGCCAGCACCGCGTGCTGGGCGCGCTACCTTCCCGCCTGGCTTCCTCCGGCCGAGTCGACCCGGGTGCCGCCGGTGATCGGGCCGGTCGCGGCCGCAGGGTCCGCCGAGTCCGAGCTGGTCTCGACACTCCCGATCCTCATGTATCACCGGGTCGCCCCCGAGGGGGCCGCTGCCACGAGCCGGTACCGGATTTCGCCCGCCGAGCTCGAGCGGCAGCTCCGCTGGCTGCGCGACCACGGCTACGAGGGCGTCGACCTCGATGCCTGGGGCGTCGCCGTGATCCGGCGAAGGCCGCTGCCCGGACGCCGGGTGCTGATCACGTTCGACGACGGCTATGCCGACTTCGCGGACCACGCCTGGCCGCTCCTGAAGCGGTACGGCTACCCGGCCTGGCTCTTCGTGGTATCGGGGCGAATCGGCGCCACGAACGCGTGGGACCGAGCACGCGGCGAGAGCCTTCCCTGCTCGACTGGGACGGGCTCCGACGGCTCCGCGACGAGGGCTCCAGATCGGCTCGCACTCGAGCAACCATGCGCGGCTGTCCGGGCTCGGACCGACGGAGCTGGTCCGCGACCTCGTGCGCTCCCGGATCGAGCTCTCCCGGGAGCTCGGACAGCCGACGCAGGTGATCGCCTACCCCACGGCGACGCCGACGCGGTGGTTCGGCATGTCGCCGGCGCGTGCGGCTTCGTCTTCGGGTTGTCCACCTGGGGCCGCCAGAGCGTCTTCGGTGACGACCTGCTCTGGCTGCCACGCTTGGAGATTCGGGGCGACCAGCCCTTCGAGGCGTTCGTCGCCAAGGTGCAGGGCGAGGAGGAGCGATGAGCAGCGACCGACCGATCGATCCCGGCACGGTGCACTTCGGCGACCTTCGGCGCACCGCCCCCGTGGGACGGGAATGGGGCTACGACCGCGGCAGCCCGGTGGATCGGGTCTACATCGAAGGCTTCCTCGACCGACACCGGGAGCTCGTCCGCGGACGGGTGCTCGAAATCGGCGACGCCGAGTATACGAAGCGATTCGGCGGTGGGCGGGTCCGCGCCAGCGACGTGCTGCACGTTCGGCCCGACGTGCCCGGTGTGACGATCGTGGCCGACCTCGAACGCGGCGACGGCATACCCTCCGATCGCTTCGACTGCATGATCCTCACCCAGACCCTGCAGCTGATCTTCGACCTTCGCCGGGCGATCGCCACCATCCATCGGTCGCTCGCGCCCGGTGGCGCGGTGCTGGCCACGGTCCCGGGGATCTCACCAATCGATCCTGGCGAATGGAAGGACTCCTGGCACTGGGCGTTCACGACCCATTCGGTCCGCCGGCTCTTCGAGGAGGCCTTCGCGCCGTCCGACGTCGAGGTGCGGGCCCACGGCAACGTCCTGGCGGCGGTGGCCTTCCTCGAGGGATTGGCCGCGGAAGAGCTCACCCACGACGAGCTCCTGGTGGAGGACGAGCGCTTTCAGCTCGTGATCACCGTCCGCGCGATCAAGGAGCGGGCTACCGCACCGTAGCGGGCGCCGGCGGCGCCCGCTCTCCCCACGGCAACCGACGATAGGCTTCGAGCGCCTCGCACGCGGTCCGGCGGTCTGCCGATGCCGGCCCGATCCGGAGCAACAGCGTGCCGGGCGCCCAGGTGTGGACGACCTCGAAGTCTCCGCACAGCGGCACCAGCCGGTCGACCAGCCAGGTCTCATCGTACTTGAGGTGGGACAACAGGACCTGACGCGCGCCATGGTCCTCGAGGTAGCGCCGGAGGTCGACCTGCGGCTGCGCCACCAGCGGGGCGACCAGGATCGTCTGCCGGCCCGTGTAGTAGTAGAACGTCCCTTCCTTGGTGGTGAGGAAGCGCTCCGTCTCCGGGGTGTTGCTCGCGATCCAGCGAGTCGCCTCGAAGAACGATCGCTCGTGCTGGTCCGCGCACCCGGCCGACGTGAGGGGTGCCGCACGGTCGCACGCCGCCTGCCTGCCGATGAGCCGTGCGGTTGCCGGCAGCGAGCCCGCCATCACGGCGCCGGCCAGGAGCGCGGGGCAGAGCGCCTCGAGGCCCCATCGTGGCGCCCGGACCGACAGCCGCCGCCCCAACTCCGCCGCGCCGAGGAGCAGGGTCAGGAGAATCAGCGGGGTGACGGGTACGAGAAACCGACCGATCGGATAAGGCCAGACCACGAGCAGCGCGCCGTAGCAAGCCAGCGCGAGCGCCGCCACTCGCCACCACCGCCCGAGCGCCAGCAGACCGATCCCGCCGAGCACGAGGACCACGGCTAGCCAGAGCAGGTTGTCAACCCGGGTGCGGCTCCCACCCGGCAGCTCGAGCGCCGCGGGCAGCACGCGGCCACCGTACTCGACCAGATTGCCCGCGATCCTCCTGGCGAAGGTTGCCGGCAGCGAGGGCGGTGTCTCGGCGGGCGGTGGCGGGGACTGTATCTGCTCCGGCGGCGCCTCGTCGGTCCGCGACGGGGACCGGGTCGACTCCAGCGCCGGCTCCCCGGCCGGACGCCCGACGTCCACCTGGGCCACGGGCGCCTCGAAGGTGAGATCGGCGACGTACGAGCGACCCGGCATCTGGCCGGGCGCCACGACGGTCCAGACGAGCCACGGTCCGACGGTGAGGGCCGCCGCGAGCGCCAGGGCTCCCGCCGGGCGCCAGCGCCGCTCCAGCAGCCATGCAGCGATCAACGCCGCGACCAGCGTGACGCCGATGCTCCGGGTGAGCGCCGCCGCGATCGCGGCCCCGCCCGCGACGACCAGCGACCGGCGGCTCGGGTCTGGTCGGGCCAGGACGACCAGGGCCAGCGCCAGGAGGACCATAAACATCGGCTCGCTCCGGAGATTGCCCGCCATCGCGATCAGGCGGGAGTTGGTCGCGGCCAGCAGCAGAAAGAGGAGCGCGACCACGTCGGACCGGCCCAGTGCCACTCGAAAGAGCGCGCCCAGGGCCAGCACGGAACAAAGCACGTTGGCCAGGAGGAAGAGATCGAGGTGCTCGCCAGCCGGAGCGCCGAGCGCGGCGAGGAGCGCGGGGTAGAACGGGGGATACTGGGCCTGGACGGGGGTCCCGACGAGGAAGAGATCGCGGTAGGACAGTTGGCGGAGCGCGCGGCCAAGCAGGAGATAGACGGCGTCGTCGTTCGCCGTGCGGAGCGCGGCGGGCCGCAGCAGCCAGGCCAGGGCGCCGTGCAGAGCCAGCAGCGCCAACGCGGCCACGGTGATCGGGCCCCGCCGGCGCGCCTCGGTCATGGCTCGGCTCGAGCTCCGGTCAGAGGATGTACTTCCGGAGATCGTCGTCGTTGACGACCTTGGCGAGCCGCTCCTGCACCCGCGCGGCGTCCATCACGATCTTCTTCTCCGGATAGTTGGGCAGCTCGAAGAGCACGTCCTCCATCAGGGTCGACATCACGGTGTGGAGCCGGCGCGCACCGATGTTTTCCATCCGGTCGTTCGCGACCGCCGCGATCCGGGCCAGCTCCTTGATGCCGTCCTCGGTGAAGACCACCTCGGCCTCCTCCGCGGCGACCAGCGCCTGATACTGCCGGGTGAGCGAGTTCTCCGGCTCGGTCATGATCCGAACGAAGTCCGCCTCGGTGAGCGGCGTGAGCTCGACCCGGATCGGAAAGCGGCCCTGGAGCTCCGGAATCATGTCCGACGGCTTCGAGACGTGGAACGCCCCGGCCGCGACGAAGAGGATGTGATCGGTGCGGACGTAGCCGTAGCGGGTCTGCACCGTCGACCCCTCCACGATCGGCAGCAGATCCCGCTGGACCCCCTCCCGGGAGATGTCCGGCCCGCCGGTCTGCGACTTTTCGCCGGCCACCTTGTCGATCTCGTCGATGAAGACGATCCCGTGGTTCTCGACCCGGTCGAGGGCCTCGTTCACGACGTCGTCGAAGTCCACCATCCGGCGGAGCTCGTCGTCGATCAGGATCCGGCGCGCCTCGGGAATCCGCACCCGGCGACGCTTCTTCCGCTTGGGCATCATCTCCTGGAGCCACTCGCCCCAGTTGAAGTCGGTGCCCTCCCCGCCCTGCGGCGGGGGCTGCATCATGTCGAGCGGGGGATAGCTCTGGGTCTGTACCTCGACGTCGACCTCGCGCTCGTCGAGCTTGCCCTCACGGAGCAGCTGCCGGAGCTTCTCGCGCGAGCGAACCCGGCGATCCTCGTCGGGCTTGCTCTTGGCCACGTCCCCCTTCGAGGAGACCACGAAGACGCCGCCCTCGCTCGACTCGGGCGCGGCCGGAGCGCCTTCGGTCGGGGTCGCCGGGGCCGCCAACGGCGGCAGGAGCAGATCGAGCAGCTGCTCTTCCGCCTTCTGCTCGGCCTGGTCGTAGACCTCGTCCTCCCGCTCGTTCCGCACCAGCGTGATCGCGGCGTCGACCAGGTCGCGGACCATGCTCTCCACGTCCCGCCCGACGTAGCCGACCTCGGTGAACTTCGAGGCCTCCACCTTGACGAACGGCGCGCCGGCCAGCCGCGCGAGCCGCCGGGCGATCTCGGTCTTCCCGACGCCGGTCGGCCCGATCAGGATGATGTTCGAGGGCGTGATCTCGTCCCGGATGTCGTCGGGCGCCCGCGAGCGGCGCCAGCGATTCCGGACCGCGATCGCGATCGCCTTCTTGGCCGCCTCCTGCCCGACGATGTAGCGGTCCAGCTCCGCCACGATCTGCCGGGGCGGCATCTCCTCGAGCCAGGGCAGCGGCTCCTGCGGCTGGTCGGGCTTCGGTGGCGCGGCCGGGGCCTTGGCGTCCGATGCGCTCACGAGCCCCCCAGCTCCAGGATGGTGAGGTTGCGATTGGTGAAGACGCAGATCTCCGCCGCGATCTCGAGCGAGCGCCGCACGATCTCCTTGGCGGAGAGAGTCGGGTCGGGCAGGAGCGCGCGGGCGGCGGCGATGGCGTAGTTGCCGCCCGAACCCACCGCGACCGCGCCGTCGTCGGGCTCGATCAGCTCGCCGGCGCCGCTCACCAGAAAGCTGTGCTCCAGATCGGCGAGCACCAGCATCGCCTCGAGCCGGCGGAGCATCCGATCGCTTCGCCAGTCCTTGGCGAGCTCCACCGCCGCGCGGGGCAGATTGCCGGGATAGCGGTCGAGCTTCTCCTCGAAGCGATCGAAGAGGGTGATCCCGTCGGCCACCGAGCCGGCGAACCCGGCCAACACCCGGCCGCCCTTGAGCGAGCGCACCTTGGTGGCTTTGGCCTTCATCACCGTGTCGCCGATGCTCACCTGGCCGTCGCCCCCGAGAGCCACCATCCCGCCCTTGCGAACGGTCAGAATCGTCGTGCCGTGGAAATGCTGCATGGGTCCTCGAAATCCAGTGTGATCCCTGCCGTCAGGTCGCTCTCGGGTGCGCGTCGCGGTAGACCCGCTTGAGCCGCTCGACGCTGGTGTGCGTGTAGATCTGCGTCGTGCCGAGCGACGCGTGGCCCAGGAGCTCCTGCACCGACCGGAGGTCCGCCCCCGCGTCCATCAAATGGGTCGCGAAGGTGTGCCGGAGGGAATGTACCCGCTGCCCGGAGATTCCCGCTGCCTTGAAGAGTCCCTGGACCCGCCGCTGGACCGTGCGCGCGGAGAGCCGGCGGCCGCGGACGCTCACGAAGAGCGCCGGAGCGGTCGGCGCCCGGATGCGCGACCGCCCCTTCCCGGACCTCGAGGTAGCGGCGGAGCGCCCCTCGGCCTGACGGCCGACGGGAACGATCCGCTCCTTCCGACCCTTGCCCCGAACCCGGATCTGGTTCGACAGCAGGTCGAGGTCGCGGAGCCTGGCTCCCGAAAGCTCGGCCAACCGGAGGCCGCTCGAATAGAAGAGCTCCACCATGGCCAGGTCCCGGAGCGCGAGCGGGTCGCCGCTGGCGGCCGCCTCGACCGCGCCGGCGAAGAGGTCGTCGGTCTCCTCGCGGCGGAGGTGGCTCGGGAGCCGCTTCTCCACCTTGGGCACCCGCGCCGCCCGCGGAGCGCCGTTGCTGATTCCATGGTGGATCTGGAGGTAGCGATAGAAGGCCCGGACCGCGGAGAGCGCCCGCGCCGCCGACCGCCGGGCCAGGCCCCTGCGCTCGAACTCCGCCAGGAAGCCGCGGATGCCGAGCCGGTCCACGCCCTCGATCGTCCACCCGCCGCCGTAGTACTCGTCGGCGAAGGCAAGGAAGGCCTCGAGGTCCCGACGATAGGCCGCGACGGTGTGCGGCGACTGGTCGCGCTCCTTCTCGGCGTGGAGCAGGAACTCCTCGAGCAGCTCACGCGGGGTCATCGGTCTCCTCGCCCCGCGGAGCCCGGCGCCGGCGCTCGGACCGTCACCATGTCGCCATCCACGATCGCAGGTCCCGGAGCGCCCGCTCGGCCAGCGCCGCCCGCCGATCCGCCTTCCGCTTCACGCCCTCGATCGGATCGAGCAGTCCGAAGTTGGCGTTCATCGGCTGAAAGTGCTTCGGATCCGCCTCGGCGAGATAGCGGTAGAGTCCGCCCAGCATGGTCGTCGGGGGCGGCACCACGACCGGAAGCCCGGTGAGGATCCGATGGAGGTTGATGCCCGCGAGCAGACCGGTGCCCAGCGATTCGGTGTAGCCCTCGACGCCCGTCAGCTGCCCGGCGAAGAAGGTCGGCGTCTCGCCCGGGGTTCTGAGCCCGGGTCCGAGCGCCGCCGGGCTGTTGAGATACGAGTTCCGGTGGATGCTCCCGAAGCGGAGAAACTCGGCGTCCTGGAGCCCCGGGATGCTCCGGAAGATCCGGCGCTGCTCGGGAATCCGAAGCCGGGTCTGGAAGCCGACCAGGTTCCACATCTGACCGGCGCGGTCCTCGCGCCGGAGCTGGACCACGGCCCAGGGCTCCTTCCCGGTCCTCGGGTCCGCCAGGCCCACCGGCTTCATCGGCCCGAAGCGCAGCGTCTCACGGCCGCGGGCCGCCATCTCCTCGATCGGGAGGCAGCCCTCGAAGTAGGGCACCTCGTCGAACTCGTGGTGCGGCGTGAAGGTGTCCGCGGCCACGAGGTCGTCCAGGAAAGCCTCGTACTGCTCCCGGGTGAGCGGCGCGTTCAGGTAGTCGTCGCCATCGCCCTTGCCGTAGCGGGAGCGGGCGTAGATCCGCTCGCGATCGAGGCTCTCGTCGGAGACGATCGGCGCGATCGCGTCGAAGAAAGCGAGCGCTCCCTGGCCGAGCCGGGCGGCGATCGCCTGGCCGAGGCGCTCGGAGGTGAGCGGTCCGGTGGCGACGATTCCCGGCGCGGGCAGCTCGGTCACCTCGCCCTCCACCACCTCCACGTGGGGATGACCGCGAAGCCGCGAGTCCACCTCCCCCGCAAAGAGCTCCCGGTCGACCACCAGCGCGGCCCCGCCCGGGACCCGGGCCCGGTCGGCGCACTCGAGCAGGAGGCTGCCTAACACCCTGAGCTCGGCCTTCAGCAGGCCGTGCGCGTTGCCGGTCTCGACCGACTTGAAGGAGTTGCTGCAGACCAGCTCGGCCAACCGTCCCGTCTGGTGGGCCGGCGTCGGCACCCGCGGGCGCATCTCGTGCAGGGTCACCCGGACGCCGCGCTCGGCGAGGGCCCAGGCCGCCTCCGAGCCCGCCAGCCCGCCACCGACCACGGTCGCGCGGAGCTGGCTCACCAGCCGGCGCCCCTGGCCACCGCGACCACCCGATCGGTCACCAGACCCGGCTCGTCGTTCGCGTCCACCACCGGGCCGGCGGAGCGATAGAAGCCCTCGCGAGCCGCGAGCAGGACCCGGAGACGCCCCTCCACGTCCCCGCCCGCCAGGAGCGGTCGATCGAGCGCGCCGTCGAGGCGACGGGCGGCGACCGCCGGCAGCACCCGGAGATAGATCGCCGTGATCCGATCGCGGACCGCGTCGAGGTTGCCCGGCTCCGCCGCCCAGCCACCGCCAGGGGCGACCACGTGCGGCGGCAGGAGCAGCGCGTCCAGGAGCGCCTGCCGCTCCCGAGCACGGAACGCGGCTTCGCCCTCGGTCTCGAAGAGATCGGCGACCGTGAGACCGGTCGCCCGGACGATCACCGGATCGAGATCGGTGAAATGGGTGTCGAGCTGGGCCGCAACCAGCGGCCCGACCGTCGACTTGCCCGAGCCCGGCAACCCCACCAGCACCAGATGGCGCCGGGTCACGACCCGCCCTCGTCGAGCGCGTCCCAGCGGGCCTGGAGGGCGTCGAGGTAGCCGGCCAGGTTGCGGCGCAGCTCGCCGAGCGAGTCGCCGCCGAACTTCTCCAGCGCCGCGTCGGCCAGCACCAGGGCCACCAGCGCCTCGGCGATCACCCCCATCGCCGGGACGGCGGTCACGTCGGAGCGCTCGCTCTGAGCCTGGGCGGCGCCTCCCGTGGAGAGGTCGACCGTGCCTAACGGCGACATCAGGGTCGAGATCGGCTTCATCCCCACCCGCACCACCAGCGGCTCGCCGGTGGTCATCCCGCCTTCGAGCCCGCCCGCGTTGTTGGATCGACGGCGGAAGCCGCCCCGCGCGCGCGCCTGGGCCGCCCGGTCGGAATCGATCGGGTCGTGCACCCGCGATCCCGGCCGGCGGGCGGCCTCGAAGCCGAGCCCGATCTCGACGCCCTTCACCGCCGGAATCGACATCAAGAGCCCGGCGAGCCGGCCGTCCAGCTTGCGGTCGAAGCTGACGTGGCTCCCGAGTCCGAGCGGCAGGCCGCGGGCAACGACCTCCACTTCCCCGCCCAGGGTGTCGCCGGCCCGCTTCGCTTCGTCGATTCGGGCGATGATCTCCCGCTCCGCCCCGCCGTCCAGGACCCGGACCGCCGACGCGTCCGCGGCCTCGTTGAGCGGCGTGGGCAACGGGTCCGGCGCCGCGACCCGAACCCCGCCGAGCTGCACGACGTGGCTCCCGATCTCGACCCCCAGCTCGTCGAGGAGGCGCCTGGCCAGCGCGCCGGCGGCCACCCGGGCGGCGGTCTCCCTCGCGCTGGCGCGCTCCAGGATGTCCCTGGCGTCGGTTCGGTCGTACTTGAGCACCCCCACCAGGTCGGCATGCCCGGGCCGGGGACGCTTCACCTGGCGCCGCCGCTGGCCCTCGCCGGCCTCGGCCGCCATCACGTCTTCCCAGTTCTCCCAATCCCGGTTCCGGATCAGCATGGCGACCGGCGAGCCGAGGGTCTCTCCCGCGCGCACCCCGGAGAGCCACTCGATCCGGTCCGACTCGATCTTCATCCGCGCGCCGCGGCCATAGCCCTGCATCCGGCGGCCGAGCTCGCGATCGACCCACTCGGCCGAGACCGGCAGCCCGGCGGGCAGCCCCTCGACGATGGCCACGAGCGCCTTGCCGTGCGATTCGCCTGCGGTGGTGAAAGTGAGCGGCATGGACTCGCGTGGGTGGTGAGAGCGCGGTGCGGAAATGGGGCTAGTAAGGTAGCCCCACTGGAGCCGGCGTAGGGACGGCCGGACGGCCCGGGAGAGCCCTCTTCTCAGGGGACGGGCGGATCCGGGCGCCCCGTCCCGGACGAGGCCTGAGGAGGGCTGCCGGGCCCTGTCCCGCCGCTCCGACCGCGCCCCCGCTGGCGAGGATCGCTCCGCCGCCGGAGCCCTGGCGGCGGCCTGGCCTCACCGGGTAGCCCGCACCGTCAGGTGGCTCCAATTCGAGCGCCAGGCGCCCGGGTCCACCCGCCCGCGCAGGGACCTTGCCCCAAAGAGCCACCGGGGCCGTCCCGTCAGGAACGACCCCGGTGGTCCCCCCGGAGAAAAGCGTGGACGAGACGCTAGTTCGTGGCCGCGTCGTCGACGATTCGCGGCGTGACGAGGATGATGAGGTCCTTCCGGTTCTCGGTATTCTGCGTGTAGCTGAACAGACTGCCGATCAGAGGAAGACTGGAGAGCAACGGGACGCCGGTCTTGGCGCGGGTCACGGTGGTGACGGTGAGCCCGCCGATGACGGCGGTCTCGCCGTCGTTGACCAGAATCTCGTTCTGGGTGTTCTGCTTGTCGATGCTGAAGCCGAGGTCGGCCGCCGAGAGGGTCTTCACCGCCGAGCGCTCGGTCTCGATCTTGAGCACGATCTGCCGGTTGTTGGTGACGTGCGGCGTCACGTTCAGCATGATGCCGACCTGCTTGAACTGCACCGTGGCGCGGGGCGCCTGCCCGGCGCCGCCACCGATCGATCCGGCGTCGACGACCCGGACCGGGATTTCCTCACCGACCAGGAGCTTGGCCAGCTTGTTGTCCTTGGTGGTGATGATCGGCTCCGACTGGACGTCGGTCAGATCGACCCGCTCGAGCGCCTGGAGGAAGCTCGAGAGCGTGAACCCGCCGAGCGCGATCGAGTAGGTCAGGTCGAGCGCCGAGGACGCGATGAAGGCGTCGGCGTTGGCGATCGCCGAGATGGCGGCGCCGCCCAGGTCGACCACGTTGACGCCCGGATCGAACGGCTGTCCTTCGTTGTTCGGGTCCGGCCGCTGGACGATCTTGTTGTAGAACTGCCCGTTGGTGGCCAGGTCGTACTTGAAGCCCAGCTGCTCGACGTCGGTGCGGTCGACGAAGATGATCTTCGCCTGGATCGCGATCTGCGGCGGACGGACGTCGAGGCCGGTCACGAAGTCGCGGATGGTCGGGATCGACGAGCGCGACTCGGTGATGATCAGCGAGTTGGTGTTGGTGTCGGCGACCACGGTGCCGCGCTTGCTGATCACCCCTTTGACGGTGTTGACCAGGTCGCCGGCGGCGGCGTAGTTGATCCGGACCACCGCGTGCTCGAGCGGCTCGAGCGAGTCGATCGCGGCCAGGGTCTCGGGCGCGTCGACCCGGATGATTCCTCCCTCGACCTCCTGCGCCGAGAGACCGTAGGCGCCGAGGATCGCCTTGAAGGCCTCGGGCCAGGGCTTGTCACGGATCTCCGCGGTCACCTGGGCGTCGATGCTCTTGCCCAGGATGATCGAGCGTCCGCTGATCGCCTGGAAGCCGGCGATCACTTCCTGAATGCTCGCGTTGTCCCAGCTGACGGTGATCCGAGGCTCCTGCCGCTGGATCAGCGGGGAGGTCCGGACCAGCGCCCGGTCCGGCTGCGGCTCGGCCGCGGCCGGCGCTTCGGCGGTCGGCGCCTCGATCACCTCGGGGCGGATCGACTGGCGGGGGGGCTGGGCCGCGAGGGCCGTCGGCGCCGGCGCGGCGCCACCCAGCGACCAGGCCGCGAAGGGCTGATCGGAGCCGAAGCTGACCTTGACGGCCGCGTCGCCCCGCTCCACCTCGTAGGGCTTCAGCCGATCGAGCACCAGCACGACCCGCACGGTGCTCGGGGTGTACTGGCGGACCCGCATCCCGACCACGCCGGCGCGATTGACGCCGTCGTAGTCGTCGCGGAACTCGGCCGGCAGCACCGCGCCGTCCAGATCGAGGACGATCCGGGCGGGATCGTCGAGAGTCATGTCGGACACCGACACGGCGCCCTGGAGCTGGATCAGCAGCTCGGCCCGGCCCTGGTTCGAAACCAGGCTCACGGTCCGCACCTCGCTGCCTTCGGTAGCGACCGTGGATGCCGGGGGCGCGGCGGCCGAGAAGACCAGGGCCGTCGCGACGAGCGACCAGGAGCTCAACGTCATGGAGTGTCCTCCTGCTTGCGGAGCGTCAGGGTCTCCTGACGGTCCGTGCCGAAGTCATCGATCGTGAACGTCACGTCCTTGGGACGGATGCTGGCGACGCGGATTCGGCCGATCCGATCGCCCTGGCGAAGATTGTGGCGCTTGCTGCTGACCTTCTCCCGCATCACCACCACGCTGTTCGAGGGGCTGCGGGTGTCGTAGTAGATCGCCACCAGCGTGAGGTCGGGCAGCTCCGGCCCGACCCGGCTGATCTCGAGCAGCGAGACGAACGGGTCGCGGCTGCCGCCGGTGTACGAGAAGACCTCGCGCACCACCTGGGCGTCCGAGAAGGCGTCCTTGTTGGCGTTGAGCGACGCCGAGCTGTCCGCCGCCGCGTCGACCTCGGCCACCTCGGTGCTCGGCGTGGTGGCGCCGGACGGCGTCGCGGACGGCGGAGTCGCTTCGGTCGAAGGCGCGAGGGCGGAGTCACCGCCGACCGCCGGCTCGACCGGGGTGCTGGTCGGGCTCGGCGCGGGCGGCGTGTCGAGGGCGCCCTGGACGACCTCGGTGCCGCCCTCGTCGCCGCCACCGCACCCGGCCACGAAGGCCAGGAGCGCGAGCGTGCGGAGGAGATGTCTAGTGGCCACTCTGCGGTTCTCCTTCCGGGGCCGCCTGTCCCTTGACGTAGGTCCGAATCTGGAACTTGGCCTCGAGCAGCGCGCCGGTGGTGTCACCGAGGGCGCGGGCCTGGAGGCCCTGCGCGGAGCTCACGGTCAGGTCGTACGGCACCATGATGCGCCGGAGACTCGCGATGTCGGAGAGGAACTCGCCGATCTGGTCGTAGCGACCGACCACCGAGATCCGATGCGCGTAGGTGTCGAACGGCGCCGGGCCGGCCGCCATCGGCTGCGGCACGAACTCCGAGAGATTCACCCCGCGGATCTTGGCGCGGGTCGAGATGTCGTCGAGGAGGTTCGGGACCTCGTTGCGCTCGGGCACCAGCTGGCGGAGCCGGACCAGCGAGCCGCGATAGGCCTCGATCCGGTTCTTCAGGTCTTCGATCGTGCCGCTGGCCAGGTCCTTCTTGACGCTGTCGGTCTGCGCCTGGAGCGAGGTGATCGAGTCCTGGAGGATGGTGATCCGCTCCTTCTTCACCGGGATGCCCTCGACGCCGACCGAGTCGACGACGTCACCCGTGTAGAAGAGGTAGCCCACCAGCCCCGCGAGGAGCAGGCCGAGCATCGGCGTGGCTTTGGGATTGTCGAGCAGACCCATGGATCACTCCCCTCCCGACTGGGCCACGGCCGTCGGCTCGGCCACGGCCGGCGCCTCGAGCATGTCCGGCGCCCGATGGGGCCGCGCGAACGTCGCCTTGAGCACGAAGGCGGTCACGGCCCGCTCCTGCTCGATGATGGTGTTGGCCGAGATCGCGGTGACGTCGGCCAGGTAGGGCGAGTCCTCGAGCTGACGGAGCAAGCGGGTGTAGCCCTGCAGGTCCACCGTGCGACCGGTCACCTGGATCTGGACCGGCGGAATCTCGGGCTCCCCGCCCAGCGAGTCCGCGATCGGCGGGTTGGCCGCCGTCAGGAACGCGATGTCGGTGAGCCAGGTGAACGGCGGGACCGCCCGGGCCACCTCGTCGAGGATGTGGGGCCAGACGTAGCGATCGCCGTCGACCGAGCGAATCGTGTTGACCTGCGCGAGGATCGAGTCGCGCACCGACTCGAGCCGCCGCTTCTCGCCCAGGAACCCCCGGAACCGCTGATACTCCGCCCGCGCCTGCTCGAGCTTGGGCTCGAGGTCGGACAGCTCGGCGGAGGTGCTCAGGTGGCTCACTCCCACGAACCCGAGCCAGGCGGTGCCCAGCACCAGGGCCCCGAGCCGGTACGGATCCTTGATCTGCTCGCCAAGCGACTTGACTCGGGCCAGGCCCGCCGCCAACGGCGACTTGCCCGCCTTCGAGCGCTTGGCTCCGGGCTTCAGATTGATGGTGATCATCGGCGCGTCGTATCCCCTCGCGGTTAGGCGGTCACGCCGCCTGGCGCAGGGCGAGGCCCACCGGCAACATCAACAGCGGCGCCACCTCGTCCACGTTCATCGAATCGAACACTCCGTCGGCCACCTGCACCCGCTCGATCGGGTTGGCCAGCTGAACCGACATCTTGAGCCGGTCGGCCAGCGTCTTCGCGAGACCCGGGATCCGGGCGCCGCCACCCGAGAGGAACAGCCGGTTGATCCCCGCCGAGGAGCGGCTGGCCGTCTGGAGGAAGGCCGCGGCCCGCTCGATCCCGACCGCCAGCTCCTCGCCCCGGCTCTGCAGGAACGGGGTCAGCGCCTCGTCCTGCTCGAAGCCCTTGAGCAGATTCTCCGCCGCCTCGGCCGTGAGCCCGCGCTCCCGCTGGAGATCCTCGCGGAACCGCCGGGTACCCACCGGCAGGTCTCGCGTCAGGACCGGAACGCCCTCGTCGAGGATGTTCACGTTGGTGATCTCGTGGCCGATGTTGACCAGCCCGACGATGCCCTTCATGGCATCGGGATAGTTCACTTCGAAGGCGTTGTGCAGCGCGAAGGCGTCGACGTCCACCACCTCGGGCGCGACCCCGATGTCGCTCAGGAGCGCGATCTTGGTCTCCACCAGCTCCCGCTTCGCCGCCACCAGCAGCACCGACATCTGGAGCCCGTCCGACTCCGGATCCAGGATCTGGAAGTCGAGCTCCACGTTGTCCATGTCGAACGGCACGTGCTGCTCCGCCTCCCAGCGGATCAGCTCCCGCGCCTCGGCATCCTTCATCCGATCCATCGGGATCTTCTTGATGATCACGTCACGACCGCCGACCGCGGTGACGACGTTCTTGGGCTTGATCCCCGCCTGGTCGAAGAGGCTCTTGATGGCCTCCGCCACGATCCCGGGATCCATCACCTCGCCCTCGACGATCGCGTCGTCGACGACGTTGGCCATCGCCACTTTGGCGAGCACCGGCTCACCCGAGCCATGGTTGACCACGACCAGCTTGATGAGCCCGCTGCCAATGTCGAGCCCAACCGTGGTGCGAGAGCGGTTGAAAAGTCCCATTCGTCGGCCCAAGTGCCAAGATGGTTGACGGTCACGCTAGGGTTGGCGCAACCTTTTGTCAAGCAAACGATCCACCGGGATCGAAGCGTCTACATCATTGTGAATCAACAGCTTACAGAGTTTCGTCGAACTCGGCGCGGCCCCCGTTGCTCCGATCCCGCGCGGACAGCGCTCGCTCAAGTTCATGCACCGCGGGCAACCGTTATGCCAGGGATCGCAGCGTTCCGGCTAAGACCTTCCAGGTGAACGATTTAGCCGGAAAGTGGCAACCGCCTGCATCTGGTCCCAACCGTGCCACCCCTCCCCGGCCTGGCGAAGTCCGCCTACCGGACTCGCTTTCCGCTAGGGAGGTCGCCGAAACCAGCCCCGGCTCGCGGCCACGAAGCGCGGGATCGTGTCTGCAGGGGTCTGCACCAGTCGGCCCAGCAAGCCCACCTCACTGGCCGAGAGCAGGCCCCCGCCTGCGTCCCGGACCTCCCCGCGGGCCTCGATCACCCACGCCTCCCCGCCGATCCTCCTCGCCGACGCCGAGACGGTGCTCCGCGGTCCGACCACGACCAGGCCGAGCGGGATCGTCCCGGCCGGCGGGGTGAGCGCCGCCGCGGCGGTCCAGCCGGACCCGATGGCCGCCTCGATCCCGAGCCGGGCGGCGCCGTCCGCCTCGAGGGCCCAGGCCGCCGACCGCGCGTCCCGGATCGCGCCACCCGCCGCCGGCAGCGCGCCACCGAGCGCGAGGCCGATCAGGGTCATCGCGGCAAGCAGGAACACGATCATCGACGCCCCACTCCAATCTCGACCCGAACGCTGTCGTGGGCCAATAGCCCGCGCGAGCCGAGCGCGGCCGCGAGCCAGCGCGCGGGCGCGGCGCGGAGGGTGACGTCCAGCGCCGCGACGTCCGACGGCTGGCCCGCCGGACCGCCGGCCGAGTCGAGCGGCAGGACCAGAAAGCCGCCGGGCAGGAGCGGCCCGGCGACGGGTTGGATCAGCGCTCCCGCCGACCGCTCCTCGACGCCCAGTTGCCAGCCCAGCGCGGTTCCGTAGGCTCTGACCTCGACCGACTCGAAGACCCGGACCGCAGTTTCCGACGGAATCCGCCGCCCGAGGATGGCGGCCGAGTCGAGTACCGTGATCAGCGCCACGGCGGGATTGCCCAGCGGACAGACCCCGGTGCGGGTGGCGGTCAGCGGGAGGGGGAGCCACGCGTCGATGGCCGAGGTCGAGTCGCCGGGGAGGTAGAGCAGCAGGCTGTCTCGCCCGGGGGCGGGCGCCCTCGAGCTCCAATCGGCCGCCGTGTCCGCGGCGACCACGATCGTGTCCACCGCGACGCGGCAGCTGAAGCGGACTCCGCGTGGCGCGCGGTAGTCGATGCTGCCACCGGCCACCGCCAGGTCGGGACCGGCGAGGCTGTCGACGCCGCCCTGGTCGAGCTCGCGCCCGAGCAGGGTGGCTCCGATCCGAAGGGTGGAGATCTCTCCCGCTCTCTCGCCCCGAGCCCTCGCGTGCCAGAGCACCCGATCCGCGAGCCGGGCGAAGACCGTCATCACCAGCAGGCCCGCCACCATCGCCACCAGGAGCTCGACCAGCGAGAAGCCCGCTCGACGGCTCATCGGCAGCCGATCCTGGAGCGCACTGTGTCCACCCCGCGACCCGCGCCCCCGGTTCGGAGCTCGATCGCGAGGTCGATCCCGTCACCCAGATCCGTCGCCACCCAGGAGACCCGAACGCCCCGGTCGACCAGCGCGCCAGGCGGGGGCACCACACAGCTCGGCGCGCCGAGGCGGTAGCTCCGCTCGATCCGGGCGAGCGCCGTCGCGCCAAGCAGAGCGGCGGCCGACCAGCGCCGGCCCTGCTCGACCGAGCGGGCGAGGGCCGAGCCGCCGCGCATCGCGAGCGCGCCGGCGATGCCGAGCAGCACGACACCCAGCACGACCTCGAAGAGCGTGAACCCAGCTTCGCGCGAGCGCATGGCTCGAAGCTAGGAGTCGGGTCGGGACGGACCGCACCGATCCGTTGCGGGTCCGGCGCATTCGACGCCGGCTCGGACGCTACTCCGCTCGGAGCGACTCCACCGGGCTGACCCGGGAGGCCCGCAGCGCGGGAAGGAGCGCCGCGACCATCCCGGCCGCGAGCAGCGCCAGCGCCGCGCCGCTCATGCTGAGCGGATCCTGAGGCGAGACGCCGTAGAGGAACCGGGTCGCGAGCCTCGCCAGGATCATCGCCGCCACCAGCCCCAGCGCGGTGCCGGCGGCGACGGGGACGATCCCCTCGCGCATGATCTGGCGGAGCACCTGTCGGGGCGACGCGCCGAGCGCCATCCGGAGGCCGAGCTCGGTCTGCCGTCTCGCCACCGAGTAGGACGCGACGGAATAGACGCCGACCAGCCCGAGGGCCAGGGCCAGTCCCGCGAAGAGCGACAGGAAGAAGCGCAGCTGCAGCGGCTCCGCCAGCGCCGCCGTGACCACCTCGGGCAGCGTGGTCGGGCGATAGGTCGCCAGGCGGGGATCGACCTCCGCGGCCAGCCGCCTCACCGACGCGAGCAGCGGCGCGGCCGGGCTCTGAGCGCGGATCACCAGCACCTTGAACGGTATGTCGCCCGCCTGCTCGTCGGCGACGTAGAGCACGAACGGGTTGGCCCCAACGACGGCGGTCGAGCGAACCTCCTCCACCACGCCCACCACGGTGAGGGTATCCCCGGCAACCCCGGACCGCACTCGACGACCGAGCGCGCTCTGGCCCGGCCAGGCCCGCTCCGCGAAGGCCCGGTTCACCACGGTCACGTGCTCGGTGCCGGCCCGGTCCCCTTCCTCGATGAAGCGGCCGGACTCCAGGCCGATGCCCAGCACCCGGAAGTACCCGGGCGAGACCCGCCGGTAGAGCGCGTTCGGCGCGTCCGCACCCTGGAGGTCCGGGTTGCCTGCGATCGACACGGGCCCCTGCCACCCATCGTCCCGAACCGGCAACCGGTTGACCCAGGCGGCGCCCTCGACTCCCGGCAGACCCTCCACCCGTTCGAGCAGCGTCCGGAAGGCCTGGATCCGGTCCGCCTCGGCGAAGTCCTCGCTGGCCGCGAAGAGATCGACCGCGACCAGCCCCCTCGGCTCGAAACCGAGGTCGAGCGCCAGCAACCCCGACACCGATCGGATCAGCATCAGCGCGCCGACGGCGAGCACGGTGGCCACGCCGGCCTCGACGCCCACCAGACTCCGATGCACCCCACCGCCGGCCGTCGACCGGACGGCCCCCCGGGAGGACGAGACCCCGAGCCGCCCGCGCACCAGGTCCCGGATGGGAGCGAGCGCCACCAGCAGCCCCACCACCGACGCGAGCGCCAGGGCCACGACGCCGCTGCTCCAGTCGAGCGACACCGTCGTGGCCAGCTCGTCCTTGAGCGGCATGCTGCCGACCAGCAGGTCGAACCCGAGCCTCGCCACGACCAAACCGACCGCGCCGGCCAGCAGCGAGAAGGTGAGCGCCTCGGCGACGATCTGGCGAGCCAGGCCCCGCCCGGCCCCCAACGCCGCCCGGAGCGAGATCTCGCCGCTCCGGTCGGTGGTTCAGGCCAGGATCAGCGCCGCGACGCTGGCCGTCGCCATCAGCAGGAGGAGCGCTCCGGCTCCGAAGACCAGCAGGAGCGCGGGCCGCACCTCCCCCACCAGGAACTCCCGGACCGGACGCACCATCGCGCCCCTGGTCTTGTCCCAGGCGGTCGGATAGGTGAAGCGCTCGCCCAGTGCCCGGGCGATCGAGGCAATGTCGTCGCTCACTTGGGCTTCCGTCAGCCCGTCCCGGACCCGACCGAACAGGACCAGCCAGCCGTTGCCCTGGTAGTTCCTGCTGGCCGGATCGAGGTCGAGAGGCATCCAGAGTCGATAGCTGGGCGTCGGGAAGTAGAAGCCTCGAGGCATCACCCCGATCACGGTCACGTTCCGTCCGTCCAGGACGATCCGACGACCGACCACGGCGGAGTCGGCGCCGAGCTCCTGTCGCCAGACACCGTAGCTCAAGACCACGACCGGCTCCGCGCCCGGACGATCCTCGCCCGGCCGGAAGGTCCGGCCCAAGAGCGGCCGCGCCCCCAGGACATCGAAGAACTCGGCCGAGGTGAGCGCGGTCTGCAGGACGGTGGAGCCGGTCTCGCCCCGGAGCGTCGAAGCGACGCTGGAGAACGCCGCCAGGGGGCGAAAGGCGCCGGTCCGCTCCTTCACGAAGTCGAACTCGACGCCGCGCCAGTTGTACTCGGTCCAGAACACCCGCACGCCGGCCTCGTCCGCGATCGGGAGCGGCCGCACCAGCACCGAGCTGATCACGCCGAAGAGTCCGATCGTGGCGCCGAGTCCAACGCCGAGGGTCAGGATCCCGAGCACGGAGAAGGCGGGACGCCGGCGAAACTGCCGGAGCGCGTGCCGCACGTCGACCAGGAAGTCGCGCAGCAGCCCGACACCCCAGGCGTCCCGAACCTCCTGCCGGGGGCGGACGGCGCCATCGAGCAGCCGTCGGCTCTCGCGAGCGGCGTCCTCCGGGGCGACGCCCTCCCGGATCAGCTTCTCGGTCTGCATCTGGTGGTGGAAATCGAGCTCGTCGTCGAGCTCCCGCTCCATCGCCCTCGGACGGAGCAAGGCGCGGACGCGGAACCAGAGATCGGTCAGCCAACGCATGGTGTGCCTCCGTCTCAGGACTCGGACGCCAGGAACCTCGCCACCCCGGCCGCCAGCCGATGCCAATGCTCGGTCTCGACGGCCAGCTGCCGCTCGCCGGCCTTGGTGAGCGCGTAGTAGCGGGCCCGGCGACCGTTCTCGGTCCTGGCCCAGTAGGAGCGGATCCACCCCTCGCGGGTGAGTCGATGGAAGGCGGCGTAGAGCGACCCGGGCTGGACCTTGAGCAGCGCGTCCGAGCGGGCCTCGATCCGCTCGGCGATCCCCCAGCCGTGCATCGGCTCGAGCTGGAGGGTCCGGAGGATCAGCATGTCCAGCGTGCCCCGGATGAAGGAGCTGTCGGTACCCATGGCTACCCCTATCTCTCGCTTACCGAGAGATAGACGCAGCCCGCGACCGGAAAGTTGCAGCGCTCCGGATCGGGGCGGCGGGCACAGAGCCGCGACCCCGCCGCCGGGCGGCGACTCTCCGGCTCAGATCAGCGTGCGCGGAGCGGCGGTGGCGGGGTCGCCGGTGTTGGGGGTGCCGGTCTTCTCGATCAGGAGCACGTGGGCCTCCTCCTCGGCCACCGGCCGGTGCTCCACGCCGCTCGGCACGACGAAGAGCTCCCCCGGCCCGAGGGTGACGGCCCGATCCCGGAGCTCGATGGTGACCCGCCCGGAGAGCACCAGGAAGAAGTCGTCGGTGTCGGGATGCGAGTGCCAGGTGAAGGCGCCCCGCATCTTGGCCACCATCAGGTCGTGGCCGTTGAACTGGCCCACGGTGCGCGGGCTCCAGTGCTCGGAGAAGCTCGCCAGCTTCTCGGCCAGGTTGATCGAGCTCATCTCGCTGCCTCGTGTTGGTTGGAGGTTGCGGGCGGACCTGAAGCCTCGACCGTCAGCGGCCAGCCTCGCCCCGGGCGGGACCGGCCTCGAGCTCAGGCGGGAGTCGACGCCCGGACGCGCTTCGCGGCAGCTCGCACCCGGGTTCTGGCCGCCGCCGTGATCCGTTCCTGGATTCGCTCGACCGCGGCCTCCCGCGCGTGGTCGAGCGGCTTGGCCGGCAGCACCAGGTAAACGGGGTTGATGCAGGGCTCCGCCGGGCGCACCAGGGCGATCCGCCGGCCACCGTAGCGTCGCGCCGAGTCCTCGGGAACGATCGAGGCGCCCCAGCCGGCCGCGACGGCGTCGATCGTCTCCTCCAGCTCCTCGAAGTGGGCCACCGGCCTGAGCGCGCGCGGCGGGCGTCCGAGCACCCGGGAGAACCAGGTGCCGAAGACGTAGTCGTACTCCACGTAGGTGACCCAGGGGACCGTCTCCGCTCCGCCGTCGCGCCAGTCGACCCGGCGCCAGCGGGCCGTCTTCGGCGCGATCAGGACCAGCTCCTCGCGATAGCACTCCCGGAAGCGGAGCGCGGCCGAGGCCCGGCGCATGTAGGAGTAGCCGAAGTCGAGCGTCCCGGCGGCCACCGCCGAGAAGGTCTCCTCGGCGGTGAGGAAGCGGCACTCGAGTCGCGGCGGGGCCACTTCGACCAGGGCCGGAAACAGCACGTAGCGACCGAACCCCGTCACGGTCCCCACCCGGATCGGCTCCGCCTCGGCGCCGTCGCCGGGGGCGTCCGGCGCGCGCAGCTCGCGGAGCGCACCCATGAATCGCTCGCCGAGCTCGACGAGCCGGACGCCGGTGGGGCTCAGCCGGAAACGACCGGGCGCCCGGTCGATCAGTTTGGCGCCGAGGCTCTGTTCCAGCCGGCGGACCCGATAGCTCACGGTGGCCTGGGTCACGCCCAGCCGCCGCGCCGCCCGCCCGAAGCCCTGCGCGTCGGCCACGACCAGGAAGGTGCCCAGAGGATCGTCGGCGGTCATCGAGAAATTCTATCGTTGTGATCGGCGTCATGCCAATTGTTGAATGACGGATCGGAGCCCAGCTTTTCCCGGGTCCCGACCAAGGTGTGCCGAACCGATGACGAAGCTGCTGTCGCTCCTGCCGCTCGCGCTCCTCCTTCCCGCCCCGCTCGCCGCCCAGCCCGACGGCGGACCGTACGCCCGGGTGGCCGTGATCCGTCCGGCGCCGGGCCGGGCCCAGGACTTCGAGGCCGGCTACCGGCGCCACCTCGACTGGCACCGGGCCGCCGGCGACCCGTGGGCCTGGTACGGCTGGTCCGTGAGCTTCGGCGACCGGCTGGGCTGGTTCGTGGACGCGACGTTCGGGCACTCGGCCGCGGAGCTCGACCAGGGCGTGGCGCCCGCCGAGGACGGAGCGGACAACGCGAGGAACGTCACGCCATTCGGCGAGTTCGTCGCCAACCTGGTCTACCGCTTTCTGCCGTCGCTGTCGAACGGGGGTCCGGCGCCGGGCGCGGCCCCCTTCCTCGAGTGGACCACCGTCGAAGTCGTCCCCGGCCGGGAGGCGGAGTTCGAGCGTTTGACGGCCGCAGCCGGCCAGCCAGCCGCCGGCACCCGGTGGTACCGGCTCGTGGCCGGCGCCGGGACGCCCGCCTACCTCCGACTCCGGCCGATGGCCGGCCTCCGGGACCTGGGCGACGGGCGCACGGGGCTGTCCGCCCCGGCGGGGGCGCTGGTCCGCTCGGTCACGGTCGAGCTGCTCCGCTACCGGCCGGAGCTGAGCCTCGGGGTCGAGCGTTAGGCGGATCGGTCAGGCGGGCTGGCGAACCCAAACGCCCTGTCGGCCGGGGCTTCGAGCTCCGGATCGCGGGTCCAGCGGAATTGTCGCCGGGATCTCAGGCGAGGCCGTAGCGGCGCAGCTTGTAGAAGAGCGTTCGCAGGCTGATGCGGAGCAGCCGGGCCGCCTCGCGCCGGGTGCCCCCGCTCGCGGCCAGCGCCCGGAGGATGATCTCGCGCTCGAAGGCCTCGACCTGGGGCTTGAGCGCGAACTCGCTCGCGGCGCCGCCGTTGGCGGCGGCCTTCCCGGCCGTCACCAGCACGGGGAAGTCGGAGCGGTCGAGCTTGCCGGTCTGGCTCAGCACGGCGGCCCGCTCCACCACCTGGCGGAGCTCGCGGACGTTGCCGGGCCAGGAATAGGCCTGGAGCGCGGCCATCGCCTGCGGGCTGATGCTGATCGGCCGCGCGGTCTTGGCAGCGACCTGCTGGAGGAAATGGGTCACCAGCGCGGCCACGTCGTCGCGGCGCTCCCGGAGCGGGGGCAGCTCGATGGTGGTGGCCGAGAGCCGATCCGCCAGCTCGCGGCGGAGCCGGCCTTCGCCGACCAGCCGATCGAGACCGAAGCCGGCGGTGGACATCAGCCGGACGTCGTTGTCGATCACGCTGGCGGTCTGCTTGCCGTTCGGCGAGAGCAGCCGGGCGACCAGGTACTCCTGGGACTCGCCGGAGAGCGCCTCGACCTCGTCGAGCAGCAGCGTGCCCCGATTGGCGGAGCGCCAGACGCTCTGCGGATCGGTGGGGGCGAGGTTCGCCCCGTCGCCGCCGATCCCGAAGAAGTCGGGGGTCGCGGTGCAGTCGATCGAGACGAACGCGCCGTCGCCCCGGCGGCTGAACCGGTGCATCGCGCGGGCGAGGAGCGCCTTGCCGGTGCCCCGCTCCCCCGTGATCAGCACCGACTGATCGCTGGCCGCGGCGCGGGCCGCGACCTCGAGCAGCGAGCGCATCCGGGGGTCTTCGGCCACCACCATGGGCTCGAGCCCACCGGAGCCGATCGTGGCGCGGAGCATCGCGACTTCGTGGCGGAGCCGCTCCCGCTCGTCGGCCTGCCGGAGGGCCATCAGGACCTCTTCGGCGAGGGCCGGCTTGCGGAGGTAGCCGTCCGCGCCCTCGCGGAGGGCCGCGGCCGCGCTCACCGCCTCGTTGGGGCCGCCGGTCACCAGGACGATGCCGGTTCCACCGCCGGACCGATACCGGCGCAGGAAACCGAGACCGCCGTCCTTGGCCAGGGCCAGGTCGGCGATGATGGTCCTGATGCCGCAGGCCTGCGCTTCGAGGAGCGCCGCCTCCGGGTCGCGTCGCGCGACCACCTCGTAGCCCGCCTCCTCGAGATGAGGCGCGAGCGAGTGGCGCAGCGAGTCGTCGGCGTCGAGAACGAGGATCCGCATCACGAGCAGACGATGACGCCGTCGAGGGTGCTGGCCACGCCGCCGCCGACTTCGACCTGACACTGGTCGATGGTCGAGGTGATCGTGCCGTTGGTGATGGTCGCCGTGTAGCCGGTGGCCGAAGGGGCCATCGCTCCGGCGTTGCCGGCGGAGAGGTTGAAATTGGTCGCCGCCTGCAGCTGCGCCAGCGTGGCGAAGGTGGTGAAGTCGGCCCAATACGCTTCCTGCGCGGTCATGATGTTCCGGAGGTCGGAACGGACCGAAGCCAGCTTCGCTTTGTCTTTCGTCGCCGCGAACTTCGGGATCGCGATCGCGGCCAGGATGCCGATGATCACCACGACGATCAACAACTCGATCAGGGTGAAGCCGGCCCTATCTTTCCGCAACATGATTCGCCAATCCTCGGGCAACGGTGATCAGTGTCGAGTCGAGTGGATACACGTGGGGGGCGGGACCTGCGTAGAAGCCTCCGCCCCCCGCGTGCGTCTCCAGCTTACGAGCAGACGATCACGCCATCGATCGTCGACGCGGCACCGGCGCCAACCTGCACCTGGCACTGGTCGATGGTCGAGGTGATGGTGCTGTTCGTGATCGTGGTGGTGTACCCGCTGGCCGCAGCCGCGACCGAGGCGGTGTTGCCCGACGACAGCGAGAAGTTGCTCGCCGACTGCAGGTTGCCGAAGGTCCCGTAGGTCGCGAAGTCGCTGAAATACGCTTCCTGGGCGGTCATCAGGTTGCGAACGTCGGTCTTGACCGAAGCCAGCTTGGCCTTGTCTTTCGTGGCCGCGAACTTCGGAATCGCGATCGCCGCGAGGATGCCGATGATCACGACTACGATCAGCAGCTCGATGAGGGTGAAGCCCTTACGATTGAACATGTGCCTGCCTCCGAGTGGGTGATACGGTTGTTAGTGGTCGCCGAACTAGCTGCTTCGCTCGTCCACCAAGCTCAAGAGCAACGTTGGTGCCACCTGTACCCTCGCATCGTAACATGTTACCATTTCACGCGTTACAGAGACCGTTGTAGCCCCGAAACAGGCCAAAACAGACCCCGGCTCCTTGGACTTTGCAACCCCGGGGGCCCTTCGGACCCCGCCGTCAAGGGTGACCCCCATCGCCCCTGACCGCCACCCTGCAGGGGGTGGCACGGGCGCTGCAGGGCGGTGCGCACGACCCCCCCTCCTTCCCCCGGGGAGCTGATGTCTCGAGCCTGGCTGGCCAAAGGATCCCTGATCGCGCTCTGCCTGGCGTCGTCGGTCACCAACCTCGGCAACCGCTTCGCCCAGGACGACATGCCCGTGATCGAGCGGAACGGGATCGTCCATACACTGGCGGAGCCCTGGACCTTCTTCACCGAGTCCTACTGGCCCAAGCCGTTCGCCCCGGCGCTCTACCGCCCGCTCGCGACCACCGGCTTCGCCGTGCAATGGCAGCTGTCGGGCGGGAAGCCCTGGTTCTTCCGGACGGTCAGCATCGCGATGTATCTGGCGGCGGGGCTCGCCCTGTTCCACCTGGCCGGGCTGCTGCTGCCGCCGGCCGCGGCCTGGCTCGCAGCCGCGTTCTTCATGATCCACCCGGTCCACGTCGAGGCCGTGGCCATCGCGGTCAACCAGTCGGAGCTGATGGTCGGGCTGCTGGCCGCCCTGGTCGTGATCCTCTATCTCAAGTTCCGCCGCGACGACCGCTTCCACGCCAGCCACGGGGCGGCCCTCTTCGGGCTCTATCTGGCCGCCACCCTGTTCAAGGAGACCGGGCTGGTCATCATGGGGCTGATCGTGGCCGCCGAGCTGACCCTGGTCGACGACCCCCAGCCGGTCCGCCAGCGCCTGGCCCGGATCCGGCCGATGTTGCTGGTGATGCTGCTCGGCGCCACCAGCTTCTTCGCGATCCGCACCTTCGCGCTGGGCGGCGACCCGGTCGGCACCTTCACGGCCGAGGCGCTCAACGGCCTGGGCATCGGCGGCCGGGCGCTCACCATGCTGGGCGTGGTGCCCCAATGGTTCCGCCTGCTGCTCTGGCCCGCCCGGCTCCAGGCCGACTACTCGCCCCGCGAGATCGAGACGGCCACCGGGTTCGGCTCGGAGCAGCTGACCGGAGCCCTGCTGATCCTCCTGACCGTGATGCTGACGGTCTTCTTCTGGCGCCGGCGCCCGGTGATCTCGTTCGGGCTGCTCTGGGCGGCGATCGGGATCTTCCCGGTGAGCAACGTCCTGGTGCCGACCGGGATCGTGCTGGCCGAGCGGACCCTGTTCCTGCCGAGCATGGGGATGATGCTCGCGATCGGAGGCTTGGCCGCGCTCGCGATCGAGCGGCTGGCGGAGACGGGCCGGCTGGTCCGCTACCTCGCGATCGCGGGCGTCGGCGCCATCCTGGTGATGGGCACCACCCGGAGCGCGAGCCGGCAGCGGGTCTGGCAGGATCAGTTCACCCTCTGGTATCAGACCACCACCGACGCCCCGCTTTCCTATCGGGCGCACCATGCCCTGGCGGAGCTGCTCTTCAAGGCCGGCGCTCGGGGCTGGGCCGAGAAGGAGTTCCGGACCGCGATGTACCTCTATCCGGAGCAGTGGGGCGCCTACTACGATCTGGCCAACAAGCTGCGACTCGCCGACCGTTGCGACGGCGCGGTGAAGTACTATCAGAAGACGCTGCTGATCGAGCCCGGCCATACCGCCGCGCGACTCAGCCTGATCGCCTGCCTGCTCGATCTCGGCGACTACCGCACCGCGCGCTCCGAAGCGCGCGAGGGTGTCGCCTACGCCGACCGGCCCGGCTACGTGAAGTTGTTCCAGAAGTTCGCCGGGGTGGCCGACAGCGCGCTCGACGCGAGCGCCCCGGCGGGTACCGTGCGTCTGACCATCGCGGCCGCCGACACGATGCCGTGACCTCGCCCGACCCGAACGCCTCGCGGTCGCCCATCTCCGCGCTGCTCGGCGGCATGGTGGCGGGAGCCACCGCGCTGGTGGTCGGCGTCGAGGGGCTCTCCGCCATCGGCGCGCTCCATCCCGTCCCGCTCGCGCTGCTCGGCCTGTCGGGCGCCGTGCTGCTGATGGAGCCGTTCCGGCGCACCGCCGGCGCGCTCGCGATCGAGCCCCTCGCCGGTCCGATCGGAATCGGCCTCCTGGCGCTCGCGTCGGTCACCCTGTTGACCGCGCTGCTCGCGCCGCCCAACACCTGGGACAGCATGACGTATCACCTGCCCAGGATCACCCACTGGCTGGACCGCGGCTCCCTCGCCTTCTGGCCGACGCCGATCGAGCGGGAGCTGTGGCAGCCACCCTTCGCCGAGTACCTGGTGCTCGTCGGGTACGGGGCGCTCGGCGGCCGCGACTGGCTGGCGAACCTCCCCCAGTGGATCGCGGGCGTCGGGGTGGTCCTGGTCGCGGCGGAGATCGCCGGGCTCCTCGGCCTGGGCACGCGCGGACGCCGGGTGGCGGCGCTGGTCGCGGCGACGATCCCCGCCCTGATCCTGCAATCGAGCTCGACCCAGACGGACCTGCTCTCCGCGCTCTGGCTCGGCATCGTGGCCTGGATGGCGCTCGCGAGCTGGGAGCGGCGCGAGACCCGCCGCTCCGCCCCGCTCTGGTTCGGGGCGGCGCTCGGCCTGGCGATCGGCACCAAGGGCACCGCCCTTCCGCTCGCGCTGCCCTGGATCGCGATCTTCCTGATCGGGAGCGCCCGGACCGGCGGTCGCGCGGGGGCGGCCCGATCGGCGATCTTTGCGCTGGTGATCGCCGCCGGGCTCAATCTGCCGCAGTTCATCCGCAACCAGACCGTCTTCGGCACGCCCCTCGGACCCGCGAGCGTGCAGACGCTGCTCCGACCCGCCTCGCTCGCCCCGGGGGTCGTGGCCGGCAACGCGCTCGCCAACCTGAGCCTGCATTTCGGCACGCCATCGCCCGATCTCAACCACGGCCTCGAAGGCCTGGTGGTCGGCGCGCACCGGGCGCTCGGCCTCGACACGGGGGAGCTCTACCCGTACTTCGGCGGCTACCGGATCGTCGACTGGTCCACCCACGAAGACCTCGCGGGCGGGCCCATCCACGTCGTGCTCGCGCTGCTCGGCCTCGGCTACGCGATCGCGCGCTGGCGCCGACTGCGGCCGATCGAGCGGGCCGCGGTGATCGGCTTGGGCCTTGGTGTGATCGCCTTCGCGGCGCTGGTCCGCTGGCAGCCCTACAACGGCCGTCTCCACCTGCCTCTGCTCGCCCTGGCGGCCCCCCTCATCGCGATTTTCCTGGTGCGAGCGGGGCAACGGATCACCGGCTTCGCCCTGCTCGCGCTCGGGCTGGCCGCGACGCCCGCGGCGCTCGCCAATCAGACCCGGCCGCTCTGGCCGACGCTCGGCCGCGGCCCGACGCCGCGGGCGGCGAGTCTGTTGGTCGCCCCGCGGGCGGTCACGCTCTTCAACGCGCGACCCGAGCTGCAGGACGGCTATCGCGGCATCGCCGAAGGCCTCGCGCAGCTCGAGTGTCGGCGGGTGGCTCTCTTCGCCGGCTACGACTCGTGGGAGTATCCGCTCCGGGCGCTGGCGCCCCGCGGCACCAGCCTGGAGCACGCCGACCCGGCGCGGCTCGGTGGGCCGTCGGGGACGGATGCCGGAAGCTGGTGCGCGGTGGTCGCGGTCGACGGCCCGCCGGACTACGGCGGACCGGCCGGCTATCGGCTCCACCGCCGCGAGGGTGGTCTCTCGCTCTGGGCTCCGGCGTCCGGAGCGACCCCGTGAAGCGCTGGCACGCGATCGCGCTGGTGCTCGCGCTGGTCGCGATCTCGACCGGCCGATCGCTGGAGAACGGATTCGCCTTCGACGACGTCCCGATCGTAGTCCAGAACGCGCAGATCCACCGCCTCGCCCCACCCTGGGAGTACGCCCAGCAGAGCTACTGGCCCCCGAAGAACCTGGGCGACGCCTACCGGCCCTGGACCGTCTGGTGGCTCGCCATCCAGTACGCGGTGGCGGGTGAGACGCCGCTCGTGTTCCACCTGGTCAGTCTGCTCCTGACCGCGGCGCTCGCGCTCGCGGTGCTCGGGCTGCTCGGCCTGATGGTCTCGCCCGCGGCCGCGCTGGTCGGCGCGGCGATCTTCGCGGTCCATCCGGTGCACGTCGAGGCGACCGGCAACGTCGTCGGCCAGGGCGAGCTCTGGATGGCGCTCTTCGTCACGCTCGCCGTGGCGCTCTATCTCCGGGCCCGGCGGAGCGGCGCGCCGGAGCGGGGCACCCGCCTCGGGCTCGCCGCACTCTATCTCCTCGCCTCGGCCGCCAAGGAACAGGGCATCGTGCTCCCCGGTCTGCTGCTGGCCGTCGAGCTGGTGCCGCTCCCGGGCCGCGCGAGCGCGTCCTGGAGACGGCTCGCCCCGACCTACCTCCTGCTCGGGATCGTGGGGGTGGGCTTCCTCTTCGCTCGCTTCCTGGTGTTGGGCGATCTGGGCGGTGGACCGCCGGCGGCGGGGCTGCAGGGTCTCTCGATCGGCGACCGGGCGCTGGTGATGCTCCCGCTCGCGCTCGACTGGATCCGTCTGCTGGTCTGGCCGGCGGCGCTGTCGGCGCAATACAGTCCGCCGGCTCAGGGAGGCCCGCCGGCCTGGAGCCTGCCCGCGATCGCCGGGCTGGTCGCTGTAACGGGGGCCGCGGCGCTCTTCGTGGCCGGACGCCGACGCGGGCCGGTAGCGGCCTTCGGACTGGCCTGGTTCGCGGTCGCGATCCTGCCGGTGAGCAACGTCCTCTTTCCCACCGGGATCCTGCTCGCCGAGCGCACTCTGCTGCTGCCGAGCGTCGCGGTGGCACTGATCGGGTCCGGGCTGGCCGGGGCCGTGTTGCGCCGCCAGCGGCGCGCGGCGACGGCGGGGCTCGCGGTCGCGACGGCGACCCTGGCCGCGCTGGGCGCGGTCCGGAGCTGGGAGCGGCAGCCGATCTGGCGCGACAACGATACTTTGTTCGCCCAGACGATCGTCGACAGCCCGAACGGCTACCGCTCCTATTACGTCTACGCGCGCGAGCTGTTCGGCCGGGGGTGGTGGGCCTCGTCGGCGTTCAATCCCAACTACGAGCGGGCCAAGGGTCTCTACCGGCGCGCGGCGGAGCTCTATGGAGGCGATCGACGGGTGTTCGAGGACTGGGGCTTCATCCTGAGGGCGGAAGGGCGCTGCGAGCAGGCGGTGCCGGTGCTGGAGCGCGGCGTCGCGGCCGAGCCCGGGGAGACCCTCGCCCGGAGCCGTCTGTTCGAGTGTCTCCTCACCCTCGGCCGCCATCGGGATGCGCGAGTCGTGGCCGAAGCCGGGGTGGCGGAGGGCGCCTCGGAGTTCGAGGCCAGCGCCGAGCGCGCGCGACGCCTGGAGCAGGAGTCGGAGGCGCCCGGGGTGGCCGCAGACCCGAGCGAGGCGGTCTCCACTCGATGACCGTGCGGCCGGTGGCCAGCGAGCGCGTCGACAAGCGTTGCGAGTGCGGCCGCGATCTCGATCCGTTCTGGCCCTTCTGCCCGAGTTGCGCCCGCCGGCAGACCTGGAGCGACGCACTCGGGATCACGGGCCGGAATTGCCCGCGCTGCGGCTGGATGATCTCCCACGAGCACACCTTCTGCCCCTGGTGCCGAGCCGAGGTGGCCCTGCTCGGCCGCGCGACCCCGCCCAAGGACGCGGCGCCGGGCTTTCGGATGGATGCGCCCTGCGACTGGTCCTGCGGCGGAGGGGTCCAGTATCCGATGCCCTACTGCCCCTGGTGCGGGCGGGAGCAGGACTGGCCCAACGAGTACGAGGGCGTCTGCGCGACCTGCTCGAAGGGCGTGGACGACTCGATGGACATTTGCCCCTGGTGCGCCGGCGACGCGACCGGCGCCACCAGGATCCGGCCCGCGCTCGCCCAGGTGGAGCGGTTGCTGGCCATCGCGGAGATCGACCCCTGGGGCTATCGGGTGCTGCTCCGCCCGGGCGTGTCGGGCGTCGACCCGGCGTATCCGACCATCGTGGAGATCGATCGAAGCCACATCGGCCGGAAGCCGGAGCCCCAGATCGAGTGGTCGCGGATCGTCGGCCTGATCATCCACGAGCTCGGCCACAGCTTCCTCTACCACCATTGGGAGTGGGCTCGAAGCGAGGCCTTCCATCACACCTTCGGCAACGTCGACCTTCCCTACCACGTTCCCGACGACATCCCGGTGGACTTCCGCCACCGGCGGCTCGCGCTCCAGCCGCCCGACCACGTGAGCGCCTACGCCCGGCTCCACCCGCAGGAAGACTTCGCCGAGACCTTCCGCTTCTACGTCACCCGTGGCGCGCGCCTCGACGAGCTGCTCTTCGAGTGCGAGGAGAAGCACAAGACCACGCCGGTCTTCTCCAAGTTCCTGCTGCTGCACGACTACCTGCGTTCGATCCGGCGGCGAGTCTCGCCGAGTCGCCCCGCGCCGGCCTGAGGCCGCGCCGCGTCGTGCGGCGATGAGCCTGTCCGGGCGGAGTCGTCGTGCTCCGCGGGTCGGCGCGCGGCGGGGTCAGGGCGCAGGCGGAACGGCGGACTCGGAGCCGCGGCCCGCGGCCAGAAGCGAGTCGCGATCGAGCGGCCGGAATCTCGGGACCGCCGCGTCGAGCGGCTGGTAGAGCAGGTAGACCGCGCGGCCCGGATAGCGCGCCACCAGACTCACGTTCCGGTCGTGGAGGTTCCGGGCGAAGACCAGATCCTCGCGTCGGCTGAGCAGGTGCGGCGCGAGCAGCGTCACGCCGCCCTGATCCTCGAGCAGCCGCCCGATGCAGCGCGAGCCGTAGCGGGCGCCGGGCAGCATGCGCTCGGTGCGGTCGGGGGAGAGGGTGGTCGGCTCGAGCCTGGCGGAGTCCGCCATGGCGGCGACGAGCGGCGGCAACGGATCGACTCCCGGCCCCGCCCGCTCGAGACCGGTCACCACCTCCTCGAGCCGGCAGGCGTCGACGTTGCGGTAGATCCGCTCCGACTCGCCCTTGGGCACCCCGAGCGCCCAGAGCCGCGCCAGCAACTGAGCCCCCCAGCTCTCCTGGACCAGGACGACCGCGTCCTCGACTCCCGAGGCCGTGGCCGCCCGATCGACGTCCCAGCGGAGCGACCTGAGGCCGGTGGCGTACTGCTGAGTCCGCTCCGGCAGCCCGTAGACCGCCATGACGAGCGCCACGAGGCCACCGAACACGGCCACCCGCTCCGCCATTCCCCACCCGGCGCCGGAGCGGCTCCGGAGCACGCCCGGGAGCCGGGCGGTCCAGAGCGCCAGCGCCGGCAGGAGCCCGTGCACGAAGCGCGGGCCGAGATAGAACCCGTCGTGCCAGTAGGCGAAGTACACGAGGAGCAGGAGCGCGCTCGAGCCGAGCAGCAGGCCGTCGCCGCGCTCGCGCTTCCGGGAGAAACCGAGCGCCAGGAGCGCCGGCAGCATCGCCGGGATCGGGGTCTCGAACAGATAGACGTTGAGCCTGAGCGCGTAGAGATTCAGCAGCTCCAGCCCGCGAAGCGGCGTGTGCGGAGGCCCCCACGGGGTCGAATGAAAGCCGAGCCCCACGCCGGATCCCCAGAGCAGCTCGTAGGCGAAGGTGAGGGGCGCTCCCGTCGTGGCCGCGTTCACCACGAGGATACCCGCGGCCGGGATCGCGAGCCCGATCGACAGCGCGATCCCGCGTCGGAGGTCGAGCTCCCGACGGAAGACGGCCCAGAGCCCCACCGCGGCCGTCCAGGCGATGCCGTCCGACGGCCGGGTCGCGGTCGCCAGACCGAGCGCGAGACCCACCAGCGCCCAGCGCGGGACGTCGCGAAGCGACCCGGTGCCGAGCGCCAGCGCCACGGCTGCCAGCCCCCACATCAGGGTCGGCGTGTGGTTCATGTGCGAGCCCGCGAGAAACGCCCCGAACGGCGCGAACGCGAAGAGCAGGAACGCCGCCGCCCGCACCGAGCGGCCCGGCTCGATCCGTCTCAGCACGAAACCGAAGGCGAGCACCGAGAGCGCCCCGGCGAAGGGCCCGGCCAGCCAGGGCGCGTGCAGCAGCTCGAACGGCGCGAGCCAGGCCGGGCCGCCCGGCGGGAAGTGCCCGAAGGTGCGGCCGCCGTGATCGACCAGGTGCAGCAGGCTCCGGAAGGCGGGATCGGGATCGCTGGGATCGGAGAGCCGGCCTGCCGCATAGCTCCGGGCGCTGATCAGCTGGACGATCTCGTCGATGTGGAGCGGCCGGCCGTCGAACACCAGCCAGGCGATCGCGAGATAGAGCGCCAGCGCGCCGAGCGCCACCAGCGCCAGGCCGAGCCGACCGGCGGGGTCGAACGGACCGAGGAGGCGCTCGGCGAGTCCGGCCGGCGCGCCGAAGCGGGTCCGCCGCGCCAGAATCGCCGCCACCAGGCCGATGCCGAGCACCAGCAGGCCCCCCAGCACCCACGACTGCGCCACCGGCGCGTACCAGGGTGCGCTGAGGTCCGACGGAATCCAGTTGACGAGGGGAACCAGACCGAGGGCCGCCAGCAGGACCACGGCGCCGGCGGCGAGGCTTCGGCCCGCGCGAGTCACTCCACGAGCCGCCGCTTGGGTCGGATCAGGTTGTAGCGGACGATGTGGAAGAACGCGGCGACGCCGTCCTTCCAGCCGATCTTCTTCCCTTCCTCGTAGGTCCGGCCGGAGTAGGAGATCGGCACTTCCCAGATCCGGGCGCCGGCCTGCGCCAGCCTCGCGGTGAGCTCGGGCTCGAAGCCGAACCGATCGGAGGTGAGCACCAGCGACTTCATCAGGGGCGCGCGGACCATCTTGTAGCAGGTCTCCATGTCCGTGAGGTTCAGGTTGGTGAACATGTTGGAGACCAGCGTGAGGAGCTTGTTGCCCACCGAGTGCCAGAAATAGAGCACCCGGTGCCCGCCGCCCAGGAAGCGCGAGCCGAACACCGCGTCCGCCTTCCCCTGGAGGATCGGCGTGAGCAGCGTGCCGTACTCCTCGGGATCGTACTCGAGATCGGCGTCCTGGATGATGATCAGATCGCCCGTCGCGTGGGCGATGCCCTCCCGAATCGCGGCGCCCTTGCCGCGATTGACCGGCTGGTGAACCACGGTCTGGAGCAGGCCTTCGGCCTTGAGCTCGTCCAGGATCTGCTCGCTGCCGTCGGTCGACTTGTCGTTGATGGCGATGATCTCCATCGGCAGGGGCACGGAGTGGAGCTTGTCGACCACCTGGCGGAGGGTGGCTCGCTCGTTGTAGACCGGCACCACCACGCTGAGCTTGGGCAGCTCGATCATGCGGGCGAGCCCACGGCCACCAGCGACTGGCCGAAGGGCAGCGGCAGGAACCGCTCCAGCCTGAGCATCGGCACCATCACGTCGAAGGTCTTGAGCTGGTCGACCGGAATCCGCTTGACCTTCCGCACCCGGCCGTTGAACCACCACCCCGGCACGCCGGCCCGGTTGAACCAGAAGAGCCGCTCGACCCGGAATCCCGCGCGGCCGAAGAGATCCGTCAGGCTGCGCCGGGTGTAGCGCCGGAAATGGCCGAGCTCCTTGTCCATCTCGCCGTAGAGCGCTTCGAGGGCCGGCACCAGGATCACGATCCGCCCGCCCTGGACCAGCATCTCCCGCATGGTACCGAGCGCGCCGGTGTCGTCCTCGATGTGCTCGACCACGTTGAGCGCCACGATCGTGTCGAGCCGGTCCTCGGCGAACCGGGCCCGGGCCGTCGGATCCGGGAGGGTCAGCTCATCGACCCGGACCCCGGGCGTGTCGCCGAACTGGCTCGCCAGCTCCGAGCGGTACCAGGCGTCCATGTCGGTGAGCACCACCCGCTCCCGGCCGCCGTCGATGATGTGGCGGGACATGTTGCCGATCCCGGACCCGACCTCGAGGACCCGCTGCCCGATGAACGGGGCGATCGTGTCGAACATCCACGCGTTGAAGCGTGGGGCCGCCGACATGATCTCGAGTGTTTCCGCTCCAGCGGCGTCGCCGGGCGCGAGCCCCTCAGGCATTCGCGGCCTGCTCCTCGTAGCGGGAGAGCTTGCGGTAGAGCGTCGACGGATCGATGCCGAGCACCTCGGCCGCCCGCGTCTTGTTGCCGCCCTCCGACTGGAGCACCCACATGATGTAGGCCCGCTCGATCACCTCGAGCGACGGGTTGGGCGACGACCGCTCCGCCACCAGCGGCTCCTTCCGCCGCCGGGTGATCCGCTCGGGCAGCGCGCCCGGCTCGACCACCTCGCTCCGGGAGAGCACCACCGCGTGCTCGAGCGCGTTCTGGAGCTCGCGCACGTTGCCAGGCCAGTCGTAGACCATCACCGCGTCGAGCGCTTCGGCGGAGAGGGCCTTCGCCGGGGCGTCGTGCTCGCTGGCGAGCTCCTGGAGGAAGGCGTCCACCAGCAGCACCAGGTCGTCGCGGCGCTCGCGGAGCGGCGGGAGCTCGAGCGCGATCACGTTGAGCCGATAGAAGAGATCGGAGCGGAAGTGGCCGCGGCGCACCTCCTCCTCCAGGTCCCGGTTGGTCGCCGCGATGATCCGGACGTCCACCGGGATCGGCTCCGTCGCGCCGACCGGGATCACCTCGCGCTCCTGCAGCACCCGGAGCAGCTTGATCTGGAGCGAGGACGGCATCTCGCCGACCTCGTCCATGAAGAACGTGCCGCCCCGCGCCGCCGCGAAGAGTCCCTGCTTGTCGCGTACCGCGCCGGTGAACGACCCCTTCACGTGGCCGAACAGCTCGCTCTCGAGCAGGTTCTCGGGCAACGCGCCGCAGTTGATCGACAGGAAGGGCCCGTCCGCCCGATCCGAGAGATTGTGGATGTAGCGGGCAATGACCTCTTTGCCCGTCCCGCTCTCGCCCTGGATCAGGACCGTCGAGTCGGTCGGCGCCACGACCTCGGCCAGCTTGAGGGTGTCCAGGAAGCGGCGGGACTTCCCGATCGGCCGGGAGACCGCCGGCGGCTCGACCCCCTTGCGGCGGATGTCCTGCCGAAGTTGCCGGTTTTCGACCCGAATCTGCCGGAATTCGCAGGCCCGCTTGAGGATCGCGAGCAGCTCGTCGTTCGAGAACGGCTTCTGGACGTAGTAGAACGCCCCCGCGTTGACCGCCGCCACCGCCGTCTGGAGCGAGGCCTGGGCGGTCATCAGGATCACCGGGGTCATCGAATCCTGCTCTTTGGCGGCCTGCAGGATGTCGAGACCGCTCACCTGGGGCATCCGGACGTCGGTGAGGACGATGTCGTGGTTGCCGGAGCGGATCTGCTCGAGGCCGGCCTTCCCCCCCTGGGCGGTGGCGACTTCGAAACCCTCTTTTCGCAAGAGGATGCGAAGCGTGTCCAGGATGCCGGATTCGTCGTCCACGATGAGGATCGTGGGCTGCTGACTCATGCCGCTTCCTCCGTGGGCCACTTCGTGTGTAGCAGAATGGTAAACGTAGTCCCCGCCCCCGGGGCAGAGTCCACGAGGACCAGACCCCGATGCGCTTCGACAGCCCTCTGGACGATTGCAAGACCCAAGCCGCTCCCGCCGGGGCGGCCGGAGACGAAGGGCTGGAACAGCCGCTCCAGCAGCTCGGGGTCGATGCCGGGCCCGTCGTCCACGATCCGGATCCGCGCCGGGTGCTCGAACTCGGCCCCGCGCGGGAGCTCCGAGGGGTCCGGCTGGTCCACGGCGATCTCGATCCGGCCCCCGCTGGTCATCGCCTGGGCCGCGTTGAGCAGCAGGTTCCAGAAGATCCGGTGGAGCAGGTCCTCGTCGCCCTGGAGCAGCAGCGACGACCCGGTCGTGGCGATCTCCACCCCCGGATGGCAATCCGGATGCTCCTGGACCATCCGGGCGGCGTCTTGGATCACGCTGGCCAGATTGACTGGCTGGAAGCGACTCGCGCGGACCCGCGAGAAGTCCAGGAACTCTCCCAGGAGGCGGCTCAGCCGGTCGCTCTCCCGGAGGATCAGCTCGGCCAGGATCCGCTCGTCGGGATCCTCCCGCTTGGCGTGGGCCAGCTGCTCGACCGCGCTCCGGATCGAGGCCAGCGGATTGCGGATCTCGTGCGCCATCGAGGCGCCCAGCGCCGCCACCGCCTCGAGCCGCTCGGTGCGGAGATGGAGCTCCTCGAGATACTGCAGGTCGGAGATGTCGGTGAAGATCGCGGTGACCGAAGGGGCCTGATCGCCCTCGCGCTCGAAGGTCGTGGTGCTGAGCCCGATCGGGAAGCTCCGCCCGTTCCGATGCACCGCGCCCTCGGCCCGCGCGACCCGGTGGCCGCGCTCGACCCCGGCCACGATCGCGTCGTGCAGCTCGGGCGCGCGGGTGGCCAGCAGGCCCAGCACGGGGCGCCCGAGCTGCACCCGCGCGTCGATCTCGAGCAGCTGCTCGGCCGTTGGATTGATGAAGGCGAGCATGCCCCGCCCGTCCACGTTGACCACGCCCGAGCGGATGTTCCGCAGGATCTCGTCGGCCTCGAGCCGGACCCGCTCCAGCTGGGTCTCGAGCTGGGTCTGCTCCGCGGCCGCGGTCCGGAGCCGCTGGCCGAGCCCCGCCACCACCAGAAAGACGATCGTGAAGACCGCGACCTGCCCCCACAGACCGGGCGACGCGTCGGCGTTGCCGAGCCCGTAGTAGGCGTCGGCCAGGTAGATCGCCGCGCCGAAGAGCGCCACGAACAACCCCGACCGGAGCGGCATGATCAGTCCGTAGATCGCGATCACCAGCACGTAGAGCGCGACCCAGCCGGTCTGATGGCTTCCCGCGAAGTGCACCAGCACGGTCACCAGCAGCAGGTCCATCACGGCCTGCATCCGGAGGTGCCAGAGCGTCGGCCGCTCCCGCTGCGCCAGACTGACGTAGCCGCCGTAGAGTGTGACCATCACGCCCAGCGCGACGATCACCAGACCGGCGACCGCGAACTCGGGCGAGGCGGCGCGATTGAGATAGGCCTGCGTGAGGGCCGAGACCGCGAGCAGGATCCGGCCGCCGAGCAGCCAGCGGAACAGCGTCGGCGAGTTGACCAGCTTGAGTCGGCGGTCGAATCGGGGCTGCGCCCAGAATTCGCCGGTCGGCTGCGAAGCCGGCGGTACCGGCCCGTCGGGAGGAGGTATCGGTGGCGACGTCAAGAGTGGCTCGAAGCGACTGCGGCAACATAATATTGCTGGCGCCCCGTTCCGAGGCCCGCTCGGGCGCGGTGGCCCGAGACCGAAATCCCGGGAGGCAGTCATGGCCAGCTTCGACGGCTTCTCGCCAGCCGCGTTCCGCTTCTTCCGCGGCCTCGCCCGCAACAACGACAAGCCCTGGTTCGAGAAGAATCGGCCGATCTACGAGACCGAGATCCGGGAGCGGATGCGCGCCCTGATCGAGGAGATGGACGTCCGCCTCGGCGAGATCGCGCCCGAGATCATCGGCGATCCGCGCCGCTCGATGTTCCGGATCAACCGCGACATCCGCTTCTCGAAGGACAAGTCGCCCTACAAGACCAACGCCGGCTGCTGGTTCTACCACCGCGACGCCGGCAAGCGGGTGGGTCAGGAGGCCGAGGGCGGGAGCGCGGGCTTCTACTTCCACTTCGAGCCCTCGGGCTGCTTCGCGGCCGGCGGCATCTGGATGCCGCCCCGCGGCTCGCTGGCCAAGATCCGCGACGCGATTGCCGAGGCGCCGCGTACGCTCACCGGCATCGTCGGCGCGCCGGCCTTCAAGCGCCGCTTCGGCCCGCTCGACTCCGAGGCGAAGCTCACCCGGGTGCCCCGGGGCTACGACCCCGAGCACCCCGCCGCGGACTACCTCAAGCTCCAGTCGTTCACCGTCCATCGCGAGATCGAGCCGGCGGTCGTCGGCTCGCGGCGGCTGCTCGGCCGCTTGAGCGCCGACTTCGAGCGAATGCTGCCTCTGGTGCGCTGGATCAACGCCGCCCTCGGCTATCGAGCGGCGAAGAGCCGGATCTGAATGCGCCTCGACCTCTGGCTCTGGGCCGCCCGCTTCTTCAAGACCCGCTCCCTCGCGGCGGCGGCCATCGACGGCGGGCGAGTCGACGTGAACGAGGGCCCGGCCAAGCGAGGCAAGCAGATCAAGGTGGGCGACCGGGTCGCCTTCCGGATCGGGCCCTACCACTACGACGTGACCGTCCGCGCCCTGGCCGAGCGCCGGGGCCCGGCCAAAGTGGCCGTGACGCTGTACCAGGAGACCGAGGAGAGCAAAGCCGCGCGCGAGGCCCACGCGGCCCGGCTCAAGCAGCAGCACCCGATCTTCTACGACGGCGCGGGCCGACCCACCAAGAAGCAGCGGCGCGCCATCGATCGCTGGAAGGGACGCGACTAGTAGTAGATCCGCGCCCTGAGGAAGGCGCCGGTGCCGCCGGCTGCGAGCTCCGACTCGTCGCCGCCGAGCGAGACGATGCCGTTGAAGAGCAGGTCCACGTTCTGCGCCAGTGAGTAGCCCACCAGCGGGATCAGCGCGGCGCTGCCGTCGCCCGGGTTGGCGATCGCCGAGCCGCCGAGGGTCCAGAGCTCCGCCACCGTGCGCGAGACCCCGCCGTAGAGCAGCACCCGCCCGAGCGAGCGCCGCTCGCCCGAGATCCGCGCCAGCCAGCTCTCGGCCCGATACGGCGCCCCACCCTCGCCCCGGCCGTTGAAGTATCCCTCGAGCGTCAGATGGGTCCCGTCGCCCAAGGTGTAGTTGCCGCCGGCGCTGGCCTCGAGCCAGCGGGCCCCGTCGAACCAGGAGTAGAGCGCCTCGCCCCAGACCCCGAAGCCCGCGAGCTCCGCCGAGAAGTCCCCGCCGAGCGCCCGCCGCCGGGCGAAGGTCTGGCCGACGCCCGGAGTCGCCGCGGCGATCGGCTCGTGGGTCTCGGCCACCAGGGCCGAGAGATCGACCCCGCCGACGTGGTGGCGCGCGCGAGCCACCTTGCCGCTCCGCTCGAACCCGCCGTCGGGCACGACCGCCAGCAGCAGCTCGCTCAGCGGGCCCAGCGCCAGCTTGGTCGTGATCGCGCCAAGCCCCTCACGATCGTACCCGGGCTCGAACGGGTTCTTGGGGCGGAAGAGCTCGGTGGGGTTGAAGACCGCGGCCGCGCCCCAAGCGAGATACTGCTTGCCCGCCACCAGCTCGACCGGCCCGGCTCTGAGCGAGAGGTAGAGGTGATTGACGAAGTGCCGGTCCTCGATCTCGACCGACGCCGTGTCGACCAGGCCCGCCAGCGATCGCGGCAGCAACCCCGCGAGCGGCACCCGGGTGTCGCCGCGATAGAGCTGGTAGACGACCCCGATCGACGCCGCCGCGTGAGCCCCGGCCGTCTGATCGAGATTCACCCGGAAGCGATCGTAGTCGAGGTAGCTGCCGTCGCCACGGCGCAGGCTGCCACTCAGCTGGTGCTCGTAATACCCGCCCAGCCTGGGCGCGGTCTGGGCCGGGGCCGGTGCGATCGCCCCGGCGCCGAGCGCCAGCGCGCCGGTGAGCGCGCCGACGGCGAGCGCTCTCACCGAGCGCGCTCGAGATGGCGGAGCGTGAAGACGTCCGACGGGACGCGCGCGCCCAGATCGAGGTCGAGGAACTCGACTCGGGTGCTGGTCTCCCGCTGCAGCGCGTCGTCCAGCTCCACCGAGAACGGATACCAGCGCTCGCCCACCCGGCGCACGTCGCCGAGGGTGGCGGTCTTGAGCAGCTTGCCGCTCTTCGCGAAGCGCTCCTCCCTGAGCGGGATGAAGCGCTCCGCGTCCACCCAGATCTTCCGACCCGGATAGGCCAGGTCGTCGCGCTTGGCGGTGAGGTCCAGCACCAGCGCCGGCCTGCCGCCCACGCTGTCCCGCCCCGAGACCACCGCGTCGTAGTCCTCCACCATGCTGGGCCGCTCGCTCGCGTCGCCGTAGGAAAAGTCGGAGCCCATCATTCCCTGCCTGAGCATGTGGCCCTGGATCCGGACGCTCTTCCCCACGGTCGGGAGGAAGATCCACATGTTGTCCTCGAGTCGCAGGAAACGGCTCCCCGCGTCGCGGGCCGGCGCCGTGAACTCGAGGAACGAGCGATCCGTCCCCTCGCTCCAGGAGCGGAACTCCAGGGATCGCACGTCGCCGGAGCGGTAGGTGATGATCATCCGCGCCCGGGCGATCGCAGAGTTGATCGTCATGTTCGCGTCGATCCGGCGGAGGATCTCCGCCGGAGCCAGCTGGGACGCCGCGCCGCCCGGCAGGCCGATCAGGGCCGCCGCCGTCAAGCCGATCCATCTCACGAGCGAAGCGCCTCCGCGGGTCGAAGCCGTCTGAGCCTCCAGGCGGGATAGAGCGTGGCCAGCGCCGCCGTGGCGACCCCGACCACGACGCCGAGGACCGAATGCCACCAGGACCAGACCGGGTGGATCACGCCCTGGAACGGAGCCGCCACGGTCCGCGCCGCCTGCGAGGCGTCGATCCCGATCCGGCCAAGCGTCACCGCCACGACCGTCCCCACCACGGCGCCGGCCACCGCGCCGAGCAAGCCGATCACGGCGCCCTCGGTCACGATCAGGCGGAGCAGGTCCCCCTTCCGCATCCCGAGCGCCGACTGGACGCCGTGCTCCTGCGCGCGCTCCATCACCGTCATCAGCATGGTGTTCACGATCACCAGACCGGCCATGCCCATCAACAGCAGGAAGACGACCGAGTACCCGCCCCGCGCCGACTGCAGGGTCCGGATCAGGGGACCCTGCTCGAGCCAGGTCCGCACCTCGAGCGCGTCTGTCGGGCCGAGCGCCCCGCGGATGGGCTCGATCTCGGCGGCCGCGTCGTCGGGGTCCCGGAGCAACACCACGATCTCGGTGGCGCCGTCGCTCAGATCGAGCAGCCGTTGCGCCTGATCCAGCGGCAACACCGCGACCACGTCGTCCCAGCTCGGAATGCCGCTATCGGCCAAGCCGGAAACGACCAGGCGGATCCCGCCCAGCGACCGGTAGGCGGTCTGACCCAGGAGCACGATCGTGTCGCCGACCTCCACCCCGAGCCGCCGGGCCAGACCGACGCCGACCAGGGCCTCCGCCTCGCCGGGACGGGGCGTGGTCCCGCTTCCGGTGATCGCGGCCGGATCCAGATAGCCGCGCTCCGCCTCGATGTCGACGCCGAGCAGGAGCGCCGGCCGGTTGCTCTCGGCGCCGTCCACCAGCACCGAAGCGCGGATCCGCGGCAGCACCGCCTTCACCCCGTCCACCAGGCGGAGCGCCGCGACCCGGCCCTCGACCGACGAGACGTTGAGGTGCACCGGCAGGAAGGCTTCGCGCTCGCCGTAGCCGGCGGCGCGCACTCTGACGTGCCCCGTTTCCAGCCGGGCGAACGACTCGAGCAGCGTGCCGAGCATCCCGCCCGCGAGCGCGAGGCCGACGATCGACGCGGCCACCGCCACCGCGATGGCGGAGGCGGAGAGCAGGGTGCGGCGCCCATGGCGCCGGGCGTTCCGCCAGGCGAGCCCGAGCAGCGGGACCCGGCCCCGGGCCTCAGACATGGCGAAGGGCCTCCACCGGTCGCTCCCGACCCGCCCGCACGGCCGGATAGACGGCTGCCAGCGCGGACAGCACCACGGTCGTGAGAATGCCGGCGATCAGCGCCGCCGGCGCCACGGCCGGGTAGACCCGCTCCCGGACCGGGTAGCCGAGATCGACGTCGCCGTAGAGCGCCTGGAAGTCGATCCCGCCGGAGAGCGCGCCGACGACCAGCAGCGCCAGCACGGTGCCGACCACCGCGCCGAACAGACCGATCATCGCACCCTCGGCGAGGAAGAGGCGGCGGACCCCGCTCGCTCGGAGACCCATCGCCATCAGCATCCCGATCTCGCGAGTCCGCTCGTACGCCGCCATCAGGATCGTGTTCGTCACCCCGACCATCGCCAGCAGCACGAAGATCGAGACCATCACCCCGCTGCCCGCGCGCTTGCTCTCCACCAGCGCCATCAGGTTGGCCTGCTGCTCCCGCCAGCCCCTCACCTCGAAGCCGCCCTCGCCGAGCGCCGTCGCGAGCCGCTCGAGCACGACGGCCTCGCGGCGACCGTCGAAGCGCACCGCGACCTCCGTGGCCTGACCGTCGAGCCCCAGCATCCGTTGCGCGAGCGTGAGCGGCACCAGCACGCTGCCCCGATCGATCGCCGGATTCCCGGTGCCGACCAGACCCACGACGGGCAGATCGAGCGCCTCGTAGGCCCCGGCGGAGGTCACCACCAGGACGGTGATCCAGTCGCCCGGGCCGAGGCCGAAGAGGTCCGCGAGCCCATTGCCGAGCAGGACCGCCTCGTCTCCGGGCTCGAGATACCGCCCCGAGGTGACCGCGCGGTCCAGCCGAAAGACGCCGCTCCCCCCGCCGCCGAGCTCGAGGCCGACACCCAGCGCGGGGATCTGCTCCCGGCCGTCGGAGAGCCGCGCCTGGAACGAGAGCTCCGGCGCCGCCGCGGCCACGCCGTCGACCGCGCGCACCCGCTCGGCCAGCGCGCTCAGGTCGCCCAGGGTACGGTCGAGCGGGAGCTCCTCGCGCTCGGCGAAGTAGCCGGCGGCGAACACCTTGGCGTGCCCGGTCTGATAGCCGATCAGGTTGTCGAACGATTGCTGCTCGATCCCCCGGAGCAACGCGACCAGGAACTGGAGCAGCACGATGGAGAACGCCACCGTCGAGGCGGTGATCGCGGTGCGGCGCCGATTCCGGGCGAGATTGCGGAGCGCGAGCCTCGCGATCGCGAGCGAGGGCAGCCGGCCCACGGTCGGGTCAGCCACCGCCCTCGCCGTCCTTGCGCTCGTCCGACTCGATCCGCCCGTCGCGCAGCCGGACCAGGCGGGTCGCGTGCGACATCACCAGCGGGTCGTGGGTCGAGAACACGAAGGTCGCGCCCGAGGTCTGGTTCATCTCGCGCATCAGGGCCATCACCTCGCCCGCCGTGTCGCTGTCGAGGTTGGCCGTCGGCTCGTCGGCCAACACCAGCGCGGGCCCCTTCACCAGGGCGCGTGCGATCGCCACCCGCTGCTGCTGCCCGCCGGAAAGCTCCGCGGGCCGGCGGTCCGCCATCCCCTCGAGCCCCACTTGCGCGAGCATCGCTTCGGCGCGCCGCGCGCGCTCGGCCGGGTCGGACACGCCGAGCAGCAGGAGCGGGAACTCGACGTTCTCCCGCGCGGTCAGCACCGGAATCAGGTTGAAGGTCTGGAAGACGAACCCGAGATGGGCGTTGCGGAAGTCGGCGAGGGCGTCGTCGGAGAGACCGGTGGTGCTCCGCTCCCCGATCTCCACCGTGCCGCTCGAGGGCAGGTCGAGCGCGCCGAGCAGATTGAGCAGCGTGGTCTTGCCGGAGCCGGACGGGCCGGCCAGGGCGAGGAAGCTGCCGCGCTCGATCGACAGGGTCACGCCACGCACCGCCGGGACCTCGCGTCGGCCGAGCCGGTAGCTCTTTTCCACCCCGTTGAGCGTGGCGACGGGCGCCATGGGCGACTCCTCCGAGCTCGCGATCTCGCTGGAAAATAACTTACGACATAGTAAGTTTACCGCAAGCGTTCCCCACACTCGACCGAGACGCCCGTGCCCAGGCCACCGACCAAGACCGACGCCGAGATCCTCGCCGCGGCCGCGCGCCTCGTGCTCCGCGACGGGACCCTACCGACGCTCGCCGGCGTCGCGCGGGAGGTCGGCCTCTCGGGACCCCGGCTGGCCCAGCGGTTCGGCTCGCGCCGCGGGCTGCTGCTGGCCATGGCCAAACAGAATCTGGCCCGGGCGAACGCCCAGCTCCGCGCGGTGCGGGCCAGCGCCACCGGCTCGGCGATCGACGCCTTGCTCCGGGTGATCGACACCGGCATGGCCGGCGTCGACGCGCAGGCGCTCACCAACCTCTTTCTCTCGGGCGTTCAGGAGACCCAGCGCGATCCCGAGCTCCGTGGCCTGAGCCAGGCCATCGGGCGGATCAAGCTGCGGGCGGTGCGGGACCACCTCGATCTGGCCGTCGAGCGGGGCGAGCTCGCGCCCACCGACACCACCCGGCTCGCGCGGATGGTGCTGGCCCTCTCGGGCGGCAGCGTGCTGCTCTCGTTGAGCGAAGGGAACGGCCGATCCCCGGCGCGGAACCTGAAGCGGGATCTGCTGGAGCTGCTGGCGCACTACCGGCCCGGGAGGTCGGCCGGGACCAGGGTCACCCGGCCGCGGGGCCGGGGTCAGACCCGCATGTAGCTGATCCCCGCCCGCTGCGCCTTGTCCACGGCGATCACCATCGCGGGCACCAGCACCACGCCCGGCAGGAGGTTCGCCAGGATCTCCCGTCGCACCGCGGCCGCGTCGCCCCCACGGCCGGCCAGCCGGGCGCTCCACCGCTCGAGCGCGTTCCGGCAGAGCAGGAAGGTCGCGCCGTCGGCCACCAGCCTGGTGATGCTGGCCTCGGTCATGGCGCCGTTCTGGAGGACGGGGTCGCCCTCGCGCGGCGCGGCGTACCAGTTGCGGGTGATCGGGTTCCTGGTGCGCGGATCGAGCAGATCCAGCGCCGCGCCGACACCGTGCTTCGCCCACACCGAGTCGTTCCAGGCAAGCGGCGTCGTTCCGCTGTAGAAGGTGCCCACCGCGTTGATCTCGTCCGGCTTCGCCCCATACGCCGACTGGTAGCCGTCGATGAAGTTGCGCATCCGGATCAGGCCGATTCCGTCGCCCGCCGTGTTGAAGTCGAAGAGCTGGCGGTGCTTGCCGGTCATTCGCTCGAGCCACCGGTCGTGCTCGTGCTGCTGCCTGGCGGCGACCGATTCCGGGCGCGCGGCCGTCAGTCCCGCGACCGCGGCGAGCGCCCCCGCCGCCCGTCCCAGAAACCCGCGTCGCGGCGTCGCCCCACCGAACGAATCGCGCATGGTGCCACTCCTTCGTGTCTCGGGTTGCCGTCCATCCGCCCACTCGCGGAGCGGTGGCGGGGAATCAGCGGCGCGGCCGGGCGGCCGGGAGCAGCGGGGCGAGCGGTCCGGGCTCGGACTTGGCCGCCCGGGTCCGATAGGCGACGTCCGGCGGCGCGTCGCCCAGGGGCCAGTCGGCCTCCTTGCCGGCGAAGTCGGGTCTCGGCTGCAGCGTCATGTAGCGAGCCACGTCGAACGCCTCCTGGTCGGTCAGGGTACCCGGGCGGTCGAACGGCATGTTGTGGCGGATGAAGGCGGCCGCGGTCCTGAGGCGCGACATCCCGGCGCCGATGTTGAACGACTGCGGCCCCCAGAGCGGCGGATAGCGCGCGGGATCGCCTTGGGGATCCGGATTCGGCAATCCCTCCCCGTCGGCGCCGTGGCAGCGGACGCACTGCGCGACGAAGATCCGACGGCCGCGGGCGCTGTCACCCTCGAGCGGGGTGAGACGGGCGAAGCCCTGGCCGTCCACCTGGCCCGGCGGCGCCACGTTGCGGGAGAGGAAGGCGTAGTAGGCGACCATGTCGGCGAGCGCGGAGCTGCCCTCCGGCAGGGCGCTGCCGTTCATGCTCCGCTCGAAGCAGTTGTTGATCCGCTCCTCGATCAGGTTGATCCGGGCGTTCCGGCTGCGATACTCGGGAAACCGGCTGTAGACGCCCACCCATGGCGCGGAGAGCGCCCGGGTGCCCGCGTCCAGATGGCAGCTGGTGCAGCGGAGCGCGTTGCCCACGTGCGCCGGGAGACTGTCGCCGGTGGCCGTGAGCAACGCCCGACCCCGTCGAATCGAAGCACCGAGCGCGTCGTCGGGAATCGAGTCGTCCGGCAGGACCGGAAGCCGCCACACGGTGTCCGACCCGGCCGTGGAGGCGGGGGCCGGGGCCGGCGGCGCCTCGGGACTGCACGCGACGAGCCAGGCCATCACGATCGGAATCCGGCGGGCCATTCTCATGGACCGGAAACTTAGGAATCGGCCCCGGCTGCGGCAAACGCGGGCGAGCCGATTCAGGCGTTTCCTGCGTGCTACGCATGACCCCATCCGGACCCCCGAGACCCGACTATCATTCGCCGCCAATGAACCCACGCATTCTCGTCGTCCTCGCCTCCACCGCCGCCCTGGCCGCCCTCGCGCCCGCTCGCGCCTCGGCCCAGGTCGAGCTGCAGCTGTTCGGCGGCTCCGCCGTCAACCTCCCGCTCCCGATCACGATCAGCCAGACCGGACAGCCCGACATTCATTTCACGGCTCGCTGGGCCACCAAACCGGGACGCGCCACCTGGTACTACGCCTGGCGGGTCGGTCTCTGGAGCGGCGACAAGGGTTGGCGGTTCGATCACACGCACCACAAGATCTACCTCACCAACAACCCGCCCGGGGTCGACACTCTCCGGGTCACCAACGGCTTCAACATGGCCACCGTGAGCCGGGCCTTCCGAAAGGGCAACCTGACGTACTCCCTCGGCGCCGGCCCGGTGATCACCTATCCGATCAGCACGATCCGCGGTAAGAAGTTCACCCACGACAACGGCGTCGGCGGTTACCACCTGAGCGGCGCCACGATGATCGCGATGGCCTCCCGCGAGTTCCCCATCGCGGGCGGGCTGGTCGCGACGCTCGACGCGCGGGCGTCCGCGTCCTACGTGCGGATCCCGGTGGTGGACGGCCACGCGAAGATCCCCAACGCCGCCTTCCACTTCCACGCCGGCCTGGGCTACGCCTTCGGCAGACGGCGCTGAGCCGCGGTGAGCGGTCCGAAGCGGAGCAGGCCTCGGCCCGGGCTCGGATCCCTGTTCTGGCGCGCGTTGCGGCGGCGCTGCCCGAATTGCGGAGCCGCCGGGATCTTCGACGGCTGGCTCAAGATGCGACCCGAGTGCGCCGGCTGCGGGCTGCACTTCGAGCGCGAAGAGTCGGGCTACGCCGTCGGCGCCTACATGATCAACATCGCGGTGGCCGAGCTGCTGCTGGTCGGCGTGGGGGTGGCGATCGGCGCCGCCACCTGGCCGAACCCGCCCTGGAAGGCCCTGATGTACGGTGGCGCCCTGATGATGGCGGTCCTGCCGGTCCTCTTCTACCCCTTCGCGAAGACGATCTTCCTGGCCATGGATCTGGCGGTCCGCCCCCACCAGCCGCCCGAAGACGGGACCTCAGATCCCCCAACGGGTTAGAGCTTCGTTTCCGGTTGTCGCATTCTGAAACTGGGGTCGTTCGGGCCGCGTAAGGGCCGCGTACCCCGATTCCGCCACCAGGGGGAGGAGAAGAGAATGAGCCGCTACTGGCTTGGCATCGGCGCCGGCGCTCTGGCCGTCTTCGGCGTGGGAATGACCGGTATCGCGTTGGGCAAGAAGGGTTTACATGAGCTGAAGTCGACGGTCGGGGGCGCCGCGGTCGAGGCGCTGCAGGAGCCGATCGGCGCCCTCCGCTTCCGGCTGGACGGCCGGCGGATCGGACGGGTCCAGTCGATCGACGTCCGGAGCAACGGCGACTGGGGCGAGCAGGCCATCCAGATGGTGGTCGGGCTCGAGAACGCCAAGCTCGTGGATCTCGTGGCGGAATGCGGCATCACCGGCGATCGGATCCGCGGCCCCAAGGAAGACGCCGAGTTCACCTGCATCGACCTGGAAGACGCGAAGGCCGACGGCCTGGTCCAGATCGGCGAGGTCAAGTTCGAGCCGGGCGACGTCGCCCGCCCCCTGCTGGTCTCGAGGCGGGATCGCCGCCAGCTGGAGCGCTCGGAGCTCCGGCAGGTCGAGGCGAGCCTCCGCTCGGCCGACGGCGAGTCGATCGACGGCGAGGCGACCTTCGACGTCGAGACCAGACATGGTCAGCGGCAGCGCGGCATGGTCAGCCTGAAGGCGGGCGACGGCCGGGCGCTGATCGACATTCGCGACGAAAAGGGCAAGCCGCTCTTCCGGCTCGACGCCGGCGAGAACGGCGTTTCGCTCAAGGCGGCCGATGGACGTGGCCGCGAGTTGGTCCGGCTCCTGGCGGGTTCCGCCGGGGTCGATCTCCGGATCGACAAGTAGCCGACCCGCGGTACCCGAGTCTCCCCTCCCCCAAGGGGTCGGGTACCGCGCCCTCACCTCCCGCTGTACACCAGCTCGAGCAGCTCGTCGAACATCGCTTCGGCCTCGCGGTCTCCGGCGCGGATCGCGCCGGCCGCGCAATGCCGGAGGTGGTTCCGCATCAGCTCCCGGCTCACGCCCCGGAGCGCCTGCTGGACCGAGGCGATCTGCGCCATGATGTCCGCGCAGTAGCGCTCCTCCTCGACCATCCGCGCGAGGCCCCGGACCTGCCCCTCGATCCGCCTGAGCCGGGAGAGATTGCGTCGCTTGATCGCGGGATCGACGGCGACGGCGTGTCGCTCGTTGGCGCCGGCGGCGCAGCCACAGGCCGCCGCGGCATCAGTCGGCTTGGATCGGTCGGTCATCCGGCTCTCCCTCGCGCTCGCGGTCCGAGCGCCCCGCGACTGAGGCGGAGCGAGTTGCTCACCACGCTCACCGAGCTGGCCGCCATCGCCGCGCTCGCGATGATCGGGCTCAGCTGAATCCCGAGCGCCGGGTAGAGGACGCCGGCCGCGACCGGAATCCCGATGACGTTGTAGACGAAGGCCCAGAAGAGGTTCTGGCGCATCACCCGCACGGTGGCCCGGCTCAGCTCGATCGCGTCGGCGACGAGACCCAGGTCGGCGTGCATCAGGGTCACGTCGCCCGCCTCGACCGCCACGTCGGTGCCCGTCCCCATCGCCAGGCCGAGGTCCGCCTTGGCGAGGGCCGGCGCGTCGTTGATGCCGTCCCCCACCATCGCCACCACTTCGCCCGCGGCCTGGCGACGCTCGATCTCGGCCAGCTTCTGCTCCGGCAAGAGGCCCGCGACCACCGTGTCGATGCCCACCGCCCTGCCGACCGTGCGAGCCGTGGCCGGCTGATCGCCGGTGAGCATCACGACGTCGAGCCCGAGCGCCCGCAGCCGCGCCACCGCCCCGGCGCTCGAAGGACGTGGCGGGTCGGTGATGCCCAGCATGCCGGCCAGCTTGCCGTTCGAAGCCACGAACACGGCGGTCTCACCCCGGCCCGCCGCCGCCGCCGCGGCCTCGGCCAGCGGATCCGTCGCCACGCCGTAGTCGTCCATCAGCGCGCCGTTGCCGACCGCCACCAGCGCCCCGCCGACCACGCCGCTCGCCCCGCGCCCGGCGATGGCCCGGAAGGACTCGGCCGGGTCGACCGGAACACCCCGCTCGCTCGCCGCGCGGACGATCGACTCCGCCAGCGGATGCTCCGAGCTCCGCTCGAGCGACGCGGCCAACCCGAGCAACCGGCGCTCGTCGAAGCCGGCGGCGGGGTGCACGGCGGTCACCGTCGGACGGCCGGCGGTGATCGTGCCCGTCTTGTCCAGCAACACGGCGGTGAGCGTCCTCGCGCGCTCGAGCGCCTCGCCGCCCTTGATCAGGATCCCCCGCTCGGCGCCCCGGCCCGTCGCGACCATCACCGCGGTCGGCACGGCGAGCCCCATCGCGCACGGACAGGCGATGATCAGGACCGAGATCGCGGCCGTGAGGCTCCGGGCGAAGGCGTTCTGCTCGACCGAGACGAACCAGATCGCGAAGGTGACGACGGCGATCACCACCACGACCGGAACGAAGATCGAGCTGACCCGGTCGGCCAGACGCTGAATCGGCGCGCGGGTCGCCTGGGCGTCGCGCATCAGCTTGACGATCCGGGCCAGCACCGTGCCCGATCCGACCGCCGTGGCCCGCATCTCGAACGCCCCGGTGCGATTGATGGTCCCGCCGATGACCCGGTCCGAGGGGCCCCGCTCGACCGGGATCGGCTCGCCGGTCACCATCGACTCGTCAACGGCGCTCTTGCCGCTCACCACCATGCCGTCCACCGGCACGGCCTGGCCCGGCCGGACCAGCACCAGGTCGCCCACGACCACCTCGGCGAGCGGCACGCTGAGGTCGCTCCCGCCGCGCCGGACCAGAGCGACCTTGGGCACCAGATCGATCAAGGCCCTGAGGGCGCCCGCCGTCCGCCGCTTGGCGCGCGCCTCGAGGGCGTGGCCGAGCAGCAGCAGGCCAAGGATCAGGATCACCGCCTCGTAGTAGACCTCGGCGTCGATGCCGCGGCTGGCGAAGTACCCGGGCGCGACGGTGACCGCGGCGCTCATCAGGAACGCGGCGCTCGTGCCGAGGGCCACGAGCGTGTTCATGTTGCTGGTACGGTGTCGCGCGGCCGCCCAGGCTCTGGTGTAGAAGGAGCGACCCGGTCCCACCATCACGCCGAGGGAGATCAACAGCAGCGCCCAACGCACCGGCGCCAGATGCGACACCGGCATCGCCGCCATCGCCAGCGCGCCGAGCGCAATCGTGACTATGGCTCGTTGAAGGGACCTCCGATAGTCGTCGTCCTGAGCCTGGTCGAGACGCTCCTGCTCTTCGACGGCGCTCACCTCCGGCTCGGGCTCGCTGGCCTCGTAGCCGGAGTCGCGCACCACCTCGATCAGACTGGCGATCGAGGTGCGGGCCTCGTCGAAGGTCACGGTGGCGTTCTGGAGCATGAGGTTCACGGCGGCCTGCTTCACGCCTTCGGCCTGCTCGAGGGCGCGCTGAACCCGGGCCGAGCACGCCGCGCAGTGCATTCCGGCCACGGGGAAGGTTGTGGTAGACATGACCGTAGAATACCCCCCTACCCTATATTGCGCCAGGCCAAGAAAGTGGCGCCGGGCCGCGAGGCCCGGCGCCACCGTGCATCGGGAGCTTGCCCGGCCTAGAAGGCGATGACCAGGCCGCCCGAGAACATCAGGTCCGTCGTGCCCTTCTTGCCGAGACCGAAGTCGGCCGAGTAGGCGTAGCCTTCCGCGTCGCCGCGGAGCGCCACGTTCTCGCCGACCCCGAATCGGAGGGTGAGGCCCGCCACGCCGCCGATCGCGGTGGACTTCTCGGCCTGGTCGCCGAGCGGAGAGCCCGGCCGGAGCCCCGCGACGCCGCCGCTCACGATCACGCCGAGCTTGCTCGCGGGGGCCAGGTTGAACGCCAGCTTGGCCGAGCCGAAGGCCAGATCGGTGCCCCGGGCGAAGCGGCTGCCGGAGTTCGCGTCCACGAGCGCCCTGGCCGGCGAGAATCCGGCGGTCAGCTCGACGCCGAGGGAGCGGGAGCCCCAGAACGCCAGGCGGCCGCCGAGGGCCGCGGAGCTCCTCCGGGTGGCCGGGCGGTCACCGGCGTCGAGTGCTTCGTCGCTGGTCGGGAAATAGGCGCCACCGAACAACGTGAGCTCGACCATCTTCTGCTGCGCGGACGAGACGGCGGGCGCGGCGACGAGCAGCGCTGCCGCCAATCCGACCATCAGACCCTTCGACGAGACCATCCGGAATCCCCCTGGTTGTGGTTCGACCATTCCCCCGGGGGAGCACCCAACGGTCCTCCCCCGGCCGTGTCTCGTCATCACGGGTCGTGCCATCGGGCCGGCTCGGCTGCAAACCGGCGCACGTCGTGCGGAGCCGCTGGCGTGCGGCCCCTATCCTCACATTCTCCAGCCCAGCAGGTTCCAGACGTTGAGCGACCAGGCGAATACCAGCCCGATCAGGACCACGCCGGTGTAGCGGAATCGATCCCAGAAATTGCCTGCTCCCTCGCGCCACACCCGAACCGCGAACCAACCCGCGGCCAGGACCAGGAGCAGGGCGAGGATCGGCAGGACCAGGGCGATCTTGAGCCCGCCCCCGGAGTCGCTGAAGAGCGACTGGGCGCCCGTGGCCAGCTTGACTCCCAGAAACGCGATGAACGCGAGGTTGGCGAGAGCCGCCCAGGCCAGGAGCCGGCGGCCGCGTACCAGGGTCGGCGCGGGTCCGGGACCTCCCTGCCGGCGCTGCCGGAAGAACCGGGTGACCGCCGAGATCAGGAAGCCGACGAACACCACGAGCGCGAAGCCCAGCAGGAGCCGCTGCGGGTTCGGCGCCGTGAGGCCGGTCTGCTTCTCCATCGTCATCATCGGCACCATGCCCAAGAAGCCATGGGTGACGTTGCCGCGATCGTCGGTCCGGAACGCCAGCATCGGCTCACCGTCGTCGTTGGCGAACAGCAGGGAGTCGATCTGATAGAGCCGGACCGCCCCGAAGGGCGACTGGACCACGAGCGTCGTGTCGGGCCCGACCCCCACGGGCATCGCGCTCGCGAGCCCGAGCACCTTCTGATAGGTGGTGTAGGACATCCGGTTGAAGAGGTACTCCCCCGCGAACCGGGCCAGGTCGTCCGTCTTCTTCGCGGGGGGAGGCGGGCCGTACGGGTAGTAGTGGTCGAGAAAGGCCGTGAGGAACGGCCCGAAGCTGAGCGCGCCGCCGGTGTTCGTGTTGAAGGAGACGAAGACCCCGAGGTTCTCCGACGGGATCAACGCCATGTCGCTGTGGAACCAGCCGGTGTCGCCGCCGTGGCCGAAGATCCGGAGCCCGTGGCTCGACTTCTCGTAGAAGCCGAGGGCGAAGCCCGGAAGCCGGGGATCGTGGGTGAAGGCGCGGGTGTGCATCCGATCCGCCGTCTCGGCGGAGAGGATCCGGCCCTCGCCCAGCTGGCCGTGGTTCAGATGGGCCAGCATCCACTTGGCCATCGCCGTGGCGCTGGCGCTCATCGACCCGGCCGGCGCGGCGCCGGTGACGATCTCCCACTTCTTCGCGACGAAGGCGCCGTTCTCCCACGCGTATCCCACCGACATGTCGGGCTCGAAGCGGGCGGGCAACGGCTGGCGGGCCGTCACCTGGGTCATCCCGATCGGGGAGAAGACGTGCGCCTCGAGATAGTCGTCGTAGGATTGCCCCGAGACCCGCTCCATGATGTAGCCGGCGGTCGCGGTGCCCCAGTTCGAGTACGACGAGTACACGCCCGGGGGTCGCACCCGACCGGGCATGTGGGTCGGCAGCCACTCGCCCATCGGCGTCAGATGCTCGGGATCCTCGGTGAAGAGGTCCCGGCCGTCTTCCTCGAGCCCCGGCGTGTGGGTGAGGAAGTTGAACATGGTGATCGGCTCGGGATAGGTGGCCGGGATCTGGAAGTCGAGATAGGTGTTGACGTCGGCGTTGAGATCGATCTTGCCCTGCTCGACCAGCTGCATCACCCCCGTCCAGGTGAACGTCTTGCTGATCGACCCGATCCGGAACAGGGTCTTCTCCGGGTCGACCCGCTTGCCGGCCGCGACGTCGGCGTACCCGTAGCCCTTGGCGAAGAACAGCTGGCCGTCCTTCACCACCGAGACCGTGGCCCCAGCCACGTGCTTGTCGCGGAGGAAGGCGGTCATCACGCCGTCGAGGAAGGCCTCGAGCTCCGCGGGGTCCTGGGGTCCGCGCACGGGCCCGGCGGCCGCGGAGTCCTGGGCGCCCAAGGGCGCAAAGGAGAAGAGAAGCAGGAGCAGAGCGCCGAGCGCGCCCCGCGCGGGCATGCCGCGTCCGAACGTCGTCATCCTTCCACCCCTTCTGGCTCGAACCGCGAGCCGCGCACGATGGTATCCAATTTCGTACGCAATCTACCGCCCGGCGGAGAGGCCGCCAGGATCGGGGCGGCTCGGCGACGATCGCCCCGGGCAGGCGTCAGAGGCGGTAGTAGCTCAACCCGCGCCGCTGGGCCCGCTGGATGGCGATGACCATGCTGGGCACCAGTTCGACACCCGGCAGGAGCGAGGTCTCCAGCGCCGAGACGAGTCCGGCGATCGGCGCGCCGTCGCGCGCCGAGATCTTGCCCGCGAGCGAGCGCACGGCAGCCTGGCAGGCGAGGAAGATCACGCCGCGGGCCTGGAGCGCCTCGATGCCGGCCCGTTCGGTCGGCACGCCGCGCACGTGGGGCGTGATCCGCCACGGGTTCCGCTCGGCGGGCCGTCCCGTCTCGGGGTCCGGCACCTCGAGCAGCTCGCCCAGACGGAAGCGGGCCCAGGACCGGTCGGCGAACGCGAACGGAATCGTCTTGCCGTAGAAGGTCCCGACGGCGTTGAGCTTCCGATCCTCGATCCCGTACACCTCGTTGTAGGTGTCGTAGAAGTGGAGGATGTGGCCGAGGGGCACTGCGTCCCGCGGGTCGGGGAAATCGAAGAGCTGCCGCTCCTCGCCGTCGAGCCGGTCGAGCCAGCGATCGGCCCCGCCCACGGCGCTCCGGCGGAGCGCGGCGATCGAGGGGGCGCGGAGCGCCGAGGCGCTCAAGGCGAGCGCGCCGCTCGCCAGGAAGCGGCGGCGCGAGGCGTCCGAATCGAGCCAGGTCATGCGATCCTCCGCGGAAGGGTCGGGTGCGCGCCGCTCGAGGGATCGGCGCCGAGGTCGCGGGCTTCGATCCCGCGCCGGCCGGCGGCCTCGATGGCCGAGCGGGCGCTGGGAACGAGGACGACCCCGTCGAGGAGCCCGTCGCGCAGCGTCGCGAAGACCGAGCGCGCGTTCTCGCCGCGAGCGGAGGCCAGCCGCCCGGCCAGGGTCGCGAGCGACACCTGACAGGCGACGAAGCGCGTCCCACGCCGCTGCAGCGCCTCGATGGCGGCGCCAGGCACCGAGCCGCCCCGGGTATCGAGCGAAGCACGCCAGAGATTGCGGGTGGCGGGCAGGCGCCCGTCGGCGACGCCGCAATGACGACCGAGGTCGAACCCGGCCCAGGTGGCGTCGTCGAGGGCGAAGCCGATGGCCCGCCGGAAGAGGACCACCACCGCGTCGAGCGCCGCGTCGGGCACCCCGAAGACCTGGTTGTAGGTGTCGAGGAAATTGAGCACCGAGACGAGCGGCAGGCCGTCGCGCGGCTGGCAGACCTGGAAGAGACGGCGGTGCTCGCCGTCGAGCTCGTCGAGCCAGGCGTCGGCCCGTCCGCCGCCCGGACGAAGCGATACGGCGCCGATCCCCGGCACGACCACCTTCCACCCCGAGCCGCCTCCATCCGAGGCGAAGAACCGCTGGCTGATCCGTCGCAAGAGCCACCTCATCGTGATCTCCGGTTTGCGCCGGCTCGCTCGCTGGCGAGCCGGCCTCACCCGGGTATGCGAGGACCACGCGGCCGGACCGACACGCCGAACGTCGCCGCGAGCCGCGCGACGGGGCTCCTAACGACGAGACCCGGGTCCCGGCGCCCGACACGGCATCGTGTCGAACATCGGGACCCGGGCGATTGGCGGGATTTGGAGGTGGGATCTACTGCCGGTGGTAGGCGATACCCTTCGCCTGGGCCTTCTGGATGGCGATGACCATCGCCGGAACCATGGTGACACCGGGAAGCACGTTGGCCTTCATGTCCTCGTACACCTCGGCGGCGTCGAGCCCCTGTTGGCTCGCCACCATGTTGGCGAAGACGCCCAGCGCGTTGTTGCAGAGGAGGAAAGTGGCGCCGCGCTTCTGGAGCGACTCGATGCTCGCCTGGGGCAGCTTCATCCCGATCACCTCGGGCTCGACGCGCCATGGGTTGACCACGGCGTGCTCGCCGGTCTTCGGATCGTCGAGGTCGAGGAACGCGCCGAGCCGGTACTTGGCCCACATCGCGTCGTTCAGGCCGAAGAAGGTGGTGGTGCCGTAGAAGGTCAGGATCCCGTCCACCTCGGAGTCCTTGACCCCGTAGGCCTGGTTGTAGGTGTCGTAGTAGTTGAGCATGTGGACCAGCGGCACGCCGCCGTTCGGCGCCGGCGCGTCGAAGAGCTGCTGGTACTTCCCATCGAGCCGCTCGAGCCAGGCGTCGTTGGGCGACGTCGCCTCGACGGGCACGCCCTCGTGGAGCGCCCGCTCCGGCGAGATCGCCGCCGCGAGACCGACCACCGCCAGACCCATCACCAACCCGGCCTTCCAGCCACCGTTCGCCATCCTTGCCTCCTCAAATGAGAATCGAGTCGCACTCCGTCCCGACCCTGAATGCGCGAGTCGGCCGGACTACCCGACAGCCCGGGGTCCTGCTCGACTCGTCGAGGCCAGATCGTCGACTCGGCGGCCCGGGCGCACCGCAGATCGGGCGGTCCGATCGCGGCCCGGGCCCCGGCAGGATGGCGCTGTCTCGACGAGCGCGGCGCCGGCGCAAACCTGGTCATTGACATCACGCGGCCCGTGTCTTAATGTGTGCGCCCCCGTGGCGCGCCTAACGTGTGAGCGGGGTCACCAAAGTGGTCGATGTGGAGGCAGCGGGATGAAAGACCGAGGACGACAGCCAACCGGCACCACGCGGGTCCGCGCCAGCGGGCTCCCGGCGCTGGCGCATGGCGCGCTCGATCCGTTCGATCGGATCGGGGGTCGGATCGGATCCTGGTGGAGGGGGTGCACCCGCTGAGGCGGGACACGCCCCGGTGACCGTCGAGTCGCCCCACCAGCGCCCCGTGCCTGGTGGGGCGATTGGCTTTTTGGGAGGTCGGAGGCGGCGGGCCCAACCGCGGAAGGGAGGTCGGAGGCGGTGAACAGCAAGGAGATGGACCGGGGTCGCGCCCCGCTCGAGCCGCCCGGGAGCTACTTCGTGGTGGACTCGGCCAACGACCGCTGGCTGGTGTCGGCGGTGATGGCCCGGCACCTGGAGCAGCTGCTCGATCGGGTGCCGGCTCCCGACTGGGTCAGCTTCGTCGACCTCTTCGGATCACGGATCCGGGTGCGAGCGGTGGTGATCCAGTCGGTGGCTCAGAGCACGGAGGAACAGCGGGCCGCCTGCCGGGCGCTCTCCCGGCGACTGGATCGGGAGCGAAACGAGGAAGACTGAACGCGCGGCGGTGAACGCCGCACCACGCACGACGGCGCGTCGCGCCGAGGAAGGAGGGGCTATGTTGCGCCCCACGGTTTACATCCCATCGACTCTGCTCCGGGTGCTCGCGAGTGCGAGTGCCCGGCCCGAGTCCCGTCCGGCCGATCCGCGGCCGACGGTGCTCCCGTTCCGACGGCCCTCGCCGCGACCGGCTCCCCGGCCCGGCGAGCGGCCGGCGGCCAACGCCGGGCGGTGATGATGCGGGTATTCGGGACCCACGACGAGCAGACGCTCCGTCAGCTGGAGCGGGTGGCCGGGCGGGCGGAGCGTGTCGCGCTCATGGCCGACGGCCACCTCGGCTACGTCATGCCGATCGGCGGCGTCGCGGCGTACGAGGAGCGGGTCTCGGTGGTCGGCGTCGGCTTCGACATCGCTTGCGGGAACGCGGCGATCCGGACCGACGCCACCGTCGCCGACCTCGCGGGTCGGAAGGGAGCGTTGGGCAAGGCGCTCAACCAGCTGGCGGACGCGATCGCCCGGACGGTGAGCTTCGGCATCGGCCGGAAGAACCGAGCGGACGACGCGCCGGTGGACGACCCGCTGTTCGACGACGAGGCCTGGGACGCCCTCCCGAGCCACGCGCGGACCGGGCTCCGGGAGAAGGCCCGCGCCCAGCTGGGCACGGTGGGCAGCGGGAACCACTACGTCGACCTGTTCGCCGACCAGGAGGAGCGGATCTGGGTCGGGGTCCACTTCGGGAGCCGGGGCCTGGGTCACACCGTGGCCTCCGGCTTCCTGGCGCTGGGTCAGGGCTCCGCCTGGGGTGCTCGGGTGCCGGAGCGGGAGGTGCTGCTGGAGCTGACCGATCCGCTGGGCGACGCCTACTGGCGGCTGATGACGCTGGCCGGGCGCTACGCCTACGCCGGCCGGGAATGGGTGGCGCGGAAGGTGGTGAGGCTGCTCGGTGCGACGGAGGTCGAGCTGGTCCACAACCACCACAACTTCGCCTGGCGGGAGCGCCACGACGGGCGGGACTGGATCGTGGTCCGGAAGGGGGCCACACCGGCCTTTCCAGGCCAGACGGGCTTCGTCGGCGGCTCGATGGGCGACGACGCGGTGATCGTCCGGGGTGCGTCCGAGGCCGCGCCCGAGGTGGCGGCGCTCCAGCGGGAGGCTCTGTTCTCGACGGTGCACGGGGCCGGCCGGGTGATGTCGCGCACCCAGGCGGCGGGGAAGCGGCGGCGCGGCAAGCTCATCTCGGCCGGCCGGGTGACGCCGGAGATGATGGACCGCTGGGTGCGCGAGAAGGGGGTCGTGCTGAGGGGCGGGGGGCTCGACGAGAGCCCGCACGTCTACCGGCGGCTGCCGAAAGTGCTCGAGGCGCAGGCCGGCACGATCGAGGTGCTCCACACCCTCCGCCCGCTGGTGGTGGTGATGGCGGGCGCGGACGAGGTCGACCCCTACAAGGACTGAGGCCTCGTCCCTGCCCCGGGCAGGCTCAGCCTGGGGTCGTCTTCTCGGAAGGGGGCACGCTCAGGAACTGGAAAGCCAGATTCGAGACCAGGCAGTAGCTCGCGAAGTAGTAGAAGCCCTCCCGGCCACGGCGTCCAGGTTGTCGGTCGCCTTGGCCGCCAGATAGGCGATGAAGGTGCCGACCGCGAAGACATCGGCCATCGACCACTTGCTCACCGATCTCAGGAAGGAGAAGAGTCGATAGCGTCCCGCCGGGGACCTGAGCGCGAAGAGCACGAACAGGAGCACCGCCTTGATGACCGGGACCATGATGCTGAAGAGGAGGACCAGGCCGGCGACGAAGTCGTTGCCCGACTCGTGGAGACTCCGGACCGCCTCGATGATGCTCTGGGTCTGCCGGAAGATCTCGCGGGTGGTGCCGAGCGCGGTGACGGAGGCGGTGAGCGTGACCACCGGCCGGGTGAGGCCGGGCCAGAGCAGGGCGAGCGAGAGGATCGTGAGGGCGATGGCGACGTAGTTGCGCTTGGTCATTCGGAGCAATCTACCGCTCGCTCCGGCGGCCGGAAGGCGCCGGGCGATCGCGCCAAAACGAAGGAGGGGGCGGATCGCTCCGCCCCCTCCTCGTCCGGCGACGCCGGGCGACCTACTGGACCGCGTTCACCATGTCGAAGATCGGCAGGTACATCGCGACCACCATGCCGCCGACGACCACGCCGAGCACCACGATCATGATCGGCTCCATCAGGGAGAGCAGGGCGCTCACCGCGACGTCGACCTCGGAGTCGTAGAAGTCGGCGATCTTGGAGAGCATCTCGTCGAGCCCACCGGTCTGCTCGCCGACGGCGATCATCGAGATCACCATGGGCGGAAAGACGGCGGAGTGCTCGAGCGGCCCGGCGATGGTCTCACCGCCGGCGATCGAGGCGCGGGACTGCATCACGGCGTCGTGGATCACGCGGTTGCCGGCCGTCTTGGCCGTGATCTCGAGGCCGTCGAGGATCGAGACGCCGGAGGAGATCAGGGTGCCCAGCGTCCGGGTGAAGCGGGAGACGGCCGACTTGCGGAGCAGGTCGCCGATCACCGGGGCGCGGAGCATGCCGCCATCGATCCGCTTCCGACCGTCCGGCGTGTTGTAGTACTGGCGGAGACCGATCGCGCCCATGATGATCCCCAGGATGATCGCCCACCACCATTGGAGCAGGATGTTCGAGGCTCCGATCACGATCTGCGTCGGGAGCGGCAGCTCCATGTCGACCGACGCGAACATGCTCTCGAAGGTCGGGATCACGAAGATCAGCAGCACCGCGATCGCGATCACGGCGACCGAGATGATCACCGCCGGGTAGACCATGGCGCCCTTCACCTTGCGGACGAGGGCGTCGTTCTTCTCGAGGAAGGTGGCCAGCCGGAGGAGGATCGTGTCGAGAATACCGCCCGCCTCACCGGCGGCGACCATGTTGACGTACAGGTCGGGGAAGGCCTTGGGGTGCTTCCGGAACGCGTCGGCCAGGGTGTTGCCGGCCTCGACGTCGTAGACGACCTGTTTGACGACGTCCTTGAGCGCCTTGTTCTCGGTCTGCTGGGCCAGGATGTTGAGCGACTGGACCAGCGGGAGACCGGCGTTGATCATCGTCGCGAACTGTCGCGTGAAGATGACCAGGTCGCGGGTGCTGATCCCGCCACCGCCGGGCAGCTTGAGCTGGAGCTGCTTGGGCTGCTCCCGGACGCTGACCAGGAGCATCCGGTTCTTGTTGAGATAGGCCATGACCTCGTCCCGGGAGGGCACGTCGAGCGTGCCCTTCAGGATCTGGCCGGTGGTCCGGTTCTTGGCCGTGTACTCGAAGACTGCCATGGTGTTCCCCCCTCAGCGACGCGCCGCGGTCATCGTCGGGCCCCGGCGCGCTCGGCCCGCTGCATCTCCATGATCGGCTGATCGTCGAGCGGCTTCTCGCCGATCATCCGGAGGAATTCGTTCTGCTCCGAAGCCACCCGGAGACACTCCTCCTTGGTAACCTCCCTGCCCATGTACAGCTGGTACAAGGCGTCCACCATCGTCTGCATCCCGTGCTTCTTGCCGGACTGCAGGGCGGAGTAGATCTGGTGGATCTTGTCGTCACGAATCAACGCTCGGATGGCCGGCGTCGCCACCATGATCTCGCAGGCCATCACCCGACCCTTGCCGCGCGAGCGCGCCAGCAGGGTCTGGGTCACGACGCCCTCGAGCACGAAGGCCAGCTGGGCCCGGACCTGCGACTGCTGGTTGTGCGGGAAGACGTCGATGATCCGGTTGATCGACTCCGCGGCCGAGTTGGTGTGCAGTGTGGCGAGGACCAGGTGACCGGTTTCCGCGATGGTGAGCGCCGCGGCGATGGTCTCCAGGTCCCGCATCTCGCCGACCAGGATCACGTCGGGGTCTTCGCGGAGCGCGTACTTGAGCGCGCTGGAGAAGCTCTTGGTGTCGGTCCCGATCTCGCGCTGGTTGACGATGCACCGCTGGTGGCGGTGGATGAACTCGATCGGGTCCTCGACCGTGATGATGTGGCTCCGCCGCTCCTTGTTGATCTTGTCGATCACGGCGGCCAGGGTGGTCGACTTACCCGAGCCGGTGGGCCCGGTGACCAGGATCAGGCCGCGGGGCTTCTCGGCCAGCCTCGCCACCACCGGCGGCAGGCCCAGCTCGTCGAAGGTCCGGACCGAGAAGGGGATCATCCGGAGCACCAGAGCCACGCAGCCCCGCTGCTTGAAGACGTTGCCGCGGAAGCGGGCCAGGTTCTGGATCCCGAACGAGAAGTCGAGCTCGTCCTCGAGCTCGAAGCGCTTCTTCTGGGTCTCGGTGAGGACCGAGTAGGCGAGCTGCAGGGTGTCCTTCGGGCTCAGGATGTGGTCCACCGAGGAATCCACGATCTCGCCGTCGATCCGGATCTTGGGACGCTCGCCGGCGGTGATGTGGAGGTCGGAGGCTTCCTTGTCGATCATCTCCTGGAGGAGCGAGCGCAGGTTGAGCCGGGCGCGGCCGTCCTCGGGGGCGCCGGAGCCGGTGCTTCCCTCGGAGCTCAGACGAAGCTCGGACGTTTCACTCATGCGGAGGTCTCCTTGAGGACTTCTTCGAGGGTGGTGACACCCTTTTCGATCTTCTTGATCCCGTCCATCCGAAGGGTCAGCATCCCCTCCTTGACGGCCTGCTCGCGGAGCTCGTTCACCGAGGCGCCGCGGAGCACCATCCGGCGGAGCTCCAGCGACATCGACATCACTTCGTAGAGGCCGGCCCGCCCCTTGTAGCCGGTCCCGCCGCACATCTCGCACCCCTGGCCCTTCTGGAACTGGAGCTTCGCGAGTGCGGCCTGGTCGAGGTGGAGCTGCTCGGTCTCTTCGTTCCGATAGCGATGGGGCTGCTTGCAGCCCGAGCAGATCCGGCGCACCAGCCGCTGGGCCACCAGCAGATTGACCGCGGCCGCCACGTTGAACGGCTCGATGCCCATGTCGATCATACGAGTGATCGTGCTGGGCGCGTCGTTGGTGTGGAGGGTCGAGAGCACCAAGTGACCGGTCAGCGCGGCCTTGATGGCGATGCCGCCGGTCTCGAGGTCTCGAATCTCACCGATCATGATGACGTTGGGATCCTGCCGGAGGAAGGCCTTGAGGGCCGCGGCGAAGGTCAAGCCGATCTCGGGGCGCACCTGGACCTGGTTGATGCCCATGAGATTGTACTCGACCGGGTCCTCCGCCGTCATGATGTTGGTCTCGACGGTGTTGATCCGCTGGAGCGCCGAATAGAGCGTGGTGGTCTTGCCCGACCCCGTCGGCCCGGTGACCAGCACCATGCCGTAAGGGTTCAGGATCGCCTTGAGCAGATCCTCCTCCGCCCTGGGCTCGAAGCCGAAGGTGCCCAGATCCAGGGTCAGGTTGCCCTTGTCCAGGATTCGGAGCACGATCTTCTCGCCGAACAGGCACGGCAGGGTCGAGACCCGGAAGTCGATGACCCGGGTGCCCATCTTGAGCTTGAGGCGGCCGTCCTGCGGGATCCGCCGCTCGGCGATGTTGAGCTGCGAGAGAATCTTGATCCGGGAGATCAGCGCCGCCCGCATCTTGACGGGCGGCTTCATCACCTCGTGGAGCACGCCGTCGACCCGGTAGCGGACCCGGAGCTCGTGCTCGAAGCACTCGACGTGGATGTCCGAGGCGCCGCGCTTGACCGCGTCGGTCAGGATCCCGTTGATCAGCTTGACGACCGGCGCGTCGTTGATCTGGGCCTGACTGACGTTCTCCTCTTCCTCGTCCTCGACCAGCTCGAGGTCGTCGGTGAGGCCGAGGCCCTCCATGTCCTTCAGGATGTCCTGGAGCTGATTCTGCTGGTCCGGAGCGTCGTAGTACTTCTCGATCAGGTTCCGGAGCGTGTACTCGCCGGCCAGGACCGGGAAGAGGTCGAACCTGGTGATGAACTTGAGGTCCTGCAGCAGACCGTGGTCGCTCGGGTCGGCCATCGCCACGGTGAGGGTCCGGCCCTCCCGCTTGAGCGGCAGCACGCAGTGCTTCTTGGCGACGTCCGACGGGATCAGCTTGAGGATCTTGGCGTCGACCTCGAAGCGGGAGAGGTCGACCGCGGGGAGCCGGTGCTGGCGGGCCAAGACCTTGGTGATCTCGACTTCCGGCACCATCCCCATCCGGATGAGGACGTACCCCAGCCGGTGCCCGGACGAGCGCTGCTCGGCCAAGGCGGCAGAAAGCTGATCGCGGGTGACGAGGTTCTCCGTGAGGAGAATCTCGCCCAGCCGATCGCCAATACCTGGGGTGACGGCCACGCTGGCCATGGGCCTCCTGATACGGTCCGGACCAATCGGAACAAAGCCCCGTTTCAGCAAGGATTTGCGCCGAAATCCCACCGGGGGTCTGGAACCCTGTACCAAACCCGGTGCCAACGCAGCTATTTGCTCACCGGACCGTAACTTGTGGCACCAGTTGGCGAACCAGTTTGGGGCCGAGACCGGGCACTTTTTCGAGCTCGTTCACCGACGCGAATGGCCCGTGGCTTTCGCGATATGCCACAATGGCCCGGGCGCGTGTCCGGCCGATGCCAGGGAGGGTGATCAGGACGTCCTCGGGGGCCGAATTCAGGTTGACCGGCGCCGGCCCTCCCCGGGCCTTGGAGCCCCCCTGGCCCCTGCCCTCAACTCTCGGGAGGTCACGGAGATAGACCGTGGGCGCCCGGCCCCCGGCGGCCTCGTTTCCGGCCGGAGCGCGCTGCACGCCACGCTTCCGGCCCGAGCGCTTGTCCCGGCCGGTGTCGGCGGGCTGCTGGCCGGCCGGCAAATCGACGAAGGGCCCGATCGAGGCCAGCATCGCCGGGCCGATTCCCGTCACCCTGCCCAGCTCCGCGAGGCTCCCGAAGCGGCCGCGGTCCTCCCGATCGGCCACGATCCGCTTGGCGAGCCGGGGGCCAACGCGGGGGAGCCTGGCCAGGTCCTCCGCGGAGGCGCGATTGACGTCGATCCGCTCGCCTTGCGAGAGCGGTCTGGCGAGGCGGGCCGAGCGGGCGGCGTGGCGGGCGAGGGCGGCGGTGTCGGGGCTGGCCAGGATGCTCACCTGGCCCGGCGGGGCGCTGTACTGGCCGCTCAGGAGCCTCGCCCCGTGACCGAGGAGGCCGATCCCGACCAACAGCGCGAGGGCGTTTCGCTCGTTCTTGGACATGGGTCCAAGCTCGGCTTCCGCGCCCGGGGAGCGATAACCGATCCCGCGCGGCAAAGGGGCCGCGGAGCGCAACCGGGGCGGGGTGGGCTGGCGTTGCTGGGGCGGGCTGGCGGGGGCCGGGTCAGCGGCCGTGGGAGCGGATCACGGCCATCATCACGTCGCCCACGGCGGTCAGGGTCTCCACCCCGAGCCGATCGAGGGTGTCGTCCAGGGTGTGCCAGGGGCGGTAGTCGTAGGGGATCTCGGGAATGACGTCGATCGCCTTGATCCCCGCCTTCTGGAGCGGGACGTGGTCGTCGGTGACCGTCCCGCCCGCCTCCGGCAGGAAGACCGCGCCGTGGCCGAGCCGCTCGGCGGTGTCCCAGACGAGGTCGACCACGGCGGGCGCCGCGATGACCGAGTTGCCTTCCTTGCGGAACTGGGCGTTCCGGGCGCCCACCATGTCGAGCAGCACGGCGAAGGCCGGGCGCGGACCGATCTGGTTCCTGGCGTAGTACCGGGAGCCGATCAGCACGTCCACGTCCTCGCCGAAATCGCCGTAGTCCTCGCCGTCGACGAAGAGCAGGTCGACTCCGACCGTGGGCGACGCGGCTCGGAGGGCGTCGGCCATGGCCAGCAGCACCGCGACACCCGAGGCCCCGTCGTTGGCCCCTGGCACGGGGCGGAACTGGTTGGCGCCGGTGTCGGCATCGGCCACTGGGCGGGTGTCCCAGTGGGCCAGGAAGAGCAGCCGATCGGCGGCGCCGGGATTGAAGCGGGCCATCACGTTGCGGAGGGCGATGGTCTCGCCGGACCGGGTCTCGTGGGAGAAGTCCTGGATCACGACCGAGTCCGCCTTGGCCCGGGCGAGGCTGTCGAGCCAGGCTCCCATCGCCCGGTGGGCGTCGGTGCCGGGCACCCGCGGGCCGAAGGCGAGCTGCTGGCGGGCGTACTCGAGCGCGGCGGCGCCGTCGAACTCCTTCGGGGGCGGTGGCGACTGGCAGCCGGCGGTGAGGGTCGCGAGCAGCGCGAGACGGGCGAGCATCGGGACAATTTAACCCCTGACAACGACTCCCCTTCCCTCCCACCCGCTCCGCCGTTTTCGTTCCGGTATGCGGATGCTCCGTCGGTACATCCTGCGCTCCCTGGTGGCGCCGTTCCTGTTCGCGCTCGCGGCGACCACCGGGCTGATGCTGGTCAATCAGCTGGCCAAGAAGTTCGGCGATCTGGTCGGCAAGGACCTGCCCTGGCAGACCATCGCCGAGGTGCTGGCCCTGAGCATGCCGTTCATCATCGCGCTGACCCTGCCGATGGCCGTGCTGGTGGCGATCCTCTACGGCTACAGCCAGCTGGGCGCCGACAACGAGATCACGGCGATGCGGGCCAGCGGCGTGGGGGTGCTCCAGATGATCCGCCCGGCGCTCTGGGTCGGCTTCATCCTGATGGTGACCAACTTCGTCTTCGTCGACCAGATCCTGCCGCGGACCAACGCCCGGCTCCGCAACCTGCAGAGCGACATCGGCCACAAGAAGCCGGCGTTCGCGCTCCGGGAGCAGGCGGTGAACGAGGTCAACCCGTACTTCATCCGGGCCAGCCGGGTCTTTTCCGGATCGGGCCGGCTCCGGGACATCGAGATCTACGACCTGAGCCTCTTCGACGGCCGCCGGGTGATCTACGCGGACAGCGGCGTGATGGCCTTCGCGGAGAACCAGCAGGACCTGCTCTTCCAGCTCTGGCACGGGAAGGTGCACGAGTTCAAGTCGGTGGAGCCGGGCCGAATCCAGGTGACCCGGTACGACGGGATGACGGTCCGGGTCCGCAACGTCCAGAACACCCTCGAGCGCAACCTCTCGAGCTTCGAGCGGGGCGACCGGGAGATGACCACCTGCGAGATGATGGACCACGTGAGCCGCTCGGTCCGCCGGGGCCGGCTGGCCTCGCGACTCCGGCAGACGCTCGCGGAGCAGGACATCCGCTCGATCATGCACCTGATGCTGACCGACGAGAACCCGCGCGCCGACGCCGACACCACCGTGATCGAGCACTGTGGCGCGTGGCGGAAGTTCGAGGCCCTGATGGGGAGCCTGCTCCTGCCGGAGGAGGTCCAGGCCCAGGAGCCACCGCCGCCCGCTCCAGGGCCCCGACCGCAACCGGTCGTCGCCCAGCGGCCGGGGGTCACGGTGGCGCAGCCGGCGGCGCAGTACGAGAGCCCGACGCTGGCGCCTTACCTCGCCTCCTTCTCCGACGTGCTCACCGCCCAGCAGGACGCCCGCTCGGCGGTCCGCGCCGCCAACCAGTACCGGGTCGAGATCCACAAGAAGTACACGATCAGCGTGGCGTGCTTCACCTTCGTGCTGATCGGCGTGCCGCTCGCGCTCCGCTATCCGCGGGGCGGGATGGGTCTGGTGCTGGGGGGCGGTCTGGCGATCTTCGCGCTCTTCTACGTCAGCATGGTGGGCGGCGAGAGCCTGGCCGACCGCAACTTCGTGAGCCCCGCGCTGGCGATGTGGTTTCCGAACATCCTGGTCGTGGTGGCGGGGCTGATCGGGCTGTACCGGGTCCGGCGCGAGTTCGGCTCGACCCGCGGCGGCGATCTCTCCGAGCTGGCCGAGAGCATCAAGTCCCTGTTCCGCTTCCGGCGGCGCGCCGCGTGAGCGGGGGCGCCCGATGATCCGGCGTCTCAGCCGGTACGTGCTCCGCCAGTGGGTGGGGATCTTCGCGCTCGCCGCGATCGGGCTGCCGGTGGTCTCGGTCCTGGTCGAGATCACGGACAAGCTCAACCGGCTGCTCGACCGCGGGGTCAAGCCGCTCGAGATCGTGTTGAGCGCGATCTTCGGCCTGCCGGCCAACATGGCCAACATGATCCCGGCGGCGGCGCTCTTCGCCACGGTCTTCACGGTGGGTCCGTTGGCGCGGACCTCGGAGGTGACCGCGGCCAAGGCCGGCGGGGTGAGCTTCCACCGGCTGGTGCTGCCGCTGATCCTGGCCGCGGCCGTGGCCGGCGTGGCCGACTTCTACGTGAGCGAGTTCGCCACCCTCGCCACGGCCCGGCGGCTCGAGCTGGAGCAGGAGCGCACCGCGCGCAACCAGTCCGCCCGCTACAACTTCGTCTTCCGGGCGGACGACGGCTGGGTCTACTCGGTCAAGTCGCTCGACACCCGGAACGCCCTGATGCAGCAGGTCCTGCTCGAGCGGCCCAGCACCAATCCCGAGTTTCCCAACCTGGCGATCTGGGCCGACAGCGCCCGCTGGAACGACTCCACCGGCCGCTGGACGCTGCTCAACGGCTCGAGCCACTATCCGACCGACTCGAGCAGCACCTCGACCATCCGCTTCGACCAGCTCGAGCTCGCGGCGTTCAACGAGGCCCCGCGCTCGCTCCTGATCGAGCCGAAGAAGCCCGAGGAGATGACCTACGCCGAGCTCGACGGCTACATCCGGGTCCTGGAGCGCTCCGGCAACGACGTGAACAAGCTGCGAGTGGACCTCGCGGTGAAGCTCGCGCTCCCGGCCGCCTGCCTGGTGATCGCCCTCTTCGGAGCGCCGCTCGCGATGTCGAACCCCCGGGCGGGCACCGCCTGGGGCATCGCGGTCAGCCTGGGCACCACAGTGCTCTATCTCCTGATGATCAACCTCTCGAAGGCGGTGGGCGCGAACGGCGTGATCGATCCGATCGCGGCGGCCTGGCTGCCGAACGGCATCTTCCTGGCAATGGGTCTCTGGCTGATGGCGCGGGTCCGCACCTGAGCGGCGCCTCCCGGACGTGAAGCGGGGCGGGATCTCTCGATCCCGCCCCGCTTCCTGTTGCCGAGCCCGCTCGGGAGCGCTAGAAGACGTACTTGGCGCCGAGCTGGATCCGCCACCGCGAGGAGAGTACCTGGACCCGGTCGCGGTAGAAGTTGTTGGTCGAGAGCGAGTAGATCCCGCGGTCGTCCGCGGTGCTCGGCGTGCCCCGATCGTCGTAGCCGGTCAGGTTGAGCAGGGTCTTCTGCTCGAAGAGGTTGCTCTCCCGGATCAGACCCCAGTCGCCGTTGATCAGATTGAGCAGGTTGAAGAAATCGGCGCTGATCTCGAGACCCTGCCCGCCGACCGTGCGGAAGAACTTCGAGAGCCGCATGTCGACGAAGCTGCTCCACGGGTTCCGGCAGGTGTTGCGCTCCATGATTTGGCCACGCGACTCGCGGAGGCAGGCCTCCCCCTCGATGAAGGCGTCGAGGGTGGCGTAGTCCGAAGCGGTGGCGAGCGAGATGTCGCTGGCGCTCGACGGAACGTAGATCAGGTCGTTGGTGCTGAGGCCGTCGCCGTTGACGTCGCCGTTGACGATGTAGGCGAACGGATTGCCCGAGCGGCCGTTGTAGATCACCGAGAGGCCGACGCCGTAGGGCAGACCGAAGCTGCCGCTCACCGAGATCTTGTGGGGCACGTCGAACGCGGAGACCTGGAGGTCGCGGTTCTCGAGGGTACCCACGAGCGGGGTGTTGAGCAGGTTGGAGCCCGCCGTGCTCGAGCCCAGACTGAAGAGGTCTTTGGTCTTCGAGTAGGTGTAGGCGACGTTGAACTCGACCCCGCTGCTGAAGCGCTTCTGCAGCTGCGCGGTGGCCAGGAAGGAGCGGTCCTCGCTCCGGTTCTCGTGACGGATCACCTGACCGAAGGAGGTCGAGAGCCGGCTCCGGGTGATCCCGCCGCTGCCGTTCGGGGTGCCGTACATCATCCGGCCCTCGCCGTTGACGCCCTCCTCGACGGTGTTCTCGTCGATGAAGTAGAGGGTGTTACGGCCCCGGGTCAGCAGCAGGTCGACCGTGCCCACCATGCCCCAGCCGAGCTGCTGGTCGAGACCGAGCGAGAACTTGGCGGCCTGCTGGAACTTGGTGTTGGGATCGAAGTAGTTCACCGAGGCGATCGGCGGCGACGGCGGGCCGCCCGAGGCACAGACGGTCGGCTGGTTGTTGCCGTCGGCCGTGAAGGTCGGGATCGCGGCGCCGGTGCAGGTCAGGGTCACCTGCTCCAGGCCGGTGTTGGTGAAGGCGTTCGAGAGCCACACGAAAGGCGGCCGGCCGCTGAAGATGCCCGCGCCGCCCCGAATCACCGTGTTGCCCATCCCGTTCACGTCGTAGTTGAAGCCCACTCGCGGCGAGAAGAGCACGTTGCCGCTCGGGAACTCGGAGGTGTTCACGCCAAAGACCGAGCCGCTGAGCGTCGTGTTCTCGACCGGCTTGTCCATGAAGGGCACGTCGAACCGGAGACCCAGCGTGATCCAGAGGTTCGCAACCGGACTGAAGCGGTCCTGGACGTAGCCGCCGATCTGCCGGACGCCCCAGTCGGCGGTGCCGCCGCCCGGCCGGGTCTCGAGCTGGAGCTCGTACCGGCCCGGATTCCTGGCCTCGAGGTCGGCGACGCTGTTGAAGGTCCAGACGCCCTTCGAGCCGGCGAAGAAGGTGTTGACGAAGCTGAAGATCTCGTTGTGCGTCCCGATCGTCAGCTGATGGTTGCCGACCCCGAAGGTGAAGTTGTCGGTGATCTCCAGGACGTTCTGATCGAGCGAGTTGGCCTGGCTGAACTTCTCGCTCCCCGCGGCGATGTAGTTCCCCGCCACGTCGCCCTGCACCAGGATCAGCGGCACGTCGTTCAGGGTGCTGGCCCGGCGGTCGCGCACCGTCTGGTAGCCCACCAGCAGCTCGTTGGAGGCGTTGCCGACGGTGCTGGTCAGCTTGACCCGGGTGCTGTTGGTCTTGTTCGTGAAGGCGTAACCGCTGTTCGACAGCATCCACCCGTCCCGGTTGTTCCGGTTCCGGGTGCTGCGGGAGAAGTTGTCGTCCGAGGCCTTCACGTAGTTGTTGGAGACCTCGAGCGTGTGCTTGTCGGTCAGCTGCCAGTTGACCTTCGCGAAGAAGTTGTTGTCCGGCTGCTTCAGCACCGGCGGGGTGACCCCGCCCGGGTCGAAGCCATAGTTCGACATCAGGAAGGTCCGGACCCGGTCCGCCGTGGCCACTTCGATGCCCGTGGCGGGCTCGCCCGCCTCGAAGCCGAAGTAGGGCGTCGAGCGCGACTGGAAGTCGCCGGCGACGAAGAAGTGGGCCTTGTTGCGCACCAGCGGGCCGCCGAGCGTGAAGCCGTACTGGTTGATGTCGAAGTCGGCGATGTCGCCGCCGGCCGTATCCGCGCCCACCAGACCCGGGCGCTGGAGGTAGCCGAAGAGCGAGCCGTGGAACTCGTTGGTGCCGCTCTTGGTGACCGCGTTGACCAGACCGCCGGAGAAGCTGCCGTAGCGGACGTCGAAGGGCGCGATCAGGACCTGGAACTCCTTGAGGGCTTCGAGCGAGAGCGGCTTCGCGCTCGCCTGGCCGCCCGGCGTGCCCGACGACGGCAGGCCGAAGACGTCGTTGTTGACGCCCCCGTCCACCTGAATGTTGTTGAAGCGGTTGTTCTGGCCCGCGATCGAGACGCCACCGGTCCGACCCGGGATCACCTGCGGGTTGGCGTTCAGGAGCGAGGTGAAGTTCCGGCCGAGGAGCGGGAGGCTCTGGATCGCGGTGTCGGTGATGGTCGACGCCGGACCGGTCCGGCCGGAGTTGATCAGCGGATTGGTGACCGCGATCACGGCGAGCTCCTCCAGCGTGACCACTTGCGGCTTGAGCTCGAAGTGGGCGGTGTAGCGCTGGCCGAGGGTCAGCACCACGCCCGATCGGGTGGCCATCTCGAAGCCGATGGCGCGGATCTCGATCGTGTAGGGCCCGCCCGGCGCGACGTTCTCGAAGTTGTAGCGCCCGTTGTTGCGCGACTGGGAGAGCAACCGGACCCCGGTCTGGGTGTTGAGCAGCACCACGTTCGCCCCTTCGATCGGGGCGCCGACGCCGCTCGTGACGATGCCCTGCACGGCCGCGCTGGTGACGCCCTGCGCCGCGCCGGACTGGGACACACCAAGGACCCCGCCCGCGACGAGCAGGGCGCGAACCAGGGAACTCCATCTGAACCGCATGAGTGGACTCCGCGAAAGGAAGGGCGAACCCGATGGCACGAGTGGCGACAAAAATACCTGGGGCCCTAGGCCGGTCAAGCGAGTGATTACGGCTCTGTTACCCCTTGTGGACACGCTTGCGACCGAGGGTAAAGACATAGACCGGAATGCCGATGGCGATGATCCCAAAAGTGACACCCGTGTTGACCGGATCGGTGACCAGCGCACCCACCACCATCAGGGTCGCGGCGATCAGAAAGACGGCCGGCACCACCGGATAACCCCAGGTGCGGTACGGTCGGGGACGATCGGCAGCTTTCCGCCGGAGCACGAACACGGCGACGATCGCCAGGATATAGAAAGGCCAAATTCCGAGAACGAATCGGTCGGCCAGCTGCTGGAAGTCGTTGAAGAGGACGTACGAGCAACCCAGCGCCGCGGCCAGCCAGATGGCCGCCGACGGGGTCTCGTACCGCGGCGAGACCCTGGCGATCCCCTTGAAGAACAGGCCTCGATCCGCCATCGCGAAGAAGATCCGAGGGTTGGTGAGCATCGACCCGTTCAGGGTCCCGAAACACGACAACATCACGATCGCGGCCACCACACCGGCCCCGGCCGATCCCAGGATCGGAATCCGCTGGGCCGCCGTCGACGCGATCAACGCCTCGCCACCCATCTCGCCGACCGGGACCAGGTAGATGTAAGCGGCGTTGAGCAGCAGATAGACGACCACGATCGATGCCGTCCCGACGACGAGCGAGCGCGGAAAGTTGCGGCCCGGGTCCTTGATCTCGGCGCCCATGTAGGAAAGGTCGGCCCAGCCGTCGTAGGCCCACATCACCGAGACCAGGGCCGCGCCGACCAGGGCGAAGCTCACGCCCTGGCCGGCCGCCTCGCTCGAGGCCCGGAAGTTCTCGACGCTCCCGTCACCCATCGTGAAAGCCAGGCCGACGAGGGCAACCATCGCCACGTACTTGGCGACGGTCGCCACGTTCATCACCCGCGAGGCGTGGCGGACGCCGAGATAGTTGACCCCGGCCACGATCAGGATGGTGAGCGCCGCCGTGTAGCGGACGCCCATGGTTCCGTAGTGGGTGAAGTAGCCGAGATACTCGGCGAAGGTGGTGGCGATCCCGCCCAGGGCCGAGGCCCGGACCACCGCGAGCTGGGACCAGCCGAAGAGGAAGGCGGGCAGCGGGCCGAAGGCCTCCTCGAGGTAGACGAAGATGCCCCCGGAGCGGGGAAACATCGCCGCCAGCTCGGCGATGGTGAGCGCGCCGAACAGGGCGAGCGCCCCGCCCAGCACCCAGGCCAGCAGGATCGGCCCGGGCGCGCCCAGCCGGTCGGCCACCACCGCGGGAACCCGAAAGATCCCCGACCCGATGGTGGAGCCCACGATGATGGCCACGGCGCCGAAGAGGCCGACGGTGCGCGGGAGGCGCTCCGACGGCTCGCTGGATGCTCCGCGGCTGGCTGGGTTCGGCATCGGGAGAGGCCCCGAAGAGGCGTGATTGGGCTCTGCGAGCCCCAGGAGTATATTGCCCGGGTCAGTCGCCGACCATCGCCCCCCGACCGCCCGAGCCCCTGGACCAGATGCCGAGCCTCGCTCGCGACCTCATCACCCTGACCAAGCCGCGGGTCATCTCGCTGCTCCTGGTGACCGCGATCCTCCCGATGTTCATCACGGGTGAGGGGCTGCCCTCGCTCGGGCTGATCGGCTGGGTGGCGCTGGGTGGCTATCTGATGGCGGGCGGGGCCAACGCGATCAACATGTGGTTCGATCGCGACATCGACATCTCGATGGGGCGCACCAAGCTCCGGCCGGTGCCCGCGGGTCGGATCCCGCCGGGGGCCGCGCTGCTCTTCGGGGTGACCGCCGGCGCGGTCGCGTTCGCGCTGCTCTACGTCCGGGTCAACCCGCTCTCGGCGTGGCTCGCGCTCGGCGGGCTGCTGTTCTACGTCTTCGTCTACACCATCTGGCTCAAGCGGGCGACGCCGCTCAACATCGTGATCGGCGGAGCGGCGGGCGCGTTCCCGCCGCTGGTCGGCTGGGCGGCGATGACCAATCGGATCGACCTGGCCGCGGTCTACCTCTTCGCGATCATCTTCTATTGGACTCCGCCGCACTTCTGGGCGCTCGCGCTGATCAAGCAGGGCGACTACGCCCGGGCCGGCGTCCCGATGCTCCCGGTCGTGAAGGGCGAGCATCACACCAAGCTGCAGATGCTGGGCTACACGGTGCTGCTGCTCCTGCTCACGATGCTGCCGACGCTCTCCGGACACCAGGGGCTCTTCTATCTGGTCGCCGCCCTCGGGCTCGGCGCCCGACTGCTCTGGTACTGCGTCCAGCTGCTCCGGGAGACGGGCGTGACGCCCACGGCGTGGAAGATGTACCGCTACTCCCTGCTCTACCTGGCGCTGCTCTTCCTGGCGATGGGCATCGACCACGCGCTGCCGTTCGGCCACCGCGACCCGACGCCGCGGGTCCTGGAGCTGACCCGGGACGACGCGGGCCCGGCCGTCACCGCGGGCGCGGAGACGGGACACGAGGGGCACTGATCCCGAGCGGGACCCAGGCCCTACTGCAGCACCACCCTCCCCACGAACCCGACCACCTCTCGCAACCCCGTCGGGGTGAGCGCCGCCTGCCAATCGTCGCGGTCCTTTTCGCGCCGATCGTTGGAGCGGATCAGCACCGTGCCCTCCGCGCCGAGACTGGCGAAGATGTAGTAGCCGTTGGGCCGATCGAAGTAGCGCCAGACCTCGAACGCCGGCACCCCGGGCCGCGCCGGCCGCCGGAGCACCTGCGGCGCCAGTCCCTCGCGCAGGAAGATCCGGCCGCGATCGGTCTCCCAACCCTCGAGCTCGCGGCCGGGCTCGGCGTAGGCGGTGGCGGCGTAGCGCACCCCGTCGTAGAAGCGGGCCCGGCGCTCGTTCCCGACCACCGGCGAGCGGTCCCGACTCCGCCAGAAGCTCGCGAGGAAGCCCCGCTTCGCCGCGTCGGTCCCGGTCGCGGGCCAGGCGTCGAGCTCTTTCGGTCCGGCGATCACCCGGAGCGGCCCGAACGCGCGGTCGAGCTCCGAGCCGCTCAGCCGGGAGAAGTAGGCCTGATCGGAGATCGACGCCGGGGCGGCGGCCACCGCCGGATCGACCTCGAAACGGGCCTCCCGCACCACCGGTTGCCCGCCGAGGGCGAGCTCGGCCCGGATGGTGAAGCTCCCGGGCTCCAGGTCGCCGACGTCGATCCGACCGGTGACCAGACCGATCCCGGCCGCGATCCGTACCGGCGTGGGCGCGGTCCGGCTCAAGGCCGCGCCGGCGCCGTCGACCACCACCAGGGTGAGCGTCCCGTCGACGGCCGTCCCGGCGTAGGTCTCGAGCAGGTAGGCGACCGAGGCCGAGCTGCCGCCGACCGCGACGTCGGGCGCGATCGCGACCACCAGGTTGCCTTTGCGGAACTCGCCCGGATGAGGGATCGAGTCGGCGCGCGAAGCCTGCCGGGCCCAGGTCGAGAGCAGGAGATCCGACGCCGGCGGGGGCGCGGCGTAGGCGTCGATCGGCACGCTGGCGGTGGCGGCGCGGCCGGAGACGGAGTCGACCACCCTCGCCTCGAGGTGGTAGCTGCCGCTGGCCAGGTTGAAGCGCAGGAGGTCGAGTCGGTCGGCGTCGCCGCGGGGAAAGGGCAGCGCCGTGCGCTTGCGCCAGGACTGCTCGTAGAGCACGCCCGAATCGCCCATGACGCGCACCGAGTACCCGAGACTCACTTCGCCGGTGGGGCCGGCCTGCGGCAGGCCGTCCGGGATCCGGAGCATCGCGGTCACCTGGGTCACGCCGGGCGACTGGGTGGGGTCGGCCCGATAGAAGCGGACCGCCGTCACCAGGAGACTCGAGTCCGCCGGCTGCGCGAGCGCGGCCGCCAGGAGCAAGGTCGCGATCAGGTCGCTCACCCCGTCCGCCCTACGGCAGGATCAGCTGCCGCTGCGGCTCCGCCGGGGTGACCCTGGGACCTTCCGGAGCCCAGTAGACGTTCACCTCGCTCCGGACGCCGAAACGGCCCGTCAGGTAGATGCCGGGCTCCACGGAAAAGCCGACGCCCGGCATCAGCAGACGATCGTCGCGGGTCTCGTAGTCGTCGCAATGCGGCCCCGATCCATGCAAGTCGCGGTCGATCGAATGTCCGGTGCGGTGCACGAAGAACTCGCCAAAACCGGCTTGCTCGATGACCTGCCGGGCGGCGCGATCGATCTCGAATCCCCTGAGGGGACGTCCGGCCTCGACCGCCTTCCACACCAGCGCGAGCGCCGCGTCGCGGGCGTCGCGGACCACGGTCCAGACCCGCTCGACCTCCTCGGGCACCGATTTCCCCGCGAAGCCCATCCAGGTCTGATCGGCAAACACCGTGTCGAGCGTCCGCCCGGCGAAGAGGTCGATCAGCACCACCTCGTCCTTGCCGAGGGTGCGGTCGCTTCCGGCCACCGGGGCGTAGTGCGGATCGGCCGCGTTCGGTCCGAATCCGACGATCGGCAGCAGATGGTCGCGGTCGACCTGGAAGCCCTCCCGCTCGATCGCCTCGATCACCCGCGCCTGGACGCCGGCTTCGGTGGCCTTGCCGACCTCGTGGACCACCTCGGCGATCATCGCCTTGGCGACCCGGGCCAGCGCTTCGGCCGCCTCGATGTGGTCCCGCGCCTCCGCCGCCGACCAGCGCGCGGTGAGCTGGGTGACCAGCGTCGCGCTGGAGACCACCTTCGTCCCCGCCGCCTCGACCAGCTGCACCACGCCGCTCGGCACCCGATCGAGATAAGGGACCGCGTCGCGCGCGGAGACTTCCATCGCCACGGTCTTGCCGCCGACCACGCGCTCGAGCGCCCGGTCGAGCTCTTCCCACCGGGCGTAGCCGATCACCTCGCCGGGAAAGCCGGCCAGCGGGCCAAGCTCGATCTTGTGGGCGATCGCGACCGGGGGCCCGCTCTTCGGCAGGTAGACGAAGATCCGCCGGGTGCCCGGCGTGATCCTCAGCATGCGGAGCGCGATCGGATTGGTGCCCTTGAAGTCGAACAGGAGCCAACCGTCCGCGCCCGCGGCCTCGAGACCCTCCACCAGGGCCGCTCGATCGATGCTCGCCAGATGCTTCATTTCCACTCCTCGGCTTCGGCCGCCCGCCAGCGGCAGGCGTGGTCGCCCTTCGCGAGACAGCGGTCGTGGACCATCGCGCCCTCGAAGCCGCTGGTCACCCGGAGCAGCTCGGCCAGGAGCGCGCCGTAGAACAGACAACCCGTTCCCGTGAAGCCGGCCCAGGTCGCGAGCGACTCCTCGAGCTCCAGGGTGAGGACGTCGTCGGGACGGACCAGCGTGAGTCCGAAGCTGCGCTTGACGATCCGGATCGCGCGCCGCTCCCCGATCCGGCGGCGGGTCTTGCGGGGCAAGAGCCATTTGAAGCCGCCGCTGGCCCGGCCGCCCTTGGCGGCGAGCCGGGCGGCCCGCCTGCCGGCATCCGAATAGACCAGCGAGGCGTCCGACCGACGCCCCACCAGGCGGAAGACCTGACAGGCCTCCTCCACCCCGATCTGCTCGCCGCGACCCGCGGCCTCCTGATAGCGCTCGATCTGAGCGGCGACGGTCGAGCTCATCCCGAGCCGGCGGGTGGCCGGCTCGATGGCAAGGTCGGCCAGGCCGTCGTCCAGCGGGGTGTCGAGATTGCGAATCGCCTCGAGCAACGCTAGCGGAACGATGGTGTGGACGGTCGCGGATCGCGTCACGGAGGTCGGCATGGGTGACGGTGGTCAAGTCTAAGGACGAGAATCGAGCACACCAAGGGCATATCTTTGGCCGCAATGCCAATCTGGCTCGGAATCGGTCTCTCGCTCCTCGTCGCGGGCCTGGCCTACCTGCTCCGCGCACTCACGGTGAGCGGGGCCGCGGCGGCCTCCGTGGTCGGGACCGTGATCCTCGCGACCACGGGCTGGGACGGCGCGACCGTGCTGGGTGGCTACTTCTTTCTGGCGAGCGCGGTCGGCCGGATCACGAGTCCGCTGGGGCCCCAGGGCGCCGACGCCAAGGGCGAGACCCGCGACCACTGGCAGGTGCTCGCGAACGGCGGGTTCGCCGCGGTCGGCAGCCTTGCGGAGCTGGCCGTGCCCGACCTCGGCTACTGGCTGGTGACCGTGATCCTCTGCGCGGCGGCCGCGGACACGGTGGCCACCGGGGTGGGCGGTTTGAGCCCCCGGCCGCCCCGGGATATCCTCAGATGGGGCCGGGTAGACCGCGGGGCCAGCGGCGGGGTGACCCTGTTCGGGTCTTCTGCGGGTGTCGCGGCGGCGGCCCTGGTTTCGCTGGTCGGCGCAGGCATGCGGCCCGAGCTGGCCCGGCAGCTCTACCCGGCCGCGATCGCGATCGGGCTTTTCGGAATGCTGGCGGACTCGGTGCTCGGCGCGTCCGTCCAGGCCCGGTTCCACTGTCCGAGCTGCGGCCGGGATACGGAGCGCCGGGTCCACCGCTGCGGCACGGCGTCCGAGCACCGAGGGGGGTGGCGATGGTTGGACAACGATGGCGTCAACGCCCTCTCGACCGGTCTGGCGGGCGGACTCGGGTTGCTCTGGTGGCTCTCGCTCTCGCGCTGAGCGCTTGCGAGGGTCAACCCCGCGATCCCTTCGGACTGGGCGACGGCGGCGATCGGCCGAGCGGGCGCTCGAGCTCGCCGTCGCCGGTGGTCGGGACCTGGGAAGTCGTGCTGGTGATCAACGCCGACACCGACGTCCAGCAGTGGACCACCACCTGGCGCTTCGGCTCCGACCGCAGCTGCGACTTCAAGCGGGTCACGCTCTCCCTGGTCGAGGGCATCTCCCGCACGGTCGAGCGGACTTGCAGCTACGTCGATCGCGGCGGCTCGCTCGACGTCAGCTACACCGACGGCACCGCGCCCTCCGCGCTGCCGTACGAGATTCCCGCCTTCTCCAACGACCGGCTGATCCTCGAAGGAGTCGAGTACGAGCGAATCGGCTGACGGCCCCGCGCGGACCGACGTCCTGATCTCGGGGCTGGGTCCGGCGGGCTCCGCTCTCGCGATCCGGCTCGCGCGGGCGGGGCTCGACGTGCTCGCGGTGGATCGGGCGAGCTTCCCTCGCGAGAAGGTCTGCTCCGAGTACATGAGCCCGGAGACCGTCCGCCACCTCGAGTGGCTCGGCGTGCTGCCCGCGATCGAGGCGCGAGGGGCGGCCCGCCTCGCGGGCGTCGACGTGATCGGCCCGAGAGGCGCGCGGCTCGAGGGCCGCTTCGCGGCGGTGACCGGCGCGGACCGAGCGAGCGGTCTCTCGATCTCCCGCCGGGTGCTCGACCTCGCGCTGGTGGACGAAGCGCGCCGCTCGGGAGCCCGGATCGTCGAGCGCTGCCGGGTGCGAAGCCTCAGCTACGAGCGCGGCGCCGTCTCGGGCGCCTGGCTCGAGCAACGGCGCGGCGCGCGGGCCGTTCGGGCCCGACTGGTGGTCGGCGCGGACGGGCTGCACTCCACCATCGCCCGGTTGATCGGCGCACGGCGGCACGGATCCCCGTCCCGCACCGCCTTCGTGGCCCACGTGGCCGGGGTTCAGGACGTGGGCGACGTGGCCGAGCTCCACGTCGGACCGCGCGGCTACGTCGGGCTCAACCGAATCGAGAACGGCCTCACCAACGTGGCCGTGGTGGTGCCCACCCGGGACGCCGCCGCCGCCCGGGGCGACCTCCTTGGCTTCTGGCACGATCGACTGCAGTCGCTGCCGACCACCCGGGACCGGGTCGGGCCGAACGCGATCGCCCGCGCGGTGATGGCCACGGGACCCTTCGCCGCCTGGTCGAGCCGGGTCGTGGCGGACGGCGCCCTGCTCGTGGGCGACGCCGCCGACTTCTTCGATCCCTTCACCGGCGAGGGCATCTGCTCCGCTCTCGAGGGGGCCGAGCTGGCGGCGCGCACGATCGTCCGGGCGCTCCGCGCGCCCGGCATCGCGGCCGCCACGGCGCTCGACGGATACCGCCTCGCAAGGCGGCGCCGCTATCTCGGCAAGTGGGCCGTGGAGCGGCTGATCGGGTACGGAATGCTGGCTCCTCGTCTCTTCGACCGGGCGATGGCGCGTCTCGAGCGCCGCGGTCTCTCCCACACGCTGGTCGGCGTTACCGGCCACCTCCTGCCCGCGCGCGAGGTGCTGCGTCCGGGCTTCCTCGCGCACCTGGTGATCTGAGCCGCCATGCCCGCTTCCCGTCCTCCGGTCACCTCCGCCCGCTTTCGCCAGCTCTGCGGCCGCTTCGCCACCGGCGTGGTGGTGATCACCACCAGCGACGCCGGCGGCGAGCCCGCCGGCATGACGGCCAACAGCTTCACCTCGGTCTCGCTGGATCCGCCGCTGATCTCGGTCAACATCGACCGGGCCGCCGACTTCCACGGCGCGATCGTCGCGGCCTCGACCTTCGTGATCAACGTGCTGGAGAGTCAGCAGGAGGAAGTGTCCCGCCGCTTCGCCGGGCCGGCCACGCAGCGATTCGACGGGATCGGCTACCGGCAAACCGGCGAGGGCGCGATCGTCCTCGACGGCGTGGTGGCCGCGATCGAGTGCGAGCTCGAGACCAGCTTCGACGTGGGCGACCACACCATCGTGGTGGGGCGGGTGGTGGGCGGCATGACGCACGATGCCCGGCCGCTGCTCTACTTCCGCGGCGGCTACCACACCTTGAGCTGACTCCGTGCCCGAGACCATCCCCCCACCCGGTGGGGAGCTGCTCGACGACCTCGCCGCGCCGAGCGAGCTGGTGCGGCGGTCGCTCCTCGACATCACCCGGAGCAACCGATGGCTCGGCGGCGCCGCCGCCGCGTGGCACGGGGTCGACCGGCTGCTCGCCGGCCGGCGTCCCGCCTCGCTCAGGCTGCTCGACATCGGAACCGGCGTGGGAGACATCCCCGCGGCGGTCCGGCGCCGGCTCGAGCGTCGCGGCACGAGGGTGACGTCGATCGGGCTGGAACGCCACCCGGTGGCGGCCAGACTCGCGCGAGAGGGTGGGCTCGCCACCATCCTGGGCGACGGGCTGGCGCTCCCACTCCCCGACCGGTCGGTCGACCTCGTGCTGGCGAGCCAGGTGGCCCATCACCTTCCCCCCGAGGGCGTGGTCGCCCTGGCTCGCGAAGCCTCGCGGGTGGCCAGGCTCGGCGTCGTCGTGGCCGACCTTCGCCCCTCCCGCTTCGGCCGGTGGGGGTTCTGGCTCGTGAGCCGTGTCCTCTCCTTCGACCGCGCCACCCGCGACGACGGGCAGCTCTCCTTGAGGCGCGGCTTCCGACCTCGGGACCTGGCCATGCTGCTCGACCGGGCGGGCATCTCGGCGACGGTGACCGCTCGGTCGCGCGCGCGGATCGTCGCCTACTGGAGCACCGACGGATGATGCGCACCGTGGACGTGATCGACATCGAGGCGCCGATCGAGCGCGCCTTCCGCGCGGCGAGCGAGGTCGAGCGCTGGCCGGACCTCCTGGCGCACTACCGCTGGGTCCGGATGCTCGAGCCCCTCGCGGACGACGGGACCGGCGGCGTGGTCGAGATGGCGGCCTGGCGGCCGTTCGGCCCGCTCAAGTACCCGACCTGGTGGCGCTCGGAGATGCGGGTCAGCGCGGCCGAGCACGAGGTGCGCTACCGCCACATCGGAGGCGTCACCACCGGAATGGACGTGGTCTGGAAGCTCACCGAGACGCCGTCGGGCACCCACGTCGACCTGGTCCACGATTGGGACGGACCGGCCTGGCCCCTGATCCGGCGTCCGGCCGCGGAGTGGGTGATCGGGCCGGTGTTCGTGCACGGGATCGCCTCGCGCACCCTGGCCGGGCTCAAGCGCCACCTGGAGGCGAGCTCGTGAGCGAGCGCCGGGTGGTGATCACGGGTCTCGGCCTGATCACGCCGATCGGGATCGGGGTGGACGGGCTCTGGCACGGGCTCAACGCCCGCCGGTCGGCGGTCGGCCCGATCCGGCGCTTCGACCCGACCCCGTTCAAGACCCGGATCGCCGCGGAGATCGACGAGCTCGATCCGGCCGAGTACCTCGGGGCCCGCCGCGCGAAGCGGCTCGACCGCTGCAGCCAGTTCGCGGTGGCCGCCGGGCGGATGGCGGTCGAGGACGCGGGGCTCGCGCTCGAGCGGGAGGATCGCGAGCGGATCGGGGTGATGATGGGCACGGCGTTAGGCGGCGTCTCCCTGGCGGAGGCTCAGCACACCCGCTTCCTCGAAGGCGGGCTCCGGGCCGTGGATCCCGGGGTGGCGCTCACCGTCTTCGCCGGGTCGTCGAGCTGCAACCTCGCGATCGAATTCGGGCTCACGGGCCCGAACGTCACCAACGGGATGAGCTGCGCCTCCGGAGCGATCGCGATCGGCGAGGCCTTCCGGACGATCCAGCGGGACGAGGCCGACCTGCTGCTGGCCGGCGGCGCCGAGGCGCCGCTCGCGCCGCTCACCTTCGGCGCCTTCGCGCTGATCCGGGCGATGTCGACCCGGAACGACGACCCGGCCACCGCGAGCCGCCCCTTCGACCGCGACCGGGACGGGTTCGTCATGGCCGAAGGCGCCGCCGTCCTGGTGCTGGAGGAGCGGAGCCGGGCCCTGGCGCGAGGGGCGCCGATCTACGCCGAGGTGGTCGGCTACGGCCTCACCAACGACGCCTACCACATGGCGGCGCCGCTCCCTGGCGGGCGGCAGGCCGCCCGGGCGATGGAGAACGCGCTCCGCGCCGCGCGGCTCGCGCCGGGCGAGATCGCCTACATCAACGCGCACGGATCGTCGACCTCGCTCAACGATCCCACCGAGACCGTCGCGATCAAGAGCGTCTTCGGCGAGTCCGCCCACCGGGTGGCGATCAGCGGCACCAAGGGCTACTACGGCCACGCGCTCGGCGCGAGCGGAGCCTTCGAGGCCGCGATCTGCGCTCTGGCCTCGCGACGCCGCTGGCTCCCTCCGACCGTCAACCTCGCCGCCCCCGACCCGGAGTGCGACCTGGACTACCTCCCGGGCGAGGGCAAGCACGCCGACCCCGAATTCCTGCTTTCGAACTCCTTCGGCTTCGGCGGCATCAACGCCGCCCTGGTGCTCAAGCGGGCCGACTAGCCCCGGGTCACGGGAGGGCTACGGCCCCACGGCAACTTCGGCCCGTCACCGAGCTGGAGCCATCCGTGCCCGAACAGCCGAAGGAGCGATTCCGAGAGACCGCGTTCGACGCCCTGATCCTCGCCGGACGTCGAGGCGACGCCGACGAGCTGGCCGAGCAGGCGGGCGCCACCCACCGCGCGCTGATCGAGTTGGACGGCGCGCCGATGCTCGAGCGGGTGGTCGCGACCCTCCGCGCGGTCCCCGCGATCGGGCGGATCGTGGTCAGCATCGACCGGCCGGAGCTCGCTCGCCGCGAGCCGGGCTTGGCGGCGCTCGAGGCCGCGGGCGCCGTCGGCCTGCTGGAGGCCACCCGCTCGCCGAGTCGCAGCGTGCTCGACGCACTCGACCGATTCCACGCTCGACCGCTCCTGCTCACCACCGCCGACCACCCGCTCCTGACGCCGGAGATGGTGACCCACTTCCTGGATCGGGTCCGTCGGAGCGGGGCCGACGTGGCCGTCGGGCTGGTGTCGGAGCGGGTGGTGCGCGAGCGCTTTCCCGAATCGAAGCGGACCTACCTGGCGTTCCGGGACGGCGGCTACTCCGGCGCCAACCTGTTCGCCTTCCAGGGACCGGACTCGCGCCGGGCCGCCGAGTTCTGGACCAGGGCGGAGCGGCTCCGGAAGCGGCCCTGGCGCCTCGCCGCGAGCTTCGGTCTCTGGTCGCTGGCGCTCTTCCTCGGCCGCCGGCTGACCCTGGCCGACGCGATGCGACGCGCCTCGCGAACGATCGGGGCCCGCGTGGAGGCGATCCCGCTGCCTTTCGCCCGGGCCGCGGTCGACGTGGATCGGATGGGCGACCTGATCCTGGCGCGCCGCCTGCTCGCGGCCGATCGGAGTCCGGCGCATGTCTGAGCTGCTCCGCTATGTGGCCGACGAGCTCCGCGCTCCGGTAGCCGAGGCCGTCGCCCAGGTGAGCGACGCGATCCGGGCACGCCACGGCGACGCCACGGTAGCGACCCTCTTCTACGGCTCTTGCCTCCGGCGCGACACCCTGGAGGGGGTGCTCGACTTCTTCGTCCTGGTCTCGAGCTACCGCGAGGCCTACCGGAGCGGCCGACTCCGCTGGCTCAACCGGGCCGCGCCGCCCAACGTCTTCCAGCTCGAGGTCGCGACCGGCCACGGCGCGCTCCGGACCAAGTACGCCGTGATCTCGATCGCCCACTTCGAGCGGGCGGCACGGTTCCGTCACCTCCACCCCCACGTCTGGGGACGCTTCGCTCAGCCCGCGGCGCTGGTGTGGGCCCGTGACGAAACGACCCGGAGCCGGATCGCGAGCGCCGTCGCCGTGGCGACGTCGACCGCGGTGCGAAGAGGGCTGGCGCTCGCCCGGCCGGAGCGGCGGCGGGGCCGCGAGCTCGAGCTCACCGCCGCGGGACTCTGGCAGACGATCTTCGCGCGGAGCTACGCCACGGAGCTCCGGACCGAAGCGCCGGCCACGATCCGGGCCGTCTTCGACGCCGCGCCGGAGCGCTACCGACGCGTCACCGCGCTCGCGCTGGCCAGACTCGAGCGACGAGGGACGATCGCCGGCTTCGAGCAGCACGACGACCGGATCGTCGTCCGGCATCGCGCGTTCCACCGTTCACTCGACCGGCTGGGGTGGTTGATTCGGCTTCCGCTCGCCAAGGCTGCCGCGGCGATCCGGCTGCTCAAGGGCATCGCGACGTTCGACGGGTGGCTCGGCTACGTGCTCTGGAAGCTCGAGCGGCATACCGGCGTGCGGATCTCGCCAACGGCCCGCCAGCGGCGGCATCCCCTGATCTTCGGGTGGCCGCTCCTCTTTCAGGTGCTCAAGCGTGGCAATCTCCGCTGAGTCGCCGACGGAGTCGCGCTGGATCCGCCTGAGCCGCTCCCCGGGCGGGCGGGCGGCGATCCGGGTGGCACGCTGGCTCGTCCTGGCGGCGACGCTGGCGTTGCTCGTCGTCGGCCTGAGAGGCGTGGACTGGGCCGCGCTCCGCGCCGCGCTGCCGACGGGGCCGGCGTTCTACCTGCTCTTCCTGCTCTGGTACCTGTGGCTCCCCGCGAGCGATCTCCTCGCCTACCGAATGGTCTGGCCGCTCCCCTTCCTCGGGAGCCTGCGGGCCTTCGTGATCAAGCGGATCTACAATCGCGAAGTGCTCCAATACTCGGGCGAGGTCTTCTTCTTCGGCTGGGCCCGGCGGGTCCTGCCGACTCGCTCGGCCGGCGACGTGGCTCGGATGATCCGGGATCAGAACATCGTGCAGTCGGTCGCCTCGACCGCGATCGCGCTCCTGCTCGGTGCGATCTTCGTGGCCCTGGCCGTGCCCGGGTTCCTGCGCGAGCTCGTGGCTGGCGACGCCCGCTGGCTGGCCGGGATCGTCCTTCTCGTCGTGCTCGTGCTCGGCGGCTTGATCGCGGTGACGCGCGGATGGTCGTCGCTCGACCGCCCGATCGCGCGGCGGCTGCTCGCGATCCACTCGGCCCGCTTCGTGGTGGAGCAGGCGCTGCTGATCGCGCTCTGGCGGGTGGCGGCCCCGCAGGTCCCCTGGTCCGCCTGGTTCGCGTACGCCGCCGTCTCGCTGGTAGTCTCGCGGATCCCGCTGATCACCAACCGCGAGCTGGTCTTCGCGTCGGTCGGCGTCGGGATGGCCTCGCGGATGGCGCTGCCCGTGGAGCCGATCGCCGCCACGATGCTGATGGTGGCCGGCGCGAGCAAGCTGCTGACGACCCTGGTCTATCTCTGGGACTGGATTCGCGGAAAGCGCCGCGGAGGAGCGCTAGGGCGCCCACCATCCCTCGGTCCCGCGGGTGAGCCGCCGGGGCGGCGATCCGTCGAGCGGAACCAGGTAGACCTCGTCGACCCCGCTGCCCGCGCCGGACACCAGGATCGAGCGGGCGTCCGGATGCCAGGCGGCCTGGGCCCGCACCTCGAGGCCGGTCGTTAGGCGGCGCACCGAGCCGCTCGCGACCTCGAGCAGATAGAGATCGCTGGCTCCCCCGGCCCGGTCGGACGTGAAGGCCAGCCAGCGGCCGTCCGGCGAGAACGACGCCGCCCGATCGTTGCCCTGGCTCTCGTGGAGGGGCCGGACCGCTCCGCTCTCGAGCTCGTAGCGATAGAGCTGATCGCGCCCTTCGGGATTGGCGAAGAAGACGAGGGTCCGGCCGTCGGGACTCCAGGTCGGCACCTGGCTGCTCCAGGACTCCGCGGTGAGCCGGCGCTCGCCGCTCCCGCTGCTGTCGACCAGGTAGAGGTCCCAGGCGAGCTCGTCGCTCCCGGCGCGGGCGAGCCCGCGCTGAAAGGCGATCCAGCGGCCGTCGGGCGAAGCGACGGGCACCCCGTCGAAGCCCGGCGCCACCAGGAGACGGCGCTGGTCCGATCCGTCGGCGCGCATCGTGTAGAGGTCGACCTCGTCCGAGTCCGGGTGGTCGCGGGGCGACTGGAAGACGATCCGTCCGCTCCGGCCCAGGAAGTAGGGGTGGGCGTCCCGGCCCGGAGACTCGGTGAGCCGCCGCGGCGACGAGCCGTCGGGCCGCATCGTGTAGATCTCCCAGTCACGATCGCGGGTCGAGGCGAAGACGATGGTCTCGCCGTCGGGAGACCACTGCGGCCAGGCGTTGGCGAAGCGGCCGTCGATGACCCGGCGCTGGTTCCGGCCGTCGGCGTCCATCACGAAGAGCTCGAACGGTCCGCCGCGATCGGAGTAGAAGGCGATCTGCCGCCCGTCGCGGGACCAGGCCACCTCGTAGCTGGTGGCCGAGAAATCGGTCAACGGCTCACTGGCGCCGCCCGTGAACGCCCGCCGGTGGAGCGCCGCGCGGCCGTCGCGCTCCACGAAGTACACCACCCAGCGCCCGTCGGGCGACACGTCGGCCCCGGCCTCGAGCGCCGGAGTTCCCAGCAGGAGCTCGGGCTCGGTCCCGTCGGACCGCATCACCCACACGTCGCCGTTGCCGGAGCGCTCGCTTCCGAAGACGATCCGGCCGTCCGGCGTCCAGGCCGCGTGCCCATCCCGGCCCGGGCTCCGAGTGAGCCGGCGCGGGTTGCCGCCGTCGGCGTCGATCAGGTAGACCTCTTCGTCTCCGTCCCGGTCGGAGTCGAACGCGATCCGCCGTCCGTCGGGCGACCACGCGGGATGCCGCGCGAAGTCCGACGCGCGGCTCGACCCCGGATGGGTGAGCCGGTGGAGCCCGGTCCCGTCCGGCCGAATCGCGTAGAGGTTCCAGGTCCCGTCGCGGTTCGAGTCGAACACGATCAGCGACCCGTCGGGCGACCAGTCGGGATGGGTATCGTCCGCGGCGGAGTCCGTGAGCCGGCGCTCGCCGGAGCCGTCGGCGTTGACCACGTAGAGCGAGGCGCGCCCATGGCGGCGCGACTCGAACACCAGCCGCGACCCGTCGGGCGACCAGGACGGATTGATGTTGAGGAAGTTGGGCGGCGCGGGCGTCTGCGCGAGGGCGAAGAGAAGGACGAGCGAGGTCGGCATGCCGGAATCGTGACCGGGAGGAGACCCCGCCGCTTGTAGATCCTTGCGCGGCCGGTCAGGCGGCGCGGTGCCGCACGAAGCCGACGCCGACCGCCATCCGTCCGGTCAGGTAGGCCGAGGGCGTCATCCCCGCCAGGGCGCGGAACTCGTGGATCAGATGGGCCTGGTCGACGAAGCCGCACTCCGCGGCGAGGCCGGCCCAGCTCGGCCGCTCGCTGCCGTGGGCCCGTTCCAGGATCGATCTGAGCCGGCCCACCCGCTGGAGCCGCTTCGGGTTGAGGCCGACGGCCCGACGACAGAGGTCGATCACCCGCCGATGCGAGATGCCGAGCTCGTCCGCCACCCCGCGGATCGACCCGGCGCCGCTCGCCGCCACCCGGCGCACCAGGGTGGAGAGCCGCACCGAGTCGTCCGGCGCGCCGCACCAGCGGAGCACCGCGCGCTCCACCAGGCCGAGTCGCGCCGCGACCGTTCCGACCCCAGCCAGCCGTTCGACCACCTCGGCCACTCTCGCGCGGCCGACCAGATCTTCGAGATCGGTGAGCCGTCCGGCGAGCTCCGCCGCGGGGACGCCCAGCAGCACGGCGGCGGCACCGGGCTGGAGCCGGACGCCGACGATGTGGCAGTCGCGGGTTTCCTTCGCCACCAGCACGGTGCCGGCGCGAGGGCCCAGCACCCAGCCGAGGCTCGGCGGGAGGCTGGGCAGGGCTCCGCCGTCCTGAAACTGGAGCCGGCCGATCGGTCCGAGGTTGAAGTAGAGCTCCGCGGCGCCGTCGGGGAGCGCGGCCTCCACCGAGGCGCTGCAACGCTCGGCCTCGACGGTCCAGACCTCCTCGATCAACGGCGTCCCGATCGCCGACGGCGCTCGGGAGACGCAGCGGAAACGTGCCGGTGGGTCCCGGCGGAGGTCGCGAGCGGCCGTCATTCGCCTGGTCGTCGCGCCAGCGCTCACTTCATCGCGTTGAAGGCGTTCAGGATCTCGAGGAAGTCCGGGCTCGAGAAGCTGGTCTCCCCTTCCCTGACCCGCCGCGATCCGGGATAGAGCTCGCGGTCCTTCCTCACCTTGAGCACCATCGTGTAGGGCCCGGGAATCACGTAGGGCTTGAAGCGGCTCCGGTTCCGCACCGCCTGCTCCACGCCGCGTTGGATCTCTTCCTGCGCCCGCTTCGGCGAGAGCGAGATCACGGCGTCGTTGATCTCCTGCTTCACGGCGACGCCATCGACCGCGCCGAGCAGGCCGCGGACCTGATCGACGACGGCCCGGTCGCCGGCGATGAAGACCACCGGCACCCCGGCGAGGCCGGCCACTACCGAGTTGTAGCCGGCCTCCGGAAGGGAGACGCCGTTCACGGAAAAGTCGATCACGTTGCCCGTCGAGGTATGCTCGAGGATCGCGTTGGGGGTGCCGGCCTTGGCGTGGTAGCCGAGAAACACCACCGCGTCGAAGCTGGAGTCGATTCCCTCCATCATGTTCCGGGGCCCCACGCTCACCCCGCGGAGCAGCTTGGCTCGCGGGTCGAGGCTCAGGGGCAGCAGGTTGTTCTTGGAGCCGTGCGAGTCGCGCACCAGGACCTCGGTAGCGCCGGCGCGGAAAGCGCCCTCGATGGCCGCGTTGGTCTCGCCCGCCATGATCTCGCGGAAATGCCCGTAGTCCGGCCCGCGCGGATCCACGTCGGGTCCGTTCACCACTCCGGCGAGACCCTCCATGTCGACGGAGATGAACACCTTGACCCCACGCTGCCCGACCGCCACCCCCGGCAGCGCCGCCAGCATCCACCCCAGAAGCAACCCGATTCGACCGATCATTCACCCTCCCCGCGATCCACTACGACGTCTGTGCCCTCGATAGTTCCCAAGAGTTCCCGGGCCCCCACCCCGCCCCGTCCACCAAGGGAGGCGGCGGGCTGGCCCGGCAGCGCCAGCGTCTTGGGCGGGCCTCGCCCAACCAGGATTCCCGGGAAATGCGCCAGCCCGCCCATAACGCCAAGCGCCGGGCCAGCCCGCCGCCTTACGGCCGGCGACTCCGCCGCCAGAGGCTCACCGCATACGAGACCGCGACGACGGCGATGACCACGTACGCGGCCACCATGTACGCCCCATTGTCCGGAGGCCCGTTCATGACGCCGCCTCCTCCTGCGCCCGCCGCGCCAGCCCGTACCGCGTGGTGACGAATCCGATGTAGAGCGGGAGATGGAACACGGCCCAGGAAACCAGCAGGGTGCGGAGCATCTCCCACGGCAGCGTCGGCTCGCTCGGCTTGAGGACCACCGGCTGCGGATGGATGGTGCGGAAGAGGTAGACGCTCAGGTGGACGAACGGGACCAGCACCAGCGCCATCACCCCGACCACCGCGGAGTAGCGTCCCCGCTCCTCGGGATCGTCGATCGCCGAGCGGAGCGCGCGATACCCGATGAAGAGCAGCACCAGGAGCAGCGTGAGCGTGAGCCGGGGCTCCCACTGCCACCACGCTCCCCAGATCGGCTTGGCCCAGATCGGCCCGGTGGTCAGCATCATCGCCCCGAAGGCCAGCCCCACCTCGGCGGACGACTCGGCGAAGGCGTCGATCCGCGGGTCCTTGAGCCAGAGGTAGGCGACGCTCGCGATCCCGGTCAGCAGGAACGACACCAGCGTGGTGGTCGCCGCGGGGGCGTGGACGTAGAGGATCTTCTGGGCGAGCCCCTGCCAACGCTCGGTGGGAGTCACCACCAGCGCGAGGTAGTACACCAGGCCGAGGCCCACGAGACCGATCACCGTGATCACGAGGCCGCGCCGGATCAACCGCGCACTCGCCGGAGGCGCGGCGGCCATGGAGCCGAGAGCAGCATCCGTCATTCGTCCACCACCGAGGGAAAGAGCAGCAGGGCCGTCACCACGAAGGCGACGTCATAGAAGGCGAGAAACCGGAACCATCCGACAATCTCTCCCGGAGGCCGACCCGCGAGCAAGCGACCGGTCGCCTGGACGCCGACCAGCACGGGCGGGAGCAGGAACGGCAGCAGCAGCACGGGCAGCACCAGGTCGGCGAAGCGGGTCCGGACGCTGAAGGAGGCGAAGAGCGTCCCCACGGCCACGAACCCGACGGTGGCGAGCAGCAGCAGGGCCATGATCGCGCCGATCGCCCCACCCAACGGCAGGTTGAAGAAGATCACGAAGAGCGGCAGGGCCACCGCCTCGACCACCAGCACGAAGGCCAGGTTGCCGAGGTACTTGCCCAGGAAGATCGCCCCGCGGGAGACGGGGGCCAGGAGGAGCTGCTCGATGGCCGCGTTCCGCTCCTCCATCGCGAAGGAGCGGTTCAGCGCGATCGTCCCGGCGAACGCCACCGTCACCCAGAGGGCGCTCGGCCCGATGGTGGCGGCGCTCACCGCCGTCGCGTCGCGGGCGAAGTTGAAGATCACCAGCACCAGGCCGGCGAAGGCCAGCGCCGAGAGGAGCGAGGTGCGGGAGCGGAGCTCGACCCGGGCGTCCTTGGCGGCGATCGCGAGCACCACCCGCAGGAGCTCAGCCACGGAGCAGCCCGCCGTAGGTGGTCCGGAAGCGCTCCAGCGGCTCCGCCGTGCTGCTGGTGTGGGCGATCCGCCCGCCGTGGAGCACCGCGACCCGGGCCTCGAGCCGCCAGACCTCGTGGAGCTCGTGGCTCACCATCAGCACCGCGGCCCCGGCGGCCGCCCGGTCGCCCACCATCGCCACCAGCCGCTCCGCGCTCGGCGCGTCGAGGCCGGTGAGCGGCTCGTCGAGGACCAGCAGTCCGGGGTCCGCCACCAGGGCCCGAGCCAGCGCGACCCGCTGCATCATCCCCCGGCTCAGGGTCCGGACCGCCACCTTCCGCTCCGGCCCGACGTCCAGCCGGTCGAGCAGCTCGATCCCGGCCGCCGGGGACACGCCGTACAGCCTGGCGGTGAAGGCGAGATTCTCCTCCGCGGTGAGATCGGCGTAGAGCAGCGACTGGTGGCCGACGAAGCCGATCCCGCGCCGCACCGTCCCCACCACCCGAGGGTCCTCACCGCCGACCCGGACCGAGCCCTTCGACGGCTTGAGCAAGCCGACGGAGAGCCGCGCCAGGGTCGACTTGCCGCACCCGTTGGAGCCGACCACCAGCGTAATCCGCCCGGCCGGCACCTCGAGCGAGACCCCGCCGAGCACCTCGCGCGATCCGAACCGGCGGTGCACCCCCGCGACCTCGAGCACCCACCCTCACGTGGAAAGGGACCGCCGAATATACCCGACCCGCGCCCGCCGCTCGCTTCGGAGTTCGAGGCCTGGAGCGGAGCGAGCCGCGCGGTCGCTTGGCGCTCTGGGCGGCTGGCGCACGCCTGGGTACCGCGCCGCACGCGGGCCCGCCCAATGCACTGGCGCCGACCGCGCAGCTCGCTCCGCTCTCTGGGGGTCTGACGCCGACCGCGAGCGGTGGGCGCGGGTCAGCTGTGGGATTCGATCTCGAAGAGGTCGTCGAGCTTGGTGAGCACCAGCAGGAAGCGGAACTCGTCGCGGAGATTGCGGAGCACGACGCGCTGCTCGCGCTCGGCGGCGCGGCGCTGGACCAGCATCATCGCGCCCAGACCCGCGGAGTCGATCCGCCGGGTCCCGCCGAAGTCGATCACCAGCACGCCACCCTCGCTCAGCTCGTCGAGCATCGCGACCGCCGAGTCACGGAAGTCGCCGCGCGAGTCCAGACCGAGCACTTCGGGCGCCTGAATGGCGCGGGTGGTGTCCGTGGTCGACAAATGCCGTAGTCTCCGTTTGCGAGGGAGGCGCCAGGGTGGCGCGAGTGACGACGGGTCGCTCGCTGACTGGCGAGGACGGTGCCAGCCACCACGGGCCGCGCGGACGGAGATAACCGGTGCCAGCGAAACGACTTTGAACCCGGTCGGCCGGCGACATGGCACCTGCGCCACACCGCACTCCGCTCGGACTCTCGGGGATTGCAAACTCGTTGCGGCACAAGCGGATCGTCGCTCCCGCCGGTCGTAAAAACCTGCACTCGCGGCAAGAACCTGCACACCGGTCGGGGCATCGATAGGTCACGGCGCGACGGGCGACGCCATGACGCCGCCGATCAGATCACCACGCCCTCCGCGAGCACCCACACCTTGGTGGCGAAGAAGAGGCGGATCATGTCCTGGTGATCGCCGGCCTTGACCAGGATCACCAGCGCGTTCCCGTCGGTGCCGCGAGTCGGGCGCACCGCCTCCTTGCGGCGCATCCGCCGGGCGAGTGGTGCGAACCAGTGCGGCAGCGCCTTGCGGTCGTCGTTGGAGACCACCGACTTCGACTTCTCGCCCGTCGCGTCCGCGAACGCCACCTGGCAATACCACTTGCCGCGCGCCGCAGGCTTGGTGGCCGGCATGAAGGTGAGCGAGCGGTCGGTGAGCTCGTCCCAGACCTTCTTGGGCGGGACCACCTTGGGACGCACCTCGACCCGGGCGCGGGAATCGTCCGGGATCCGGACGATGAACTCCCAGCGGTTGCCCGAAGCGTAGTTCCCGTCGGTGACGACGTACGAGGCCTCGGTGCCCCGCATCGCCGTGCCCGCGAAGGTCCACGAGGCGGGACGGTTTTCGAGCGGCACGGCGGTGACGCGGTCCAGCTTGTAGCGCTTGCGAGTCCGCATGGCAGGCTCCTGGTGGCGCGCCGTGCGACCAGGGCCCACGGCGCGGTGGGAGTAGAGCGGCCCCGAAAAGGTAACCAAACCCGCCCCCGAAGCCGGCGTCGTCAGGACCGGCTGACTCGGGCTCCAAAGAGGAGCCAACCCGCGGAGTGCCGCCTGGGCTCGCGGCAAACCTCGACGCGGCAAGCCATTACGACGGAGGGACCGATCCGGGGCCGACCGACGTGCGGCCGGCTCGCCTCGCCCGGATGACCGCGATAACTTGAGCGGCATGTCAGATCAAATCGATACGCTGCTCTCCGAAGACCGTCGCTTTCCGCCCTCACCGGAGTTCGCCGAGCGCGCCGTAGCCACGGCGGACCTCTACGAGCGCGCCCGCGCCAACCGCGAGGCCTTCTGGGCCGAGCAGGCCGCGCAGCTGGAGTGGATCGAACCCTGGAAGCAGGTGCTCGAGTGGACCCCGCCCCACGCGAAGTGGTTCGTGGGCGGAAAGCTCAACGTCTCGGCCAACTGCCTCGACCGGCACCTCACCGGGGCCCGCCGCAACCAGGCGGCCCTGATCTGGGAGGGCGAGCCCGGCGACAAGCGGGTCCTCACCTACTGGGAGCTGGCCCGCCTGGTCAACCGGGCCGCCAACGCGCTCAAAGCGTTAGGCGTCAAGCGGGGCGACCGGGTGGCGATCTACCTGCCGATGATCCCGGAGGCCGCGATCGCGATGCTGGCCTGCGCCCGGATCGGCGCGGTCCACTCGGTGGTCTTCGGCGGATTCTCGGCCGAGTCGCTCAGGGATCGGATCAACGACGCCGAGGCCGTGGCCGTGATCACCTCCGACGGCGGCTACCGGCGGGGCGGGATCGTGCCGCTCAAGCGCTTCACCGACGACGCGCTCACCGGCTGCCCCACGATCAAGCACGTGGTGGTGGTCCAGCGCCTGGTCGGTACCGCGTCGGCCGAGGCCGGCGCGGCCATGAAGCCGGGCCGCGACCACTGGTGGCACGAGCTGCTCGCCGCCGCGGCTCCCAAGTGCGAGCCCGAGGCGATGGACTCGGAGGACCTGCTGTTCATCCTCTACACCTCGGGCACGACGGGTAAGCCCAAAGGCATCGTCCACACCACCGGCGGCTACCTCACCCAGACCACCTTCACCACCAAGGCGGTCTTCGATCTGAAGGACGACGACGTCTTCTGGTGCACCGCGGACGTGGGTTGGGTGACCGGGCACTCGTACGTGGTCTACGGGCCCCTCGCCGCCGGCGCCACCGTGGTGATGTACGAAGGCGCTCCCGACTGGCCTGATCGCGCCCGCTTCTGGGAAATGGTCGAGCGGCTCGGCGTGACGGTCTTCTACACCGCCCCGACCGCGATCCGCGCCTTCATGAAGTGGGGCCCGTCCCATCCGGCCAAGCACGACCTCAGCTCGCTCCGCCTGCTCGGCACGGTGGGCGAGCCGATCAATCCCGAAGCCTGGATGTGGTACCACAAGCACATCGGCGGCGAGCGCTGCCCGATCGTCGATACCTGGTGGCAGACGGAGACCGGCGCGATCATGATCTCGCCGCTCCCCGGCGTCACCACCACCAAGCCCGGCTCGGCCACCCAGCCGCTGCCCGGCATCGCGGCCGAGCTGGTCGACGCGCAGGGCAAGCGACTCGAGAAGGGCAGGGCTTCATTCCTCACCGAGCCGTGGCCTCGCGCTCCGCACCATCCACGGCGACGACCTTCAGCGCTTCCATGACCGCCTGGAGCCGCTTCCGGGCCGCTACTTCGGCGGGCGACGGCGCCAAGCCTGACGAGGACGGCCATTGGTGGGTCTTCGGGCCGGTGGACGACGTTCCTTCAACGCGGGCCGGGTACCCGGATCGGGATTACAGGTGGAGAGCGCCCGGTCGACCACCTGCTGCTGGTGGCCGAGGCGGCCGTCGTCGGCCGGGCGCACGACCCGGCGTGGCCAGGCCCTCGCCGTTCCAGATCTCGGCAGCGCCAGCGCATCGCTGAGCCTGGCGACGATTCGCGCGAGCACGTCGGCACCGTAAGATCGGCGCGATCGCCAGTTCCGGACGATCTTCGCGGCTGACGCGCCTGGGACCTGAAAGGCAAGATCATGCGCTGGTCGGAGCGGATGCCGACGCTGAGGCCGGGCGTCGGCGACAAATTTCACCCACGCTGCCGACCTGAACGTGGTCGCGAAGTCATAAGAGCAGCATGAGGACTCAGGGCTAGCTGACGGTCCCGTCGCCATCCTCACATCCGGCGCGCTTGCGCGTCTATATCGCCTCACGATATAGTGATCAACCCGAGCCATGGACGGCTCGGGTCGCCCATTCGCGCGAGGACGCCCATGCTCCGACCTGAATTCGCTGATCTACCCGGTCGCGGCGGCCGCTCTCATCGCGGGCGCCGCCGGCTCGATCGGCCACGAGACGGCCTCGATCCTCCGAGACGCTCGAAGCGGAGATCGCGGAGCGTGATCGAGGTGATCAGAGCAGCGGCTGGTCGGTACCCAGGCGCCGTCTGGCACGCCGGCAAGCTGGTGCTGCGCCGATCCTGGGGCATCGCCGACCTCGCGCTCGGCGTGCCGGTGACCGACTCGACCCGCTTCCTGATCGCGAGCATCACCAAGCCGATCACCGCTCTCGCGGTCCGGCGGTTGGCCGCCGCGGGTCGACTCGACCTCGACGCGGCGGTGCAGACCGTGGTGCCCGAGTTCCCGTCCAAGCCCGGCCCGCCGATCACCGCTCGCCTGCTGCTCGACCATCGCGGCGGGATCCGCCACTATCGCCGCGGTGAGACGGACGACGCCGGCTTCTTCGATCGGCACTACCCGACCGCGCTGGCCGCGCTGGAAAAGTTCGCCGGGGACGACCTCGTCGCCCCGCCCGGCGAGCGGGAACAGTACAGCAGCTTCGGCTACACCCTCCTGGCCGCGATGGTCGAGAAGGCCAGCGGAGAACCCTTCGGGCAACATCTCCGGAGCACGGTCTTCACGCCGCTCTCCATGACGGCGACCGAGGCACCCGACTGGCGCTATCCGGTCCCGCGCCTGGGGCCGAGCTACGGCTTCTTCCTCCCCCACCAGGGCGCCACGACGGAGCGGCCGTTTCAGGCGCGGCGACTGGACTTCAGCTACAACGCCGGTGGCGGCAACCTGGTGTCGACGTCCGGCGATCTCGTCCGCCTCGGCCGCGCCTTCCTGCGGGATGGCGCCGCCCGCGAGGTGGCGGCCGAGCTGCTCTCGGCGAGCCGGCTGCCAGGGTCGTGGTGGGGGTGGCACGTGGAGCGGGATTCCGCCGGCCGTCTCCTGATGCACGCCACCGGGGCGAGCGAGGCCTATCAGGGCGGCATCACGATCTGGCCCGAGCACGACCTGGTGGTCGTGGCGCTCTCGAACACCTGGGGCATCGACTCGCGCCGCGGCGGCTTCACACTGACGATGCATCGGGCGATCGCGGACGTGGTGCTCCGCTAGTCGCGTCCGGCGGCGAGCGGCCGCCCTCGACGAGAGGCGTGGCGGACGACGGCCCGGGCGGTGAGACACCGGCTTCGGACCGCGTCGCGCCGACGCTCGGCACGGGCCACGCCGTACCGGTGACGAGGCTATGATACGGGACCGCGTCTCCCGAGGCTCCCGATGGCTTCCCGCCGGACCTTCTTCGCATCCATGACCGCCGGCCTCGCCGCCGCGCCGTGGCTCTCGCTCCCACGCTCCCGCCGCCCGAGCGCGGACTGGGACCTGGGCTGGCTCGACGATCTCACCGGCATCCACCGTCAGGTGTTCGACGTCGGTCCGGTCCAGCACGGCCTGCTGCACGTGGCGAAGAACTGGCTCAACGCGCACAACGAGGTCTTCGGCCTGCGTGACGACCAGCTCTCGGCGGTGGTCGGGCTGGCCGCGCGGGGCTTCCCGGCCAACGCGGGCGATCCGCTCTGGGAGCGCTATCCGATCGGCGAGCAGTACGGGATCGTCGACCCCGCGACGCGCGAGCCCGCTCGCCGCAGCCCGTTCGTGCACGCGGAGCCCGGGTCCGACGACTTCGAGGAGAGCGTGCCGGAGCTGGTGCGCCGGGGAGTGATCTTCTGGCAGTGCAACAACGCCCTCCACGGCGTAGCCGAGCGCCTTGCCCGGGCGACGAAGCAGGACCACGCCACGGTCTACCAGGACCTGCGGGCCAATCTGCTGCCGCACGTGAAGCTGGTGCCCGCGCACACGATGCTGGTGGGTCTCTGCCAGGAGCGGGGCTGCACCTACGAAGCGCTGGTCTGACCCTTTGGGCTCGTCCGCCTAACGACGGGCGGCCGCGACGCCCAACAACCGCGCGACCTCGACGCCGCCCCGGACCAGGGCCGGGAGCTCGGCGGGCGTGATCCGACCGCGATGGATCAGGAGGGCGTCGCCCGCCGATTCGAGCTCGAGCGGCTCCTCCCGCTCGAGGCGATCGAGCACGCCGTCGTGGAAGAGCCGGCGGATGGCGACCTCGTCGTCCCCCGTCACCCGATACCGCTTCGAGAAGCTCGGCCGATTCGGAAACGGGATCTCGCCGCCCAGCAGCGCGGCGATCCGGCCGCCCCAGCCCTTGCGACGCACCTGGAACACGGGCAGATCGAAGGCCGGCGACTCGAGCCGCAGAGCGGACCAGCGGACCAGCTCGTCGCCCGCCATCGTCTCGTAGTCGAAGAGCGCCACCTCCAGCCCCGCGGTCCTGGCGCGATGGAGCCGCCGCACCTTGCCGTCGCTGCCGTGCTGGAAGGTCTCGAACGCCCTGAGCTCGTGGGCCAGCTCCTCCTGGCCTCCGGGATCGGGCTCGAACCCGAGCTCGGCCGACGCCGCCGCGAGCTCCGCGCCCCGCCGCTCTTCGGCCCGGCCGACGAGTGTCCGGATCCAGAACAGCAGGACGAGCGTCAGCACCACGCTCAGGACGACACCCAACACGATCATCTCGGCCTCGACACGGTCTCGGATGATCGAGACGCGCGGTCAGGCTCCGGATCGGCTCACTGCTGGGTGTTCTTGCTCTCGAACTCCCCCTCGACCACGACCGATTGCGAGGCGCCGGCCAGCTTCGCGCGATACTCGAAGCGGCCCTCGACCACGGTCGGCGTGGACCGGACGATCGTGATCGTCCCGTCGATCGAGCTCAGGCCGACGACCGCGGACACGGCTGGATCGACGTTGCCGGTGGCGACGAACTTGCCCGAGGGCGGGGTCGCGTCGTTGCCGATGAAGTCGACGATCCGGTGCTCGCCGGTCGGGGGCAGCCCGGCGCCCGCGTACAGCAGCAGGATGGTGGATCCACCACCCGGCGTGACCAGCTGCACGTACCAGTTGCGCTCGGCGTCGCTGCCGAAGGATGGGGCGAACCCGGCGAGTTGAACCCCGTCCTGGCCGGGCGCGGTCACCGTCGCGGTGAAGCTGCCGGCCTGCGCGGTCGCCCATCGCGGCGAGGCAGCCGTCCCGAGCGTCGCCACCGCCAGTCCCACGGCCAATCGCATCATCATCGCTCGTTTCCTCCAGGCTCAGGGCAGGCGCCGCACGATCTCGACGCGGCGATTGAGCGCCCGGCCGGCCT